>JAWVEB010000017.1:0-133981 GCA_033856915.1 Blastocatellia bacterium | reverse complement strand
CTCGTTGTCACTTGTTGACCGATCGGACACGAGTAGGTCGTGACCATGTGGGTACCATTGATTCCGTGTTCGATCTCCGGACCTCTGACCAACTGATAGCCCATCGTGCCTAATGCCGCTTCCATGACTACGGTGACGTTCCCGCAGGCGCCCGGTAGCAGCTTGGCCCAGTTCACGCGCTGTTGCTGACTGGAATCCCATTGCCCGCGACAATAGTTTCGGCACGCCTCTGCCTGGAATGGCTGAACGTAACCGCCTTTGGTTGGTTTCGCCACCTCGGTACCGTTGGCTGAGACCTTGCAAAAGCAGGTCGCAGAAGAGGGTTCCAGCGGCAGCGGCTCGGCCGACGACGCCGCGGTTTTCAAGACCGCTGGGGAAAGTTGCGAAGCGCTGGTTGGACTCGTAACGGACTCGCTCATTGCGAAGACTGTAACCAGAGCCAGCACCGCGAGCGCGGCAACAATGGTGGTTTTCCTCAAGGCTTCCTTATTGTGTGAGCCGGCGAGTTTGAGCGAATTGCGAAGCGTAACGATTAAGTTTCTCTTTTTCATCATTTCCTCCGATGACTTTGAAGTTGCACCATTCTTCGGTGCGTTTGGTTCTGCCTACCAATGAGTGATTCTTGAGCACAGAACGTAACGCTCGCGCTAACCATCTTTCTCTCGCCGGGTCTTCGCAGAACTGCCCAACCTAGCGGTCGTCGGTCTCGCTCGTCGGTCTCCTTAGCGCCGCCGTAACCATCTTGTCGCTTTTGTTGTTCGGAATGAAGGAAGAGAGATGGAGAGAGCAGGGAGGGCAGCCACGCCGATGAGCGTGTCAGAACCGGGAGCGATAGCGACGGGATCATCACGCAAGTTGCGTCTTGATCGGGCGCAATCACTCGTCACTCATTACTTTCTTCGCATACACCCCTTGCTTGATTCGGATTGCATATCCTTCATCTACCAGTTGATGGTTTCCGGAACCAGCTTCAACGCGGCTCAAACCCGAAGCGCGCGCTGTCTCGCCGAGCAGAGTCATCCCGGCGCCCGCCAGATATGCTCTAGCGATCTCTCGCAGCGCCGTCTTGCGCCTGGCGGCCACGCCTGACGCGTTGCCACGTTTTCTCAGCTCTTCCGGGAAACGATCTTCGGCCAGGGTCCAGATGTAGGAAAACGGTTGATAAATGACATCCTGAGGGATCACCTTCATCTGGCGTTGTAACTCATCGAGCGCGCGGGTGAATGCCGCACGTTCGGTGACTCCGCTTTCAGCGCGCAGGTCGCCCGTGGCCAGGTCATGTTCGCGCCGCAGCACTTTGAGAATACGCTGGGCCGCGTCTGACAATAGTATTGGCTCATCTTTCCGCCGGGGTATCCACACCGTGGCAAAGTGACTTATTAGGCGCGGCGCGACAAACATCGAACGACCACCCGCGAGTTTCGCGTAGTAAACACGGCCGCGGCGCATGACTTCATCCTTGAGGTACCAGGTCAGGCGCGTCTCTTCGTTCTTCTGGACATTGCGCGGCAAACTAACATCGCGGCGACCGCATACCGCGATGTACAACGATGGACCTGCGCGACGGGTATCTGTCAGCGTATTGGCAAAGCCCACGTCTTCGATGAAACGTTCGGCGTCAACAGCGCTTTCAACGCGGAGGTCTTCGTCGCGGCGCCACATGCGGTCGCGATGGAGTTCGATCTGTTCAGGGAGAGGCGGAGTAGTCATTGGGTTAAGGGCGGCGGGGTCAGCAAAAGGGAAAGTGCAGGCGAATAGGCATTGCGAACTGTAAATTGAAAATCTATTCCAGCCCTGGTTTGACCGTGACGGGTTACACATTGCGCTTGCGAATCGTCGCGGGGCTGTGTCCGGTCCACCGTTTGAATGCGTGAGAGAATGCGGCCGGATCTGAAAACCCAACCAGGTAAGCAGTTTCGTTTACCGGAAGCTTTCTGTCGTCTAAATACTTCAAGGCCATCCTGTGACGCAATTCGTCGAGCACTTTCTCAAAGGTAACACCTTCCGCTTTCAATCTACGAAAAAGCGTCTGCCGGCTCACTCCTAGTTGACGCGCGATTACATCTACACTCGTCGCGCCGCTTTGAAGGTTAGCCGTCAATAATTCCTCAACCTTGCCTCTGGTGGTTTTCGAACTCTCCAGACTTTTGAGCATCTCTTCCGCCCGCGCGGTCAAAACTTGTGAGAGATGGGGATTGGCGCGGGGCAGACTTACTTTCAGGAACCCTTCATCCAACAATAATGCGTTCATGTTGCTGCCGAAGAAAAGTGGCACCCCAAAGATCCGATCATATTCGGCGCGATAGCTGGGCTCTTTGTGCGTGAAGCGAATTGCCTTGGGGAACGGCATTTTCGCGAAACCCGGCATGGATGCCAACATCGCCCGCACGCCGCACACGTTGCGGGCGAAGGCGGACTCAGTCAGCAGCGGGTTATCGATGTAGGCTTCACTCGTGGATTTCAACCAGAGATCACCACCCTCGCGGACTAGCTCAATTGCGTCTGCGTTTCCACCATCATCAGGATCGAGCGCCAGGCGCGCGTACCGATTCATCATCGCCGGTCCCGACTCAATGTTACTCAATGTCTCGCCGAGGAATCCTACGATCGAGATGTCCTGAAGTCTGACCGCCTCGCCGAACAGGAGTGCAAGGGCCGGCTCCTTGCACAATTCAATCCCGGCTTTCATCAGGGCGATGTACGTGGTTAGGGGAATCCGGCCCTCTGGATTCTCAAGATCGGCGAGACACAGATGCGATCGTTCGAGGAGCGCCGCGCGATCGGCGCCTCTCGACACTGCAAATTCAAGGAACGCTTTCGGGTAGCCGGCGGCGATCGTCGGATTAGGCATTTGCTACTGACTCCTTGCAACATCCGAACATGCTTTTGATACGCCAAAGCATGGGCATTGGTTTCGGCCACAGATACGCTGTGCGTATTAGTCACCGAACAAAGGAGAACCAATGCGAAAACTTACGATTCTAATCATACTCGCAGTGACGGCCATCGTCGCATCGGCGCAAGAGATGCCGATGCCAATGCCGAAAACCTCTGGCTCACAGTCCGACGCACAAAAGGCGTTTGAGAAACTGAAGACTCTGGCCGGTTCCTGGCAAGGAGGCGTAATGGGCATGTCCGTGCAAGCGACCATTCGGGTGACATCCAGAGGTAACGCCATCCTTCACGAGATGACATCGAGTGGAAGTCCGGACAATCCGATCACGATGATTTATGTGGACGGAGACCGGCTGCTCTTGACGCATTATTGTGACTCCGGGAACCGGCCCCGCATGGAAGGGAAGATCTCGCCGGACGGTAACAGTGTGGAATTCACCCTCTTCGACGTAACTGGGAATACCGAAAAAGGATTCATGAATCGGATCGCGTTTACAATCATTGATGCGAATCATCACAACGAAGAGTCCACTTTCATGCTGCCAGGGAACAAGTCGTTTCGTGCCAGCGGCGTCCTTCAACGGACAAAATGACGGAAGTTTTCCAAACGAGCGAAGCAAATACACAAGGCGCTGAGAAGAGCGAAATTAGAACGCTACTCAACGAGCGTTGGTAAGGTACGAAAAAGATTGGTGCCGAGGGCGGGAGTCGAACCCGCACGTCCTTACGGACAACGGATTTTAAGTCCGCAGCGTCTGCCATTCCGCCACCCCGGCACGCGGGAAAGATAACATAAAGCAGTTGGCAGTAGGCAGTAAGCAGTGAGCGGTAGGAGCGATCGGGACGCCCGGTCAAACCTCATTTTTCTGTGCTACCTATAGTTCACTTCCTTATCCAACTCAAAGCTCATTTCTTTGAAAGTTCGGCAGGGTGTAGAATGCGTTCGTCTTCTCAAACGAGTCTGCTGTCTGACGCAACATCAATGACCGAAGAGCAGGAAGTCTTCCTCAAACACATTCAGAAGGAAGGGCTGAAACGCACGGCCCAGCGGGATCTTATTCTCGATGTTTTCCTGCGGACTGAGGGTCATGTTTCGGGCGAGGACCTTTACGGCCTGGTGCGTAGTCAGGATCCCACGGTGGGCCAGACGACGGTTTACCGCACGCTGCGGCTGTTGACTGAGGCCGGTCTGGCGCGCGAGGTGCGCTTCGGCGATGGCCGCGCGCATTACGAGCACAATTACAAACATGAGCACCACGATCATATGATCTGTTCGGAGTGCGGAAAGATTATCGAATTCTATTCGCCCGAGCTGGAAGCCATTCAAGATGCGATGGCGGCTAAGCATAAGTTCGAATTGACTGAGCACCTGCTGCGAATGATCGGAATTTGTGCCGACTGCCGCCGTCAGCGGCGCGACAAGAAACCTGATAGTACGAACCAGCCAAACGCGCGCGCGGCCGTGCGCGGATCGCGGGGAAGGGATTAACCATGAGTGTCGAGATAAAGTTTACACCCGGTGGATTAAGCGGAGTGTTTGACGAAGGGATTTCTGTCGCTGAGGCGGCCCGGCGTGTCGGCTTTCAGATTCCGGACTGCGGCGTGTGCGATAGCGGTTGCGCGATCCTGATCGTCGCTGGAGGTACGTTGCTTTCTGATTTGACGGACAAAGAACGTGCGCTGTTGAGCCCGGAACGGCTGGCCAAAGGCGAGCGTCTGGCCTGCCAATGTAAGGCAACGCGCACCGGCGAACTTGTGATCAGATTAGCCGTGAACGCCGAATCCACTAGCGCCGGCGCAGCGAAGACGCGTGACCTGCGGCAGGAATTCAGGGAGCTGTCTTTCGAGAGTAAGATTTCGACCCTGATGCAACTGGAAACCATCGCCATGACGCAGGCTTTCGACAAGATTACAGACGCTTCCATTTCGCTGGGCAAGAAGATTCTTGATAGCGTCATGCCTGACGATTCAGCCAAGACCGATTCGGGCGGCGCACCGGAAAAGGAAAGGACGATTTGAACTCTAATTCAAAGCCTATGACTAATGCTCCGTCGATGAACGAGGTGTTGAAGAAGTCGTCCCGCTTTTTCGCCCTGGGGTCTGTTCTGCTGGTCCCGTTTCTATTGCTCGGCTGTCCGAGCAACAACAAGCCGACCGACGGTTCAACCACGCCATCTGCGTCACCGGCGAAATCCGACTTTGACGGTGAACGCGCGTTCGAGCTGGTGCGCAAACAGGTGGAGTTCGGTCCGCGGCCGGCTGGGTCGGCGGAACTCGAGCGGACCCGTAACTTCATGATCGATCAGTTGAAGTCGTATGGTTTGAAGGTTATGACCGATGAGTTTCATGCGACCACGCCGATCGGCGATCGCCGGATGGTCAACGTTACTGCCGAGCTGCCCGGTGAATCGAACAACGTAGTGATTATTTCCAGCCACTACGACACAAAGTATTTCAAGGAGATCAAGTTCGTCGGGGCCAACGACGGCGGCTCTTCGACGGGCGCCCTGATGGAAATTGCCCGGGTGATGGCGGCCAGCAAACAGAAGCCGAAAATGACTTACTGGTTTGTTTTCTTTGATGGTGAAGAAGCCTTCTGTTTTGACTGGGACGAGTGCCACAACCCGAACGCGGCCGATCCCAAGACGCCCTTGCCGGATCACACTTACGGCAGTCGTCGATACGTAACTCAGCTAGTCGAAAAGAACGAGTTGCCGCGCGTGCAGGCGATGATTCTTTTGGACATGATGGGTTACAAGAACCTGCGCTTGGGACGTGCCGATCTGGGGACCACCTGGCTCACTGATATTGTTTGGCAGACTGGGAAGCAACTTGGTTACGGCAACGTGTTTATTGATTCGCTGGAAGGCGTCGGCGACGACGATCACGGGCCGTTTCTCAAGGCCGGAGTCGACGCGCTCGACATCATTCAACTAAGTACGTACGAGTACTGGCACACGAAAGAAGATACGCTCGATAAGATCTCCGCGAAGAGTTTGAAGGTCGTCGGCGATGCGGTGTTGGTAAGCTTGCCGAAGATTGAGGAGCGGCTGGCGAACAAGCATTGAGCCCGATGTTGCTTGGCCGGAGCAGGGATTATTGTCAGAGGAGCAGAAGTCGATGAGCGTCGAAGAGACACTGGTGGAGAAACTGAGAGCACTGCCGCCGGATAAGCAGCGAAGCGTGCTGGAGTTTGTTGAGTCGCTCGACGAAGGAAATGGAAGCCAGCCGCAGCGACGCTTGCTGAGAGGCGCGCTGTCTCACCTAAACATTCACATATCCGAGGATCAGATAACTGAAGCTCGCCGAGAAATGTGGCCCCGCTACGTGCGTGAGGGTTCTGATTAATGGCCGACATCGTCGTCGACACTCACGTCGTAATTTGGTATTTCGCAGAGCCCAACCGTCTATCCCCGAGGGCCACAGAAACAGTCGACGACGCGGAAGCGAACGGCGTCATTTACGTCTCCGCCATCACAGTAATCGAGCTTATTTACCTTGTCGAAAAGAAGCGGATACCTGGTGATGTGCTCGACCTGCTTCGTAGTGCATTGAGCGATCCTGCGACAGCGTACCAAATAGTCGGCTTGGATCGCCCAATAGCTGATGCGGTCCAACGCATCCCATACCACTCCGTCCCGGACATGCCGGATCGGATAATTGCCGCAACAGCTTTGCATCTAAATTTGCCCTTAGTCACTCGCGACTCTCAAATTCAATCAGCAGGCTTGATCAAAACAGTTTGGTGAAGGTCGAACGAGAGCTAAGGGATCATTGGACTCCAGTGAAAATGTCAGCAAGGTAGCGAACGAGTTTACAGATGAGCAATCCAAAACGTATCGCAGTTATCCCCGGAGACGGCATTGGTCCGGAAGTGATCGATGCGGCGCTCGGCGTGCTTGCACGAGTGCGCGAAACACACAACGTTACTCCAGCGCTGACTCACTTTGATTGGGGTGCGGAAAAATTCCTGCGTGAAGGTGTAACGCTGCCGGCGGGTGCGCTGGAAATGCTCAGCCGCGATTTTGACGCGATTCTCGGTGGCGCCTTCGGCGATCCGCGTGTTCCTTCCAACCAGCACGCTGAAGACATTCTGCTGGGGATGCGGCGCGGTCTGGATCTCTATATTAATCTGCGGCCGGTTAAGTTATTGCACGAGCGCCTGACGCCCCTGCGCGGGCGTAAGCCGGAAGAAATTGATTTCGTGGTTTTTCGTGAGAACACGGAAGGCGCATACTGCGGCGCCGGCGGGTTTTTGAAGAAGGGAACTGCGGACGAGATTGCGACTCAGGAAGAACTAAACACGCGTCAGGGAGTTGAGCGGATTATCGTCGCTGCGTTTGAATACGCGCGCGAGCATGGACGAAAGCGCGTGACGATGGCGGACAAATCGAACGTGCAGCGTTTTGGCGGCGACCTGTGGCAGAGGGTTTTCAAGGAAGTCGCCGCGCGTTATCCGGACATTGAGACCAATCATCAGTACATCGACGCGATGGCGATGTTCATGGTGCAGGACCCTTCGCAGTACGACGTCATCGTTACCGGAAATTTGTTTGGCGATATTCTGACGGACCTCGGCGCGGCGCTACAGGGTGGACTCGGTTTGGCGGCGTCGGGCAACATCCATCCCGGTCGCGTCTCTTTGTTTGAGCCGGTGCACGGCAGCGCGCCGCCGCTGGCGGGAAAGAATGTAGCCAATCCTGTCGGCGCAATTTTGACGACGGCGATGATGCTCGATTATTTGTATTACAAGGAAGCCGCCGTGGCTATCGAAGGCGCAGTCCAAATCGCGATCAACGAGGGTGAGACGACTAGAGATCTCGGCGGCTCACTGTCGACGAAGGAAGCCGGCGCGGCGATTTGCGATCGGATCAGTTGAGTTTGGGGAGGGCGCGCGATTACGACCCCGGATTGTTTAGAGTCGGGCTATTGCCCGACCCAAGCGGGCGGTAGACCGCTTCTAAACGGTCAGTTTTTGTAGACATCCTATGCTCTCAGCAGAAATCATCGCCATCGGTTCCGAGCTGCTCGCCTCTGATCGCACCGACACCAACAGTCTCTGGCTGACCGAGCAACTCAATCGCATGGGGATCGACGTGAAGCTTAAGACGGTTGTCGGCGACGACGATGCGCGCCTGGAAGAAGTCGTCAAAGACGCGGTAAAGCGTTCGCGCGTCGTGATCACCACCGGCGGCCTGGGCCCAACCGAAGATGACATCACCCGCAAAGTTGTGGCGCGTGCGCTGAAGCGGCGGCTCAGCCTTAACGAGACTGTGCTTGCCGAAATCCGCGAGCGGTTCAAGAGCTTTGGCGTCAACATGCCGGAGCGAAACTCGCGACAGGCAATGGTGATCGATGGCGCTGAGGTTTTGCCGAATCCCAACGGCAGCGCGCCGGGTCTCTATCTCGAACACGAAGGATGCGCGGTTGCTTTGTTTCCCGGCCCGCCGCGTGAGATGAAGCCGATGTTCGAGAACCATGTCGCGTCGCGTCTGGAAAAGCTGGCCGGCGATATTCGTTTCGCGCGGCGAGTGCTGCGCGTCGCGGGCATGGGCGAATCCGCGGTCGATGAGCGCATCGCGCCGATCTATTCCAAATACGAAAATCCGCAGACGACGATTCTCTTCAACAGCAGCGAAATCGAAGTTCATCTGCGCGCGCACGGACGAACCGAGGCGGCGGCTGAGACACTGCTGGACGATCTCTCTCTTAAAATCGAAACGGAACTAGGGAACGCGGTCTTTTCGTTTCGCGGAGAAAAGATGGAAGAGGTTGTGGGACGAAGTTTGGCGATCTCCGGCTTCACCCTCGCGGTGGCCGAGAGCTGCACTGGCGGTTTGATTGCTCAGCGGCTAACCAATGTGCCCGGTTCATCAAAGTATTTCGTCGAAGGCTTGGTGACCTATTCAAACGAATCAAAGCAGCGCCTGTTGGGAGTCGACAAGAAATTGATTCGCGAATTCGGCGCGGTCAGTCAACAGGTGGCCCGAGACATGGCGCGCGGCGTACGTCATCGCGCCAAAACCGATTTCGGGTTGGCAGTGACCGGAATCGCCGGCCCGGACGGAGGCACCGAAGAAAAGCCCGTCGGTTTGGTCTTCATCGCACTTGCCGATGACGCGCATACCGAGCATAAGCGTTTTGTTTTGCCTGGGGATCGGGAGTTGATTCGGTGGCGGGCTTCGCAGGCGGCTTTGGATATGTTGCGGCGAAGGCTGATTTGAAGAGCCAGACCCAACCGTCTGGCTCGTATCCTGGGGTTCAACCGGAACCGAACAATTCAATAAGCGCGCTGAGCAGGCGGCGTTACTTGGCAACCAACGGAAAGCGCTTTGGATGTTCGATTGATTCAACTGCGAGATCGATATCAAGGTCCGGCCAGTAGAGATGGCGTTCGCTTAGGAGTTCAACATTCTGTATAGCTGCGACAGAAGCGTCCCTGAACCATGGACAGTTCAAGAAGGAAAGAAAGAGCTCTTTCTTGCCAATTAACAGCCAGACTCCATGTTTGGAGATGTGGCTGACCTCAACTTCCAAAGTGTCTGTGCCAAGCGTCTCTGATTTCATCTTCATGTTCCTCGATTAGCCGACGCACGGTCTGAAGATCGGGACTTCGCAAGCCATAGTTCTCAACCAATTCGATAGTAGGTTCCATCCAATATTTCGCTTCACCGTGGCCGCAGTAAACATGAACATGCATTCTCGGTTCTTCACGCGAAAAGAAAAAGAACCGGAAACCAAGCTCGCGAAATATAGTGGGGCTCAGGCCGCGTTCTCGCTTAGACGAGTCTAAAGATAAGGACAGGGAAAGACAAGAAACGATCTCTGTATCGCCCGCTGAAGCGGGCTTATGACTCATCGGGCTAGCGCGATCCCTGGGGCGGCGCGCTTCGCGCTCTCACCGAGGCTATTTCATTTCACGCTTTCATTGTAATGAGCAGGCTCTGATGGGAGATCAGGGACGTAGGCTTCCACTCTTGCTCGTTCTAACAGTGGCAATGAACCTCTCCTTTCGCTTGGAGAATTCCTTCATGCGCTTCAGAGCCTCTTTCCTGGTTATCACTGCGCGCCGTGGACGGTCGATCGTTGCTTCGCTTGTCGATTTTGCCTTCCTCATAACGTTCCCCTGTGAGGTCACTTTCTATGTTTCTGGGCGGCATGTCAATATCGTAAATTTTGCTAATGTCACCCACGAATCAAACCTTCGCGAACGATAACGGCCCCGTTCGTTTCAGCGGGCGCGAAGTCTGTATAACCAAATCTCCATTCGCAAGAATCTTGCGTGCGCGTGTAAGACCGGCTGAAACAAATCGTTACCTGTTCCGTCCTGCAACTCCGGGAACAGCTTAGCAGGAGTTGAATCCCCCTTATTGACGAACACCAAATACTCAACGTGCTTGTCTTTCAGGTAATTCAAAAAACTTTCGCGGTCCCGCGGCGCGTCTGATGAAGTCAGGAACTTCTGCTCGGGAAGGCCCGACATTACGGACACTGTGCCTTCGTCACTAAAGATGAAGGAGTTCGAATTCGGGTTGACGTGAGTGTGAAGATAATCGGCCACGGCGCGCTGGGCGGAGGTTTGGTTAAGCGACCCGATTGATCCAACGAGTTCGACGCTCCCATCAAAAACGCAGAGCACAATCACGGATACCAGAATGAGCCGCGCCCGTTGTGGGTTTTGCTGTCCCAGCCTAAGCAGCGTCCACATCAGAATCGGAATGCCCAGGCTGAAGAGAAGCAATCCGTAACGCGGAAAAATCATCGGCTGCTGATGCGTTAGATACGCGGTAACCAGGAGACTGAAGAAGGCGAAGAAGAAGACGACCGGCACCCGAATCATGCGCCACTTTTCGGGCAGGCCGGGTCTGGTAAAACTGATATGGCGGCGCCTGAACGCGAACCACGCCGCCACGAACGCCGAAATCAAAACCGCAATGTTGGTGGAGACGATCAAGATGGCGCTGTCACGAAGAACGCTTGGAAGAGAGAAGCGCGCCAACGCGGGATTCATCGCCAGCAGCCAGTCGTGGTAGTACTGGCGCTGTACAAAACACGCGAGCCAGTTACCCGTCGCCCGCCACGAAATGTAGAACCAGAACAACGGCGGGATCAGAAGGATCAAGAGCGCCGTGATCGAAATGCGTCGCTCCCTTAAGAACTGAATCGCGGGGATCACTGCTATGAACATCCAGCTCTCGACCCGGGTTAGACCGGCGAGCGCGGCGAAGACTGCGGCGAGCACCCAGCCTCTCTGCAAAACAAAATAGAGACTGGTCAGGACGAAAAACGCATGAGGCACATCGGTCATCGCCGAGGCTGAGTAGGTGATGTGAAGTGGATTGAAAGCGATGAGAGCAAACCCCATCAGCGCGGCCGTACGATTCGCCGTCAAGCGCAGCGTAATGCTGTAAATAAACAGACACGATCCTATTCCGAATAGCGCCGAGACGATCTTTCCCGAATAAAATCCGTTCCTTATGAAGATGTTCACCGCGGCGGAAATGAACTGATACAGCGGCAGCCAGAATCCGTAGAGGTCAGTCAAAGCGAACGTTCCATTTGACAGCTTCGTGCTCATCGTGCCGATATCGCGGATGTAAACGTAGGCGTCGCCAAAGGCATTTGGCAGGAAGAAAGCCCCGGCAATTCGCGGGATTCCTGAAACCAGAATGAGGGTGGGCCAGAGTGTTCGAGGGTTTGTTAGACGCTGCATATCGATCAAGGGCTTTGAGAATACCAGCAAAATCAAACCATCCGAAGTGTTCACTCCAGTGCAGTTTGTTCGTAGCTGCCTCATTAGCACCGAGCTCTAGCCCGGTGAATTCAGCATCCAACACACCTTGAAAGTGTTTAAAAAGTTTCCGTGAAATCCATCACCACTCACCGTGCTAAAGCCCGGTGCTAAGACAGGCGGCCAGCAATCACTCGCTTGTTCCCCGTTCACTTGCTTGTTATAGTCAGCTTTCGCTTTAGTACAACTTGAATGGCAACGGCGACGCAAGAAAAAGTCCTGGCGACGAACCGCGCCGCGTTTCACAACTATCACATCTCGGCAAAGTACGAGGCCGGTGCGGCCCTTCTGGGGACTGAAGTCAAGAGTGTCCTCGACGGCCGCATTCAACTGAAAGAGTCATACGTGGGAGTTCGTGACGGCGAGGCGTGGCTGTTCAATGCCCACATCTCACCCTACACTTTCGGCAACCTTGCGAACCACGAACCGTTGCGCACGCGCAAGCTGCTGCTTCATCGCCGCGAGATTGCCAAGCTTGATGAAGCGGCATCGATTGAGGGAATGACCTTGATCATCACCCGGGTTTATTTGAAGAGCCGGAAAATCAAGTTTGAGGTGGGTGTCGCGAAGGGCAAGAAGTTGTACGACAAGCGCGAAACCGAAATGCGGCGCATCGTGGAGCGCGAAACCCAGGCGCAATTGAAGGAACGGAATCGATAATACTTAGGCAGTGGCACAGACTTCAGTCTGTGAACCTGGGCATTGGAATCACAGACTGAAGTCTGTGCCACTCAATAGCTGATCGGATCATTTAGAAGAGAGGGCAGGAATGGAAGCAATCGGAAGTTCTCAATCGTTGAAAGAGATTAACGTAACAGCTCTGGCCGTGGCGGTTTTCAAAGGCGAAAAAGCCGACGAAGGGCTTTTGCAAACTCTAGACGGCGCCGTCGATGGCTTGATCAGCAGCGTGATCAAGACGGAAGAGTTCGCGGCGAAAACGGGTGAGACTGTTTACTTTCATGTTCCGGGAAAAGGATTAAAGGCCGAGCGCCTGCTTCTGATTGGCTGTGGCGACCGGGACGGTTATAAAGCCGCACAGATAACGCAGATGGCCGGCACCGCGGCGCGTTTTCTCAGAAGCAAGAATGCGAAGTCGATAGCGATCGCGCCCCGCGCCGACGGCGAAGCAGACAAGGTCGCGCAAACCGCGATGGTGGGCGCGATCATGGGCCTGTTTGAGCCTGATAAATATCGAACCAAAGACAAAGAGGATCGCGAACTGAAACGAATCGCTGTCGTGATTGAGGGCGGCGACAAGAAAGCCTTACAACAGGGCGCTGAACGCGGCCGCATTATCGGCGAAGCGGCGAACTTCACCCGTGATCTCGCGAACGAACCCGGAGGTTACCTGACGCCGACGGTCCTTGCACAGCGCGCACAGAAAGTTGCCAAGCAGTTCGGCCTCAGTATCAATGTCCTCGATCAGCGGCAGATGGAAAAGTTGGGGATGGGATCGCTGTTGGGCGTCTCTCGCGGTTCTGAAGAACCGCCAAAGCTGATCATCATGAGGTATGACCCGCCCAAGCGTAACAAGCGGGCTCGTGGATTATTGGCCCTCGTCGGGAAGGGAATTACGTTTGACTCGGGCGGTATCTCTCTGAAGCCGGGCGAGAATATGGAGTTGATGAAGTACGACATGACCGGCGCCGCTACGGTCATCGGGGCGATGCAGGCTATCGCTCAGTTGCGGCCGTCGATACCCGTACTTGGAGTAGCTCCGTGTTCCGAAAATTTGCCTTCAGGAAAAGCGACCAAGCCCGGTGATATTTTGACGGCGATGACCGGCAAGACGATCGAAGTTATTAACACCGATGCTGAGGGACGTCTGGTGCTGGCGGACGCGATTGCCTATGCAAAGAAACTTGGCGCCACGCAGATTATCGACATGGCGACGCTCACAGGAGCTGTTTCTATCGCTCTGGGCGACGTGAACACTGCAATCCTGGGTACGGACCAGACCCTCATCGAGCAAGTGATTGCAGCCGGGAAGGAAGTTGGCGAAAAATTCTGGCAATTGCCACTCGATGACGAGTACACGAACCAGATTAAGAGTGATATTGCCGACATCAAAAATATTGGCGGGAAGAAAGCAGGCACGATTACCGCGGCCGCCTTCCTCAAGGAGTTCGCTGACGATGTATCGTGGGCCCACCTGGATATTGCCGGTACGGCCTGGGGTGACACCGCTCAACCCTATCGCTCCAAGGGTCCCACAGGCGTCGCGGTGCGAACGCTGATCGAGTTCATCGAAAGGTCCGCTCGCCAAAACGGAAATTAATAGTGGGCTAGTTCAGAGGTCAAGCTTCAGTTTGCTCCTGATGTTCGGTACTGACTCCATCGCCCTCATTGATCCGTGTTCCGCAAGTCAAGACACTGCCCACCAAATAAACGGCTCGCTCTCGCCATTCAGGAAGTGCTAAAATTGCGGGCGGATTAGGCAGCGAGACGGGACGGTCACCAGGTGACATTGCTTCGGTTCTCGCGCCAGTTCCCCCTTGCGATGACCGACTATTATCACGTTCTGGGCGTCAAACGGAGTGCGACCGGTGCCGAGATCAAATCCGCTTACCGGAAGCTCGCGCGGAAGCGGCACCCGGATGTAAACCGAGGCTCAGAGAAGGCTGCGCGTGAATTTGCGCTCCTCTCGCTCGCTTACCACACACTGATCGATCCTCAGGAACGAGCCTTTCACGATCAGCAACTGGATCAGAGCACGCGTCAGCCCCCTTTTCTGGGACTCGACAACAACCCGCATGCGCAACGGGCCAGCAACATCGCGGTCCAGGCTCGCTGGGATCGAGTCGTCAATCAAATCCTCGAGAATGATCGGCGTGAGAACATCGAGCGCCAGCGTGCTGTCTTCACTACCGTTTCACTTTTCCTTTCGACGTTCTTTGTGGCGTTGATCAAGCCGCCGCTGTGGCAGTCGTTTGGCCTCGCGGGTAAGGCGATCCTAACGACGCTCTTTATGATGGGTGTGTGGCACTTGATTCGCCGGCTGCGCGAATACATCACGCATTACACCTACAAACCTGACCGTCTTAATTACTCAATTACGAGCGAAGAGCGAGAGCCGGATCAGCCGTTCACCAGATTTTCAGCATACGCCTTCCTGCTCGGCGGTTATGTGATCAGCCTGGGGATCGGATTGTTCATCGGCTGGAACGCGCAGGATTTCTTTGCGGATTTGACTCTGCTCTTCCGGCATCACGCCACGGCGCCGGTTGTCGGTTCTTTCTCGCCCGCAGTGCTGATGTTTTCGGACTTGCTCTTCTATCCGCCGATCGCAGTTTTGGTTATCGACACCCTGCATGCGGTTGCGTCGCGGATAGATACCGGTTGAACTCCAGCGTCCGGTCAAGTATGTTGCGCCTAATGAGATTCCTTCTAAAGATGATTTCCAACGTCCGGTCACCTTTCTTTAAAGCTGCGTCCATCGCTTTGCTGCTGGTGATGTCTAGCGGCGGGGAGGTCAGCTCCCGGTATTTGATCGCCGGGCAAAAAAATGAAGCGTTGACGCCGATGCAGCGCGAGATCGAGCGGCAGCGCCAGCGTCTAAAATCGGAAGACATCGAAGATCGTCGCGATGCGCTGATGCGGCTGGGTAACTTGAAGCGGCCTGACGCGTCGCGTGTGGCCGCCGCCGGATTGACCGACGTTGAACCAAAGGTTCGAGTGGCCGCGATTCACGCCATTTTGTCTCTGCCGCAGACAGACGCAGCCACACTCTTGATTCCCCTCTTGCAGGACAAGATGGAATTCGTTCGACGCGAGGGGGCCTACGCCCTGGGCGAAACGCGAAGTCGTTCCGCGGTAACTGCCCTTGCGAGTCTCTTGCTGAGCGACAAGGACGCCGGCGTTCGCAGCGCCGCGGCAGTGGCCCTGGGGCAAATCGGCGACGAGTCGGCGGTCGAGCCACTTGCGGCGGTGCTGGCCGGCCAACCACCAAGAACCAAGAAACCAAAAGTTGGAGAAAATGACTCGGTCAAGCGGGCGGCGGCGCGTTCCCTCGGCCAGATCAAGAGCCGCGCGGGCGTCAGTGTTTTGATCGCGACACTAACGAACGACGCCAACGAAAACGATGTGAGGCGGGAAGCGGCTACGGCCCTCGGGCTAATCGGCGACGCCTCCGCAGGACCGGCTCTTCAGGCCGCGTTTGGTTCCAGTGATCCTTATTTGGCCGAGGCGGCGCGCACAGCGCGGCGTCGTCTTAAGTCTGTTAAGAATTGAAGGGACTCTCCCAACAGGAAGAATCCGGCTAAAGACGGTCTAAAACAAAGAGGCGCCGAAGCTCTCGCTCCGGCGCCATTTGTTTTGTTCCTACCTTTGTGTCGAACTCGGCTTAGCCGTCAGTTTTCTCTCCGCGGCCCTGACCCTTTCGGGCAGCCTTACTTTCCTTGGCTTGGGGGATTGGCACGCCCACGCTACCTGACCGGGCTGCTAAGGGCTCTTCATCCGGAGTCGCTGCGGTAATTTCCTGAATCAACGCGCCGCCCGATTTCTTCGAGAAGGTTAGCTTGTTGGCAACCGTGCCGAGGTCCACCTGCACGAGATCGCCCAAACCGATTTGGCCGGTCGCTACCAGGTTCGACAACGGATAGACGAGAAAGCGCTCGACCGCGCGTTTCAAGTGCCGCGCACCGTACTTGTAATCGATGCCCTCCTGCAAGAGCATGTCTTTGGCGGCGTCCGAGCACTGGAAAACGAACTTGGTGCCCGCGGACATCATGATGCGATCCTGTACCGACTGCAGTTCGAGATCGAGGATGGCGCGCAGATGGTGCTCTTTCAGAGAACGGAACACGACAACCTTGTCGATGCGGTTCATGAACTCCGGCGAAAACTTACGCCGGGCCGCTTCTACCGCCGTGCGATAAATTTTCTGATCTACTTCGCTATCAGGATTTTTGACACCCTTGCCCGGAGCGAAGCCGATACCGCCGGAAATCAACTCGGACATTTCGCGAGCGCCAAGGTTCGAAGTCATGATGACGATGCACTTCGAAAAGTCGACGCGCCGGTTGTCGCCCAGGGTTAACGTGGCCTTGTCCAGAATGCCAAGCAGAAGCTGCCACAGGGAATCCGAAGCTTTTTCAATCTCGTCGAAGAGCACGAGGGTGAGCTTCAGCTCTTCGTTGTGCATCCGGTCGAGGTTCTCCTGCGTCAGCATTGGAGACGTCTCGCGATGACCCAGGTATCCCGGAGGCGAACCGATTAGCTTGGCGATTTCGTGCGAATGCTGAAATTCGGCGCAGTCAATCTTCACGACGCCATTCGGATCTGAGAACAGAACCTCTGAGGCCGCTTCGATTACGCGCGTTTTTCCCGAACCAGTAGGACCGAGGAATAACATCGTGCCGATCGGCCGGCTGGGTGGATTCATGCCGGCCAGAAATATCTGGTAGAGGCCGCTCACACGGCGCACAGCACGCTCCTGGCCCACGATGCGCGCCCCCAGGCGGTCTTCAAAATCCTGAGCGCGCGGACTTTTCTGATCCGGGTCAAGAAAGACCGTTTCGTTGATTTTGTTTTCTGGGGCGTCCATCTCGTCTCTTTTTAATTCGGCAATCATGATGTTTTTCCTTGCCGCGGCGAGCTATTGGCTACCAGCTCTTATTCGCCGCTCGGGATCCTCCAAGTTATCCCTAATGCAAAGAACGATCCGCTCCCTCCATTGATGCGCAACTCACTTTGAAGTTTGCCTGAGTCCAAGCATCGTTACGAGTATATTCGCAGCCGCTTACGCTATATATACGACTGGGAAAGAAATGTCACCCAAAATATTTGGGGCGGGCTTTGTATTATTCTTTATCGTTGTTCGAAAGATCGAAACATGCTGACATTTCACGGCACAACACTGCTGACACTTCGTGTTCGTAACCGGAAACCTGTGGGACGAGCGGAGAGAGTTACACCGAAAGGGATTGTACCTCTCTTGAAACGTCGTTTTGCACTGGGGGCAGCGAGCAATCGTGTCTAGTCGTAATACTCCAGCCCCAGATGTGTGATCAAATCTTCCCCACGCAGATGACGCAGAGTGTTCTTGAGCTTCATTAACTGGATGAAGACGTCATGCTCCGGATAGAGGCCGGGGGCGGTCATCGGCGACTTGAAATAGAATGACAGCCATTCCTGAACGCCTTTCATCCCCGTGCGCTGGGCCAGGTCCAGGAACAAGGCGAGATCGAGCACGATGGGGGCGGCCAGGATCGAATCACGACAAAGAAAATCGATCTTGATCTGCATCTTGTAACCGAGCCAGCCAAAGATATCGATATTGTCCCAGCCTTCTTTATTATCGCCGCGCGGTGGATAGTAGTTAATGCGCACGACGTGCGAGAAGTCTTTGTATAGCTGGGGGTAGACATCGGGTTGCAGAATGTATTCCAGCACCGACAGCTTGGACTCTTCCTTGGTCTTAAAAGACTCGGGATCGTCGAGTACCTCACCATCACGATTGCCCAGGATGTTGGTGGAGTACCAACCGTGCAGTCCCAGCATCCGCGCCTTCAGGCCGGGGGCCAGGATGGTCTTCATCAGCGTCTGTCCCGTCTTGAAGTCCTTACCGCAAACTGCCAAACCTTCCTGGTTCGCCAGGTCCATCAGGGCCTGCACGTCCACGGTTAGATTGGGCGCGCCGTTGGCAAAGGGCACTCCTGATTTCAGCGCGGCGTAGGCGTAAATCATCGAGGGCGGAATCGCCTTGTGATTGTCGCGCATCGCCTGCTCAAACGACTTCAGGTTGCGATGTACCGGGTGCGGCTTCATGAAGATCTCGGTTGAGGCTGCCCAAATCATCACCAATCGATCACACTTGTTTTTCTTTTTGAAGTCGGCAATCTCGTCGATCAACTGGCGCGCGAGCTGAAGCTTGTTCTTCCCTGTCTTAACATTCGTGCCGGTCAAACGCTTGACGTAGTTTTGATCGAAGACGGCCTTCATGGGCATGATCTTTTGCAGAGGCTTGCGCAACTGCGTGAGCAATTCTTTTTCCAGCACGCCGGCATGCGTCGCCGCTTCGAAGGCCGAATCAGGGAAAATGTCCCATGCCCCGAAGACCAGGTCTTCCAGCTTGGCCAGAGGCACGAAGTCCTTGATTGCCGGTACGCGATTGTCCGTACGCCTGCCGAGGCGAATCGTGCCCATCTGCGTCAAGCTGCCTATCGGTTCAGCCAGACCCTTCTTGATTGCTTCGACGCCTGCGATGAAAGTCGTGCTGACAGCGCCAAGCCCGACCAACAACACGCCCAACTTACCTTTAGCCGGCGCGATTTCCGCGCCCTTCTGTACCGGCATTCTTACGGTTTACCTCCGAGAAATAATTGCTGGATTAACGAGACGGACGATGATACATGAGACGTGATCGAATCGCACGTCGGGACTAGCGGAGTGTCGGTGCGGGCGATTGTTGATGGAAGAGCACGTGCGCGGCTCTGCCGCCTGATCTGCGGAAAGGCTGGGCCTTTCCGTTAACTGTCGCCTCAAGAAAAGTGAGAGGCTCTGCCTCGAATCGGAGGCATAGCCTCCAAAATCTTAGTGAACTTGATCGGTAAGGCGGAGCATTACCGCACATCAAGCGGCAAAGCCGCGTACGGCTTACTCCCAATTAGCGGCTAAAGCCACGGTGCTAATGAGAGTGGCAAGGGAATTAGATACCTGTTGTCATTAACCCCGGATTGTTGGTGATCAAGGCGTGGATTCCGAAATCCGCAGTCCGGCTCATCCATTTGCGGGAGTCGACAGTCCAGACCACGGGAAGCAAATTATTTTCCGCGGCCAAAGCCAACAGTGGTCGAGTGGCGATCAACCGGTGGATCAGAATCTGCTTAGCACCGCATTCGAGAGCGGCCGTAATCATCGGATGTTTCCGCATTGTCTTAACGGGATTGCGTCTGGGTTCGAACAAAGCCCCGGTGGTAATCGAAGCGTCAATCGTTTTCATCCGGGCCAGCGCTTTCAGATGGAAACTCACGACAACCACGCGGCTGTGAAGTTGGTGAGCGTTGACTAGCTGAGCGACTGATTCGGCAAGATCGATGTAGGTATCCTCCGCTTGATCGGTCTTCATTTCCACGTAGACGATCTCGGAATTGGTCGGGCGCTGCTTAAAGAAATTGAAGACTTGATCGAGAGTGGGAATGACTTGCCGGCTGTCCTCGGTTCGTTCGAGCTTTGGATGTTTGCCATAGAACCAATTGCCCACATCTATCTCCCCGAGTTCGGCCGAAGTCATTCGCGCGACAACTCCTTCGCACAGTCCCGTTCGTCGCAAAGTCGAATCGTGAATGACCACGGGGACGCCGTCGCCGGCTAGACGAACGTCCAACTCGACTCCGGCAGCTCCGTCTTCCAGAGCTAGCTTGAAAGCAGACAGAGTATTTTCAGGAGCCAGGGCCGAAGCCCCACGGTGCCCGATTATCAGCGGCGAGTGTTGCGAGATTCCGTTTGGCAAGGAACGTTGATTGGATACGGAAGGATGGAGATGGTTATTAGCGCGGGCCTTTGCCGTTATAGCTCACGCGTTTTAGTTTGATATCAAAAGTCCCAATGTCGACTTTCAACTGCGCCCTTACCGGAAGCCGGCGGCCATCATCAGTGATCCAGATGGAGAGCGAACCTCGGGTCTGGACCATGCCGTCCGCGCCGAACAGAGAGGGATCGACCCGCACCGTGCTGACGGTGCCCAGGACCGTCTTCATTTGCTTTCGTTCGACTACCGCGACGGCGAAGCGAAACACTCGGCCCGAGTCGCTCACCGGAACATCGAACGATTTTCCTACTTCCAATTTCTGCGTCCGCAGAAAGTAAATCACTGTCAGAATGTCCTGTATCGGCTCAGAGAATGCCAGCGCGCTGATGCGTGGTGCTTGCGACTGATTAGGATCGCGCTCTGTCCAGGTGACCTTGTGCGCTTCATGATCAAACACTGCCTCGCTGGCTCGCACGCGTTTTCCCTGTTCTTCCAGCTTGCTGGTTCGCAGCACTGTGAACGGTTCGGGATCGACCGTCGATTCGACATGTTCATGAAAACGGAAGCCGGCAATCCTGGGAAACAGGCCTTTGCTCGTGACATCCCCGACTAAGCGAAGGATGACGGGGTCTTCAGACAATCCTCTGGTAGAAACGATTTCGGTATTTGCCTTAAAGCGGAACTCGGCCACGTCAACTCCATGCAACAGCCCTTTATTGAACTCGGCGTGATAGACAAGTTCCTCGCCGTTGGAGAACGGAACTGCGGGGCGCTGCGCCCGCTGACCTGAAACGGTATTCACAGCCAGGCCCAGAAAAAGCAACGCGACGGCCGAGTTGGTCCACAGGAAGTTTTTCAGTCCAGATTTCAAAACGAACTCCCGATTTTAGAACTTGCTTGAAATAAAAGCCTTCAATGCAAGCAGCGCCCAGGCAATCACCAATCCCATGGCAGCCTGATACTCGCGATAGCGTTTGTAGAGCGCGGCATCAAACCTGGCTTCAATTCGGTTGCGATAAGGGGAAAGTCGCGGTAAGAAGAGCGGTACTGCTTTCAAGTATCTTTCATAACTCTCGCCAAATAATTTCGCGAGAGTCGCCGATTCGACGCGCATTACGGGAACATAGATGCCCAGAAATAACGCAGCGAAGACAATTCCCAAAACCAATCGACCGGAAGCGATGGTGAAGCCGACGCCGATCAGAAAGCTTCCGAGGTAGAGCGGATTCCGCGTGTAAGAGTAGGGTCCAGTGATAGCCAGGGCGTCGTTCTTTCTAAGATGACCCGTGGCCCACGCGCGCAAAGCGAGTCCCGGCAACGCGACCGCGCCACCGACCGCCAGCGTTAACGGTCTGGGCCGGCTGAGCAAGAAGAAAATTGCCGCGCAAACGAATCCGAGCGGAACCCGCCAGCGCTGCACCCATGTGCCAGGTTTAGCCACTCGTTACCAACTCCGCTGGGGCTAATCGATTCACGCGAGACAGTCGATCCGTCACTGCGTGCAGCACCCGCTCTACTTCGATGTCCATACAGATCCATTTCGAACAGGCGCGTCTATGGCAATCGACGCGGCAATCGATGTCTGTCCGCTCAACACAGATGTCGTCAGGATTGGGGCTACCGTTACGCCACCATTCAGTCGGGCCAAATAGTCCGACCAAAGGCGTGCCTGCCGCAACGGCCAGATGAGTCGGGCCGGTATCGCCGCCGACGTATACCTGGGCGCCTCTTGCGAGGGCAAAGAAACCTTTCAACGAAAGACAGACTGCTCTAGCCTTTCCCGAAGTCGAGGCCGACAGCGCCTGCTCAGCGAGCCCAGCCTCACCCGGACCGTAAGTTACCAGCGAATGCAATCCAAAACGATCCCACAGATGGTCTGCCAGGGCGCCAAACTTGTCCGCGCTCCAGAGCTTTGTGGGAAACCCGCCGCCCGGATTCAAAATCGCGTAATGGCCTTCGGTACCGTGAACGGCCTCCGCGGCTTCGAGTTCATGGCTCTGATTGATTGCGATCGGAAATTCAAAATCAGCAGGTTCGTCGGGAACAGGAATGCCCAACGCTGACTTTACCAGCATCAGATTTTTTCTGATTACGTGTAAACCCGAAGGAATAGAGACTGTTTGGTGAACCAGGAAACGGCTGACGGGCTCGCGCAGCGCGTCGCGGGCAAAGCCATAGACGCGCTGCGCCCGTGAAAGGCGCGCGGCCAATGACGACTTTAATAATCCCTGGAAATCGAGAGCGAGATCGAAGGCGGAGGCGCGTAGCAGACGTAACTGCTGGCGCGGTGCCCGCAGCGTCTCCCCAGACATCAGCCCGCGCCTCAGCGCCTTCGTGTCGATTACGATGAGGCGATCCAGAATCGGGTTGTCTTTTAATATTTCAGATGATCGGCGCTCGACAACCCAGGAGATTTCAGAGTCGGGCAAGGCCCGGCGCATCGCGCCGAGAGCCGGCAGAGTATGCACGATATCGCCGATGCTGCCGAGTTTTACGATGAGAATGCGCATGAAGCAGTCAACAGTGAGCGGTAAGCAGTTTGGAGTCCGCCTTCAGGCGGAATCGCTAGCACTGTGAAGTATTCCGCCTGAAGGCGGGACTCCAAACTCTTTGTCAATGCTTACTGCTTACTGCCCACTCTTTCAATCATTTCAGTCGATGAATGGTCTTTCGGGTCGCCCACGATCGCCACTCTTCCGCCAAAAGATCGTACCACATCGCGCTCCGGAACCGAGTCTTCGGTGTAGTCGGTGCCCTTGGCATGAACGTCCGGCTTGAGGTCGAGCAGAAGTTGTTCGACGGTGGGTTCGTCGAAGATCGTGACGAGGTCTACGGCGTCGATTGATGAAACGATCTCTGCCCGCTGGTCCTGGGGCAGTAGGGGACGACCGTCGCCTTTCAATCGGCTCGTCTGCGCGTCGGAATTAATGCCGACTACCAGGAGATCGCCGAGCGCCTTGGCCGCTTCCAGGTAACGAACGTGGCCGACATGCAGAACGTCAAAGCAACCGTTGGCCAGGACTATTCGCTTTCCTGCTCCCTTTGCCGTCGCGATCATAGAAATCAAATGGCTGCGTTCGACAATTCGCGATTTGGCTGTTGAATCGGGATTGCGATCCGTTGTGGTCATTCGCCTGCCACCTGGGTTATTGCTGACACCAGTTCAACTGAACTGATCGTCGCCGTGCCGCGTTTCATCACCACCAATCCACCCGCGAAATTTGCGAGGTGGGCCGCGTCGGCGAACGAGGACCCTGAGGCCAGGGCCAACGCGTAAGTAGCAATCACGGTGTCGCCGGCTCCGGTAACATCCACCGGCTGGCTCGAACCGACGGCGTTGATGTGCAGCGGACCACTGTCAGCTTCCATCAGCGTCATGCCGTGGCCGCCGCGTGTAACCAGAAGCGCTTTGTAACCGAGTTGCTGTCGCAATTGTTCCGCCGCCAATTCCAGAGCAGCCTGATCGATCTGCTTGACGCCAAGAAGTTGCTCAACCTCATCCTCGTTTGGCGTAGCCGAAGTGAAATCAGAAAACTCGGAAAGTCGAAAGCGAGAATCAACCAACACCGGCACTCTGTCTCCGGCGGCCCCACGCACGACCGCGGCAATCCGCGGATCCGCGACGCCATAGTTGTAGTCGGAAATGATCACCGCGTCCGCCCGGGAAACAGCTTCGGAGATACTGGCGCGCAACTGATCCTGAAGCTCCGCGCTGAATCCAGGTTCGTTGTCATAGTCGATCCGGATGACCTGTTGGCGAGTTGAGTGAAGCTGACCCGCCAGCACCCGGACCTTGGTGGTGGTTCGCCGCTTATCTGTCAGCAAAACTCCGTCGCAGTCGACGCCTGCCTTGCGAAGAGTCTCTAACAGAATCTGCCCCGGTTCATCGGTACCGAGCACAGAGATCAGCGAGACGTTCGCGCCAAGCGCCGCCAGATTCGCGGCGCAGTTACCCGCGCCGCCGGGCGTTGTTTCGGTGTGCTCGTGCCGCAGAATAAAGACCGGGGCTTCGCGCGACACGCGACTGATTTCGCCATGGATGAACTGGTCCGCAATAATATCGCCGATGACGACAATGCGTTTTCCTGAAAAGCCTTCGACGATCTTTGCCAGACTGCTCATGCGGTGACCTCTGCACGTCTTTGCGACATTAACGCAGACGCGCGCTCGAAAACCTCTGCCGGTGTAATGGCGGTCATGCAACGATGATCGATTGGGCAATCGCGCAACATGCACGGGGCACAATCGGGCGGGTGGCGAATGATTTCGGCGCTGTCTGAAAATGGATAAGTCGTCAGCGGATTTGTTGGACCAAAGATCACGATCGTCGCCGTCTTCAGCGCCGCGCCGATATGGGCCGGCCCGGTATCATTCGTAATCAAAACATCCGCGATGCTGATAATTGCCGTGGCTTCCGCGACGGTGGTCTTTCCTGTCAGCACAATTGGTGGGCGGCGCGCGTGTTCGGTAACTTCGTTGGAAACATCCAGCTCGCCAGGCGATCCGATCAACGCCACATTCGCGCCTGAGTCAGCCAAACGGTCGGCAAGTTCCGCATAGCGTTCCGCCGGCCAGCGTTTTGCACGGCTGTTGATCGAGCCGGGGCAAAGTACCACTAACGGTGTATTCGTCCGAGCGCCATGTTCGTGCAGAAGCTGGAGCGCCTTTCGCTTTCGATCCTCTGACACATGAAGATCGAAACGCGGTTCAATCGCTTCAGTCCGGGCTTGTCCAGCTAGCAGCCGCTCTAATTCCGCGACGATGTTCAAATAGTAGAGGCTCTCGTGCCTTTCGTCCTTCCAAGCGGGCAAGGGAAGGGAATGCGTCAGCAGGAGCCCACGCCGATCGGTGTCATAACCCATGCGCACTGATGCCCCGGACAAGAAAGCTATCAGCGCAGCTTCAAAGGCATTCTGAAAAAGCAGCGCCAAATCGAATTTCCGTCGGCGCCATTCGCGCGCCTGACGCCAGGTGGAACCGAGACCAGTGCGATCGTAAATCAGGACCTCATCAACAAAGTCTGCGTCGATAAAAATATCGGCAGCGCCCGGACGCGAGACCAGAGTGATGTGCGCGTTCGGCAAGACTTGCCGCAGTTCGCGTAGAGCGGGCAAAGCTATTACCGCGTCGCCGACCCAGTTAGGGATGCGAACAACAACGTGGTGGATCTCATTCGGCGTTAGTCTTTCAGCCTTCAATTTGGATCTGCTTCGCTAACACTTCTCAAAGCGCCGTTAGGCGCGCAATGTTTATAGTACGCCCCATGACAGTGTCCGCTAAGCTCCGCTAGGAGCGAAATATATGACGCTCCTAACGGAGCTCGAATCCTATTACTACCTACGGTGCTATAAATATTCGACTCCTCCGGAGCCGCAAGCCTCTTGGATTGGGAGCGTGACAATCAGATGAGGCCCTTTAGGCCTTCGTCGATTCCAATTTGTGGGGACCAGCCCAGCTCGGCGCGGACGCGTGATAAGTCGGTGATGTAATTCAAAGGCGCTGGCGGAGGCGTGTTTTCGTCAAACACTGGATTGCACTGAATGATTTCCGCGATCTTGTCGACTATTTCGCGCAATGACAAAGCGTTCTGGCGGCCGCCGCCGAGATTATACAGCCCGTGAGGTACGTCAGAGTCGATGAAGGCGCGGCAGGCCCGCGAGAAATCATCCACGTGCAGAATGTCGCGCACCGGTTTGCCCTCGAGCGGCAGGCGCAGCGGCCAACCGCGTTTCACTGCTTCGACGTAGTGCGTGACAAAGCCATTCTCGTTCCCTTCCGAGGGTCGCGCATAGATTGTCGAAAGACGAAAGATACACGAGCGAAAGTTTCGTTGCGCGGCATAGTATTGGACATATCTTTCAGCGATGAGCTTTGACCATTCCAGCGCCGAATGGTTCTGATATTCAGTACTGCAACTTTCCGGCACCTCGTTGAAATCGTCGGCGTGCGGTCCATAGACATCTCTCGTCGAAGCAAAGATGAACACGGAATTCGGCTGCATCGCTCGTAAAAGATTCACCGTGCCTTCGATGTTTGTGCGAAAGCAAAGCTCAGCATCGGCAGGGTTCTTGCTCAGGTGCGCAGCGAGGTGGATCACGACTTCAAAGTCTCCGGCGCTGGCCGCGTCGAGGGGGCTGAGCACGTCGAGCTGTGATCGCCGTGAGAGATCTTCGGCCTGGAAGAATTGGCGTACGTGAGTGCCGAGATACCCGCTGCCGCCTGTGACTAAGACTTTCAAAGTTTGTAGCGCAAGTTGGTAACTTGCGAATTTCTCGATTCGTGCCTGTAACGCAAGTTGCTAACTTGCGAGCAGCGATTACCTGCTTGTTTGGAAAGAAGCGCGCAAGTTAACAACTTGGCGCTACATTCTGTTGCGCGCTAACTGGTTGAGTTCGATCAACGATTCGGCGCGGCCGATGGCGATCAGGATGTCGCCGTTCTCGATCGTCGCCTCGCCGCCAGGGTTGAAAAGGACCTGGCCGTCCTGGCGCCGAATGCTAATGATTACCACATCCAGATCCGAACGGATCGGAGTCGAGCGCAGTTCCTGTCCGACCAGAGACGATGCCGCATCCACCTCTACCTGTTCGAATCCCAGACCCAACTCGTTCGCGGTGATCGAATCCATAAACTCGCTGACGGCGGGCTTGGTCAGGGCCACGGCCATTCTGTGTCCCCCGATGATCGTCGGCGCGATCACGTGATTTGCGCCGGCACGTAACAATTTTGCCTCTGCTTGTTCTTCGGCGGCGCGCGCGACAATTCTCAAGTTCGGACTCAAGTCGCGTGCAGTCAAGACGACGTAAACATTATCGGCATCGTTGGGAAGACAGGCGGCCAGTCCGCGCGCATGCTCGACGCCGACACTGTGCAAAGTCGCTTCCAGCGTGGCATCGCCAACCAACACGTTGACGCCGCGCTGGGTGAACTCAGCGGCGCGCTGCTGATCGCTTTCGATGACGACGAAGGACTCGTTCGCGGCGAGGAGATCACGCACGAGGTGCGAACCAACTCTACCTGAGCCGCAGATAATATAATGATCGCGCAGCTTGCTCATCTTTCTTGTCAGGCGTCGCTGGCCAAAGGTCGACACCAGTTCCCACTTGACCACAGATTGAACTATGGTCGAGATGGCCAACGCAACCCCGCCCGCGCCGATCAGCATGACGAGGACGGCAAATAAACGGCCGGCGCCGCTGCGCGGAGGCAAGTCGCCATAGCCCACCGTCGTCAATGTCTGCACTGTTACGTACAGGCTATCGGAAAGCGACCAACCCTCGACGAGATGGAAACCGACCGTGCCGAACACGATTGCCGTCGCCAGAGCAAACAGGGCATAGCGAATTTTGAAGCCTCTTATGGACCGCGTTCGGTTGGCAAAGGGCATGGTAGACAGCGTCCAATGTTGATAAGCGTGTTCAGAGTGCCGACTTTAGTCGGGCTTCGAAAAAGAACCAACTGAAGTTGGTACTCTAGACACCTGGAAAACCAAGACACCACCCATCGATGATGTCGAGTGCTGTAGAGCAAATTACCTCCGCTTCCAGCGCACGCCGTCCTTGGTGTCTTCCAGAATGATGCCGCGCTCGGCAAGTTGATCGCGAATCTCATCTCCCCGTTCAAAGTCACGGCGGTGGCGCGCTTCCTGTCTCTCATCGATCAGCTTTTGAATCTCCTCATCCAGAATCTGAGGCTGCGGATTACCAAACACATTCAGCACACTGTCAAAGCGTTCGAGGGCGGCAATGGCTTCGCGCTTGTTGTCTTCACGCAGACTGCGGCGCGCCAGCACTGTATTCACTTCACGCGTGAGGTCGTGGATAGCGGCGAGCGCGACCGAAGTATTGAGATCGTCGTCCATGCCCGCTTCAAATTCTGCCAGCGCTTGATCCGTCGCTGCGGCCAACAGGTCATCGCGGCCTGGCTCAGTCTTCGCCTCCTCCAGGCGTGCGCGAAAATCACGCAGACTGCCCACCGTTTTCTCTGCGCCGCGCAAGGCGTCGAAAGTAAAGTTGAGCTGCTTGCGGCAGGGAACACTCAAGAGAAAGTAGCGAATCCCTGCGGCGGAAAAACCCTGCGCCCCCAGATCGCGAAACGTGTAGTAGTTGCCTTTCGACTTTGACATCGTCTCGCCTTCGACTTTCAGATGTTCAAAGTGCAGCCAGTAGCGGACGAACTGTTTGCCGGTAGCGCCCTCGCTTTGCGCGATTTCGTTTTCATGATGCGGAAAAATCAGGTCGACGCCGCCGAGATGAAGGTCGAACGTCTCGCCGAGATATTTCATCGACATCGCCGAGCACTCAATATGCCAGCCGGGCCGCCCGCGTCCGATGGCGGCGTCCCAGGCAGGTTCTTCGGGCCTGTTCGGCGCTTTCCAGAGGGCGAAATCGCGCGCGTCTTCCTTTTCGTATTTGTCTGTGTCGACGCGTTCGCTGCCGCCGTCGATGTTCCCGGCAAAATTTATTTTCGAAAGCTTGCCGTACTCGGGGAACGACTTGATCCGGTAATAGATCGAACCGTCGGATTTATAGGCGTGGCCGTGCTCTTCCAGCTTTTCGATCAGAGAAACCATTTCCGGGATGTGCTGGGTTGCGCGCGGGGCGACCTCGGGCCGTTCACAGCCAAGCGCGTCAAAGTCTTCCCAGAAAGCCTGGATATACTGCGACGTATAGTCATCGATCGCCAGGCCTTTCTCCTGCGCTTTCGCAATGATGCGATCATCAACGTCGGTGAGATTCATCACCTGAGTTACCCGCAAGCCTTTGAACTTAAGATAGCGGCGCAGCACGTCGGCGGCTATCGCGGAGCGAAAGTTTCCGATGTGGCCATAGTCCCAGACTGTCGGGCCGCAGTAATAAAACTTCGCCTGGCCTTCGACCATCGGGCGAAACTCTTCCAGCTTTCCAGAGAGCGTGTTGTGGATGCGGAGCATTGAGGGTGAGTCTAAGAAAGGAGCGAGGGCGAGTCAAACAGAGTTGCTTCGGGGCAGCAGTCCGACCGGGATGGAGGGGTCGTTAGCTTGGTGGTGCTAGAATAGCTCATTAGCTGCTTTACACATGTTCCTAATGCGACCATAATTCCGCCACTGGAGAGCTTAACGATGGACATAGCAGCGATCTCCCCGCAGTTCAAAGAGTACGAAAATAAGTGGGTTGCGATCGATGAATCCAAAGAAAAGATCGTCGGCGTCGGGGATGATCCCCTGGAAGCAACCGAGGATGCCGAGCGTAGCGGCTATCAAGATACAGTTTTATTCAAAGTACCCTCATTCGACGTTGCCCTTATCCCATTATTATGAGATTTCGATACACGGAGATTCACAATCGTCAAGATCCTCACAGTCCCTTTCGCAGACCTTATCTCATCGTTAGCCTTATCAATGGTAGCCTACACAGGAACGTAATCTCGCTGGTTGATTCTGGCGCTGACGTCTGCCTTTTCCATTCTGATATCGGTCGCATGCTCGGCATTGATATTAAAGCTGCGCCAAAACTAGCCTTCCAAGGCGTATCTGGCGCAAAGGAAGTCGCTTATATCCACCGGATTGATTTGGTAGTGAAAGGGCTGAGTGCCGTAACGCTGGATGTTGGATTCACGAATTCGATGGCGGTCGGCACGGGGCTACTTGGTCAGCGCGGCTTCTTCGAACAGTTTCAGATTAACTTCCAGCTGAGCCAGAAGTTCTTCGAGGTTGTTCCGGTTAGCCGAGGAACGCAAGAATAATCACTCGCAAAATGCCAACGGATAACTACCAAAACTATATCAAGCACCTCGAGTCAATACTTCGAATGTACGAAGAGGCAGATCCAGGCAACGGCTTTATCATGGACGGTGATGCCCAGGGTGTACTTGCTCGGCCGAAGCGGCGATTAACAAGATCTGTGGGGAGGATTCAACTTACACGTCGCGGGTGAGAGCAATTCTGGATGGAGCTTATGCCGACGGGTATAGGGTGGAGTTAATTGTTGGGATAGTACGGGCGCTGAAGATCGATCTTGAGGATGGATATCTTTATTCCTTCTCCGAACTTGTTCGGGGCGAGATGTTCGAGAACCTGATTGAAATGTCCGAACACCTGGTGGAAGAGGGTTATAAAGATGCAGCGGCCGTAATAGCTGGAGCTTCTCTTGAATCGCACCTGCGCCAGCTATCCAATAAATGCGGTGTTTCGGTTGATTACACTGCGAAGGATGGCAGCACCAAAAAGAAAAAAGCGGAGAGCTTGAATCAGGAGTTAGGAAAGAACGCGTATAGTTTGTTTGACCAGAAGCAAATTACAGCTTGGCTGGATCTAAGAAATAACGCTGCGCATGGTAACTACGCTGAGTATGATAAGGACCAAGTTGTTAAGATGATTGATTGGGTCGCGGACTTCATTTCAAAGAACCCAGCTTAGAGTCTTTCTGCGTTTGACTTATCCCGCCTAAGCCCTTGCTCCGAAATGTGCGAACCCTTTCGCCTGCAAATCCCAGACACGATTCTTCTCTGCAATGCGAATCTTGCCGGGCTGATCGGTGACTTCGCCAATGCGAGAGATTGCCACACCATCTACTCGCTTCGGCAGACGCGCTACCTCATCAGGCCTAACGGTGAACAGGAGTTCGAAATCCTCGCCGCCATGCAGGGCCAGCATTAGCGGATCAAGCGCGCGGCGACCGCAGAGCGTGATTGCGTCTTGGTCGATTGGCAATGATGAAGCATCGATCAGCGCGCCGGCATTGCTCTCTTCGCACAGATGCGCGAGGTCGGAAGACAAGCCATCGCTGATGTCGATCATGGCGGTGGCGAGTTGCTCTTCGCCCAAGACGATGCCCCAGCCGACACGTGGTTGAGGGCGTGATTGGCGCAAGAGTAGGGCCTCGATTGCTTTTAGCTCAGCGGTGTCCGCTCCGCTTGGATTGACGCCCTCCCTGACGGTCGGGCCACTCCCCTGAAGAGGCCCGGTCGCTACCGCTCCCGGTTCTGACCCTTCAATCACGGTCGGGCTATTGACTCGTTGGGAGACGCGGGGCAGGGAAGCGAGGCCGGCCTCGCCCAGCCGTGCGCCCATCTCGATCAACTTCAAACCTGCCGCCGCGCCACCGAGACTTCCGGTGACGTAGATTTGGTCGCCGGGCTGTGCGCCTGAGCGCAAGATTGCCGATTCCGAGACGACCTCGCCCAGCACGATCGAATCAATCACGATTCCTTCCTTTGATTGCGAAACATCGCCGCCCGTCAGTTTCACGCCAAACTGATCCGCCAACTCGAAATAGCCTTTATAGAACTCTTCTTTGAAATCGTTTTGCCAGATCGACGGAGGCATGCCGATCGACAACAACGACCAGAATGGTCGAGCACCCATCGCCGCGATGTCTGAAAGAGAGACGGCCAGGGCTTTGTGGCCGAGCATGCGGGCGGGCGCCGCTTCGCGATAAAAATCGACTCCTTCCATTAGTAAGTCAGTAGTGACGACCAGGTCGCGATTGGCCGACTGCTTTACGACGCACGCGTCGTCACCGATTCCAGTGACTACCCGAGCAGAAGGCTTTCGCGAGCGCGTCTGTTCACGCAGACGGCGAATGAAGTCGAATTCGTTCATGAATTCGGTTTAGAGTTCAGCCTTTAGGCTGCTCAATGTTTGCAAGCTAGAGCTTGAACTCTGAACTCACAGGTTGCGGCGCATTGATTCAAGGCCGGCTTTGATAGTTTCGAGCGACGTGGAAAAAGAAAAGCGGACGTGGCCTTCGCCGTGTGAGCCGAAGACAACCCCGGGCACGGTGGCAACTTGCGCCCGGCCGAGCAGAATCTCGGCAGCCGCGCGGCTGTCTTTGCTGATACTCGTAACGTCCGGGAACGCGTAGAAAGCTCCGGCGGGTAGCGCGCAAGCCAGGCCGAGTTCATTAAGACCCGCCAAAAGTAAATCGCGCCGCTCACGATAAGCGACACGCGATGTCTCCAGGAAATCTGAGTCGGTGGTAAAAGCGGCCAGTGCGGCCCATTGCGTTGGTGTCGAGACACCGTTCGATGAATAGAGCGTCGACTTGCCCAGGCCCGTCATCCAGGGCTCGGTCGCGACGGCATAACCAATTCGCCAGCCGGTCATCGCATAAGATTTCGAAAGCGTGAATGAAGTAATCGTGCGTTCGAACATTCCGTCCAAAGCAGCGATGGACACGTGCTCGCCGTCATAGACGATGTCTTCGTAGGCTTCGTCGGCGATTACGACCAAATCGTGACCTTTGGCAAACGCCGCGACTTCTTCGGTCTCCGTTCGGGTGAACACCACGCCCGATGGGTTGATGGGCGTATTGAAATAAATTGCCCGTGTCCGGGCCGTTGCGTAGCGAGCCAGGGTTTCGCGGATCCCCCTGGCGCGAGCTTCATCAGTAGACACCAGCACGAGCCGGCCTTCGCAGTGCGCGACGAGATCCTTGATCGGCGTCCAGTAGGGAGAGAAGATCAGCACATCGTCGCCGGGATTGACCGCCGACTGGAAAGCGCCGAACAATCCCTGCATGCCACCATTTACTACGATGACGTTCTCTTCACTGGCCGGAATGCGATTCCGATTTCGCAGCTTGTCGGCAATCGCGCGGCGCAGTTCCGGAATTCCTGACGACGGCGCATAACGGGTTTTGTTCTCTCGTAAGGCTGTGCTGATGGCGTCTTTAATGTAGTCGGGAGTGAAGCGATAGGGTTCGCCGCCTTCAAATTGATGGACCGTCTTGCCGCTGGCCCGCAATTCCATCACGCGATTCCGAATTTGGACAATGTCGGAAAACCCCACTTGATCGAGACGAGTTGCAAGGCGAAAACCTGCTACAGATGCTGACACTTAGGTGTAAACCTCCGGGGTGGACATGAGCGATTAACGGATGACGCGCAAATTATAACGTGAGGATCAGGTTGCGTCCATTAGGCACGAGTGAAAAGAGAGCCGGTGATTGTGACGCTCGGCTGGCTGTTCAAGCAGATTCTTCACCTGAGATTTCACGTTTAATCTCTCTGCTTAAGTGCCGCCGCCTAAATGTAAGTGTTGACACCTAAATCCCAGCACAGTACCATTCGCGTGAATTAGCGTTAGCGCTAAAAAGTCGGCCCGGCGACGACCCCGGGATTTTCGTTCTCTCTCTTTTCTACAAGCATGAGCGCATCTGCCGCAGCCATCCCTGAAAAGCTGTTCTTCAAGATCGGCGAAGTTTGTGATATTGCCGGCGTGCAGGCCCATGTGCTGCGGTATTGGGAGACCGAGTTTCCGATGCTTCAGCCGCAGAAAAATCGCGCCGGCCAGCGCACCTATCGCCGCCGCGACGTCGAGATGGCTTTGCGGATCAAGGAGTTGCTTTACGAACAGCAGTACACAATTGCCGGCGCCAAGAAGAAACTGATGGGTGAACTGCGCGGTCCCAGCCGCGAGAATGGACAGGCGATGCCGCCAAAACAGCCGGGTCGTAGCCTGCAACGACCGCCGTCATTAGCGGGACGATTTCGCCAGCCTGCCAGCTCGGCCCCGCTCGAGACCACGGCAGGATCAACTCCTACCGATGACCAACCTGCAGCGCTGAGTCAGATCGCCAAACAACTGCGCGAGATACTTGATCTATTGGAAGAAGGCGACGCCGATACTGCGCGTCGGTGAGCATACCGGGTGGTAGGGCCTTAGCCTGGGAAGCAGTTACAGCGTCCTGACTTTTTCAGTCGGGGAAGGAACCCGACTAGAGTCTCTCCTCCAAACACCTGTCAACTTAAGATGCTCACAATTGCGCTGGCCGCTTTGACATCGGATGTTTTCCGTTCATACTGAAATGGCTTTGACGGGACGTGGCGCAGCCTGGTAGCGCGCACCCTTGGGGTGGGTGAGGCCCCGAGTTCGAATCTCGGCGTCCCGACCAACAAAGAGAGAGGCTTCCTGCTTTTCAGCCGGAAGCCTTTTCTGATCGCGGTCCCTATGAACGAGTGCGCGTTGTCTTCTTCACCGTTTTGGATTTGGTGACTGGCGTAGCAGTTTTGGTTTGCGGGCCGGCCTCGGTTTTCGAGGTTTGCAAATCCACAAACCCGCCGGCGAGAGTGATCACGCACATGGCCTGGAAGGCTGGATGCGGGCCGCAACCAACTCCGGCGACTTTGTAATCAGGACTCATAAGACGCAGCCGGTGGCCGCGACTGGCGAATCCATCGTCGATCAGCCAGGTCAGAAGTCGTTCGCGGGCCGACTCTTTGCCGTAGGTAAGGTTCTCACCGATGCCACCCTCCCACTTTCCAAAAGGCTTCACTCGCTGTTCGATCAAGCTGTTGTCCATACCCTTATGACCGGTCGCGCCGGTCCCGCTTTGATCCTTAACGTGCGAGATGGCGGCCAGGCAAAGACCCTGTGACGTGCTCAACGGTCCGGACGGTTTGGCCGCGCGCAGAAACTTGATGGCATCGTCGACCGCGCTCCAGCCTTCCTCAGTCTTGAACACAGAGTCGGCTGTGGGTTTGTAATCCTTACCGTTAAATAGAGGTTTCAGGCCTTCGAGATAAGCAGCGTATACCTGCGGCTGTGCCCGCGCCTGGTTGATTTCGTTTAGCAGATCGCGCTCGTCCGCCGACAGGCTGCTAGCAGAGCTTTTGGTGGCTTGAGAGTGCCCTCTCTCGGAGACAGAAAACGTGGCAACCAGTACGAGCGCGCAGCAGAGTGCGGCAAGTCCAACGAATCTGACTTTCATTCTGGGGGATACCTTTCATTCTTAAGAGTACACCAGCGGTGATCGTGCCCGCGACTTCCTCGGGGAATTGGAGCTAAGGTAGCCAAAGTGACTCTGGCTGTCAATCGTTAGTAGACAGCTTCGTCATAAGTGTTTAGCATCGGAGTTGACGGCGTCCCCCCTGGCCGAGAACGTTACCTGTTTTTCATGTCAAGTCGGCGTCCACCTGAAGATCATATTCCCCGCGTTGTTCGTGGCGGCCGTGTGCCGCCCCCCCGCGTCATTCGTTACGAAGAACCCGAGGCTGGCTTCTTCCGCCGCCTCCTGCGATTTCTCCTGCGACCCTACGTGGTGATCCCGGTTCTGCTCTGTGCGGTGCTGGTAGTGACCATCCTGGCTTATTACTGGATCATTTTTTCGGCGCGCATCGACAATCTCCTGAAGGGCGAGGTCTACACTCGTTCGGCGGGTATCTACGCGGCCCCGAAACAGATCCGGGCGGGACAAAATATTTCGGAAGAAGAACTGCTGGCTTACTTAAAGCGCGCCGGCTATGTCGAACGTGGTCAGCAGGGCGATAGTGCCCGCGGACGCTACGTGATCGACGGAGCGACGATCGAAATTGATCCCGGCCAGGATTCTGTGGTTGATAATGCAGTGACGTTCGACTCGGTAAAGGTCCAATTCGCCCGCGGCGGGAAATCAATCGCGGCGATTGCGGGCAAAGGAAACAACGCGCGCATCGACAAAGCCCAGCTCGAGCCTGAACTTATCAGTTCAGTTACCGGGCGCGAACGTGCCAAGCGCAGAGTGATTGGCTATAACGACTTGCCACCCGACCTGGTAAAGGCGATCACAGTCACTGAGGACCGGTCCTTTTTTGAACATCACGGAGTTAACATCCGCGGCATCATCCGCGCCCTGCTGCGAAGGTATGACTCCGATCCCAATTCGCCGATCGCACGCCAGGGTGGCTCAAGCATTACCCAACAGCTCGTCAAGAACCTGCTCCTGTCTCCTGAACGCACTATGAAACGTAAAGTCGCCGAAGCGTATATGTCGGTGATTTTGGAGACGCGTCTTTCGAAGGAAGATATTTTTGCGCTTTACTCGAACCAGGTTTATCTCGGGCAGCAGTCGGGTTTCTCGATCAATGGCTTTGGTGAAGCTGCCAGCGCCTACTTCAACAAAGACGTCACGAACCTGACCTTGCCTGAGTCGGCTTTTCTGGCCGGCTTGATTCGCAGTCCCAATCGTTACAACCCGTTCCATGACATTGGCACCGCCACCGCGCGACGTAATCAGGTGCTCGAATCGATGGCGGAAACGTCCGCGATCACTCCGGACCAGGCAAAGCAAGCTGAAGGTATCGAGCTGAAACTTGCGCCCGCCAAGGGCCGGATCGATATTTCTGACGCTCCTTACTTTGCGGATTACGTGCAGAACCAACTGGGCGATTTGATAACGGGGCAAGGCGCCGATCACTTGCGCATCTACACTTCGGTAGACATGGATCTCCAACGCGCGGCCTATGCCGCCGTTACGAAACAACTGGCGTCGCTCGACAAGATCGAAGCCAAACGTGTTCCCGAAGGGACAGTCCAGGCGGCTCTGGTGGCCATGAACGCGCACACGGGCGAGATCGTAGCGATGGTCGGCGGCCGGGATTATGCAAAGAGCCAACTTAATCGCGCCGAGTCCTTACGACAGCCGGGTTCGGCCTTCAAACCCTTCGTGTATGCGACCGCGCTGAACACTGCTTACGATCCAGTCCCGCGCGTGATTACTCCGGCGACGGTTTACAAAGACGAGCCGAAGACCTTCAACTATGACAACCAGGAATATTCACCGGGCAATATGGGTGATAAGTATTCAATGCAACCGGTGACCTTGCGCGATGCCATGGTGCACAGTCTTAACGTGGTGACGGTTGACGTGGCCATGGAAGTAACTATCGGCCGCGTGATGAACCTGGCCGCGAAAGCTGGGCTGCCGCGAGTCTCGCATGCATATCCCGCGATGGCCCTGGGTACCGCCGAAGCGACTCCGCTGCAGATCGCTTCCGCTTACACCGCGTTCGCGGCGAACGGAACTCGCACGGCGCCGCTGGCTATCGATCGCATTACCACCGGAACCGGCACCACGATCGCCCAACCCACAGCGCAGAAGAACGAAGTGCTGCGTCCTGAAATTGCTTACGTCATGACTTCCTTCATGAAGGACGTCGTCAATCGCGGCACTGGCGCGCCCATACGCGCGCGCGGATTCAAATTCAACGTGGCCGGCAAGACGGGAACATCGCGCGACGGTTGGTTTGCCGGCTACACGCCCGATCTTGTGTGCGTCGTCTGGGTAGGGTTCGACGATGGATCGCAGTTGGGCTTGACGGGAGCCGCATCGGCACTTCCAATCTGGTCAGATTTCATGAGCGCCGCGCTTACTACACACCCTGAATGGACCGGAGATTGGCAGATGCCGGAAGGTGTCCAGCAAGCCGATATCGATCCGACTACCGGGCAATTGGCGAAAGCCGATACGATTACTAAACGGCCGGAATTTTTTATCGGCGGGACTTTGCCGGGAGAGAACGCGGCGCCGGCTGACGAGATGGCGCAAGAGCCGCCTGCGGAAGGTGACGGCGATGGGAGCAGCAAGAACCCTCAGACTGAGCCCGCTACTTTGCCGGACTTGTTGCCGACTGAGCCGCCGCCGCGGGCCAAGCCTACTCCGAAAAATGACTCGCGCCTGAATTCGCGCGAATTCAATGACGGCGAAGCATCACCGAAGTTACAGGGCACGATCACTCTGGATATCGATCCCACAACGGGCTTAATTGCTGTCGACAGTTGTCCGGTAATTCGCACGAAGACATTTATCATCGGTCAGGAACCCAGAAAGTATTGCGGCCCCGAGTATCACAAGAAGGCCCGGCCTTCACCCGCGCCGGCTGCCCGGACGCGTTTGACCAATCCTCAATTCAAGTAACATTATGGCGCAGCGCTGCTGCCCTGAATCGCCGTGCGCAATGTCTCGATCGCCAGAGCCGCCGCGTGTTGCTTTCGCGAAGGCAAGCCACCAACCGCGTTAACGATTTCTTTACGGCTCAACTTCAAAGCATCTTCAACAGCCATTCCTTCCAACATCTCTGCGAGGGCCGAGCCGCAGGCCAGTGTGGGAGGACAACCATAGGCGAGGAATCGCGCGGTCTCAATGCGGCCATCACGAATCAGCAGACTGAGACGCAAACGATCGCCGCACACGGGGTTTGCCTGTTCAGCGGACGCGTTTTCATCGGCGAGTTCACCAGCGTTGCGCGGATGCGCGAGGTGATCTTTGAAGGTTTCTGAGTATGACAAGTCACCGCACTCCACAGACACTAACTCGCCGCGACCGTCTGACGCGACAGCGGGGACAGTTTGCGCAGACTCTCAACCGCGCGCTGCAATGCCTGCAATGCATAATCGACATCCTCGTCGGTGTTGTCATTGCCAAAGCTGAAACGAATCGCGCCGCGAGCCAGTTCTTCGTTGCGACCAAGCGCGCGTATCACCGGCGAGGGCTCAAGTGTTCCAGAGGAACAGGCTGAGCCGGTCGAGACCGCCACGCCCTCCATGTCCAAATGGATCAACAAGCCTTCGCCTTCAATGAAGCGAAACGAAATGTTCGATAGATGCGGGAGGCGCTGTTCCCGATTTCCGTTGAAAGCAATGTCATCGATCGATTGCACTACAGCCTTCTCAAAACGATCGCGCAGACGCCGCGTGTGTTCGTTGCGCTCAGTCATTTCGCGGCGAGCTAACTCCGCTGCTGTTCCAAAGGCCACGATGTTGGCGACGGATTCCGTGCCGGCGCGCCGCTCTCGTTCCTGATGACCGCCGACTTGCTGCGGAGTCAGGCGCACACCTCGTCGAAGAAATAAAGCTCCCGTTCCTTTCGGCGCATAGATTTTGTGCGCAGAGATCGAAAGCAGATCGCAGCCGAGGTGTTCGACCTCAATCGGAAGTCGTCCTGCGGCTTGCACCGCATCGGTGTGAAATGACAAATTAGTATGACCACGCCGGCGTTCTTCCTTAACCAGTTCGCCGATTTCCTTGATCGGTTGAATGGTGCCGATCTCGTTATTGGCCATCATCACGCTCAAGAGCACCGTGTCCGGGCGCAAGGCCGACCGCACGTCTTCGGCTCGGACGATTCCGTCGTCGTAGACCGGCAGGCGGGTGACGATCCAACCGCGCTTTTCAAGCGACTCGATCGCTCCGCGAACCGATGGATGTTCAATCGTCGAGGTGACAATGTGCCGGCCGTGCGGCTCGGCGAGTTCGCAAACACCGCGAATTGCCAGGTTGTTGGCTTCAGTGCCGCCGGAGGTAAAAACGATTTCGTTTGCGCGCGCGCCAATCAGCGTTGCGACTTGTCGGCGGGCGCGATCGGCGGCGGCCCGGGCTTCCTGACCGAACAGATGGACGCTCGATGCGTTGCCGAACTTTTCCGTCAGGTACGGCAGCATCGCTGCGACCACCCTCGGGTCGACTGGCGTCGTGGCGCTATGATCCAGGTAAACTTTGCGCATTTGCTATCCGTCTCGAAATCGTTTAGAGGCGGCCTACGGCCCGCCATGTCGCAGATATGACCGGCAGGCGCTAACTCGCCGCTAAACGTGACAACTGGTTCGTTACATTTCGCATCTGAAACCGTGTGCTCGGCGTATCGAGTCTAGGTCGGGCAATCATGACGGTCAAGCTTCGTGGTTGTTGTAGACTGAACTCAGTGTTAGCATTTTGACGAAAGCTCTCCCTTTCGAAAGTGTCGCCGCTCTGGAGCTTAATCTTTTCCAAACCAGGACGATCGACAGGAAAGGCTGAACTATGAAGAATCTGAGATCTGTTTTAACCCTAATCCTTGCGGCTGCGTTCGTGACTGTCCCGCTGACAGCGGCTTCGGCCAAAGCGCAGGATCCCCAAACCCAAAACCAGGCGACGGCGATCATGCGCGGCTATCGCACCGGCTATTCCGACGGTTATCAAGCCGGCGTCAACGACCTGGCCATTAAGGCGACCCGCGAAGTCCGCAACAAGCCTGAATACGAGCACGGCGATCGCGCGTACAACTCAAACTATGGCACGCTCGAAGAGTATCGCGATGGTTATCAACAGGGATTCGAAGTGGGCTACAACGCCGGCTTTGATCGGAAGCCGTTTGATTCGAGCATTCCGGCCGACCTGAAACGCAGGACCGAAGACTCCACCGTTGGTTATCCGACGGATCAGAACAAGGGCACTGAGCCGACCTTGCAACAGCCTCAGCCCACTCAGTCCTCGCAGCAGCGGCAGACCAATCAATCGACCAACATCGATGCGGTTCCGCGCGATACGATCATGCGGGTCGAGTTGCTGGGCAATCTTTCGACTGATGCCTCTCAGAAAGGCGATCGTTTTCAGGCGCGCGTGATCGAGCCGAAGGAATACGAAGGCGCGACTATCGAAGGCCGGGTAATCAACGTGAAACGCGCGGGTCGCGCGCGGAGCACCGCGCAGTTGCAACTGGCGTTTGAGGAAATCCGATTCACTGATGGCCATACTGCAAAGATGAGTGCACAGGTGATCGAAGTTATTCCGGGCGGCGGCAGCCAGGGCACTGGCAAGGTCGATTCGGAAGGCGGAGTGCAGGGAACCAATTCGAACAGAGGTGACGTGCAGAAAGTTGGCGCCGCGGTCGGCATCGGCGCGTTGATCGGCGCCATCACAGGCGGAGGCGTGGGCGCTGCCGTGGGTGCGACCATTGGCGCGGGCGTCGGCACCGCCGGGGTTCTCAGCGAACGCGGAAAAGATATCCAACTGTATCGAGGTCAGCAACTACGCATCCGCACGGCCGGCGAGGTCGCAATCCGATAAGCGAAGAGGTCGCGTTGCCTCCTGACAAAGCCCACCACAAAGACACTTCGTGTCTTTGTGGTAAACGCGATGCCCTTAAACATCAAGGCGATCAATGCCAATCATCACTCTCCTGACTGATTTTGGCTCGCAGGATTATTTCGTAGGCGCCATGAAGGGCGCGATACTCTCAATCAATCCGGGCGCAACCATCGTTGATATCACTCATGATATTCCTCCGCAGGATATCCGGGCTGCGGCGTTCAATCTGCTAGCTGTTCACAGAGACTTTCCTGCCGGCACCATTCATGTCGCAGTTGTCGATCCCGGAGTTGGATCGGCACGCAGGGGAATCGTCCTCAATTGCGCCGGCCAGTTCTTTGTCGGACCCGACAATGGATTGTTTAGTTGGATCTGTGAACGAGAGCAGAACTTTCAAGCCGTCCATCTAACGCACGAGAAGTTCTTTCGCGGCCAGGTAAGCGACACCTTTCACGGTCGCGATGTGTTTGCTCCGGTCGCGGCGGCGCTTTCAAATGAAGTCGCTCTCGATGAATTCGGCCCTGCCGTTCATGACCTGATCCAACTTGAATCGCTTGAGCCTAAACGAGTAGATGGTGGGGCAATCGAGGCGACAATCATTCATATTGATCGCTTTGGTAACTGCGTTACGAATCTCACCCGTGAGCATTTCGCCGATGGAGCGAAGCTGCTGGTCAATGCGCGCGAAGTCACTTCTTTTCGCCGGTTCTTCGCAGATAATAGCGCTGACCAGACCGAGTTGTTTTGTCTCTTTGGCAGCGCGGGTTTTCTCGAAATCGCCCTCCAGGACTCTTCGGCCGAGAAAATTCTGGGCGCGCGGCGCGGCAATCCGGTGCGCGTCTTTCCGAGTCGTGGTGATTGAGTTTGGCTGAGGCGTGCGCCAACAAGAACGATCTACGAAATCACACGAAGTCACACTGAAAACGATGAGCTTGGGTTCCTGTATTTTCGTGGATCGTTTTTCCCGGCAAGCAGTCCCCTAAAATGAGACGACTCGCGCGAGTGGTCGCTTGTCACGCGGAAACCTGTTTGCTATCTTCAACTCATCCAAAACTTTCGAGGGACGCAAATAATGGAAAAAGCGAAGGAGAGCGCGGCTGCCAGCGCGGTTTCAACCGGGCTCAGAGGCGTTATTGCAGCCAGCTCTTCAATTGGCGATGTTAACGGCGAAAAGGGCGAACTGATTTATCAGGGTCTGAACATCCATGACCTCGCGACGAAATCGACCTTTGAGGAAGTTGTATTTCTGCTTTGGAACGGGCGCTTGCCAAAGCAGTCCGAGCTTGATGAACTGAGGGCGCATATTGCCGCGTCCTATGAAATCCCGCAATGGGTTCGCGGACCTATCGAGTATTTTCCAAAAGACGCCGAGCCAATGGACACGTTGCGTACGGCGGTATCCGCATTGTCATTTTTCGACAAAGAGGCTCGCGACCTCTCGCGCGAAGCAAGCCTCAGAGTTGCGACACGCCTTACCGCCCAGTTTCCCACTATTGTGGCGGCGATCGACCGGGCACGGAAGGGTAAAGCTCCGGTTAAACCGCGACCCGATCTGAACATTGCGACTAACTTTCTTTACATGCTGACGGGCGAGATGCCCGATGAGTTCGACGCGCACGTCCTCGATGTGGCGTTGATTCTTCAGGCTGATCACGAATTGAATGCATCGACTTTCACGGCGCGCGTAGTCGCGGGCACACTGGCGGATATGTATAGCTGCGTGACCGCGGCGCTGGGGGCGCTTTCAGGTCCGCTGCATGGCGGCGCGAATACTGCCGTGATGAAGCTGCTGCTGGAGATCGGCAGCGTCGACAACGTCGAAAGCTATATCAAGGACGCTTTATCAAAGAAGAAGAAGATCATGGGTTTTGGCCACGCGGTCTATCGCACAGAGGATCCGCGCGCTACTCACCTGCGCCGTTTCTCGAAAGAGATGGGCGAGCGCAAGGGCGATACCAAGTGGTATGAGATGACCGCAAAGGTCGAAGAAGTGATGAAGCGCGAGAAAGGTCTTCTGCCGAACGTCGATGCCTACTCCGCCTCGACCTACTACATGATGGGAATTCCGCTCGATCTCTACACGCCAATTTTTGCCATCAGCCGGATTAGTGGTTGGACCGCGCACATCCTTGAGCAGTACGCGGACAATAAACTCATCCGCCCACGTGCTGAATACATCGGGCCGCGCAATGTGCCTTACGTGCCGATTGATGAGAGGTAGTCGTGGAAAACGGGAGCAGCAGTTTCCAGTCTCTTCCAGCACTGTTTTGTTAACATAACAATGTAATTCACTGCATCTTTAGCTGCTTTAGCTCTCCCCCATTGAACTTGATATGTAGAGTCCAAGCTGCAACGGCATCTGCGGCTTTGCCGGTTAGCGGGATCGTGACCTTCTTGTCGGTTACCTGATCCGCGGATAACGGGATCAGTAAGTTGCCGTTTTGCAGTTGGAACTCAAGCCCTTTAGAAGGGGTCTGACAATCTTTGGCGTCAAGAAAAGCACCGGCAATAGTCAGTTTCTTGCTGTCGCCCGTGCCCGCGATCACGGCGCTGGTAATCGAAGGCGGGACCACGAACCTCTGAGTTACCTCTTTGCTTCCAACCTTCACCGTAACACTCCAACAACCGAAAAACTGGGTATCGGCAGGAAGAGGTAGCGTGATCGAGTTATCATCCACTGTGGAAGGCTTCACGTCCGGGATATCGTTGTTCCCGGGCGTATGAAAAGTAATCTTGGTGGGGTTGCCCGAGACCTTATCGGAAAGGTTCTTGCCCGTTAGCGTCACAGTGAATGGACTCGCCATATCATTGACCACGACGTTCGTATCAATTGTCGGATCCTTCAGGGTATTGGTATACGTCACCACGTATTCCTTCGAGGGGCTCTTCAATTCCTTTGTGCTGGTATCATTCGGCCCAGCTTGAGTCTTAGTAACCGTGAACGTTAGTTTTTTTCCTGTGGCGATGGGATTAGTAAGAGTGAAAGAAAAATGCATTAGTTGATCATTTGATTCCTCTGCAACTGTCGTTACGTCCTTAAGATTCAAATCGGCTTCCGCGACGGCGACCGCTCCGCCCGTCAAGTACGATCCAGAAATGGTTCCCGTGCGGACACCACCTTTGACTTTCATATCCGTCCAGAAGCAGCTGCTCGTGTCGTCGCCGCAACCATCGATTTTATCGAAAGCTATAGTGTCAATTTTCGCCGCGAACGCGGACGTATCGAGAGTCATGACGCCGTCAACCGTTACAAACACACTGTTGAGACTCGTCTGGGCGAGGTAATCAAGCATCACAAAGAAGTTGAACTTGTTCGGGTCGCACACCTTCGGTTTCTTGGTATGGTGGTCTTGCACTAACCCGAAATCCGAAAGGCACTTGGAATACATGAGGTCATCCATCGGATCTTCCAAGTTCCGCATTCGCAATTTGATATAACAGGGCATTAGTCTGTGAAGGTCGCGAATGTCTTGTTTTGTGAGATCCATCCCCAGATCTCGACCCAGCACCTTCGCCACATCTTTTTGCACTGTTATGTCCGCCATCATTTCGAGCGGTGCAAAGAAAAGTGCGGGCGACTTTAGATAGAGCTTCCTGAAGCCGGGCGTCAGGAAACGGTCAATCGGAAAAAAGCAAACGATTATGTCCGAGCCTCGGCGTGAAATGTTTTTGTTCGATTTGAAACCATAGTCGGTGATCCGAAGGAGTTGATCCCGCGTATCATCCGGCCACAATTTTTCAATCCCCGGAACCAGATTGCCGCTAAAAACTCCGAAATACCTGACTTCTAATTTGCTTAATCCAAAAGGGTAGGCTCCTGCAATATTCGCCGCGAGATCCAGTGCGCGCATGGTCCAACTTCGCCCGGAAAATAACGAGGCGTTTTGCAATCGGTCGCGCACCAAGCGGGCCTCTTCGCTTGCCACTCGTCCCGGATTCGCAGAAGTTTGATACGGTCCGAAGCGATCAGCGGAGGGCGGCACTAGTTCATGGTCGTGAGGCATTCCGCTGAATACCCATCGCGTATAGTCTATATAAACGTTTTGAATGAGCAGCTCAGAATCCGGGCTCTTATTTCCGATATTCAGCTCCACCACCGCGTAGTTCTTGGCGATAGGTTTTCCGAATATCCGGCGTGCGTCGTTATACGGAATCAACACGGCCTCAACACTTACGCTGCTATTGACCGAGCTAACGGAAACAGGAATTTCCTTCTTCTTGAGAGTTTCCTTCAACGCCTTCTCTGTTTGATCCTGGGCGAAAGTCACACCTAGAAAACAAGTTGTCATCACAAGTGAAGTGAGTAGGCGTTTCATAGGGGGCTCCTTATTCGGCTTCAACGGGCGGCACAAGTGATGCGCTCTGGTTAGCAATATGTCCCGAGTTCCAGCGAGACTCAGAAAACGTGCAATCCACTCAACAGGTCAGCACATGGGCTCTGCATCTTTCACTGATTATGGTCATTCTAAGAATTTCGTTTCCGGGCCTAGTGATCTGAGGATCGGGAAGCCCTAACGGCTTCGTTCTATGAACGCGGAGTTTGTAGCAAAGTGGCGGGGAAGAGTCAACAAATTCTTTGAGATGCGCGACTTCAAGGGAGGAGAGCGCCCCAGTCGGAGGAACACGTGGGCAGCGTATTGACCCAGCCTAAGCAAGAAACCTGTCCCAGGTCACTGCTCGTCGGTCACGCGAATGAAGTCGCTGCCGGGACCAAACTGATCCAGCTTCATCAACCGTACCGGCGTCGATGATCGACCCGATAGAGGGATGAAATGCATGGACTTCCGGCGCTGCAGTTTCAGGCGACGCAGTGCACGACGGAGTTAGAGGCGGGGGCTCGATGAATGACGCCGGCGGAGGCGGCTGTTGCGAAACGTGGAGATCGCGCTCTTCGTACTTCATGCTGTCGGCAAATTCCTTGCGCCGTCCGTTTCACGGATTTCGTTTCGGACTGCCGACCGGTGCCACCGACGAATCGCTTGCTATTTCAATCGTCCGCACGCAGACCAAGACTCCCGAGCGACATAAAATCCCTTGACACCTAAGACTGTGCAGGAGTAAGTTCCCGCCAGCGCAAGGTTTCAGGCTTGGGTGCTCAAACTAAGCTTAACGCCCACTTGATTCACACAACCTGATTTACCTCCAACTCATTCTCTTATAGGAGGCCACTCTCATGGCAACCGAATCAGGGGACGCAAAGCTCCTCGGAAACTTCAGCAAGCTAATCGAATTCGTTTCGGTCAATCCCGATTACAACCCGGCCAATCCGTCGTTAAAGGTACTGGCGCTGAATGCCCAAAAGGCCGCGGCGGTGGACGTGTTCACGGACATTGGTGCGCAGGAAGCGCCGTACAAGGCCGCAGTCAACGAGCGTCTGGAAGGATTTGAAGGCTTAGGGCCGACAGTCAGCCGCGCCGGAAACATGTTCAGGGCCTCGGGCGCAGGCCAGAAGAGCCAGGATAATCTCAAGACCGTTGCGCGAAAAATCACAGGCCGGCGCAAGACGGCCAAAGTCAAAGACGACCCGAACACACCTCAGACTGAAGCAACCAAGAGCCATTCGGTATCGCAGTTGAGCTATGAAAACATCACCGGCAACTTCGACGATTTCATCGCCATCCTGAAAACCGTGCCCGCCTATGCTCCAAACGAGGCCGATCTAACGACCGCCGGCCTGACTGCCTTGGCCAACGACCTCAAACCGAAGAATGACGCGGTCAACGCGACCTTCGCACCGGTGAGCGCCGCACGCGGCCGACGCGATCAGTTGCTGTACCTGAACGAAGACTGTGTCGTAAACATCGCGCTGCTGATCAAAGCCTACGTCCGCGCCGCACTAGGGCCAGACAGCCAACTTTTCAAGCAAATCAAGGGGTTGGAGTTTAGTCGTCAGGGCAAGAAATCGAAGGGCTAACGCCGTAAACGCGAATTACGTCGACCGAAGTCGGATGTCCCGCGACCCAAGTGCCATGTTACGCGCCCGAAGCTTAGTATCGAACGACCGAAATCGCGTGTCGCCTGGCGTTAGTCCGATGTCGTGTGCCCGAAGTGCGATACCGTATGGCTGCGGCTTGATATAGCACCTTCGAAATCCAATATCGCACGACCGAAGTCCAATGTCGCACAACCGAGGATCCAATTTTATCGGACGGCGACGCTCGCGACGCGTTCGGAAATCAGCGACTAACTTGTGGAGGCAGGAAGAAGGACAAGGAGTCAATATGAGCAAGTTGCAAGATGAGGAACAAGATGAGGAACAAGATGAGGAACAAGATGAGGAAAAGGCGCCCTTTAGGACGCAGCTCTTGGAGCCTTTGAAGAGGGACCTATCAAATGCATTTCATTCAGTCTATGACGCGTTGCTGAAACTAGCGAAGAGTATTTATGGCCAAACGGTCAAGCTGCTCAAGTATTCGCCGATAGTTACCTACTTCTGGCTTTGGAGTTATAAGACTGGGCTTCGACACACGCTGAAAGCCACTTCTCTAGGCATAATTTCTCTGTCCGGCGTCTTATTGATTTTGGAAGTAATAATGGAGTGGACAGGAGGCAAAAGACTTCATGAACTGATGGTTAGAATTGACACTCGAAGCCTGGCCCTTGGGTTTCCACAGTTTGCTAATCCACACAATGTCTTTCGAGTTCTATTCATTAGCGCCATAACCTATTTGGTTTGGCATCACGTTACCGAAACATGGAAGGTTGGCTATGAGTACAAATTTGTTAAACAAGTTAATTTGTTTATGCGTTCGCGACTCTCGAACAACAATGAACAAGCCCTCATTCAGAACGCACTCCCGAAGTTTTTGTTGATTTTCAAAGACTCAAGAGTCGTACGATGTAGTGTTTTTAGGCCCGATGGTGAGGTTTTGTCCATCCCCACGTCGCATATATTGCCTATGACAACAGACCTCAGTTATGGACTTCGTTTGAAGAAAGGAGAGGGAGTAGCGGGTCTGGTGTTCGAAGACTCAAAAGCCCTTTATGTTCCTCGCCTGTTCTTCCCGTTTGCAAAGCGCTGGTCCTGGACACCCTCGCTGTTTTTCCCTCATGCGGTGAGATTCGATTTTCATGAGGCCGAAGATGGTTTTGAAATGGTCAACGATAAGCTAAGGACAAAAGTCTTCAAGAAAATAGTTGAAAGGCCGCCTTATAGGTCTACGCTAAGTGTCCCTATTATATCGTCGACAGATGGGACGAGTTTTGGGGTCCTTAACTTTGACTTCTCCAAGAACGACCCTCTTGACCGATCTGAGATTGCCATGGCATCGATCTTAGGGGTATTATTGGCAGACGAGTTGGCTAGATTAAAAGACCAGCCTTGACTAACCTGAGGAGTGGAATATGAGTGACAATAACAAGGACTTTGGATTTTTAGATGGGACAGTCGGCAATTCAAAGCCAGCGGAGCAACCGAGTCCTCAGCAAGGAACACCTTTCAAGAACTTCGTCCCTGATCAGGTCCTTTTCCTTCCGGCAGAGCCTCCAAAGCAGGAAGTTTCGCGACACCTAACCTGGACCGCGATCAAAGAAGGTTGGTTTAACTTCGAGGCTTAGTGGGGAATGCCCCTTCGACTTCGGGCTGTGAAGCGGGCCGTACTCAGTGCGCCCCACGGTAGTAGTTCCCATTCTTTAGCTTTGGCGACAAGGTCATAGCGCCAATCCAACTGTCCACATACGCCAAATTCAATCGTTCACAAGGTGACTATCTGCCCGACTAGCTGCTGTTCCGGGAATAGCTGTCTAGTTGGTTTCGTGGATCGTCTTTCTTACGTGAGTCTCTCAAATTAGACGACGCGCCTTACTGCTCGTCGGTCACGCGAATGAAGTCGCTGTCGGGACTAAACTGATCCAGTCCGTCAACCGTACCGGCGTCGATGATCGATCCAATCGATGGATGGAACGCGTGGACTTCCGGCGTCGCAATTTCAGGCGACGCAGTGCACGACGGAGTTAGAGGCGGGGGCTCAATGAACGCCGCCGGCGGAGGCGGTTGTTGCGATATGTGCAGATCGCGCTCTTCGTACTTCATTCCGTGCGCAAATTCCTTGCGTACTTTCTCAGCAATCTCGCCCAGATCGATAAAACAATCCGCGACGTCGATCAGTTTGGGCGCGGTGTTTGAACGGAAGCCCACGACTTCAACGCGGCAACCTTTGTACGCTACGGAATTCACGGCGTAGACAAAGTCTTCATCGCCCGAAACCAGCACCGCTGTATCGTAGCGGCCGGCCAAAGAGAGCATGTCGACGGCAATTTCGACGTCGAGGTTCGCTTTGCGTGTTCCGTCATAGAAGGTTTTGAGTTCCTTCTGCACGACCCGAAAACCGTTACGCCTCATCCACAACAGGAATCCCTGTTGACGTTCAGCTCCGGCATCCACGCCGGTGTAAAAGAAAGCCCGAAATAAACGACCATCGCCGAGTAGCACGCGCAGCAGCTTGTTATAGTCAATGTCGATGTTATGAAAACGAGCCGCATGAAAGAGGTTATTCCCGTCGATAAAAATTGCCACTTTTCCGCGATGGCCGAACTGCAGCGAAATATTGTTCGTCGAATCGAAGTGGTTCAAGGTAATAGCTCCGTAAAAGGTTTTGTAATTAGTGCCAACTAGAATGCGGCTCATTTGTGCTCGCGGTCAAGTTAAGCTATAGACCGCGACGAACTGCATCGTATAATCCCTTTCAGTGAGAGAAACAGGGAGAACCAGATTGAGCGACGCCGACCAGGCCCTTTCAGTTTCCGATGCCGCTGCAGACGCCAGGCCGCAGAGCTTTGCGCTCGCTGAGATGATCAACTGTGAAATTTGTCACCGAAGAAACCCGCCGACTCGCGCAAATTGTCTTTACTGTGCGGCAATCCTGCCGGCCACGGATAACGCCCGCCTGCCTGAACCGGGGCGAGCGTCGGTAACTCCGGCAAAGCCGACGCTGGATGTTGATTCGGGTTTCTATGTTGTTCTGGCGGCTCATCAAACCGGGGCGATAAAGGAGTCGTCTCTGGTCGAGATTGCCGCATTGGTGAACCTCAACCCGGCTGAGTTAAAAAACGCCGTGGCCCTGGGCGGTCCGGCGCCTCTGTTACGTGCAGACATGATCGAGCAGGCGACGCGCCTCGCCGACAAACTGCAAGAGATGGGAATCAGGGCGGACATTATTCGCGGGGAGAGCTTGAAACTCGCACTTTCAACCAGGAAAATTCGCGCGCTTGAATTCTCGGAAGCGGATTTGACCGCGACGCTCCTGACCGGCGGAGAGGTTTCGTTCGCCTGGAGCGACCTGATCTTAATTGTCATCGGGCACTTACTGATCAATCGGAAAGAACGGAAAGAGCGTCAGCGGCGCGGCCGTTCAAAACCCGTGGACAGTCGCGAGTTGTTTTCAGACGAGCCCTTGATCGATCTGTACACAAGGTCGAGCGATCCGGGCTGGCGTATCTCTCCCAGTAGTTTCGATTTTTCTTGTCTGGGATCTGAGAAGGCGTTGACGGCCTTCGAAAATCTCGTAACACTCATCAAGCTGCTGAACATGCGCGCGCCGCACATCGAAGTCGACGACGCGTATCGTCGTCTACGGCCGGTGCTGGCGAATGTTTGGCCGCTCGGATCACAAACCAAAAAGGGCGAACGGCGACGCAGCGGCGTTGGCAAAGTGGACGTGGATACGATCACGACCACCGATAACGAGGTTCAATTCCAAAGCTACTCGCGGTTGCGTCAATTGGTGAAGATGCGCGAGCTGGAAGGCGATAGATGAAGAAGAAGCCCTCAGGTCGCTCGAGCTCAGCAAACCAGGAAATCCTTTACGGAGTTAACCCGCTATTGGAAGCCCTGCGCGAGGGCAGCCGGATCCCTTCCGAGATCGTGGTGGCCGAAGGCGCGCACGACGCGCGGCTGCGCGAGCTGATCGAGCTGGCCCAAACCCGGAACGTTAACGTTGAGCGCGCCCCACGATCCAGTATCGATCGGGCGGTTGGGAACACTCACCACCAGGGCGTCATGGCTCGCGTCGCGGCGGCGCGTTATGCCGACTTCGACGATTTGCTGTCGACAATCGCGGCGGGAGTAGGCAGCCAGCCTGAACCGTTGGTCATCGTGCTCGATGGAGTGGAAGACCCGCGGAACCTGGGAGCGATTTTGCGAACTGCGGAGTGCGCCGGCGTCGATGGAGTTTTTGTCCCCGAGCGTCGTGCTGCCGGGTTGACCGAAGCTGTTGCCAAGTCGGCGGCGGGCGCCGTCGAGTATGTGCCCATCTCGCGCGCCACAAATCTTTCTCGTTTGATTGAGAAGTTGAAAGAGCGTAACGTCTGGGTCGTTGGCGCAGACGCCGAGGCGGAGATGAATTATACCGAGTGGGATTGGACGCGCCCGTCTGCCGTGGTGCTGGGTGGAGAAGGCGCGGGACTTCATCGCCTGGTACGCGAAAACTGCGACGTCCTGGTGCGGATTCCGGTGCGGGGGAAAATTCAGTCATTGAATGTCTCAGTTGCGGCCGGCGTCATTCTTTATGAAGCATTGAGGCAGCGAACCATAGCTACGCCGGACGCTTTTGATCCAACTAATCTCTGAACACTGGCTGTTGCATTTTGGTTAAGACAGGAGAAGTGCTATGAGTGTCCAGCCTGTGAATCACCCGCAAGGTGCGCGCAGAACTGAATCGCCGGTCATGCAGCTTCGCGAAATTCACAGGTTAAGATCACTCGGAGGGTTTTCAGATGTTTTGTCCTAAATGCGCCACTCAAAATGTCGATGGCGCGAGTTTCTGCCGCTCTTGCGGCGCGAATGTGAGCCTGATTCCTCACGCTCTCTCCGGCAACTTGCCGCAGGCGCCCGACCGTGATGATTCGTATTATCGACCAAGCCGCGGAAAACGGAGAGACAGGCCAATCGAACCCAGTCTGGAGCGCGGCATTCTTAACATCTTCATTGGACTCGGTTTTATTGTGGCCGCTTTGGCGGTAATGTTCCGCTTTCCCGGCGGCGTCTTTTGGGGATGGAGCTTTCTGATCCCGGGCTTCTCAACTTTTGGTAAAGGCGTGGCATCAATCGTAGCCGCACGAAGAGTAGCCTCAACGAACTCTCAATTGCCGGCTGGCGGTTCGGGCGCGTACCTCTCAAATGCACAGGCCCATTCATCGCCGCCGTTGCGGGTTGAATCGGGCGTTCCGCAAACTGGACAATTGATGACTCCCGTTCCCAGCGTGACTGAAGGAACCACTCGACATCTCGGCGCTGACGCGCCCACGCGGCACTTCGACCCGCTCGGCGGCGAAGAGAAGTTGCCTTAAGTGTGAACGGAATTTGTTTTGAAGTCGGGGCGATGACGTGCTTTGCGACGAGCAGGCGAACATCGCCTCTTGTTGTGTAGGGACTCACAGATAGCGGGGACTAATCACAGACTGAAGTCTGTGCCACAATCGACGTTTGATGACAACCAACCTTGCCCGAATTTGTGTTCCCGTCTGCGTGCGGCGCGCGAGTGAGTTGGCGGCATCAATCAAAAGCGCGGCCCAGTTCGCGGACGTGATCGAGTTGCGGTTGGATTACCTCGCCGACAATGAGCGCGGACAGGCGCTGGCATTCCTGCGCGAGAATCTGAAGCACGCCAGCAGTCCTATTCTTATTACCTTTCGTGCCCCCGAGCAGGGCGGACAGAATACCGCCAACCCAGAGGCTCGCCGTTCCTTCTGGACTTCCCTGATTAGTATTTTGGGGAGTCCCTTTCTCGATTTGGAGCTTGATTTGGTACTCAGTTTCGCTGCCGAACGCTCGCTCGAAGAATCGCCGATCGATTGGAGCCGGGTCATCTGCTCCCATCACGATTTCGGCGGCGTTGCTCTGAATCTCGAACAGATTTATGAGCGGATGGCAGCGACCCCGGCGCGAATCCTGAAGGTCGCAATCCAGGCCCAGGATGCGACCGATTGTCTTCCAATCTTTCGTTTGCTCGAACGCGCCCAACGGGAAGGCCGCGAGCTGATCGCCATAGCGATGGGCCAGGCAGGAGTCATGACCCGCATTCTTGGGCCGTCGTGCGGATCGTTTCTTACCTATGGTTCAATCGATGACGAAAGCGCCACAGCGCCGGGACAATTGACCGCGAGAGAACTGCGCGAAGTCTATCGGTTAGATAAGATCGATCGCGAAACCGAAGTGATCGGCTTGATAGGTAACCCGGTCGGGCACTCTCTATCTCCGCATATTCATAACGCTGCGCTCGGGACGGCCGGAGTCAACGCTGTCTATATTCCCTTCGAAGTGCGAGACGCGGGTGAGTTCATGCGTCGCATGGCGCATCCGGGTTCGCGTGAGCTCGGGTGGAATCTGCGCGGCTTGAGCGTCACGGCGCCGCATAAATCCGCGGTGATGAATTCCCTCGACTGGATCGACTCGGCGGCGCAGGAAATAGGAGCGGTGAACACGATCGTAATTAGGGGGACTGAACTGCACGGTCATAACACCGACGCCGACGGCTTTATCACGCCTCTCAAACGTAAGTTTGGCTCGCTCGGGAAAGCGCGATGCGCGATCGTAGGCGCTGGCGGGGGAGCGCGAGCCGCGCTCTGGGCTTTGCGTAGAGAAGGGGCTGATGTCGCGCTGTTCGTACGCGATCCAGACAAGGCTCGACTGGCGTCAAAAGAGTTGGGGGTAGATTCGTACCTGGTTTCAACCGCATCCTTCGCCGGTTTCGACATCGTCGTGAATGCCACGCCGTTGGGCACGCGCGGCGTTCGCGAACAGGATACAACCGCCGTGGCCAGACAGCTTCGCGGGGTGCGGTTGGCTTACGATCTCGTTTACAATCCATTGGAAACGCGATTCATGCGCGAGGCGAGCGCCGCTGGATGTGAAACGCTGGGCGGAATTGAAATGCTTCTGGCCCAGGCTGCAGAACAATTCAAACTCTGGATCGCAGAAGAGCCTGATGATGAGGTCATGCGGGCCGCGGCCCTCAAAGCGCTACGGTAGGCGTCCATGTTCCTGACGCTGAACAAAATCTTCGGATGAATTCCATTTGAAATCCTCAAACGAACGTTATAGCCGGCAAATCCTCTTCGATGGCATCGGTGAAGAGGGGCAGGCTCGCTTACTGCAATCCCGTGTCTTGATTGTAGGCTGTGGCGCGCTCGGCTCGGCGCAAGCCGAAGCTTTGGCGCGGGCCGGTGTCGGCAAGTTGCGCATCGCCGATCGTGATTTTGTCGAATCGTCCAACCTGCAACGTCAAACGATGTTCACCGAGCGTGACGCAAGTGAACGTTTGCCGAAAGCCATCGCGTGCGCCAATCACGTGCGCGAAATCAATTCAGCCATCTCAATCGAAGCCGAAATTCTCGATGTTAATCGTACGAACATCGAGAGGCTGATGCGCGATTGCGATGTGGTCCTGGATGGCACCGACAATTTCTCGACGCGCTACCTGATGAACGACGCGTGCGTCAAACACAGCGTCAACTGGATATACGGAGCAGCCGTGGGGTCGTACGGCGTAACGATGACGATTCGGCCTCACGAAGGGCCGTGTTTACGGTGCGTTTTCCCCGAGACACCCGCCGCGGCCAGCGCTCCAACCTGCGACACCGCGGGGGTGATCATGCCGATCATCAGCGTCGTCGCCGCAGTCCAGATAACCGAAGCACTAAAGCTTTTGACCGGCCAAATAGAGAGTCTGCACAACTCACTGATGCAGTTTGATGTGTGGCGTAACCAGTGGCGACGCATTGGTCTGGGCGAGCGTGCTCCGGAATGTCTCACTTGCGGGCTCGGTCGTTTCGAAACTCTCGATGCTGAGGATGGTGAGTTCGCGGCAGTTCTCTGCGGCAGGCATGCAGTGCAAGTCTCGCCCGCCCATCCGGTGCAGGTCGATCTCAAAGCCTTAAGTCAAAAACTTAGCTCCGCCGGAGAGGTCAAAGGGAATGACTACTTACTTCGGTTTCGTACCGGCGAGTACGAGCTGACCGTCTTTCAGGACGCGCGGTCGATCATTCGCGGCACGGATGATATTTCGACGGCGCGTTCGCTCTATGCCAGGTATGTTGGCAATTAAACTTTTTCAAATCCGATAGGGTTCCTGACTCATGTTCAAACACAAATTTGTTTCAGCTTTCATTTCGCTCTTGTTTCTTCTTAGTAGTGCTTTCTGTGTAAGCACTTTTGCCGGCGAGCCGGTGGTCTGGGAAATTAATTCGCGCGCCGAATTACTGAGAGGCGAAGCACGTGGCGTTTCCGTCACCGACAACGGAAACGTGACGCTCGCGCCGCAACTCAACCAGATCTTTAACACTGAACAGGCTTATGTCTGGTCCACCGCGATCGATGCGGCCGGCAACGTTTATCTGGGCACCGGTCATGACGGGAAACTTTTTCGGGTCGGTGCGGACGGGAAGGGAAGTCTCTTCTATAAAGCACCCGAGTTGGATGTGACCGCGATTGCAGTCGCGCGTGACGGCGCTGTTTTCGCCGGCACGTCACCGGACGGCAAGGTCTATCGCGTGACTCCGGATGGAAAGGCGGAGATCTATTTCGATCCTGCTGATAAGTACATCTGGTCGCTGGCGATCCTGGGCGACGGATCGTTGGCGGTTGGTACGGGTGACAATGGAAAGATTTATCGCGTGCGTGCGGCCGGGGCAAAGCCGGAAAGTTCTTTGCTCATCAATACCAACCAGACCCATGTCATGTCGCTGGCCGTTACTAAGCAAGGAGATTTGATTGCCGGGACCGATCCGGGTGGACTGGTTCTGCGTATTTCTCCTGAGGGAAAAGCTTTTGGGCTCTACGACGCATCGCTCCGAGAAATTCACGCGTTGGCGTCGGCGCCCGACGGCTCAATTTATGCACTAGCCCTGGGCGAGGCCGCATCGACAGCTCGGAGCGCGGGCCAATCAACCAGCGGCAGTCCAGCGGGAGATGCTTCCGCGGTAGTGACGTCGACTGTGACCGCCGTTGACGATGCCGCCACGGCCCAGGCCGCGCTGGCAGCTCAGCCGGCGCGCAGCCGGAACGACCTTGCGAATGCCCGCAGTGCCGTCTTTCATATCCTGGCGGACGGCAGCAGCGATGTCGTTTGGAGTTCGACTTCCGTAACTGCTTTCGCGATCACGGCGACGCGCGGCGGCGTGTTGATTGGCACTTCTGAAAAAGGCCGAATCTATTCGGTGACCGACGACGGTCGGGACACGCTCTTGCTGCAATCGACCGAAGGACAAATCTCTTCATTGATCGCGCATGGGTCCGATGTGTTCGCAGCGTCCAGTAACCAGGGAAAACTTTTTCGCTTTGGCGAGTCGCCGGTAAAAGAAGGGACCTACGAGTCGCCGGTACGAGATGCGAAGTTGGTTTCTTCATGGGGACGAATTTGGTGGCGAGGAACGGGCCCAATCGAGTTGCAAACCCGGAGCGGCAACAGCGAACGTCCCGATACCACCTGGAGTGATTGGAGCACCACCTACACTGAGGCTAAGGGATCGCAAATCAGCAGTCCGAAAGCTCGATTCATTCAATGGCGAGCAGTCTTGCGCGGTGCGCTGCAAAATCAGCCTGAACTCGATGACGTTAGCGTCGCGTATCTTCCACGCAACGTCGGGCCGGAGGTCCTGTCGATAACCATCCTACCTTCCGGAGTTGCTCTATTGCCGCAACTGCAAATCCCCGTTGATCCAAACATAGAAGCATCCGGACTGGACGCTTCTATTTTCGGCATGGTTGTACAGGCGCAGCCACGGCGAGTTTATCAACGCGGGGCGCGAGCTTTGCAATGGGTTGGAGAAGATCGCAACAACGATGCACTGGAATATACGGTGTACTACCGGGCGCTGAATGAAACCACTTTTCGGCTGCTCAAAGACCATATTCGGGAAACCTTCTACACGGTTGATGGCGCAAGTCTCGCGGACGGCCGTTACGTTTTTCGAGTTCTCGCCTCGGACCGGCTTGATAACCCGCCAGGTTTTGCGTTGTCAGGGGAAAGGGTTAGCGAGCCGGTAGATGTTGATAACACTCCGCCGGTCGTCCGGTCGTCCGGGCCGCCCCAAATAGCCGGCGATCGCGTTCGAGTAAATTTTGAGGTCGAAGATGCCACGGGCCGCATCAAACGAGCGGATGTTAGTGTTGACGGGGGCGCCTGGCATGAGGTGTTTCCCGATGACGGGATCGCCGATAGCCCGCGCGAGCGTTATTCGCTCGACCTCGCGATCGCCGGGCCCGGCGAACACACGGTTTCCCTGCGAGCCTTTGATAATAGTAACAACCTGGGAAACGTCAGTGTGACAATCCGAAAATAGGGCCGCCGGGCCACGATGCACGATACGGTGTTGAAATGGTGCGATACGGAGCGCCCCACGTGTCGGGGCGTTGCTGAGAGAAGCGGGGCATCGGACCCACACAATGGAATGCAAGGCACAACCATAGCTATTTCTTTACCTGACTCGGACGATCAGTCTGCCGGTCGGTCTTCTTGGCATCGATCTTGCTGAGAGCAGGGCAGCGCAACTCCCCGCCTCTCCCTCAAAGCGTGAATGAAGCGGACGCAAGGAGGCGGCAAGCAGTTATGAAAAAGCTAAAACAAATTCTGGTGGCAATCTTACTAGGGACGACGATATCGGCTGGCGTGTTTGCGCAAAAGGGCAATGATAATCGTCCCCCCAAAGAGCCGCAGCGAGTTAAGGAAAAAGAAAAACCGCCGCCGAGCAATAGGAATCAGAATAGCAATAAGAGGGACAAGCCCTAACGCATTCGGACTGGCCGAGTTACCAGCCGGAAATAAAGGTAACAATCCATTTGAGACCCGTGCCTGGCATGGGTCTCGTCGTTTAAGGAGTAAGGAATTATGAAGTCCAGAAGATTCACGACCGTCTCAAAGGTTTTGGTGCTCGTCGTGATTTTGATTGCGTTCTCGGTTCAGAGTTCGGCGCGCCAATACCGCTCAACCAACCCAGCTCTGATAGCTCGAGCAGAGCAAATTACCGGAGACAGGTTTTCCCTGTTTACGACAACGCCACGGGGTGTCACCGTGCTCGCGAGAACAATGCCGAGCCGTGACTTTCTCAATGCGATCGATGGCGGGTTTGCTGCACTCTTTGAAGTCGCGCAACGTCACGGCTATCGCGACCGGATGAGATTTGAGGACTACACGGTTTTCATTGCGCGGGCCGACCGCACGAAGGACAGTCAGGGGCAGTACTCTCCGGACATTGCCGTGCCCGCGCAACAATATGCCGGCACAGACTATGATCAGGGTGGTTTCATCTACGCAGCCGGCATGGTGCTGGCGTTCAACCCTTGCGCCTTAGTGATCGCTGAAAATGATCGGGACCTATCGCGGGTATCGAACGTAGTTCGTTTTGAAGGCGAGCACCTGATTCTTTTTTACAATGACCGGGCGCTCTACCAAAGGACTGCGGACCACAGTCGCGGTGGCGGTCATCCAATTCTGCAATAGAAATCAAGAACCGCGGGGCGGCCTGAAGTTCCTACCAAATTTGATTCGAGGCGATGCCATAAGGCGTCGCCCCTTTTCTTCGTGCTGCTGAATTGCGAGATTGTTGAGAGTCTGAAAAAGTTGGTGCCCGCTAATGGATTCGAACCATTGACCCCTCGCGTGTGAAGCGAGTGCTCTACCACTGAGCCAAGCGGGCATAAGTTTTTGGTAAGTCTAAGCTGCGACGCAACTTCCTTTATTTTCAACGGCTTGTCGGATGAGGCTTCCGTTCCCCTTGTTCCCTGCGTTCCCTGATTTCCCTCAAAAGTCTCCAACAACTCCCCAACGGAATTCATGCGTTGTTTAGCAAGTAGACTGCCTTCTCTAGTTGGATGTAGATAGACGCGAAACGACTCCAGCGGATCGGTGGCCGCTGTAGGACATCACGAGTCCTACATCATTCCCTGTCGCTTCCATCATATCGGTGACGAAGGTGTGACGAAAGCTGTGACAGGTAAAACCGTTGGCTCGACCGTAGTTAATTTTGGCAAGTTTAGCTGCCTTCCTACAAGCGCGAGCGATTGCGTTGTCGAAGGTCTTTACCCTCGCGCGTGGGAACAGGTACTCCGCGTCGGTCAACCCCTCACTAATACGGCGCTGCACAACGTCACGAACACAGTCCCAAATAGGGATGTCACGCTCATTTTCTGTTTTTGAGGCGCTGAGCCTTACCATGCCTTTAGACCATCGGAACTGATCAAGTCTGATTCGGAGCAACTCATTAAACCGCGCTCCTGTCGTGCGAAGCAACTGCACTGCATCGCCAGCCTCACGCCATAGTGCGTTGCGTTCATTTCGTCGCGATGGAGCAAGCGGTGGATTGAGCAAGATGTCCACCAGAGCTACGTACTCTGAATCTTCGACGACACGTCGCTCGAATTCAGGTTTCCGATTTACCTTTAGCGGAAGAAGTTTTTCATAGCGAGTTAATGAGACGTTTGGTCATCATACGATTCTCAAACCACTGTTCATGTCCGCCGCTTTTTGTTTCTACGCTTCGCGATAAGTCCGAGATTATAGAGTTGTTGTTCCCGCATGTCTACGCGTGTTCCTCTAGTTCGGGCTTATCCGATGCCGCTGCGCTAAGGTCAAATGCATTTACGACGCCATACAATTTGGTCTAGGCGCATCTCGTATGTGGGTGACCGTAGGAGGGTCCGTGGTTTCGTTCCTCATCATTTGCTACATATCCGAGGGGCTTCTCCGACGATTGGGGCAGCAATGCGATTGGTTGGAAACGCCACAGCCCTCGAAAATGGCACTTTCCGCGGTGCCTGAGAGCACAAGATGTTGTCCTGATCGAAGAGTTGACGATCCATTTTCAAAATCGCGTCTGATGATTCTGCATTATGTCCAAATGTCCAAATGTTCAAATCGAATGACGTATTTCGACCTAGCGTCTCGAAAGCCATTGAGACGGTTGCCGAATTTGGCGCCGCGCTCAAAGACTTGATTTAGAAGCCATGATTAGCCGATAGCCTGCTTTTTGAGCTGATTCAAATGACAAGCTAGCGCTCTCCCGCTTAAAGGCTAAACCAATGCTCCCCAACTTTTCTTGCATGGTTAATTGCAAAAGCTATTGCAAATTTTCCAACTTGTGATAGAGTCTCGCCCAATTTTAGTAAGTGGCCCTTCGTTTTTGGCTGAGGCATCTCGTCGAAGAAAGAAAGGGGGACTTGGATGTCCATCTATAAAATCCAAATCAAACCAGGCACGCCAGCCGTGTTTGATCCGAACCCGCAAAAGGTATGCGTGAACGACAGCGTCTTTTGGTTCAATGGCGATCCAAACAATGCCCATTGGCCGGCACCCAGCGCTGCAGATCCAACCGGGTTTATTGCGCACCAGATTCCACCTAACACACCGTCGAGTCAGGTTAGTTTCGGCTCGGTTCAGAAGATTCCCTACGTGTGCATCAATCACAAGGGCGAATCAGGAACGATAATTGTTGAGTCGTGCAAGAAGAAAAAAGGCGCCTTCGGTAGGAAAACAAAAAAAGGCGCGTTCGGTAGAATCACCAGGTAGTGAGGCTTCGTAACTGAACCGGCGGACCGCGTCGTAGATCCGAAACAGGACCTGCTAAGGCGCTGGGCAACAAAACTACGTGAGGAGGTCACTATGTCAGGAAAGACGATCGTCACGGATCAAGCGGGCGAAGAAAATAGCAACGGCTCAACCAGGGTTAAGCAAGAGTCAGAGACAACCCGCCGGAATTTCCTCCAACAAGCGATTGCGGCGGGGTCGGGGCTAGCGATTTATTCGATGGTTCCGGCTCTTGCCCGGGAGTCGTGGCTCACGCAACAGCCGAATTGTGATCCCGCTGCCGGGGGCCAGACGCTTCAATCAATAATGGAAATCAAGAGTGCCGGTGCCGGACCCACAAAGACGCTAAAGGCCGTTATTAAGGTTCTCGATGAAGAGAAAGTCTATTTGGGATCGCCTTTAGCGGGACAATCGGGGCCTAGTTGTAATACCGGACGGATGCGTTATTTCTCTGGCTATGACGCGAGCTTGCCTCCTCTTGGCAGACCCGTGTGGCCTAAAGTTCATGGCGTCCCCGGTCCAGGCCCGACACTGCGGGCGAGTATCGGAGATACGGTTCAAATCACGCTCTTGAACCACGTAAATACCAAGAACTTTCCAAATACGATTGACGTTGCGGAACACGGTCAGGCGTGCGATCAAAATACGACCTTTGGGCAAGGCAACACCTATCCAGGTACTGTGCCTAGTAGAGCCAATCCAACGCCAGGTACTCCGTTCTTTGAGAACCCCCCGAACTGCTTTCACGGGTCGAGCTCCACGAATTTGCACTTTCACGGTACCCACGTCAGTCCGAGTGGAATCTCCGATAATGTGCTGCTGAATATTCGGCCCAGTCCGCTCGGGCGTGATGGCCTGCCAACGGTCAACGAGAAGACAGTCGGGCCCATCTTCGACAAAATCTTTGCATATTGCATGCAGGGTAAGCAGCCGCTGATGTGGACGGACTGGCCTCTTGAGTGGCAAAACTGGCAGAAGCAGCTTCTAATCCAGTATGACAACACCACGCCATGGTTGGGTAAGAGTCCACCGGCGGGCGGAAATGGTCCATCGGTGCTGCCGCAAGACGAACAGCTCTGGTTTCAGAACACAGAGGAAATGAAGGAGCACCAGTTGCCGCAGTACTACGTGGGCGCTTTCCCGAATTGCTTCACGATTCCGAAATGGAATGGCCAAGCAAGTAGTATGGGTCAGGCACCCGGTACTCACTGGTATCACGCTCATAAGCATGGATCCACTGCCCTGAACCTTGCTAATGGCATGGCGGGAGCTCTGATCATTCAGGGTGATTACGATGCGACGCTGCACGCTTATTATTCAAGCAAGGGACAACCTCTCGAGGAACGAGTATTAGTGTTGCAGCAAATTTCGGCCGTGCTCGGACTGTTGCGCGCGGCGGGAAAGGCCGACTTGGTTTGGGTCAACGGGCAATACCAGCCGATCCTCGAGATGAAACCGAACCAAACGCAGATGTGGCGTTTTATTAACGCTTGCCATCAGGCGCCGATACCGCTAAACACATCGCCTAACCTCAAGTGGGTGCAAACCGCGCAAGATGGAGTGCAACTCCATCAGGACAATTACAATCCCAATCCGAGTGCGGTGAGCAACACAATTTCTGTTCCGGCGAAGACCTTCTTTATCGGTGGAAAATGGATTTCAAACGGCAGCCTCGCGCCCGGCAACCGGGTGGATTTGCTGGTGCAGGCGCCGAGTAGTGGCGGTCCTTATGACGTCACGTACCATGACCCGGTTCTTAACAAGGATGTTGTGCTGTTTACGGTTAAGCTAACCGGTTCAGCGGTGAATGCCACGCCTTTCCCGAGCAATGCGGAATTTCCCAAGCAGCCGGGATTCCTCGCGGACATTGTTCCACCCGTCGGTATGCTGAAACGGGAATTTCGTTTCAACACTGCCAAGTCCCAGTTTGGCCAGTTCGCAAGCCCAAGCCCCACACCAACCCCAATAGGAAGTGCTGGCGGGCGGAACCCTCCGGCACCACCGTCGCCAACGCCTCCCCTGATGCCGAACGCGCCGCCGATGCACACGATCAACGGTAAGCAGTTCAGCGGCGAGATCGACGAGTATATGAAGTTGGGCGCTACCGAAGAGTGGACGCTTGCCAACGATACCCTGGCAGCCGCGCTGGCACATCCTTTCCACATTCACATCAACCCGTTTCAGATCGTCGAGTGGTTTGATCCCGCGCTCAATTTGCCCCCGTCGGGAGTAAAGATGGGACACCCGTGGGTGTGGTGGGATAATTTCGCCATTCCGCCAGGTGGTTGGGTAAAGATGTTGACGCGGTTTGTAGATTACACGGGGACGTACGTTTTCCATTGCCACATCCTGGGTCACGAAGACCGCGGTATGATGGAACTGGTCAATGTCAGTCCCAGCGGAACTTCGATGAAGCACAAGTAGGGCCAGTTATCTAACTGGGAGAACTAAGCAGCAACCGACTTAAACCTAAGGAGAAAAACTATGACGAAGAACACAGTTTCAATTGAGTTGGATCGGGAATCACTTGCGCGCCTGTTGGGTAATCATCCCGTAGCGACCGGAGTGCATTGTGGTGATGACGACGGAGACGTGGACGGCTTTTGCGGCGCCATCGCATTGGGTGCCCACTGCGGCGACGACATCGACGGCTAACGCCCACGATTTCTTTTTCCACAGACCAGTCGCCAATGTCGCTATGGCAATGGCGACTGGATGGAAATCATCACACGTGACGTAGAGAGCGAGCCTGCTCGAAGTCGGCGCGCTTGTGTTCGTTTCTTCGGAGTGCACGTTAGCGCGTCCGTTGGCGATATCCGGAGCAGAGGTCCCTCGCGAGATGCATTCGTGTTTTTATCTCGCGAGGATTTGGAAGCATGGGTTTAAGTCGAAACATGCGCACTTTAGCGCCTGAGACGACACTGCTGTATGCCAAGCATTTGGCCGCAGCGGCGGGCATTAGTGAGGTGAGCGACATCACCGGTCTGGATGTGCTCCAAATACCCGTTTGCGTAAGTGTGCGACCGCATGCGCGCGGCGAGTCCTTCACTTTTGGAAAAGGTCTACACCCGGTTGAGGCTGAAGTTGGAGCCTATATGGAGGCGTTGGAATTCTTTTTCGCCGAACCGGGGAATGGCCAAGTCTCAACTCGGTGGGGCAGTGCGAGGGACGTTTCCCGGGCCGAGCGCGCGAGCGATGCGATTCTTGATTTCGCTCCGCTACTGCACCGTGAAGTCGACCTCGACGCTGACTTGTTGTTAGCCGCGGTCCAGGACCTGGAGACAGGAGATGACTGTACGATCCCCGCCGAACTCATCTATTATCCGGCGCCTGACGTTGGACAGTCGCTCTTCGGCTCGTCGACCAACGGCTTGGCATCGGGCAATTCGGTGCTTGAGGCCAGTATTCAAGCTCTGCTGGAACTGATCGAACGCGACATCTGGTCGTTTGAAGTGGTTCTTTCCTCGTCACGTTTGGTTGACCCCGCGAGCTTGCCCGACAACGTGCGCGAGATTGTCGAACGTGCCGAGCAACACGGTCTGCAGTTAAAAGTTCGAACTGTTCCTAACGACTACGACTTGCCGTTCTTTGCCGCTTTCGTGTTCGACTTGAACAATCCCAGCCGCAGGACTTTTAACGGGGGTTGGGCCTGCGACGTGGACCGTGACACAGCGCTCGTGCGCGCGGTCACCGAAGCTGCCCAAAGCCGCGTGGCATTCATTCACGGTGGGCGGAGAGTACCAGCGTCGCAAGTAGCAGACTCGACATCCGACGAAACAAGACTCGTGCGGCAGCACATGCAAGGCGTGAGCGATTTGCGAAACAAAACATCGCTGACCGACATCCCCCAGCTCGCGTTTGCAGGCACGCTGGAGCAGCGACTTGATTTGGTGATTTCGCGATTGCGCCGTGTAGTTCAGGAACCAATCTATCGCGTCGTGCTTACGCCCGCGGATTCTCCCTTGCAAGTTGTTCGTCTGGTGGTGCCGCTATTGGAGAGTTTTAAGGAGAGCCGAGTCAGAGTGGGACGTCGATTGAAAGCCAGCATTAATGCTCTTGGAGCTCAAGCAGCCTAAAGGCCTATGGTGATAGTAAGTAGACAGCAGTTGTCGGTATCAGGATCAGGGGCGATGGAGAGCCGGCAAACCGTCGAAATCCGCGTTCGCGGGACAGTCCAGGGAGTTGGCTTCCGGCCAACTGTGTGGCGCTTAGCCTGCGACGAAGGACTGGTTGGCGAAGTTCTTAATGACGGTTTTGGAGTCCTGATCCGCACTACCGGAAACTCCGGCGCCATCTCGCAGTTCCTCACGCGATTGCACATCGAGGCGCCGCCGCTGTCGCAGATCGAAGGCGTGGAGACGCAGGTTCTGTCCTTGCTCGACTATGAGGACTTCCGCATCGCCGAGAGTGTAAGCGGCGAGAACTGCACACGTGTTACTCCCGATGCGGCGATTTGTCAGGCCTGCCGCGCGGAGGTGCTGGATCCAACAGAGCGGCGCTACGGTTATCCATTCGCGAACTGCACCCACTGTGGGCCGCGCTTTTCCATTGTGAACGAGGTTCCCTACGATCGCGTGAACACGACGATGGCGGACTTTCCCATGTGCGCAGATTGTAAGAACGAATACATGCAGCCCGCCGATCGTCGCTTTCACGCGCAACCGATTGCTTGCGCAACCTGCGGGCCGACGATCTGGCTGGAGAGAATGAACACGAGCGCGATTGCAGATCATCCTGGAACGACTGCCGCGATGCAGGCCGCCATCGAGATGCTAAAGAGCGGGTTCATACTCGCCATTCGTGGACTGGGCGGGTTTCACCTGGCGTGTGATGCCACCAATCCGGAATCCGTGCAGCGATTGCGCCAGCGTAAGCATCGGTACGGCAAACCGTTTGCGCTGATGGCCAGGGATGTCGATATGATTCGCCGGTATTGCAACCTTACGTCAGCCCAAGCCGACTTGTTGCGAAGTCCGGAAGCTCCAATCCTTCTGCTGCCGGCTGACGGCATTGAAAAGTTGCCGGCGGGCATCGCTCCCGGTCTAAACACTGTCGGTTTCATGCTGCCTTATACGCCGCTGCATTTATTAATCACGCGGGAGATGGATCGGCCGCTGGTCATGACCAGCGGAAATACTTCTGATGAGCCACAGGTCACGAGTCTTGACCGGGCCAGAACTGGTCTCCGCGGTATTGCCGACGCCATGTTGATGCACGATCGCGAGATTGCCAACCGGATTGATGATTCAGTCGTCCGCATCATGGCTGGTAAGCCAACGTTGATGCGGCGCGCTCGCGGATACGCTCCCAGTGCTGTGCCCTTACCGCCTGGCTTCGAAGGCGCGCCGGACCTTCTGGCGTTTGGCGCTGAATTGAAATCTACTTTCTGCCTCGTGAAGAACGGGGCAGCAATTCTTTCGCAGCATCAGGGCGACCTGGAGGACGTTTCGACGTTCGAGGATTATCAAAAGAATCTTCAACTCTATTCGCAGATCTACGATCATCAGCCGCAACTGCTGGTTGCGGACATGCACCCTGAATATCTTTCCACGAAAATCGCGAAACAACGCGCAGAGGCGGACAATCTATCGCTGATCGAGGTCCAGCATCATTATGCGCACATCGCCAGTTGCATGTTTGAGAACGGTGTCCCGCTGAATGCGCCGCCCGTGCTTGGCGTCGCCATCGACGGACTAGGCTTTGGCGACGACGGCACGATCTGGGGCGGTGAGTTTCTGCTGGCCGATTATCGTAGCTGCCGGCGGCTGGCTGCTTTCAAACCCGTCGCGATGGTGGGCGGCGTTCAGGCTATCCGCGAACCTTGGCGCAACACCTATGCGCATCTGCTGGCGGGGCCGGGCTGGACGCATTTCGTCGAAAAGTATTCCACGCTTGAACTCCATCAATACTTGACCAACAAGCCGCTCCGAACCATCGATCGCATGTTGGAGACCGGTTTGAATGTGCCGTTGGCCAGTTCGTGCGGCCGGCTTTTTGACGCCGTGGCAGCGGCGTTGGGTCTGTGTGCGGACCACACTTTGTTTGAAGGTCAGGGCGCAATGGAGTTGGAAGCGATGGCGGAGTCGTATCGGTTATCTGACGACGAGACGCCGTACCTTTTCAGCATCACCGAGCAGCCCAGCGGCCTGCTCTACCTTGATTCGTCCCCAATGTGGGAAGCGCTGCTCGAAGATCTCGTCCAACAGAGCCCTTTTGCTCGGATTGCGGCGCGCTTTCACTACGGACTCGCCAAAGCAATTCGCGACATGATCGCGCGCCTCAGAGAATCAGGTGCAGCTTCGGTGGACACGGTTGCGCTCAGCGGCGGTTGCTTTCAGAACAAGCTCTTGTTTGAAGCAGTGGTGCGGTTGCTCGACTCAGATGGACTAACTTGTCTCTCGCACGCGAAGGTCCCCACCAACGACGGGGGCATAGCGCTGGGACAGGCCGCCATCGCGGCAGCTCGTCATCTGGAAAATTCGAATCAGTCAGAAGTGGCGCGCGCCTCTTGCGCGTGACTCACGGGCTGGACGCCCGAGCCACATCCATACGTGAACCAACAGAAGGAGTCAGCAATGTGTCTTGGAATCCCCGGTCAGATAGTAAAAATCACCGACGTTAATCGGCAATTGGCGCTCGTCGACGTTAGCGGCGTCCAACGAGAGGTGAGCCTTGAATGTGTGGTTGACGATTACTTCCCGCTTGAAAAGTGTGTCGGCCACTGGGCATTGGTACATGTTGGCTTTGCCATGAGTCTGATTAATGAAGGCGAGGCAGAGGCCACTTTAAAGGTGCTGAGAGAGCTTGGCGAGGTGCAAGCGGAGCTTCTCGCGATGAAAGAGTCAGCACCAGGTCTGCCTTCAAACGTTCCGGCAACGGCGTCGCCGGAACTCGTGGTCTTAAACTGATGAGCCTGGCGGAAGATCCAAACCTGGCGGGACTGTACCCGTTCCTGTACGGCAGGAAGCAAGATCCGTTGGCGATGAATTCTGCGTTGCTCGAGTCCGTGGCACAAAAGGCAGCTCATCATCAGAAGGTCATTGACGACTTTTTTGCCGGGAACGGGCAGAAGGTCGTCGCCGCTGCTGGAGCGATTGCGGATGTTTACCGCGGCAACGGCCGGCTCTTTACGATGGGCAACGGTGGCTCAAGCTGCGACGCTGCGCACGTGGCGGTCGAGTTCCTGCACCCGGTCACGGCCGGACGGGTTGCGCTGACCGCAATCGATCTGACCGCCGACCGGACGATGATGACCGCTGTGGCCAACGACGTCGGCTTCAAGCATGTCTTTGTTCGTCAGTTGATCGCCCAGGCGCGCCCCGGGGACGGTCTGGTAGGTATCTCGACCAGCGGAAACTCGGACAATCTCGTGAAGGCTTTTTTGAAAGCAAAGGAAATGGGTGTAACAACGGTCGGCCTGGCCGGGATGAGTGGTGGCGAGATGGCAAAGATCGAGTTGGATCACTGTTTGGTGGTCGAAACCGACAGCATTCATCGGGTGCAGGAATGCCACGTAATCATCTATCACATTCTCTGGGACCTGGTTCACACACTGCTGGCGGACAATCGCGGTTCATTGGCCATGATGGGATGACCGTTAACGACAAGTACAAAAGAAAGAAGACAAAATGAAATACGTCGACGAATTCCGAGATCCCGACAAAGCGCAATTCCTCTTGAAGGAAATCCGCGCCCTGGTACCGCAAATCCAAAACGCGCGCACCGGTACCGACCCGATATACATCATGGAAGTCTGCGGCGGCCACACGCACGCGATCTTCCGATACGGTGTCGAGACCATGCTGCCCGATGGGATCGAGTTGATCCATGGCCCCGGCTGCCCGGTTTGTGTTTTGCCCATGGGACGCGTTGACGACTGCGTGGCCCTCGCCCACATGCCAGGCATGATCTTCACGACCTTCGGCGACGCGATGCGCGTGCCCGGCTCGAAAGAAAGCTTGCTGCAGGCCAAAGCTAACGGGGCCGATGTGCGAATGGTGTACTCGCCGCTTGACTCTCTGCGCATTGCCAAAGAGAACCCCGACAGGCAGGTTGTCTTCTTCGCCTTGGGCTTCGAGACAACCATGCCCAGCACCGCACTCACCGTGCTGAGGGCGAAACAGGAAGGCATCAAGAATTTCTCGCTGTTTTGCAATCACATTACGATCATTCCCACAATCAAGGCGATACTGGACTCGCCGGATCTTCAGTTGGACGGGTTCCTCGGTCCCGGCCATGTCAGCATGGTTATCGGAAATTCGTCCTACCGTTTTATCGCCGAACACTACAAAAAGCCGTTGGTCATCGCCGGCTTCGAGCCGCTCGATATCCTGCACGGCCTTTGGATGGTGCTCAAACAGATCGCCGAAGGTCGCTCGGAGATCGAGAACCAATACAACCGCGTCGTACCGGACGGTGGCAACACCGTGGCTCTGGATGCGATCGGCAAGGTCTTTGAATTGAGGGAGTTTTTTGAATGGCGCGGTCTCGGATCCATCGATCACTCAGGAGTTCGCGTCACCGATGCGTACGCTGAGTTCGACGCGGAGCGCAGATTTTCGGTGCCTGCCCTTAAAATTGCCGACCCGAAATCATGCCAATGCGGCGAAGTGCTCAAGGGTGTGATCAAGCCCTGGGACTGCAAGGTCTTCGGTAGAGATTGCACTCCGGAGACGCCACTGGGCGCCCTAATGGTTTCGTCGGAAGGCGCCTGCGCTGCCTATTATCAATACGGCGACATCGAGAAGATTCACGACACCCGGGCCATGATCAAGGAGATGGCATGAGTACCGTTGTAGAAATGGCCAAAAAGAACGGCAAGCCCAGGCACCGCGGCAAGGTGCGGGTTTCGACTATCACGCTCGCACACGGCGGCGGCGGCAAGGCGATGCACGATTTGATCGACGATGTCTTCCTCGAGGTGTTTGACAACGAAAATCAGTCACCGCTTGAGGACCAGGCGCGGCTCAGTTTGGCTGACATGGCGGCACTTGGCGATCGACTTGCTTTTACCACCGATTCCTACGTGGTCCAGCCGCTGGATTTTCCCGGCGGCAATATTGGCAAGCTGGCGATCTGCGGCACGGTTAACGACCTGGCCGTCGGTGGCGCGATACCACTCTACTTGTCGTGTTCGGTGATTATTGAGGAAGGCCTGCCGGTGGAAACAATGCGCGAGGTGGCCAGAACCATGGCGGCCGCAGCTCGGGACGCCGGCGTAAGAGTCGTTACCGGCGATACCAAGGTTGTCGAACGGGGAGCCTGTGACAAGCTGTTTATCAACACTGCCGGCGTCGGTGTCATTCGTCGAGGCGTTGATTTGGGAGTCGACAAAGCCCAACCCGGTGACGTGATCCTCGTTAATGGGTTGTTGGGCGACCACGGCGCAGCGATCCTCAATGCCCGTGGCGACATGAAGCTGACTACACTTATTGAGAGTGACTGTGCTTCCCTGCATGGTCTGATCGATACGTTGTTGTCAGCCGTTCCTCGTACCCGCTTCCTGCGGGATGCCACCCGAGGAGGGCTCGCCACAGTCTTGAATGAAATCGCCGATGCCTCGCAGGTTGGCATCGAGATCTACGAGGACCGCACGCCGCTCCGGAGCGAGGTCAAAGGCTTCTGCGAGATCTTGGGTTTGGATCCGCTCTATCTTGCCAATGAGGGTAAGATCGTTTGCGTGGTACCACCGGAAGACGCTGAAACAGCACTAGCGGCGCTGAAGTCGCATCCTCTTGGCGAAGGAGCCGCGAGGATCGGCGACGTGACCGACCACCGCCCCGGTCGCGTTGTCATGCAAACCGTCTTCGGCGGGCGCCGCATCGTCGACATGCTCGTCGGCGAGCAGTTACCGCGGATCTGTTAGCGCGCAAGGGCGTCCCGCCCAAGATGCGCGCGCCATCGCTCAACAATCGGAGGAAGATCGAATGTCAAGCAACGGAACTGTTAAAGCGGCCGAGGGCGTCAAGATTCGGATCAAGGATCAGGGCGAAGTTGTGGAGTTGGATTATGACGGCGCCATCTGTCAACATCCGGGTTCGCTTTGGTGGGGTACCGCGGTTGGCTTTCGGGCTATGCAGGTTGCCGCTCAGTCTCTTTCGCAAGACGATCTGTGGGCGCGCGATAATTTATACATCGTTAGCGGCCATCCCGGCCCCGGGGTGAAAGACACCATCGATTATGTGACGGGCGCCCCCAGCCGCGATCGCTACAACGTCATCGTCGCCGAGGGCTGTGGAATGCAGTGCAACAGCAAGATGAAGTATGAATGGTGGGTCAGCGACGGTGAGAAGACCGCGAACATCAACCTACGACCGGATTTCGTGCCGCGGGAGTTCTACGATCTCACCGACCGCCTCGAAACCAACGAGACAATTAAGGAGATAACCAAAGAAGACATCAAAGCGTTCCGCATCTTCAAGGTGAATCTTTCCACCCGTATCTGGAACGCGCCTCTGGAAGAGAGCTTCCGGGTTCAGGTGACCGACCAGCCTCTACAGCCGGGAGAACTGCCTGAGGCGGCAAAGGCAAAGGATTATTTTGAACAGTGATGACACCTGACCGAAACTAGGGCGCCTGGCCGCCAACGCGCATTCCAGGACTTGGAGAGCAAGTCGAGTGTTAGCCCTGAGTTTTATCAATGTGGTTCTCGTCTTTTACCGCTTAATGGACGCAAGTCGCAGCGAATCCAGGACGACTATGACGAAGGCCTTCGATATGAACTGCACGGAACTCCTACCCTTGACCTGAGTTATTGCGTCTTGCGAATTTCGTTTGCGGCGAGACAAATAGTGACCAGTCTCCAACAATCTGGACGGCCCGCACCCGGGTAGCACAAAGTCTCACGATTAGCTTTCGCCGATGCAAACTCTTGCCCCTTGCTGAGAGATGGAGCAGGAACCTACCGATGAAGCGTAGCCATTCATTTACTGATGACAATGCCTTTCTCGCGGCGGTGACGAACGTTTATGACGAAGGGTGGTCCGACTACGCCCGCACCTGGAAAGAACGCGATGACTTGCAGAGCGAGGAATGGCGGCGGTTCACGGCAGCCGTCAAGCCCGGGGGGTCGGTTCTTGATGTAGGGTGTAATTCTGGAAGAGACACGAGGCAGCTACTCGATCTTGGGTACCGAGTGACCGGACTTGACGTAAGCGAGCAAGCCTTGCGGCTGTGCCGGGAAGAGTGTCCGGAGGCGCGGACGATTAAGATGAGCCTCCTGGATCTGGCAGATCTTAAAGAGCAGTTCGACGGAATTTGGTTTTCCTACGCCCTGGTACATATCCCATTCAAACTAGTGCCCGAGGCACTCGCCGCCCTTGACGGCGTCTTGCATCCCGAAGGCTCGATGATGATGATGGTGACCGTTGTGCCGGAGTCGCAAGAGAAGATTCACAACAGCAATGTGATGTGGGATGAGCACGGTGTGCCGCGAAAAGTTCCGGTTGCCCATTGGGCTCCCGCTCCGCTGATCGCGCGCTTCCGATCCCGCTTTGAGATTAGCTGGGTGAATCTCAGACCGTTTGTTGATGGGTGGGCCCAGCTTAGCCTTCTTGTCCGTTCACGGCGTTCGCCGGCCGACCAGCAGGAGCATTGATCCCAGTGAAGCGCCAAGAGGACAGCGTACCTGCGCGGTCTCTGAGCCAACTGGAATTGAAGAGATTCCAGCGTGAGGGCTTGCTCACTGACTTTCAACTCTACTCGGCCGATCAGGCGGGGGCGATTAGGGCCGCTTTAAGGGATGTGCTCTCGCTTCCATCGACCGCGCCCTGCCAACAAGCGTTTCCGCCGGAACAGCAGCGGGTGTTTAACCGGCACCTTGACCGCCGGCTGGTTTATGAGCTGTGCACTCTTCCGCAAATAATCCGCCCCATCACCCAAATCCTCGGTAACGACGTGATGTTGTTCAGGACACAGTTCTTCGAGAAGCCTCCGCACGGTCTTGAGATCCCGTGGCATCAGGAGTCCTACTTTTGGGGAGTAGAGAGAGGGTTCGTCACGATGTGGCTCGCGGTCGACGAAGCGATGCCCGAGAACGGCGCAATGCGAGTGATCACCGGCAGTCACACCCATACGCGAGAGCATTTGCCAGTGCCGCCCGACAGCCATTACTGGAGTACATTCACCCGCGCGGCAATACCGCGCAAAGCTGATCGAATCGTCGATTGTTCAATGCCCGCAGGACATTTTATGCTGTTTGATGACCTGCTTCATAATTCCCCATTCAATTCCACCGCGCTGCCTCGCTTGAGCTTTACGGCTCGCTATGCACGACCTGATTTTGCCAGGGTTGACGATCGCGCGGACTACCCGGACCAGGGGTGTATAATGGTGAGCGGCCATGCACGAAACTCCGGGCTGCGCTTCTTATCTCCGCCAGATATTGGACCGGGCCTCGCAGGCGTCTGAGGCATCAGCCATCACCAGCCGCTAGCGGTGAACCGAGAAAAGCCGCAGGCTTGCGCCGGGACGACTCCGTGATCCCCAGCTTTAAAAAATCAGTTAGATAGGGATCGTGCGCTCTCGTTCCCGCGTAGGGCGTCAAATTAAGATCGATGATGTAATGATTGTCTTGACCGTCGTGCACTATGTCGATGCAACCGAAATCCACCGGAGTGTTTTCGACAAATGTCGCAACGTCGCGCTTGAGCTTCGCGCTAATCTCAAAGTGATCGGTGCCCGCCTTCAGGTGTTCGAGATCGGTTAGAAAATTTGTGTCACGCGAATCGCCTGACAGCTTTTTGATGATGCGCGGCGCAAAGGCCTTGACGATGATGATTTGCTTCCCTGAGAAGTAAGCTCGGTAGAAAGAATCTTCAGCGTTGGCGATGTACTTCTCAACCACGATGGACGGGTCGGTCCAAATACCCTCTTCAATCATTCCGCGTTCGACAGTCTTGTAGTGATAGGCGCCGATGTCATTCGACACCAGATGCTCAAGACCACCGGCGGCGATATCCTCCGCCGGCAGCCACCTTTCCAATTCGCCGCCATAGTTCAGGTTGGTCTTCACGAACAGAACTTCGTCAGCCGAACCGTGCGGCATAGCCTTCGCCGAGGAAAGTCCAATGACTTCAAGGTGCGAGTGCAGGGTCGACTTGCGAATATCCTGGACGAGTCCGTTGACGACGTAGACACCTCGCTCTACGAAGCGATTAGTAAGGTCGCGGATTCGCATTGGCAGTCGATGACGAACTGACAGGTTAATCTGGAAACAGACCGTTGTGAATGAATCGCAAAGGCGATCGAATTCCACGGATGGAAACTCGCGGAAGGGATTAGTCTCAATCCGCACTCCGCGGTCGCCGAGGACGTGCGAAAGCAGGAAGCCATCCCACGCTCGCCACTCGAGTACTGCGACCACACTGCTTTCGGCGTCGGCCGATCGATGATCGAAGACACCATCTGCGATTACCATCAGGTAGACTATTGCGCGAAGTTTAGACGACCCAACTAAAACGCACCCTGCAACTCGACGAACTGGCTGGCCCCTTGCTCGCCGGCGGTGCACATGCGGCAGATAAAGACTCCGGGGCCGGTAGGATTTCCCTGATCGTCTGTTCCATCCCAGATTACAGTGTGCCGCCCTCGAGTCTGCTGCTTCTCGCTTACGAGCGTGCGGACGTGGAAGGCAAACTTGTTCCAGAGTCCCACGAAAACATTCTCAGTGTCTTCCGGTAATGTGTAGCTAATCTCGACCGTGCCATCATCGTTCGGCAATTGGGCCAGCTCGAATCCTAGACCGGGATCGATGGCTACCGCCTTCTGCTCGGCAAGTGCCGAAGTCCTGTTCGTATGGTCGGGGCGCGCAGGCGTAATGGAGCCCTGCGTGGAGTTAGCGGGCTCGACGCGTTCCATGGCCGCGCTTAATCCAAGAGTGCGCTTTGCAAAGGCCGCCTTCTTGCCGCCAATGTTCAGGTGGAATACCTGTTGGCCCGAGCAATATCCGGTGGTCAGATTTCCCGCGATGTCCTTTACAAACCGATAGCGGTTGATTCGGTAACGCGGGTCGTTAGGGATCGTACTGTCAGGATTGGGCAAATGGTCCTGAGCAATCCAGGTATCGCCGCCATCTTCGGTGTAACTGTTTTCGAGACCACCGACCGGGGCGCTCAGGTCTTGAAAACCCCATCCGCCGACCCAGCCCTGACGCTCGTTGATAAACCCAATTCCCTCCAGGTCGTTGTTGATGGCCTTAGACTTTGGATTCTGGTCCTTCGCAACGTGCTTCTTCACCCACGACTTGCCCCCATCCTTTGTCACCAGGATTGATGCGTCGCGGAAGTTCTCGAGCGCGATGAAGCCATACTTCTCATTAAGAAACTGAATTTTCCATCCCCACTCGCCAGCCTCGAAGTTTTTGATATTGGCCGAGGTGTTGGTCCAGGACTTTCCGCCATCGCGCGTGCGCAGAATCACTGGCTTGACCTGCCCATAGCGACTTAGTCGCGGCGTCGGGTAGGCCTTGTGGTCAACCTTGGCCTTCTCATCGATCAGTCCGCCGACAACAAAGCCGTTGTCCTCATCAAAGAAGTAGATGTCGATCAGATTCGAGGCATACTTGCGCATGTCGATCAATTCCCAGCTCGCGCCGTTGTCCTTCGTCTTGATGATCGCCGGCCCCGGCAGTCCGGGATCGTTCGTTCCTGATCCGTAAGCGACGCGTTCGTTGACGGCGTGGAAACCGCAGATTCCGCCGGGCGATCCTTCGGGCAGGTTCTCGATAGGTCTCCAGGTTTCTCCGCCGTCGGTCGTCTGGTGCAAGAGGGTGCGAATGAATTGGCTGGGCGACGTGATCGAAGCAACATCAAGAATATTGGTAACCGCGCCAAACCAGCCGATTTGACGGTTTGCCCACGACATGCATCGCAGATAGGGCATGCTGGGAAGATTGGGCGCGAGGAAGAACTTCGGCGTCCAGTTTGCGCCACCGTCTTCCGTCTTGCAGACATATCCACTGCTGTTGACCAGCCATCCGGTCAACTCGTCGAAGAACCAGATATCGTCTGTTCGTGAATTTGCGACCGGAGAATTCTGTAGTAATTCCCATTGGTATTTCTTGGCTGGTGCTGGAGCTGCTTTTGCCATGAGTAGTATCTCCTTCCGAACTGAATATGGTTTCACCCGCTCAACGAGCTGAGCTTACCTGCAAGACTAGGTGCGAGGACTTGCAAACAGCCATATTCTCCTCGAATCAGTTTGTTACGGCAAGTCGCGAGGGCCTATTTGGCGCGAGGATGGCTGACCGCGTAACGACCTTCCGAATTTGGCGGCGGCTGTTGCCAGCCGCAGTTGACTTCGTTAAATCGATATAGAGGAATTCCCAGTTCGCCGGCGACCCATGGCACGATCCAGTCAAAGCTCGCCAATCCACAACGGTTCGCACGATAGGCCATGCGAAAGAAGTAAGGTGAATCGCCGATGAATTTGGCGGGCTCTTTCAAGCGAACATCTCTCAGCATGCGCGATTGCAGGATTTGGTAGGCCGAATCCTGAGAAAACCCCAGGCATCCGCCCTGAATGGAGGGAGTCTCCTCCTCACACTGCAGCGTTCCAAACACGCCGCTGCGAACCGGCAGATACTTGAATCGTCGATGAATCACAGTATCGGGATCGATTTTGAACAAATATCGAGTTGGTCTTTCAAGAAAAAGCTCTAACATGCGCTCGATAACCGCGCCGCCATTTTCAATACCGAATAGTCGCAACTCTCCGTGAAAGTCTACCCTATGACCGCTGGCAAGCAGCGGAAAGCGGGGGTCCTGATCGCCGTCAGATCGTAAGATAACGCGGCTCGATGGATAATGTTTGCGCAGGTCTTTCAGGCAGGCCGCCGTGGCCTCGTAGTCTTTGTAAACCAAGGCGAAAAATGTGAGATCATCATCGGAGTAGTTGGTCGATAAATCAGCATTCTTTGACATGGTGTGACCAGAGCAGAGCAGGCGTTCGAGTTGCCTACGCAGCCCGATTGCAGTTAGGCCTGACAGGTTGCCACAGTTCAGGCATTTTGCTCAATTCGGTGCGCGCGTTGGTGCTTCCCAAAACGAAGGAGAAGTTGAGCCTGTAGGTAGTGGGCCTAAATCTGTGTTGCTGAAATGAGCTTTATGGGACGCGATTTTACCCTGCCGCGTCTGCTTGCAGTTCTTCCAATGCAGGACAACGACCACGACCCCGGGAAATTCTGAATCGGACATTGTGTGCTGGAACTCTCAGGCGAGAAGATCTTTGGCCACGCTTACCCAGCCCTTTGAAAAGCGGCGACGGTTCACGACTTCCTTCCCACTGAACGCCAACGCTGAAGTTTCGGGACAGGCAGGCGTGCTCTTTCATGCAAATGCACAATCCTTTCCCGCAATAGCCGCTCTTTATCCTGGCTGAGGCCGTACGCCGCAAGGCGTTCGAATGCTTCGTTGATCTGATTGGCCTGCCTAACGCAACAAGCGCGATCGATTTCGGAAGAAGTCATGATGTCGTGCCAGGTACTGGTCCTGCCCACGCGACACTGTTGGGCCGAATGTTGCCGGTATTTCAGCAGCGGCCGGTTGATGAAATCGATTTCGCCGACGGCCGCAATGAGTAACACAATCCATCCATCGTGAATCAACGGACCATCGCCGGAAATCGGCAATACCAGTTCCTTAAGGTTTGCGCGGAATGCCACCGTACAACCGCAAACCAGGTTCTCGCGCAACTGAAGATCAAGCGCCTGGCCGCTTTTTACCAAGCTTTGCTTTCGACCGTCGAAATGAACCCAGTCAAACAATGTCTCGTCAAAAAGCCTGAGCGTTTCATCGACGATCTCGGCGTTTGAGAAGACCAGCGAGAGCTGAGGCTTTGCTTCAAAAATTCGCTCGACTGATTCGAGCTTGTCGCTGTGCCAGACGTCATCCTGATCGCTGAGCAGGATCACATCGCCGCGGCAAAGACTTATGGCTTTTTCAAAGTTCTTAGCGGTGCCCAGGTTTGATTCGTTGACTGAAAAGCGCACCGGAAAACCGGCGGTGGCTGCAAACTCTTCGATCAACCTGAGCGTATCGTCAGTCGACTGATCGTCGGAAATAACCAGCTCATCCGGTGTCCGTGTCTGGGCAGCAATACTCTCGAGCTGCTCTTTTAGATAAACAGCGCCGTTATAAGTGCACAGGGCTATTGAGAGATTCATTGATTCAGTCCCGGCAAATCCGAACTGAGAAAATCCTTAGTCACGTTAGCGACCCTGGCAAACCAAAGCCGACGCGAAGGCCAAAGATAAGTGGGAACGTAAAGGCTCTCACTAATGGGTGGCAAACTCTTCTCTCGATGTAATTCTCCCACCTAAAAAATACTTTCCAGCCAGCAACACAGATTTAGCCGACTACCAGCCTGTAAAGCAGATTACGCTACGTGCTAAAATCAGGCAATTCGACTTAAAGGAATTCGCAGGTGATAGTTTCGGCGTCCGTGCACTGATTCGTTGGACCGCCGGGCGGTGTCGGCGACTAGGCATCATTGACGAGGGATAGTTGTGAAATCGGTGACCATGATCTCGTGGGATTTGGATCCGTTCTACCGACGGGGCGGCACAGCGTACGCAATTCGACGCCTGGCCGACCAGTTGACGGGACTGGGGATCGAAACCAGGGTTGTCTTACCGAATTGTCTGGACACTCAACCCAAGAGGGGCGTGGCCCCTTTGCTGATGCCGATCCTCTTGAAAATGCCACCCGAAATCTTTCGTGCTCCCCGAGTTGTGCAATGTAGTGAGTTTTCTCGAACCGCACTTGAGGCGGTCGAACAGATGAGCACCAAAGGCGGATCGGACGCTGTCATTGCTCATAGTCTCGAAGGCGCAATTTCTATTATCCTGCGAAACGGAGATCGATCCGGAGGGCCCTCAGTCTTTTGGCTTCACAGTCTTTACGACCCACCAATCGGCGGCCTTTCGAAAGATCAACGCCGACTTCTTCCGTCCGGCTCCTTGCTCTCCTCGGCCGTTATGACGGCCGATATCGTCGTAACGAGCACCGGCATTTTGAAAGACGCACGAGAGTTTGAATGGCCTGACCGACTCAAAGAATTGCAGCATGCGCTCATAATCGCGTCGGCTGAACATCGTGTGCTGACTGTCGAATCCATGGGATGTCTTCCGGTAGCCGCCAGTGATTCGCAGAACAAAATGATTCACGGTTCAAACCTCGAGAAGTTGAAAAACCTGCCGTCACCCTATGTTCTTTTTCCTGCCCGACCTTCGCTCGACAAAGGTCTCGGCTTTTTCGCAACGATTGCGGAACGACTGCGAGCGGACAACATCGCGTGTGTGGCGGTGCAACGACCCGCGCCTCCAGCAATGCCGGCGAATCCATCTCGCGACGCTCCTATTTACTGGTTGCCCTGGCTCACTCAGGACGAGCTATTCATCGCTATGCGCAACGCCGCATGTACGGTTCTGCCGAGTATTACGGAAGGCTTTGGTTTGGCCGCCGCCGAGTCGATCAGTCAAAGTGTCGCCACGTTGTATCAACAGGTTGGCGGGCATCATGGTTTGGAAACATTTCCTAACGCAATGCCTGTTTCCCTGACGACCAACGAGCGGGCGCAGCTTTATCGTCTATGGTCAGAACTAATCGAATTCCACGACTCCTGGCCTGTTTGGAAGAGATATGAAATCTCGCTGAGGCCACTGATCGACAGATGGGTTGAAGCCATACGCTCCGTTGTCTATGGTCAGAATGGTGTCATGCGAGAAATTGAAAAGGCTGATTTTCCGGAAGTGCCGGTCGAGGACCGGTGGGCGAATAGGCTCTGTCGTCGGATTGAGGTTGGCGCAAACGTTGAGACGGAGGCGCGAACGGCAAGGTCGATGGAACATTTTGCAAAACTGTGGCCACGAGACGGCCGTCCGCGATTGATCCATCTAATGCCGTGGGACCTGACCGTGGGCGGCGCTCAACGCATGCTCGACGTTTGGTGTTCGCATGAAGCCCAACGCTGGGATACGCATATTCTGACGCCAGGTGCGCGCGGGCCGTTCGAGTTCGCGGGCGCAACAGTCCATTCCGAATTGGCTCGGTCGCAAGTCCTGAGTCTCATTGAATCACTGCAGCCGGATTTGCTTGTACATCACGAGCCATCCGTTGAGAACGGGATTAGTTCTCGCTGTCCTCAAGTCTGGATCCTGCATTGCACGAATTCACTCCGAGAGCGGCCGCCACAACATGTGACGCCGGCAACCGTGTTCTCGAATTTTGATTCCCCCGAAATTCATTCGAACTGGCGGCAGTTGCCGCTCAAGGTGTTGCCGTTGCAGATCGATGCTCGCGAGTTTCGCCCAACGAAACGGAAGCATGTTGGTCTCGTCTGCGGCATCGTGGGCCGTCTGCACGAGGATAAGGTTCCGCGCTCTTTCATTGAAGCGGCCCTGGCATGGGAACCGGGTTCGTGGCGGATTCGATTCATCGGGCACGGACTCGATACTGGCTATCAGGAATTCGTGAAAAGGGAACTTGCAAACCTACCGTGGGTCGATTTTTCGGGCGACGTCGCGCCGAACGAAATGCCATCGGCTCTGCGAGAGTTGGACGCGGTGCTTGTTCCCACAGACTCTGCGCAGGGTGAAACCGGCTCATACGCCGCGCTCGAGGCGATGGCCACCGGCTTGCCCGTGATCGCCCGAGACCTGCCCGGGCTGAGATACAACTGTGGGAGTGTCCCTTTGTACGCGCGCGGCGATACCGAACTTCTCACCCGACTTCGCGAGTTGGATGAGGCGGGCACGCGCCTCGAGTTGGGAGACAAAGCGAGTCGAGCGGTTGTTAAGAAACACGACTTGCGCAAACATTCCGCTAAGCATAGTGCGGGCTTCTCGGCAGCTCTCCGTTGCGAGATTTCGATCTTGATGCCCGTCTTCGATACTCAGCCGGCGTACCTCGCTGAGTGTTGGGAGTCGATAAGGGCGCAAACTTTCCGCGAATGGGAGTTGGTGTTGGTCGACGATGGATCGAGAGCAACTAAAACAATTGCAGAAATTGACCGCATCGCTGAAGATCCCAGAGTCGTCCTTATCCGGCTCGATGAAAACCAGGGTATTGCTACTGCTCTCAATTTGGGATTGAGGCGATGTCGAGCCAATCTCGTAGCTCGCATGGACTCGGATGACAGAATGCTGCCGACGCGTTTAGAACGGCAGTTTGTTTATATGCAGGCTCATTCAGATGTGACCGTACTTGGCACTCAAATACAAGCGATCGACTGGGAAACCGATCGGCCAATCTTCGAGCCAACCAACCATCCGGAGCAGATCACGGAAGACTACCTCAACCACCAACGGATCACCTCGGAAATTTTTTTTCTCAATCACCCCAGCGTAATGTTGCGCCGGAGTGAAGTGATTAATCTTGGCGGCTATCCGAAGTATCGTGTCGCCCAGGATCTTGGCCTCTGGTTGAAAGTGGTCATGGCGGGTCTGAAAATCCACAATTTGCCGACAGTTGAGTTGCACTATCGCTTACATCCCAAGCAAATTTCGAAGCTCAGCGGACTGATGCGAGAAGAATACGATCAGATCGTTGCGGAATGTTGGGGCGCTGACGCGGGAATGCATGCAGAAGCTGTATGAGGCGATCTGTATGAACGTCTATGTATCGCTTACAACCATAAAGCAAAACGAAGTCGGAGTCATTGAAACGCTACAGAGCATGGCCGCTCAAACGCTATTGCCTGACAAGTGCTTCATGTTTGTTTCAGAGGCGCCCTATCTACTGGATCCAGGTTTCTCCAACGCCAGGGTTGGCTCGCAGCTTTCGGAGTTCGTGAAATCGAATTCACTATTTGAACTGCGCTGGTGTTCTAACACCGGGCCCTTTCGCAAGTTGTTGCCACTGCTCGAGGAGAAGTTTGACGAGAATTGCCTGATTATTACGATTGACGACGATACCGTCTATACCGCGACCTTCCTGGAGAAAATTGTTGGCGATTTCAACCGATACCAATGTTGCGCATGCAATTGGGCGTTAACCCTTCGGCACGGTGATGATATTCGCGGGCTGAATTATGAGAACTTTGCTTATCCGATCTCCAACTACTTGTACAACTTCCATCTTGGTAAGGGCGGCGTCGCTTACCATCCGTCGTTTTTCAACCGGACGAGAAACATCATGTTCAAGGATAACTTGATTAAGGAAACCTGCCCCACGAACGACGACGTGTGGTTCAATTTCATGAGAATTGCAAATGGAATTAGTTGTTATTCTGACAATTTCGCTTATATGACGCGAGACAATACCAAGATAGAGACCGCGCTCTGGTGGACTTTCAACGCCAGGAATCGAACTAACTCGAAATATATGCGGGCCACAATTGACTTGCTGATTTCTGAAGGATTCCTGAGTGAGTAATAACCTAAACGTGATGTTCGCCGGCCCGGCAGCTCCCGTAAATTTTGTTTACTGGTAACTTGGCTTCCGGTTGAAAGTCGTTAAGGCGGGTCTGAAGATCTACAAAGCACGTCGACCTCGCTACCCGAAACTCTACTGGTCTCGACCCGCGAGTGCGATCAGTCCATCTGCCACCGAGCCACGCCAACTGAGAAACTCATGACCTCCGGCAAACTCGGAATAAACGACCGAGTACCCTTTGGCCTCCAACACATCGCGCATGCGACGGTTTTGAGCCAGCAGGGGGTCCGCACAATCGTTCTCGAACAATCCGGCTTCCAGATAGAATCTGATGGGTAATTTCCGCGTCGTCACAAACTGCCGAATCAACCACCCGAATGGAGAATATTCGCTGGCTTCTTGATCCTCCCAGCCCGGAAAATAACCGAAGGCGCCCGACTGTGATAGGACGTTGCCGAAAACTTCCGGATAACGGAGCGCACAATATGCGGCGTTGAGGCCACCGAGACTCACGCCTCCCACAATGGTCCGTTCGGGTTCAGCACTAAAACGATAACGTTGGCGCGCCCACGGAACCAGTTCTTTGGCCAGGAAGTCAGCGAATGGTGGATAACATTCAAGGTCGCGATCACGCGACTCTTCGCTCTGGTTGTCTACCAGAATCGCCACCAATGGGCGAATCTTTTTCGCGGCCACCAGGTTGTCCAGAATCGTCGGTATGGGCATGGGTCCCCGATAATCCTGGCCGTCAAAAAGAACCAGTAAACCGTACGAGCCACTCTTCGGGTCATAGCCCGGAGGCGTGTAGATGGAAACCGATCGTTCTTCCTTCAGGTTTTCGCTTCTGAGCTTCTCGTGCCAGAGTGTGCCTTTCGGAACATCCGGCTGAATCCCGATCCAGGATTGCGGAGGCGCGGCTGGGAGTTCAGCGAATGAGGATGATCTGAACCTCAGCGGATTTAGTGGGTCGAAAACCTGTCTTTTTCCTGGACGCTTAAAGCCATAAGTGAAGCGCGCGGTCGCCGGCAACCGAACCGTTCGAAACCAGACGTCTGTGCTGGCCAAACGCAGTAGCGACGCGTCTTGTGAGTCCGGCAGGATCGGCCCCTCAAGTGTGACTTCGCTGGCTTCGGCCCCTCCGCGCCAGAGAAACGTTACCCGGCGGAGCTGGTCATCACCGGGAACCGGTTCCACCAGCGGTGTTTTGCCTTGAACTTCTTCCCAGAATAATTTGAGTGCCGCGCGGTTTCCAGCTTTCACCTTACGAGCCAACGCAATCAGACGCGGACTATCCAGCCGATTCGGTGCTTTCGGCTTTGGTTGTAAGGGCTCACCAAGTCGGGCAGTAAGAAAAGTAGAAACATCCTGGCCATTGATGCGAACCGACGATGCCGCGGAATCCCCGGCTGTCCGTCTCGCGGACGATCCCGGGGCCCAGAGCGCACTCAGGAGCAAGCAAACGGTTAACGCCGGCTTGCGAATGATGAAGACGCTATACCGCATAGTTTTAGAGACTCCTTTCTTAAGTCCTTCTTGAGGATTCGCTAATCAACAAGAATCCACCTTTCGACTGCCCTGGCAAATCCATCTTTCTCGATCGTCGTAGTTACCCAATCAGCACAGGACTTGACGGCTGCGGGTGCATTCCCCATCGCGACCCCAATTCCTGCATATTCGAGCATCTCGATGTCGCTAAAGTCGTCGCCAATCGCCATCACATTTTTCGGCCGGAGCGCCATGATCTCCTCAGCCAGATACCTAACCGCCGATCGTTTGTTGCCGGTAGGATGGAACGCCTCAAGCAACGTTATCGATTTGTACTCCTTTATCCGAGTTCGGCTGTCCGAATTCTTCAGATGGGTAGAGAGGCTGGTAATGATCTCGACATCATCGCTGAGCACCATCACTTTTGAGGTTGCCCGATTTAGCAGTGGCCGCAGGTCACTCACGACAATTGGTACAACGGTTGAGCCTTCAAAGAATTTGCTCGATGCATCATTCAGATTCGAAACATACAGATCGTCCTCGACATAAAAGTGAACGGACAGGCGGCCATCCAAACTTAGGCGCTCTGTGTGATCCAGAATTTGTGAGACCACCTGCGGTGCCAGGGCCCAGTGTCGATGGGTGAATCCAGTATTACGTTCACGGATTATGCCTCCCTCATAACAGATTAAGGGCAGGGTTGAACCGATCAAATCATATGCGGGTAGGGAGGACTGATACCGTCGACCGGTTGCGATCGCGACCGCAACTCCGCGGCGTTTGACTGCATCTACGGCCTGCACTACGGAATCCCTAATATGATTCGATTCGTCCACAATCGTGCCGTCCAGGTCGAGCACGAGCAAGCGAATGTTGCTGGTCGTGGTTGAGGGGACCATCCGGACCGTGGAGAAGTTGAGGTCGTTGTTTTCGCTCATTTACGATTCACAAAAGAAGCAGCCCGCAGCCATGGTTTGAATCCAAAGCTTAGGGCGAGCTGCTTCGGTCACCAATCCTGAAGTGCTGCCTCCAGGTTTTTCCAAGGCCAGGTAAGGCTTGGTATCTTTCGCTTTCGATACCGCTCAAAGTCTTTTTCGAAATTCCTGGATGTGCGGATACCATTTGCGGAAAAGAGCAAATTTTGAAACTTGCTCGCTCTGGCGTTATAGAGGCCGGCAAAATTATCGGTGGGGATTTCAAAATGATTTCGCAGTGCGTGGCCAACCAGGTACACCAGTGACCCTTGCAAGTAACTGTGAAGCCACTCGTGAAATATGTCGCACTGTTTTCCCAGATCCTCCAGATGAATGTGGACGGGAAGAGCTTCAAGGCCTTTATTGGCGAGCCGACGTACGGCGTTATCTGCTCTGAATCCCCCCAGGTCGCGATGCCAGAACCGCTTTGTGGGAACTCCGTTCCGCAATTCCATCAAGATATTCTGTTCATGCATTTCACCGACCACCCCTTCTGTCATGCCGAGAAAGTAGGCCTGGTAGATGAGCGGAGTAAGAACGAACCTGTCAACCCAAGCCGTGGGTTCGAGCCCGCTCGATTCGACCAACTCGACGATGCGTGGGCGTCTATCCCGGGAAGCACACAGGCTGAATACCGGTACGATTTCCTCTCCTGCGCCAAGTTTCCAGGGTGTGTCTCGTGCCAAAATCCCGGCATTAGTTTGCTTATGTAAGAGCCCTACGGGATCATCAAGCAAAAGAATTCCCTGCCGTTCCAAATCCGCTTTGGGGGTTCCGACTAATAGCGAGGAGATGCCCACGCTTCGCTTTATTTCGTAAAGCTTAACTTTTCGATCCAGCCCGCCAACCCATCTGTCGAGGGAGGCCTTCACCGCGAACGGCGGTGTCTTCGAGGATCGCGGATTCCAAACCAGGAGAGTGCGGTGCGAAGCCATTGGCGTTGCCAGGAATCTCGGGTTTCTCCACCTGGCGCCCTTCAGGTCGCAATTGAGGAAATACGGCACGCTCAATGGATGGACAAGGTGGGAGTAAACTTCGGAACTGGATCCCGAAAGATACCAGGGTAAAGGGTGCGTCGGATTTTGAAACAAGCGGAACTGATCCCGCGAGGCTTCGAATTCCGGTAGCCAAAACACAGGTTGCCGTTCCGGCCAGAACTCGGGCGGGACCGAAGTAGGTTTGATCGGGTAATCGCCTTCGGCGGTCGTACGATCATTTAGCGTTTGTTCCTGATGGATCCATCTTACCGGATCGGGGTAAGTCAAACTGAGTTTCCGTAGCGCCGCTCGTCCGGCCGCGCGTGGCCGCAAATAATGTTGGGGATCTGGATTCGGTTTTGTCCACATCCTCTGCGAGTCTCTTGGTCAGAGTGTCCGTTCGGCCGCATATGATCTGACCAATTTCATCTGTTCCTCAAAGCCGTCAAGGTTTTGAAAACCATTCAGTGTCGCTAGTTCCAGCAACCGTGTTCTGCGGTCAACATTGAGGGCCCGCAGCACTTGGTCCAATTCCGTGACGCTCAAGTGCATCAGCCTTGTCATACATTTGCCAGTGAATTGAATCTGTTCGCGGGACACCATTCGTAGCAGATCCTCGAACGGGGCGAAATTAATCTGCCATTCTATTTTCGGATTCGTCCTGCCGATTTCCGGATCGATGACGATCAGATACAGCCACCTGACGCAGGCTGCTCCGTCACGCTCAAAGTACTCCTGCATTGCGTGTTGTTGTGCGCCGGTGACGCAGACGTCATTGACGAACAGAATCGGGCGGCCGCGAAAATCAGAGTTACGAACCAGCCTCTGGCTTAAGCGTTCGCGTACTGTAAGGCGGTCTGCGAGGTCCAATTTTGCATAGTCTATTGAGGCGGTTGACTCATTATCGTATTGGATATCGATCAGGGAAAGCTCTTTGTACTTGCGTGTGCCTCGCTCCCGCAAATACAAATCAGACAACTCCCGGCACAACAAGTTGGCGGCCGCCATTGTCTGGGCAGCGATCGCCGGTCCCGTCAATATCCAGCCGGTATGTTCCGAGTCATTTGCGATCAATTCCCTCGCCACCGGCAGCAGCAACCGAGCGTAATAGCGAACGCTGTCGACCACGCCGAGCTTGAAGCCGGGATAGTGCCGAAAGATTTCTGACTCCGCGTCAAACGGCAGTTCGCTGATTCGATGCAAGCACGTGGTCTTAGAATCAATCGCCATGTTTCGCCATAGTGCGGAAGTGGTTCGCTTTGAATCGCTAACTTGGCTATATCCCACTGGGGAGACATTCACTCGGGAAGCGCAGTGTAACCGTACCAGGCCGCTTCGGGTGGATTCGGTAAAAGCGCTCGACTGGCTCTTACGTATATCTGGTTGCCCCAGTCATAATGCCAGAAGACTTTGGCCGTTTCATTCAGCAGGCCTTCCCGGGTCATCGCCCAATTCAACAGCCGCCGATTCTGTAACCTGACATCGTCTTCCTCAATGTGTCCGGCCGCCAGCTCTCGTTCAAAATAGTCGCCGGCACTCGCAGCGCTGTCACTGTCTTCTTCAAAGTTCGCTCCCATGTCAAGCAATTGCCTGGTCACGGAATCTCGCAACGTCAGATCCACTGCCGCCCCGTTGGTGTGTGCCGGCCATGTCCGGGAATCGGCCTCGTCGAAGGACGCCGGATCGACGATAAACTGCCTTGCGTAGGCCCGATGTTCTTGCTCGCTGCCCCCCGGATTCTGCTGTTTAGCTCTTGCGTAAAAGAAATCCCACAAGCCCCGCTGGCAGGCAACTGAACGATGACCATCGAGCACGAACAACTCCGACTCGAACGGCCGGAGTCGCTCGTTGACGCGGGCAAGTTTTTCAGCCACCGACTTTCGCAGCCAAACGTCTTGTCGGCTGCCCTCGATCGAAATGCCAAACGGCGGATTCTTGCCGTCCGTCTTTGCGTAGTAGCTCTCAAAAGCAACGCCAACCGATTCCAATGGGATCAGCGGCTCGCAACCGCGCGGATCATTTTTATCAATCGGAATCTCCAAATAGGAACTGGAAAACATTTGCAGCGAGGTGATCGGGACTTGATGATCAACGCGCATCCTGCTTCGTGTCATGAGGGCCTCCGTCGTTGTGGCAGGATTGTAGGGCTTCTCCAGGCCGGCACGCAAACTATTAAGGTTCAGAATCCGCTGGGCTCGGCCATGGTGTCACGACCGTGTTATGCTGCCAAAAGTTTCGCGGCTTTAATACGATTCTGTTTTACACTTAACGTAAGGAGAGTAAAACAACAGCACCCTCGCACAACTTCCATCCCTAAAGGAGATGTCATGAACGATCAACCGAGCAGTCAAACGACAACCGTAAATCCCATCGCTGAGCGACAATCGAATGTGCTCAATGAAGAGAATTCGGTAGTCCAAAGATACGCCGATCCAGGAATTCCCCCTCTGTTGGGCTTTCTTCAGTTGTGCGCTGATAGGCGATTCCACCGATGTCTGCAAGAGCAGTTTCAAAAGGACACCGGGCTGAATACGCCTGAAGATTATTGGATACACGCGGATGCGGGCGGAACACCAAAGATGGAGTGCCAGAGAACGGCACCAGACTACTGTTATTACGATAAGAAGGTGCGGATGATGGGGTGGTCGGCCCACGGAGACATCTGCGGAGGGTTTGGGCCGAATGTCCCGGATGAGGTAATAGAGCAGGCATTGCTTGTAGTGTGGCGAAGAAAAGTAGAAGAGTATCCAGATGCAGCACACTTTATGTATTTCGCGACAATGATTAAGGACGGAGACGCAAAGGAGGCGGTTGTGTATTGCATGAAACATGAAAAGGGTGCGGATTAGCGCCACAACTTTCACTGAGATGCTGACATGAGTTCAGAGATCAAGACGTCAAGTTTGGAATTCGGCACAGTGATCGCTTTGTAGCTCCAGGCTTCGTTGGCTTTTACGCGGTTTCTTACCACGTACCCACCGCGCGAGCTTGGCTCGAGTGAGATCTTGCGCGGCATCTGCGCGTTGAGGCGCATTGCTTCGGTCAGAATCCCAATGCAGAAGTAGCGACCCGATCAAGGTTCAATTTTGCGTGTTGATCCCGTCGCTACCGCTCCGGGACTCAGACGGCGACCTCGCTGCCGTGAGCAAATGGCACTCTCGAAACCAACACCGGCTGAAACCCACAGAAACATCAGCGACCCTTATCGTTGGATGGAAGAGGACACACCAGCCTTGCGAACGTGGGTGCTGGCGCAACACGAGTACACGATGTCCCAACTGTCGTCCCTGCCGGCTCGCGAAGGTATCCGCCGGCGTTTGGAGGAGTTGATGCGCACGCCCGCCAGGGGGACCATCACCAAAGCTGGAAAACGATACTTCTTTCGCCAGCGTTTTGAGGACCAGGAACTCTCAGCGCTCTATTGCCAGGACGGACCGCACGGCGCACCGCGACTGTTGCTTGATCCGAGTGACTTGAGTTCCGACGGGACGATCATGCTCGCGGACACGCACCCATCTTGCGACGGCTCGCTGATCGCATACCGTCTGTCGTTGTCCGGAAGCTCCCTCATGTCGCTCCACGTAATGGATGTCAACAGGAAAGAAGTGCTGCCGGACGTCATTCCCGGCGATGTAAATCCAGTCGCGCACACCTGGCACACCAGGAATCGAGTAGCATGGCTGCCGGACAACACGGGCTTCTACTATACGCGCTGCCCTCACGGGACGCCGGCAGAAGAGACACGATTTCATCATAAACTCTACTTTCACCGCCTGGGCGACAACTGGCGCGACGACCCACTTATGTTCGGCGAAACCCTCAAGCGAGAACAGACACCATACCCCGTAGTTTCATCCGATGGCCGGTATCTCGCTGTGGTGGTGCAGGACCTGTCGGGCGCCGCGCCCCGTTCGGAAGTCTATCTTCTGGATCGCAAGGCTGGACAACGCGGCTTTGTCCCGATCGTTCATGGAACCGAGGAGTTCGTTCACGCTGCAATCCATCGTGACAGACTCTACATCCGGACAAATCACGACGCGCCATTGGGCAAAATCATGACAGTCCAGCTTGCTGATGTAACCGCCGGAGAATTTTCGCTGGGTACGCACGGCTCCGGCGTGCTGTCGTCTTCCGATGTCGAAGCATGCGAGACGCGTGCGTACCCAGAGCTTGCTCCCGCCGCCCTAATCCCTGAGGGCCGGCATTCTCTTCGGGCCTGGACATTGGTCGCGAACTACCTGTTCGTTGAGACTATCGAGAATGCCTCGTCACGGCTGCGGGTGTATGACCTGGAGGGAAACTTCGTCAAGCAAATAGAACTCCCTGGAGTTGGCAGTATCGATGCTTTATTCGCCGAGCCTGAGTCCGATGAATTGTTGTTCTCATTCTCCTCGTTCCTAACGCCACGGGCCGTGTACCGCATGAATTTGGAAACCCTGACGTATGAACTCCATCACCAGGACAAAGTCAGATTTGATCCAGAGAATTTTGAGGTCGAACAGGTCTGGTTTGAATCGCGCGACAAGACGCGAATTCCGATGTTCCTGCTCCATCAGAGAGGGATCGAGCGCAACGGCAAGAATGCGGCGGTGATTCACGGCTATGGCGGCTTTGGCGTCAGCCTGTTGCCGGCCTTTGCGGCGCATGTGATCCCGTTCCTGGAGCGTGGAGGAATCTACGCGATCGTCAACGCGCGAGGGGGAGGAGAATTCGGCGAAGAATGGCATAGAGCCGGCACGCGCGCGAGGAAGCAGAACGTCTTCGATGATTTCATCGCGGCGGGCGAGTGGCTGATAACCGAAGGTTACACGCGCAGCTCAAAGCTCGGCTGTTTTGGTTGGAGTAACGGCGGTTTGTCAGTCAACGCCGTGGCGGTGCAGCGTCCCGATTTATGGAAAGCCGTGGTTGCCGGCGCGCCGGTCACCGACATGGCGCGTTTTCATTTGGCCCACGGGGCGAGGCACTGGATCGCGGATTATGGTTCACCCGAAGATCCGCATGACCTCAACTTCCTGATGCAATACAGCCCTTACCACACGCTACCGGAAAAGATCGAAGCTCCCGCGATACTGACCATCGCTCCCGGCAATGATGACCGCGTCGCTCCCTGGCATAGCTACAAAATGCACGCTACGTGGCTTGCCGCCAACGTCTCAAACCGGCCCGTCCTCTTGCGCGGAGAAGGACAGGCCGGACACCACGGCAGTCCGGATGTGAGCAAAACTATCGACCGTTACGCTGATATCTGGGCGTTCTTTTTCTGTCAGCTCGGTGGTCATTAGCCAGCGGGCATGAATTACCGAGATCTCGTTTGCAACCGCTTCTTGAATCAGATCGTCCGCTCCGGAAGTCCGCTCCTCTGAACCCTCAATTTGTTGGCCAGCCACATTGGCGAGGCCGGATCTTACAAGCTCAAAAAACTTGCAAGTTCCTAGCGGTTAACAGCAAAAAATATCACTAGCGCTGATAAAGATTTAATAGCTGAAGCAGTGGAAAACTCGAGGGTGGGGAATCAGCCCGAATCTCCTTAAGCTTTTGAGAATCGTATTTAAGGCACGTGCTTAGAACCGCGACACGATTAGAAGGCCCCCACCAATCGCTACTGTGTCTTCCAGGAGAGCGAGGACGAGATCTGGAATCTTGAGAGCGCGCACGAGACGCTTGCGAACCTCGTAGCCGGCAAACGCGCCGGCGATCGCACCGGCGACGCCAAGCACGGCGCCTAGCGCGATTGACTGCGCCCCGGACGCCGCGACCGCTGCGCCGGATAAACCGCCGAGCACACTGCGGCCAATGAGTCCTGGAAGTCTTGTGCGGTTCGCGGTCGAAGGAAGTTTGTCGATAACCAACTCACCGAGCGCCAGCACAGTGAAGACTGCGACGGCAGCCGTCGAGCCCATGAAGGCGAACGGCGAGTTGAGAAGGTTGAGCCAGTGTCGGTTCGCGGCCCAGGCCACAACAGCGGGTGCAGTCATAGTACGCAATCCCGCGATTATGCCAATGAGAAACGCTAGAAGCAGCACTTCTGACGGATTCATGCACGTATTCCTCCTTGGAATTGATCGAACCTAACAAACTGTGTTGCGCCCGAAGTGTCTCTAGTGCCCTGGTTCGCGTCAAGTCGAGACGGTCGCGAAACCGCTCGGTCTATTCGAGCAATAACGCCAACGCCAGTCGTTTCCAGGACCGCTCCGCCCAATGAGTTCGACAGCAACAGAGAGAAGGTCTCGGTCGGTTCCGTTGAATTGTCTTCATGATCAGGATGTTGACGGTCCTGGCCGGCTCGTAGGGAGCGATGATTGATTGTTACCGTATAGGGACAGAGACATTTCGAAGGGTCCGACTTCCGAAGCTTCTCGATAGTCGGGCAAAGTACTCTATCGTTCGTGTCCGCGTTCGTGGTAATCTTCATTTGTTATGAGTGTGGTGATTTCTGACGATGTTCTCCAAGCGACCGGAATGTCATCTGCAGAGCTGAAGAAAGAGCTCGCAGCACTTCTTTTCCAAAAGGAAAAGCTGACCTTGGCTCAGGCCAGCAAGCTGGCCGGGATGAGTAGGCTGGAATTCCAGCACCTGCTAGCCAGCCGCAGCATTCCAATCCACTACGATCTCCCCGAGTTTGAAGAGGATCTCGCGACCCTACGCGAGATTAACGGCCGTTGATTGTCGTCAGCTGGCCACGAGATTAAAGGAAACGCTTGAAAACGCTGGCAAATGATAACCAATCACGGTAAGCCTTGAAAAGGTTGATGGGAGAGACTGAGTGCTTTTCCCAAAGCGCTAAACACTAACCTACAAATATCTGAGGAGGCACGGCCATAATGGATAGCGATGAAAGAGAAGACAACTCGATCTACAAGGTAGTGGTCAACCACGAAGAACAGTATTCGATCTGGCCTGCCGACCGCGAGAATGCGCTCGGCTGGAATGATGTGGGAAAAAGCGGACCGAAAGCGGAATGTTTGGCCTACATCAAAGAAGTCTGGACTGATATGCGACCGCTTAGTCTGAGAAAGAAGATGGAAGAGGCGGCGAATCAACAGGGCTGATTCGTGTCCGGGTACAACTTCAGTTTTTCGTGTTATGGATCTAGGGAATCCGATTGAGCGAAAAGCGACAAAGAGATTGTCAGATTTTAGGGTAGATCAGACAGTGCAGACTCGAATCGGTTCGTCACAGACGTGGCCCTCGCCGCCAAATCGGTCTGTTCTTGGAGCAACAGACGTTCACGTTTGGCGACTCTCTTTGGAACAATCAACAGAGACCGTTCAACGCCTTCGTCAACTGCTGTCTCCGGATGAGCAAGCAAGAGCTAACGCCTTTCATTTCGAAAACGACCGCCGACATTTCATCGTGGCGCGTGGGTGCTTAAGAATCATCTTAGCGGGCTATTTGGAAATCGCTCCCGCTGAAATCGAATTCAGTTACGCACAACGTGGCAAGCCGCAACTGGCGGCCAGCGTAAGTCAGTTGAAATTCAACCTGGCTCACTCCGGCAGTCTCGCGCTCTATGCTTTGACGCTCATCGGCGAAGTGGGCATCGACCTTGAGCACATCAGGACGGACTTCACCGGCGACGATATTGCCAAGCGCTTCTTTTCCGTTACTGAAGCGGACTACCTTAGCCGGCTTCCGGAGCGTGTGCGTCATGAGGCTTTCCTCAACTGCTGGACTCGGAAGGAGGCTTTCCTTAAGGCCAAGGGTACTGGGTTGTCGCTGCGCCTCGATCAGTTCGATGTGACGCTCGCGCCTGCGGAACCGGCGGCGCTCTTGCGGACCGGATGGGATGAGACCGAAGCTGCGCGTTGGTCACTTGAAGCACTTGACGTGGGCCGTGGATATATCGCCGCTGTCGCGGTCGAGTCGTATGACTGGCAGCTGAGTTGTTGGCAATTCGATGAAGAAAGCTTGAGGCGGTTCATATAGTTTGCCGCTACGCAGCGATTAGGGAACTGATGGCAAGATGGTGATGCTATGTGGTCGCGGCAATGGGTCCGCCATCCTTTCTTCTCTACCCGTCTTGCAAGATCAAGGCCGGTTAGATATTCCAAGAAGCGCCGATGAGGAAAGCTCGGGTTACGTCTCTCGTTAGACCAACTCCAACCAGAATATGCACAGCCGCATTTAGTCGCGAAGCAGAGTCGAAGCAAGAGCAAGAAATACAAGGGTGCAGATCACCTGCCGAAAGAGCAAATCAGTGTTTCCGGGGTGAAGCAGATGCACGTCGTCCTAAGCGGCGCCGCCCAGGTTGGTCCCATCCTTTCCAAATTGTAACCAAGGAATTCTGTTACGGCGTGCGGGTAAGCGCACGGAACCACTCGCTTTACCCTCAGATCCCTATCGACCTGCGGGGATAACTACCTAACTCGTGTCCTTTATTATATGTGCCGATGACTCAAACGTTTTTCGAGAGGCGTACCGATAGTTGGCAGTGAACTTGATCGATCTCCCTGGCTTTCGCTGCCAGACTCTGTCTGCGTCACGTCCTCTGAAGCACCAATCGCGTTTACAGTCGATCCTGTTGAGGACAAATCCTAAGAAGGGGGGCAACACCCATTCGCCGCTAGAGTCCAAAGAGCAAGTCACTCAGCAACGCGGCTTCGACGGCCCAGTTGGAGCCCTTCATTTGCGGTTTCCCAGTCGATCTATGTTATGGGCGTAAACAGCGTGGCCAGAAGTGGGTTGGTGAACAAGTTGGACTTATCGTACTTGGCCAACGTTGCTACCTCGTAATTCCAGTCGTCGTCGCCGCTGGTGGCTGTCTTGAAGTTCGCGCGAATGGTATTCATGACTTCCGCATTGGTCCAGGCGCCGGCATCCGGTTGGCCATCCGCCGTGTACGCCCACCCCTTTGACCATTCCGGCATTACTCGGCCGTTGTTTCCAGAGAAACGATTGAAAATCCACTGCTCCAACTCTGCGTAAAACGTATTGCTGTTGGAGGTGCCTGGCAGAGTCAGCACGTCGAGCCAGAGGGCGACATCCCATTTCTGGTTCTTGGCAACATCGTCGTAGCGAAGCGCGGAGATGGTGGGGCTTTCGGCGGTCGTTCCAGTTGGCACCCCTACAAGAGCCGGATCATCGAGGCTCGTGACGCGGATTTCCAGTGGAGAATTGATAGGAAATTCCAACTTCCACGCGTACGAATCGACCATCTTGACGTATTGCGTGGTGAAGTCATGTACGGCCTGCTGGACATCTTCTTTGCGAAGTTGAACTGCGTAGCCATTGGCTGTAACGCGCAGCGTCGTATCCTTCACATATAGCAAAGTGTTCTTCGATAGCCCCCAAATATCGTTGCATGGCGGCTGGTCCAGCACCTTAAAGATGCCGGTGCCATTCAGGCCGTCAATCGTCACTTTTTGCATCAATTGGCCGAAGGTTATCGTTGCCGGGCCGAAGCTCGTGATTGTTTTGACTAGACTCGTGACCTCTTCCGGGAGGTTGTCGGAGAACGGATAGTTGAAGGGCCCGTCGACTTCGCGCGATGTGGCTGGCTTCTCCGGACACACGCTCCAGACTTTGAACCACGGATACGGTTTGGAAGGCCAAGTCCAGGAGAACGGAAACCAGATAGCTTCCACGCGACCAGATTGTTCAAGGAACTCTGCCAAACTATTTTGTGGGATTGGCGTCTCCGCGGCCGGAGCCGCAAACAGCACATCGCTGGTCAAGTCTGTGTAGCTGACGCAGCGGAGATAGTAATTTTCGATCACCTGCAAAGTAGCTTCCACGATGAAGGCCCGGCCGAGATGTGCCAAGAACGCTTTGGCGTCAGCATCGCCGCGATTAAATGTTTTGATGGTGTAGACGACCGGCGTCGGGGAATCCGGGTCCGTCACGACTGCTTTTAAAGAAAGGATCTGGTTACTCAATGAACCATAGCTGCAATTGAAGTTCTCGTTGGCCGAGGGAATGGCGCTGCCGTGAGCGTCAATCGACAGCACCCCGCCCACGGTAAGATGCCCGGGCGCGGGAGTATGGGGGAAGCTATAGCCGAGTTCATTGCCGCCATCCGTTTCTTCGAGATATTCGAGGAGAGCTTCCATGGTGGCGCCGGTTTGAACCCGGACCATATTTGGTTGCGAGTCTGTGGCCGGAATGAAAGTCATCTCAGTCAGATACTTCGTGGTGTCAACCAAGAGTATCTTCGCATCAGGTGGAGTGTCTTCCACCACCGTGATCGGGGACCACGTGTGCATAATGCCGCGCGGGCGAACTGTATAACCTTGCTGCGCTGCCCAATTGCACACCTCGACGACTTGCGCTTCCGAGTTAGGCGCGCAAGTCCACATGTTGGGTACAGTGATGGCGAGGGCCCAGTTCTCGAATGTCTCTTGACTAATTTCAACGTCTGTCGGGAATTTTGGCGGCAGCAAGCTCATGTTTTTCTCCTTATTTGTATGAGGACGCGCTGGCGTTCAGTTTATTGCTCAGGATGTGAGGCGTGAGAGTATTCCCTTACAAGAAACTTTGCAAGCCCTATTTCATCGCAATCGGGTGTGCATTTCAAATGAAGGCTCGGTTGCGAGCAGGCGCGCGACCGCGACGGCTTGAAAGCGCAGCAGCTCCGGAGTTTTCAGGAAGCGAAGCAGTCCGGCGATGTCGTTCCATTTAAAGCTGAGGCGAAAAACGGCTTGACCTTCGCCGCTCTCTTCAAGCGACGCCGACAGGCAACCGGTTGTAGATTCGGCGTGAGAAATCAGCTCGTTTGACAATCGGGTCAGAGTTGGTCGCTGGCCGGGACGAATCGTCAAACTGCACTCTAGACGAATAGTGTGTGGCGGCGTGCCGATGTAATTCGCCGGTACCGCCAGGGTGCTCAGAATTTGTTCCTGCTCCTGTCGGATTGCGAAAGCCCCCTGCTGAGTCGAGGCGGACAGATTCGGCAATCGTTGGTCGTAAGACGAATTGGGTAGGCCGTCGCAGCCCACCAAATTCAGTTCGGCGCAGCCGGTGTACCATGCGAAGTGGACGAGTGGATGAATCGTTCCCGAGCGGATACAGAGTTGCCTCGCGCGGGCGATTTCGTCGCGGCGGCGACTCAGTATTGTTGCCTGTTCAAACTCTCCATGTTGGTAATACAGAATTGCCTGCCTGGCGCGGGTGAAATTACGGTCGTCAATTCCTTGAATGAGACCTTCTCCGTTCGGGCCGGCGTGCGGGTGATCCACGATGAAGACGGAAATTGAACGGATGAGCGGGAGCCATTTGGCCATCGAGGCGTCATGCGCGAAGAAGAAAGACGGCTGCTCGTCCGATAGGTGGCATTCCTGGCTGACGGCGTCGTTGACGAAGAAAATGGGGCCGCGGACGGACGCCAGGCGGCCGTAGTCGAACAACGTGCGCCCACGACCGACAACCCAGCCGGTCTGTCCTTTGAATCTATCCATGTAAGAAGAGAAATCAAGTTCGCTCACGTCGCCAGGCTCCCTGTCAAAGAGGCAGTGGATGAACGCAAAGAATATCAGGTCACATGGAAATCCGAAATAACAAGATCGAGCGTTGCGGAATGCGTGATAGACTACGCAAATATAGAGAGTCTCAAGGCGTGGACGGCGCTTCAGTCAGAGCGCGTTAGCTCATCCTATTTTACAGCGGGGGAAATTGTGAAGGTCTTCGGAACGTTTGCTGCCCCCTACGACCTGGCCGATCTGGAGGAGGTGCCGTCAGAAGGAGTCTATGGGCTCAGCGTTTTTGCCAAGAGATTTCTCCGGTCGCTTTTGCTCCACTCCGATTTCGATGAATTTCATTTCTTTTGCAGCAGCTCATACCGTGAGCCCCGGTCAGACGAGTTGCTGGGGTCGGACAACCGTGTGCGCCTCGTCCATTTGCGGGAATTCAGCGCGTCGGCGCGGGAGTTTGATTATCACGTCCTTCATAACATCTGGACGCCGGATATAGGGCCCTGGACGGAGATGAGAAACCGGCTTAGTCCGGGCGTTCCCGTCACAGGGTTAACCCACACCATCAGCTACCAGTCATTTCTGCCGCGCGTATTGAGCACGATGGTCATGGGCGCGCACCCGTTTGACTCGATCATTTGCACCGCGGATTCGGCCAGAACGGTCATGCTGAACTGGATCGAGCATCTGCAACGCGAGTTCGGGGCGCAGACCGGCGCAAAGGTCCGTTATGACGGGCGGCTCGATAAGATTCCTCTCGGGGTGGACGCAGAGATTTTCACTCCGAAAGAGAAAGCGCCGCTGCGCCAGCGCTTGGAGCTTCCCGCCGCCGACGTTTTGGTTCTTTACGTCGGCAGATTTTCCCACTGCGACAAGATGGATCTTTTCCCCCTGTTGCTGGCGTTTAAGAGCGTCGTCGAGCGAAGCCCGGCACAAAGTGTCTCGCTGGTGATGGCAGGATCTGATGGCCAGCACAAATATGCCGGCCTGGTTGATCAATTCGCCGCGGATTTGGGCCTCGCGGGCCGCGTGATTGTACGTACGAACCTGCCCGACCAGGATGTGCTTGACTACTACGCGGCCTCGGACATTTTCATCTCGCCCAGCGACAACCTACAGGAAACGTTCGGGCAGTCAATTATCGAAGCGATGTCATGTGGCCTACCTGTCATCTGCTCGGATTGGAATGGGTATAAAGAACTGGTCGAACACGAACTCACGGGTCTTCGCGTGCCCACCTACTGGATGCAATGCGACCAGAAGATCTGTGACCATGCCGGCCTGGCAGATTGGATGGCGGACCATTTCTATCTAGGCCAATCGGTGAGCGTGGACGTGTCGGAAATGGTGATCGCGATGGCCCGACTGATTGACAATAGAGGTTTGCGAAAGCAATGGGGCGAAAATGGTCGCAAGCGAGTATTGGAGCATTTCGACTGGGCGGTGATAATCCGTCAATATCTTGATTTATGGCAAGAACTAAAAGACCTCGCAGTTGCTGCACCGATTACTCACGTCCGCAGAACTTCCTGGTACCGGCCGGAGTTCTTTCAGACGTTCCGCCACTACCCCACCCAAATTTTGGACCCCTCCGTGAAGGTCATCACACACGGTTCGCTCAATTTCAAATGGTATCCAGAGTTGTCAGCGGAAATCCGACCTGACCTCGTTGAGCAGATCACCAAGGCTGCAATTTCAGGCCTCACGCTGAGGGAACTAGAACAACTTGTTGGCGGGAACGGAGTGACGCTGGATTCTCTCCGTTTTCATATCATGTGGCTACTGAAATATCAGCACCTAATTCTCAGTTGAAAGTAGTAGCAGTCCCGCGCAAGAAAAAACACTTGCAAGACATCTGATTCAAGAGTAAGGTGGGCGAGCATTTGCACATAACATTACTGATTCAAGTAACTTGTTTATTTGGATTGAAAGAGGCCCCCTTCAAATTCAGGGCTCCAAACGCGTTCAGTTAAGGAGAGAGAGAAATGGCTAAAGAAGATACTCAATCAGTAGTTCAACCACTAAAGACCGTCGCTCAGCTCGCGAGCGAATTCGTCTTGCCGGTGCCCGGCGGCAGCAACCTGATAAACGGGGACTTCAAAAACGCCGGACTTCATGCCGTTCTCGGCCTGGCCGCCGGTGCGCTGTTCGGTCCGATTGGGGTAATCGCTGTTGGCGTGAATTCCTTCTCGAAGGCAACCACCGGTCGCAATCTCTACGAGCATCTGAATTCCGCGGGCACCAAGGCCTCCGCTTGAGGCGAAATAGAGTCTCGATACACCTGCGGGCGGTTTAAGCATCAGCAGCAACTTCGTAGCAGGTCACGCGCGAGGGCTCTTTCACCCTTGTCATGGCATTCCCGTCTAATGTTGGGAGACCCAGCGGGAGAATCCGATGAGCAATGAGACTGAGTGTATCCAGTCGAATGAAGACTGGCGTCCAACTTTCAAGTGAAATCCTCATTCCTGGCGGGAGCAATCTCATCAACGGGGACCTCAGACAAGCTGGCATACACGCTGGACTCGGTCTCATCGCCAGGGCTTTGTTCGGTATCCCTGGTGCCGTCTCGGTATCTACAAACTCCATTAGCAAGGCGGTTACTGGCCGGCATCTTCTTATGAGCATTTTTCGGCCCTGCGGGCACGCCGGCAGAGAGCTTGCCAGGGCTAACGTCACACGAAATCGCGGGGACACCATCAGCGCAGACGGCGCTCCAACTGCTCCCGATGGCGTTAGGTTGACAGCCGCGGCGCAACCTCGACCTGGCAAGAAGCCGGAGGGCAAGCTTGCGCCAAGGAGACGAACAGCTTCCTGGAGCCGATTCAAAACATGAAAAAAACAACTTACCTAGTTGGACTCGCATCAGGTTTGGTTCTTGCACATTCCTGGAAATTTCTTGTCAAAGAAGGCATTAAGGCAGGAGTCCGAGCGGGCCGTGAAGTTAAGAAGGTCTCCGATCAGGTTCTTGAGGACTTGGAAGACGCGAGTGCTGAGGCGTTTGACGAATTGCAAGACAAGGAACAAAAGGTAGCGCTTTGAGTTCCGGGACAAGGACAACTCAACAGAATCGGTGGGGCCTCAGTTTAAGATCATCCACAGCCGGCCGCCAAAGATGGGGCGTGGAAGGAATCGTTGCGAAGCATTATTTGGCGCAACCTCTTGAAAAGGCATTACTGAAATATCCCGGTGTGTTGCACGCCAGGGTGAATCCGACAACCGGCCGGGTTCTCGTTACATATCGGGGCAGCGGTTCCCGCCTCTTCGTCGGCAAACTGATTAAGAATTCTCTAGATCAGATCGTTGCCCGCGGTGTGAATCCAAACGGGCAGACGAGAGAACCGACGGCCCTCTATCGGGTGTTGCAGAGATCGATGCCGAACAGGCGCGAGATGGCAGTGCCATTGCTTGTTTCGGGCTTGCATTTTCTGGTTCGGTTCGTGGAGGGGCTTTTCATTGTAAGTACGATCAAAATCGGAGGAGATCACCTTCTCAAAGGAAAGGGGACGCAGCAGCAGGAGGGACAGCAGAAACAGGGCAAGAGCTTACTTTACGTCGCCGGGATGGGAGCACTGCTGAACAGCCTGGACGGTTGGCTTCGTTATCATCGAACCCGTTTGTGGCAAAGAGTTGGGCAGCAAACGCAACAGAACCTGCGCACTCAATTAATTGCCGGAATCGAAAAGCAGGATCTGGCGTTCTTCGATAAGCAGTCCACCGGCAACCTGATGAATCTCATTACTCAGGACACGCAACGCATCGGCGAATTTGTTGGACGCGGCGGTGAGCAGATCGTTGAAAATGCGCTAGTCATAGTCGTCTATGGGACGATGATGCTGATCACATCGCCCATGCTGACCCTGATGGCAGCGGTGCCGGTAGCTCTACTTCTCCTACCTTCGCGCCTCCTGCGTAATACAATTTCCCAACATTACGCACGCCGGGACGAGTTGAACGATAAGTTCAGCCAGATGCTGGAAAACAATCTGGGCGGCATCGTTGATGTGAAGAGTTTCACTGCCGAGGAACAGGAGATACGTCGGTTTTCCAAGTCCGGCGAAGAGTTGGCGGGGGCGCATACGGACGCAGCAGCGGTTTCGGCGTTGGAAACCGCCATGGGCCGGGCAATCTACTCTACCGGGTTTGCTTTGACGGCAGCATACGGCGGGCAACTGGTGGCCGAAGGCAAGCTAAAGCAGCCTGGGTACCTGCGCATGGTGTACATGTTCCCGCGCATGCTCGATGCCCTGGGCAGCCTTGAAATGTTGACCCGCTTGTATCACGGAGCTAAGAGCTCAGCGGAGCGGATCTTCCCGGCGCTGGATGCACGTCCTGCGATTAGAAGTGGGCCGGTGCGGGTCACTCGTAGCAGCGTTCGTGGGGAAGTGGTATTTGAAAACGTCTCATTCGGCTACCATCCCACGATCAATGTTCTTGAGAACGTCTCCTTTCAATTGCGACCTGGCGAGAAGTTGGGAATTGTGGGGCGCACCGGTTCTGGCAAGAGCACTCTGTTGCGGCTGCTGATGCGCTTCTACGATGTCGGCCAGGGAAGAATTTTGCTTGACGGGAAGGACATTCGGGAACTGGACCTTAAAGACTTGCGATCCGCCGTGAGTTTGGTCAGCCAGGAAGTATATCTGTTTCAGGGAACTGTTCGGGACAATGTTGCCTACGGAAAGCCAGCAGCATCGGAGGCTGAGGTTGTGAACGCGATGGCTGAGGCTCAGGCGAAAGAACTACTTACCTCGATCCCTGGCGGACTTGAAGCGGAAGTTGGAGAACGCGGCAGAAAGCTTTCCGGCGGGCAGAAGCAACGGATTGCCATCGCGCGGGCCCTCATAAAAGATGCTCCGGTATTGGCCCTGGACGAGGTGACCTCGCACTTGGACTACGAAACGGAGGCGGCGGTAAAGCGATCGGTGCGGGAAGTTACCGCCGAGAAGAGCGTCATAACAATTGCGCACCGGCTGGCGATCGTTCGTGACGCAGACAAAATCATTGTCCTGGACGGCGGAAAGATTCGCGAAGAAGGAAAGCACGAAGAGCTTGTAGGCAAGGGTGGGATATACGCATCCCTCTGGCAGTTGCAAACCGGCGCGGGCTCTGACTTTGAATAGACTCACATTCGGTCGAATGAGCCCGTCTTATTTACTTGATTGCATTATGAGCAAGGAAGTTTAGTGGGATTAGCAAAACCGCATGGTTTGCGCAATTGATGTGAGCGAACGTTGATCCGGAAAGAAAAACAAACCCGCGCTAGAGAAGGAATATGCACGCCCTCCGTAGCAGACCCTTACGTAATGGCATCCTGAGCACCATCGGGAACACCCCGCTGGTACCACTCGACCGTCTGTTTCCTGACAATCACTTTCAGTTATACGCCAAGCTGGAAATGCTCAACCCCGGTGGCAGTGGCAAAGACCGGGTGGCAATCAGCACGGTGCTTGAGGCCTACGAGTCAGGGAAGATCGGACCGGACACCACAATCATTGAGTCCAGTTCCGGGAACCTCGGAATTGGCCTGGCCCAAGTGTGCACCTACCTTGGGCTGCGCTTCATTTGCGTGGTCGATACGCGAACCACCCCGAGCAATCTCGCCATCCTCAAGGCCTACGGTGTTGACATCGAGTTGGTCGACGTTCCGGACCCGATTACGGGCGACCTGCTGGCAGCACGGGTCAATCGCGTGAAGCAATTGTGCCGAGAGATCCCTGGAAGCATCTGGATCAACCAATACGCCAACGAAGACAACCCCAGGGCGCACTATCAGTCCATGGCAGAAATCGCCGCCGCGATGAATTTCCAGGTTGATTACATTTTCGCGGCCACCAGTACGTGCGGCACGTTGCGCGGAATGAGCGAGTATGTGCGCGACAACCATATGCACACGAAGGTGTTTGGCGTCGATGCAGTTGGCAGTGTGATTTTCGGCGACACCCCAAAGCAGCGCTTAATTCCCGGGCATGGCACTTCACGGTTACCGGAGTTGTATCGGCCGGGGCTCGAGCATGGGCACGCGAACATCTCCGATCTGGAATGCGTCGAGGGTTGTTTTCGGCTCTTGCGGCGTGAGGCAATTTTCGCGGGAGGCTCGGCGGGGGCGGTCATCATGGCCATTTCGAAGCTTCGTCACGAGATCCCCGCAGGCGCGACTTGCGTTGCCATTCTATGCGACCGGGGTGAGCGCTATTTGGAGACGATTTATTCCGATGCCTGGGTGAAGCAACACTTTGGAGATGTCAAAGGGATATGGGAAAAGGACGAGCATCTTGCCGCATCTGCAAGCTGGGTCTGATTTCCAGGCGACACTCTCATGAAAACTGACGACATCCTATTGCTTAGCGGGAGCGAGATCGTGGACTTGTTTCGCGGCCAGGAAGCCGTACTGATGGAGACGGTCTGGGCTGCATACAAAATAAAAGAAGATGGAAACAGCAATGCGCCCAACTGTCCCTTTTTGCGCTTTCCGGGCAACTCTGTTAACAGGATTATTCCCAAGACCGCCTTCCTTGGTGGGTCGTTCCAGGCGGCTGGCATTAAGTGGATCGCCTCGTTTCCCGGCAACCTCAGTAAAGGGCTCGAGCGGGCCTCGGCCATATTGATTCTGAACTCCACCGACACCGGATTGCCGCTGGCCATCATGGAAGGCTCGGTGATCAGCGCTTGCCGGACAGCAGCAAGTGGGGCTTTGGCTGCCACGACGTTGCTGGGCCAAAAACCGGCGAAGGCCGTGGGAGTTTTTGGTTGTGGCCTTATTAATTTCGAAACGCTTCGGTTCCTGCTAGTGGCCCGGCCCGAGATCGAGACCATTCGGCTCTACGACCTGAGCACGGAACGCGCGGCGGTTTTTCAACGCAAGGGCGCGGAGATAGCCGGTGGCCGGTCCATCCAGATTGCCGACAATGGCGGAGAGCTGTTCGCGCTTTCAGACATCATCGCGATCGCCACCACTGCCCTGGTGCCGCATCTGGATTCGTTGGGCGGCGTGTCGAACGATAGCGTCATTCTGCACACCTCATTGCGTGATTTTCTTCCGCGGGCGGTGCAAGAAGCGGACAACGTTGTAGACGACATTGAGCATGCTTGTTCCAATGGTTCATCGCTTGATCTGACAGCCCGTGAGCAGGGCAACCACGATTTCATTAGAACCACAATCGGGGCCATTTTGAAGGGTACTCAACCGGCCCGCGTAGAGGGTAAGCCGGTGATCTTCAGCCCATTCGGTTTAGGAATTCTCGACGTTGCAGTGGCGCACCTGACGGTATCACTGGCCCGCAAAGAACAAAAAGGAAGACCAATCGCAGACTTTCTCCCCAGTCCATGGACCGAGAGGACTTATCAACCGCTTCATTAGAGATTCAAGGAACTATCAGTGAAGTCCCCCACCTCAAGATCGAAATTCTCCAGCCTCGTAGAGGGCGTGCGTTCCTGGGCTTTGAACACACCTAACGAGACGGCTCTGATTTTTCTCGATAACGGCGAACGAGAATCGCTGCGGCTTACCTTTAAGGAAGTGGACGAGAAGGCGCGCTGCATCGCGTTGCAGCTTGCCACCATTACCAAGCCAGGCGACCGGGCACTGTTGCTGTATCCATCGAGCGTCGAGTTTCCCTGTGCGTTCCTCGGGTGCTTGTATGCCGGAGTCGTTGCAGTTCCGGCGTATCCGCCGCGGCGAAACCGATCCATGGATCGCCTACAAGCGATCGTCACCGATGCCGGGGCACGAGTGGCGCTTACGACCGGGGCAACGCTTGTTGATCTGGAAAAGCGCGGGGCCGGTTTACCCGGACTTGAAGAATTGCAATTTGTTGCCACCGACAAGGACAACGGATTTGATCCGGCCGGTTGGAACGCACCGCTGATTGAACCGGGAGCGCTGGCATTCCTCCAATACACTTCGGGTTCCACCGGGCTACCCAAAGGAGTGATGGTAAGTCACGGTAACATCATCGCAAATATGGCTGTGGTGAACGCTGCTTCGCAAAGCGCCGGCTTGCCTAAGCGGTTAATTCTTGTGAGTTGGTTGCCGTTGTTTCACGACATGGGATTGATCGGTTCCCTGATGTGGCCGCTGATTGAGGGCGGAACGCTTGTTTCAATGGAGCCCGCAGCATTCATTCAGAAGCCGGTGCGTTGGCTGCAGGCGATTTCCCGGTATCGGGCCAATCTGGCTCCTGCTCCAAATTCGGCCTTCGAACTCTGTGTCCGCAAAGTGAGCGAGCAACAGAAGGAAGGCGTTGACCTGAGTTGTTGGCGGATCGCCTTCAATGGTTCCGAGCCCGTACATGAGGAAACAATAGAAGGCTTCGCGGCGGGATTCCGATCCTGCGGCTTTCGGCCCGAAGTGATGTATCCATGCTACGGCCTGGCAGAGACAACGCTGTTCGTCACCGGAGGCGTCACCGGCCAGCCGCCGGTTCGCGCATCCTTCGACGGCCTTGCGCTTGAACAGCGCTTCGCTGTCCCTCCAGTCAACCCTGAAAGAGCTGTGATTAAGGTGGGCAGCGGCCGCACCTGGGACGGACACCGAGTTCGAATAGTTGATCCTGATACGCGTCGAGCTTGCGCAGAGGATCAAGTCGGCGAAATTTGGGTGTCCGGGCCCAGTGTGGCGCAGGGTTACTGGAATCGTCCCGAGCTGTCGGAAGCAACGTTTCAAGCCCGCATTGAAGGTGGCAATGAACCTTTCCTGCGAACAGGTGATCTCGGATTTCTTAAGGGCGACGACCTGTTTGTTAGCGGCCGGTTGAAAGATCTAATTATCATCAACGGCCTGAACCATTACCCGCAGGACATTGAGCGAACTCTCGAACGATGCCACGCCGCCCTTGCGCCAAACGCTAGCGCAACATTTTCCGTTGATGTGCATAGCGAAGAGCGGCTGGTCGCCGTTTGCGAAATTCAGCGTGAGCACTTGCGGCGGCTCAACCAGGACGAATTGGTGGCTTGCATTCGTCAGGCCGTTGCCGAAGAGCACGAACTGGACCTTCACGCGGTTCTGTTCATAAAGCCCTTTGGGATGCCCCGTACGTCGAGCGGAAAAATAAAGAGGCACGCCTGCCGTGCAGCATTCCTTGCGGGTGCCGGACTGGACGTGGTGGCCCAATGGCGAAATAGCGCAAGGGCGGAACCTGCGATAGAAATCACGTCTTCAGGTGAGCCGCGTGCAAAGGCTTCCATTCAGCGTTGGCTCATCGACAGAGTTGCAGCCAAGCTCGGTATTGCACCGACCGCGGTGAGAGTGCGCGAGCCCTTCACGCGTTATGGGCTCGAATCGCGGGATGCAATTGCGATTTCTGGTGAACTACAAGAGTGGCTGGGTTGTTCTCTAATGCCGACGCTGATCTACGACTACCCGAATATTGAAGCGTTAGCAGAGCATCTGGTTCATGAAGGCAGCGCCCCCGAGCGGTTGGTGCGGTCGATTAGCCACGCGAACGGCAATGGGAAGATCGCCATCATTGGGCTCGGCTGCCGCTTTCCGGGGGCTGACAGTCCGGAGAACTATTGGAAGCTTCTGGCCGAGGGCGTCGATGCGATTAGGTCTGCGCCACGCCGCGATGGTCTCTCGTCATCTGCTTACGATAACGCCGCTGGAGTTTCCTGGGGCGGCTACCTGGATCACGTTGATCTGTTCGAGCCGGAATTTTTCGGTATCAGTCGCCGTGAAGCAGAGTTGATGGATCCGCAGCAGCGGCTTCTGGCTGAAGTGGCCTGGGAGGCGCTGGAGTACGCCGGCATCTCGCCTCAGGCCCTGGCGGGCAGCAACACTGCCGTGGCGATCGGTATAAGCAACCTCGACTATTCACGGCTGCGGCCGACCGGGTCTTTAGCAACCGACCCGTACGTGGCGACAGGCAATGCTCTGAGCATTGCGGCTAATCGGATCTCATACCTGCTCGATCTCCGCGGACCGAGTTGGGCGGTAGACACGGCGTGCTCTTCTTCACTCGTAGCTGTTCATCAGGCATGCCGAAGTCTCCTGGCAATGGAATGCAATCTCGCCCTCGCCGGTGGCGTAAATCTGATTATGACCCAGCAGTTGACCACCGTATTTTCCAATGCCGGCATGCTTTCAACTGACGGAAGATGCAAGACATTCGATGACGATGCCAACGGATATGTGCGTGGTGAAGGCGCCGGCATGATCGTACTGAAGCGGCTTGAAGATGCCGAACGCGATGCCGACAACATTCTTGCGATCATTCGCGGCTCAGCGGTGAATCAGGATGGACGAAGCAACGGACTCACGGCGCCGAACGGTCCGTCCCAGCAGGCGGCTATCCGGCAGGCACTTTCGGTTGCTGCAGTGAGCCCGCATGAGATCAGCTATGTTGAGGCGCACGGAACCGGCACCCCACTGGGTGATCCAATTGAGATGAACTCGCTGGCAGCAGTTCTTAGAGAGGGGCGGGGTCAAGGTGAAACCTGTTGGGTCGGCTCAGTAAAAACCAACATTGGTCATTTGGAGTCTGCCGCCGGAATTGCCGGCCTGATCAAAGTGGTCCTGGCGCTGGTAAACGAAACGATACCGCCGCACCTTCAACTGCGGCGGCTCAACTCGCACATCGCGGTCGATGGCACGCCCATTCAGATTCCCACGACCATTCAACCCTGGAGGCGCGGGAACGAAAAGCGGTTCGCCGGAGTAAGTTCGTTTGGTTTTGGCGGAACGAATGCACACGTCATTGTCGAAGAAGGCCCTGCGCCCGGAGCGCAGCATCGCGAACAACCGCGGTCCGTAGAAGTCCTGGCATTGTCGGCTCGAACTTCTTCCGCCTTGCTAACTCTGGCAACGACCTATGCCGGATTCCTGCGCTCTAATCCGGAAGTATCACTCGCTGACTTCGCATACACGGCTAATGTAGGCAGGTCGCACTTCCCTCATAGGCTTGCCCTGGTTGCCGGAACAGTGGACGAAGCAATCGCCCAGTTGGAACGTCATCGTGGAAACACAAACGCGGCGCGCGCAGTCAAAATTGCTTTTCTGTTTACCGGGCAGGGCGCTCAGTACCTCGAGATGGGCCGGCAGTTCTTCGATTCGCACGCTGGTTTCAGGGAAACACTCGAGCGCTGCGACGAACTTCTGCGCGGTCATTTGCCGAAGCCGCTCCTGGAGGTGCTCTTTGGTCCAGGGGACGGAGCGAGTGAAATCCACGAAACCCGATATGCCCAGCCCGCATTGTTTGCGCTCGAGTACGCACTAGCCGGCGTTTGGAAACAGTGGGGCATTGTCCCGAATGTCGTCCTCGGTCACAGCGTGGGCGAATTTGCAGCGGCCTGCTTCGCAGGGGTGTTCAGTTTGGAAGACGGTCTGCGAATGATCGCTGAACGAGCGCGGCTAATGCAGTCACTGCCTAAAACCGGATCGATGTTGTCGGTGTTCGCGGATCAGCAAACGTGTATTCAGGCGGCGCGGCCACATTCGGAATCGGTGAGCATTGCCGCAGTGAATGGTCCTGCTCACGTTGTTTTGTCGGGTGACTCAGAAGCACTTCGGCAAATCGAAGCCAATTTGGTTGGGCGTGGCATCGGCGTGAAGCGTTTGAACGTTTCGCACGCCTTCCATTCTCCTTTGATGAAGGCGATGGTGGACGAATTTGGGCGCGTGGCCGCGGGCGTTGAGTATCGGACAGCTACGATCGATATCATCTCCTCCGTGACGGGCCTGAAGGCTGGAGGCGAGATCGCCGCTCCGGATTACTGGCGGGATCAAGTCCTGGCCCCGGTCTGTTTCAGCAAGGCGATGGAAAGCCTCAGCGCGATGGAGATTGACGCATTCCTGGAGATTGGACCAAAGCCAGTGTTGATTTCGCTTGCGAAAGACTGCTTCGATAACTCGGCCCACGCCTGGATCTCATCGATTGAACCAGATGGTCAGAACTACCGCTCGATGTTCGAAGCCCTTGGGAGTCTCTACACGCTGGGCGCTTCCGTGAATTGGAGCGCCGTGCACGACGGCTCCAGGCGGCGGCGCATTCCTCTTCCCACCTACCCGTTTGAACGCCACAGTTATTGGCTTGAGGAAGCAGCGCAGGCGTTTGCCGCAACGACTGCCGCTGGCGCAGATGATCATCCATTGCTGGGAAGGCGCCTGGGCGAACTGGCTCATCAGCCTGGAACGCACGTGTGGGAGTTGCAGCTTGAAGGATTGGCCGCAGGGCTTTTTGATGGCCACCGTCTGATGGGTTCGACCGTGGCGCCCTATTCGGCATTCGTGGAAATGGCGCTGGCTGCGGCGTCGGAAGTTTACCCGGGACGGTTTCACTACCTGGAAGACCTGTCTCTGCATCATCCGTTATTTGTTTCAAAGGACAAACCCGGCGTCATTCAAATTGTTCTGAATGACCTGGGCGACGGGAATCTGTCCTTCAAAGTTTTCAGCCGGGCGCAGCTTGTTTCCTCAAACCAGGAGTGGACGCTGTGCTCGAGCGCGATGATTTGGGCGACCAATGGGAACGAGGTTTATGAACTTTGGACTGATGTTCTTTGCCAGCAGTGAAGGCGCCTTATCTGGAAACCGCTATCGCGTTGTGGTGGAGAGCGCGCGCTTTGCCGACCGCAACGGGTTCTCGAGCGTTTGGGTGCCCGAACGGCACTTCACGAAGTTTGGCAGTCTTTATCCGAATCCCGCCGTGCTCCACTCGGCTCTGGCCATGGTCACGGAGCGTATCCGTCTGAATGCCGGCAGCGTTGTGGCGCCGCTGCACAACCCGCTTCGAATTGCGGAAGAGTGGGCCATGGTGGATAACCTCTCGCGCGGCCGCGTTGGCGTTTCCTTTGCACCGGGTTGGAACCCTGAAGACTTCGCGTTCTTTCCGGAGCGCTATCAAAACCGCCAGGAGATCATGCTTGCGGGCATCCGCGCCATTCAACAATTGTGGCGCGGCGAGACGACAACGGCCAAAAGCGGAAACGGCAACGAGATCCAGATTCGCATCTATCCCTCACCGGTCCAAGCGGAATTACCCATTTGGTTGACGGCGGCTGGAAATCCCAAAACGTTCATGCTGGCAGGTGAACTTGGCGCCAATCTGCTGACCCATCTTCTCGATCAGGAGGAAGAGCAACTGGCAGGCAAGATTGCTCTATATCGACAGACGCGCGCGGAACATGGCTGGGATCCCGACGCAGGAATCGTCACCGTGATGTTGCATACCTTCGTTGGTGCCGACGCCGGCCTGGTGCGCGAGCAAGCTCGTGCTCCCTTTTGCCAATACATTAAGAGCAACATCGGGCTGTTGAAGGGGTTGTCTCAGAGCAGGGGGCAGAATATTGATATCTCCTTGATGCCGGAGCGGGATCTCGACGACTTCGTCAATTTCCTTTATGAGCGCTTCGCTGCGCGGCGTGGTCTAATTGGAACGCCGGAGAGTTGCTTTCCGCTGGTGTCGCGGCTGCAGGCTATCGGTGCGAACGAGATTGCAAGCCTGCTTGACTTCGGGCCGGATGTGGATCAGATTCTTGGCAACCTTCCGCATTTGAGCCGCTTGAAAGACCTATGCCGAACGCGCTTCGCCGGTGCGCGAACGTCCGCATCTGCATCTGCGTCACGTCAGCAGCGCGTACAGAAATTCAACGTTGATAACGTTCAGGCGCGTTGCCGCGCGGAACTTTCCGGCGCCGAATTCAACGAACAGCTGCGTTCCTACGGCATCGAGATCGAAGGGAAATTCAATGCCGTCGAAAGAATCTGGCGCCGCGATGGCGAGGCATTGGGTCGCATTCAAGTTCCTCCCGATGGCTGCGTATCCGCGAGCGCTTTCACCATACATCCTGCCTTTCTTGATGCTTGCAGCCGGGTGCTTGCCGCCGCGTTGCCTGAGGATATTCGGGGTGGTCTCCACCTTCCGGCAAAGATTCGCTCCCTTCGCATAATGGGACCAGTGCCCGTTGCCGGCTGGAGCCACGCAACGGTCAAACTATCGCCCGCAGGCAATGGCCAACAAACATTTGAAGGCAGCGTGGATATCTATACCTTCGAAGGCCGACTGGTGGTCCGTATTCAAGGCCTGCGTTTAGAACAACCGCGATTTGGAAACGAAGCCGTCGAAGTGAGCGACTCGCGAAGCAACAGCCTGGCGTACAAGCGCAGTTGGGTTGCTCGCCCACCCGATGACCCAAAGGAAACGCTCGACGGCAAATGGATGATCTTTGCCGACCGGGGTGGAGTTGCAGTTAGGCTGGGGGCTTTGCTCAACGAGGCGGGTGCAAATTGTATTCTCATTTCGGCGGAGGAGTGCAATTCGATCGTTCCCGAAGCCATGCGCAGCCTCATTGAGCGGGAGTTGCCCCAGCGCATCTTGCACCTTTGGAGTCTCGACGCGACCGCGCCGGAAAAAACAACACTTGAGTCGCTGCAACATGACCAGAAATTAATCTGCGGCAGCGCGCTTCATTTGATTCAAGCAGCTTCGCGTGAGCCCACTGGCGTAAGGCGTATCTGCTTTGTCACGAAAATGGCGACGCCTGTGGATGATGGAGAACCAGTTGCCATTGCGCAAACACCTCTTTGGGGACTTGCCCGAACTATGTCCGTCGAGCACCCGAAGCTGTGGGGTGGAATTGCTGACCTGGACCGCGAATCGTCCGCGTCCGATGCCGCGCGCCACTTGTTCGAATGGTTGCTCGAACGCGAAGGTGAAGACGAGGGTGAAGACATGGTGGCCTTCAGGTCAGGTCAGCGCTATGTCGCGCGCCTTCAAAGAGACGAAGTGGTTAACGCCGGGGCAACCGACATTCATTTTGACAAGGCCGCGACTTATTTGATCACTGGCGGCCTTGGCGGACTGGGGCTTGAAGTTGCGCAATGGATGACGCAACGGGGCGCGCGCAATTTGGCGCTGTTGTCGCGAAGTGAACCAGGAGCGGAGGCATCGAGGGCCATCCAGCAGCTTGAGCAAGGCAACGCCTCCGTGCGCGTCTTCCAGGCTGATGTTGCGCGTATTGATGATCTGTCCGGGGTGATTTCCACGCTCGAATCCACAATGCCTCCGCTGAGAGGTGTGTTCCATTTGGCCGGTGTGTTGGATGACGCGCTGCTGGAGGGACAGACGTGGCGCCGCTTCCGTACCGCCGGCCGGGCCAAAGTAGATGGCGCCTGGAACCTTCATCAGTTGACGCAGAGCGCGCCGCTTGAGTTCTTTGTGGTGTTCTCGTCGCTGGCCTCACTCGTGCCTATGCCCGGACAGGGCAACTACGCGGCGGCGAACGCCTTTTTGGATGCGTTGGCACATTACCGCCGCTCGCTTCAACGGCCGGCACTGAGCGTGAACTGGGGACCCTGGGGCGAAGTCGGACACGCCTCCACGGAATACGGCCGCAACGCTCATGCGCGACTGGCTCAACTCGGAATAGACGCAATCGCCCCGCGGCTGGGTTTGCAGTTATTGGGAACTCTTATGGGCCAACGCCAGACGCAGGTCGCCATAGGGCAGGTGAACTGGAACAAGTTCTTTCAGGCCGATTCCGCGGCTGCGCACTCACCGTTTCTTTCCGAACAAGTCCGAAACGCAGCAATGCCTGTGACGCCGACGGAGGAAACGGACCTTCTGAAATTATTACGTGCGCTTCCCAAAGTCGAACGCGTGGACGCATTGATGACCTTTCTTTCGGACCTGATTACCAAAGCGCTGAAGCTGGAAGGCAGTGAACATCTGCCGCCGAGGCAGGGACTGTTTGAGCTCGGGCTCGATTCGATCGTCGCCCTGCAATTGAAATCACAATTGGAGCTGAGCCTCGGCCAATCGTTCCGTGCCACGTTGTTTTTCACCCACCCGACCATTGAGTCGCTGGCGGAGTATTTGCTCAGCGAGCTGCGCATCTCCGAGACCATGACGCAACCAGGGGCGGCGGCCACTTTAGAAATTCAGGAAGCGGGGAGCCACCCAACCGCCGACTCATCGTTAATCGACTCACTGTCGGAAGAAGAGATTGCGCACCTGATCGCTCAGGAAATTGGCTACCGCAAGGAGGTTCTAAACACGACTGATCGCCCGTTGGACCAGACCGGGAGCGGTTAAGGGGCAGCCAAGTGGAGCTAGAACTTCGAGTCCCGGAACTAGAGCTTTATGAAGTCTTCATCATCCAACATTGACTCGCGCTCGGCGCTTGCCACGGCTTTGGAGGAACTGCGTCAGCGGCGTGCCGAAATCGAATCGCTTCGCAACGAGCGAACCGAACCTATCGCTGTAATTGGAATGGCGTGCCGTTTCCCCGGAGGCTGTGACACACCCGAACAATTTTGGCAATTGCTGGATCAGGGAAGCAGTGCGATTACGGAAGTGCCGTCTGAACGGTGGCAGGTTGATGAGTATTACGATTCAGATCCTGCGGTACCTGGGAAAATGGCTACTCGATACGGTGGCTTTCTGCGCCAGGTAGACTGCTTCGACACCGACTTCTTTGGCATCTCGCCGCGCGAATGCCGGAGCCTCGATCCGCAGCAACGATTGCTGCTTGAAGTGGCGTGGGAAGCGCTTGAGAACGCCAACCTGACACTGGAGCGAATGTACGGGAGCCCCACCGGCGTGTACGTCGGCATCACCTGTTTTGATCACGCGATTCGTCTCGGCAACTCACCTGATAATTTCGGCGCCTACGCCGGAACAGGCAGCGCTCTGAACATGGCTGCGGGCCGCCTCTCTTATTTTTTGGGATTGACGGGTCCGTCAATGGCGATCGACACAGCATGTTCAGCGTCGCTCGTGTCGATTCATCTTGCCTGCGAGAGCTTGCGCACGAGGGAGAGCAAACTGGCGTTGGCGGGCGGCGTCAACCTGATGCTTTCTCCGGAGGTAATGGTGAGCTTCTCCCAGGCCAGAATGCTTGCCGCCGATGGCCGTTCAAAAACCTTCGACGCAGCCGCTGACGGATATGTGCGCGGAGAAGGATGTGGCATGGTCGTGCTAAAGCGCCTCTCCGACGCTGATGCAGACGGGGACACGATTCTCGGCGTGGTGCGCGGAAGCGCTGTCAATCAAAGCGGGCCCAGCGGTGGGCTGACTGTCCCCAGCGGCGCCGCGCAACAACGCGTGATTGAACGCGCCTTGTTACAAGCGGGTGTGGCGCCAAATGAGGTGGACTATGTTGAGGCTCATGGAACCGGCACTTCTCTTGGAGACCCCATCGAGATCGAAGCGATGGCCAAAGTCTACGGTAAGGGAAGAGCGGCAGGGAGTCCTCTCCTTACCGGATCGGTCAAAACCAATATTGGTCATCTTGAGCCGGCGTCGGGTGCGGCGGGACTCATCAAGGTGCTGCTCTCATTTCGGCATGAAACGATTCCGGCGCATCTTCACTTTACTCAACCGAACCCACACATTGCCTGGAATGAGATTCCGGTGCGCGTTGCTGCTTCTTCAACTCCCTGGCCCATGACGGGTCGCAAACGGATTGCCGGCCTCAGCGCCTTCGGGTTCAGTGGCACCAACGCCCACGCAATTATTGAAGAGCCGCCATTGGCTCGGGTTCGAGACGTCGAGGGCCGTCGCACCTACCAGCTTTTGACGCTATCAGCAAAATCGGAAGAAGCGCTCAAGGAGTTGGCCGCACGTTATGAGACGTTGTTAGCGCGTCAGCCAGAGATCGATCTTGCTGCTTTGTGCCGTGGCGCGGGCGCCGGGAGGAGCCACTTTCCCTTTCGTTTGGCTGTGCGGGCGCGCTCAACCAGCGAGTTGCGCGAAAGGTTGTCATCCTTTGTATCAAGTGGCATGGCGTCGCTCTTACAAGTGGAAAAGGCAAAGACGACCCAACAGAAAAAGATTGGCTTTTTGTTTACCGGCCAGGGATCTCAATCGGTTGGCATGACGCGCGAATTGTATGAAACCGAGCCTTCGTTCAGATCCAACCTGGACCACATGGCCCAGCTGCTTGCCGGGCATATCGAAATGCCGCTGCTTGATGTCATCTTCGGCTGTAATAGTGGCGCCGGGCTCCTCGACCAAACTGCTTACACGCAGCCTGCATTGTTCGCGGTTGAATACGCCCTGGCCGAATTGTGGAAGTCATGGGGCGTGAAGCCGTTTGCGGTAATGGGCCACAGCGCGGGTGAATATGTGGCTGCCTGCCAGGCGGGAGTGATGGGGCTTGACGAAGGACTCCGCTTGGTCGCAGCGCGCGCCCGTTTGATGCAGCAATTGGGGCGTTCAGGAGCGATGTTCACGGTGTTTGCCAGCCGTCAAATCGTGCGCGACGCCATCAAACCCTATGGCGAAGAGCTTGCTATCGCGGCAGTTAACGGTCCGGCGCATACGGTTACCTCAGGTCGAAAAGAAGCTGTTGAAGCGGTTGGAAAGCAACTCGCGGAACAGGGAATTCGCGTCCAGGAGTTGGGCGTCTCCCACGCATTTCATTCGCCGCTGATGAAGCCGATGCTCGACGAGTTCCGCAGCCTGTTGAGACAGGTGCGCTTCTCAAAACCAACCACAAAGATTGTCTCGAATCTGACCGGGCGCCTGGTTGGTGAAGAGATGATGGACCCCGAGTATTGGGTACGACACGTGATGGAGCCGGTAGACTTCGCGGGTGGGATAGCTGCGCTCGGCGCGCTGAATCTTGATGCGTTTCTGGAAATTGGTCCTGAACCGGTGCTAACAGCGATGGGGCGCGAGTGTCTCGGAGGTGCCTCGCATCGTTGGTTGTTCAGCATTCGTGCGAAACAAAAAAACTGGGACACGATGCTGGCAGCCCTGGCGGCGCTTTACACGTCGGGCGCGGCCATTGACTGGGCGGCGTTCTACAAAGATGAGTCAGCCGCCGCCACGGAACTCCCGAATTATCCATTTCAAAGACAACGCTATTGGAATGAGCGGGCACGCAGCTTGGAATCACCGGTGCGGGCGCCGGCTGAGTCGCAGAGTGAATTAATTAGTCGTCTTGAACAGACCGGCAAGTTGTCGGCGGAAGCGCTGCGTCTTGCTCCCGAAGTTCTCCAGGCAGTTGCCGATCTGAATCGGCCAGTCGAAGAACTGGACGATCTGCTTTACCGCGTTGTTTGGGAGGAGAAAGGTGTCCTTCTGCAATCGTTGAATCTTAGTGGCGACGTTGGCGGGGGCGGCGGTTGGCTGATTTTTGCCGATCGGGGTGGAGCTGGCAAGGCACTGTCAGATCTGTTAACGCAGAAAGGTCAGCGTTGTGCTCTTGCGTATGAAGGCGTTGAATACGGCATTTCCTCGGATGGCGCTTGGCAGCTCCGCCCGGAATCCGCCGACGATTTCAGCCGGCTGATGCGCGAAGTTTCTTTTTCAGGATCTGTCGGACGAGTGCTTTTCCTTTGGGGATTGGATGCTCCCGCGGCGGACGAGCTCACGCACACGCAGTTGCAGCTCTGTCAAGAGAATGGCTGTGGAGCAGTGCTTCATATCATCCGGTCCGCCGCCGGTCGGCCTCGTATCTGGCTTGTCACTCGTGGCGCAGTATCGGTGCAAGGTGGGCGATCAGATGGTTTGGCGCAGTCTCCCTTATGGGGTTTCGGCAAAGGCATTCTGCTGGAGCAACCGGAACGGCTGGGCGGCTGCATCGATCTCGATCCGTCAAAGCCCACCGGTGAAACCGCAATGTTGTTGGCAGAGATTGTTGAGGGAGACCGGGAAGACCAGGTTGCTTTCCGCGATGAGTTGCGATGGGTGCCGCGTCTGATAAAGATTGCGGCGTCTACCCCGGCATTATCCGACGCGCGCGCGCGGATATCGCCCGATGGCGCCTACTTAATTACAGGCGGTTGTGGCGCACTGGGCTTGCACGTGGCCAGGTGGTTGGTAGATGAGGGCGCGCGGCATCTGGTGCTTGTTAGTCGAAGCGGCGCAACCGACCCAAGCAACACTGAGGCACAAACAACCATCGCCGGCCTGCGAGGTTCGGGCACAGTTACCCAGGTGGAACAGGCCGATGTTGCAAACGAAGAGAGTATCAACGGTTTGTTCGCCAGACTGCGCGCGGACCGTATACGGTTGCGCGGAATTGTGCATGCGGCGGGTATGCCCGGATATTGTGCGCTTGAAAAATTGGAAAGCGCGGAGCTTGAAGGAGTGCTGCGTCCAAAGGTCACCGGCTCCTGGCTGTTGCATCGTTTGAGTTTGGAGGAGCGGCTGGACTTCTTCGTGCTGTTCTCATCCGTCGCTTCTGTCTGGGGATCGAGAAACCAGTCACACTATAGTGCCGCCAATCGCTTTCTGGATGTGCTCGCAAGTCATCGCCGCGCGATCGGTCTACCGGCGCTCAGCATCAACTGGGGTCCGTGGGCGGAAGGTGGGATGACATCGGCGGAAGCAGATACTCTTCTGCGTCGCATTGGCGTGCGAGCACTGAAGCCGCAAATTGCCATCCGGGCTCTCGATCAAATGCTTGCTTCGGGAGTTGCCGATGTGGCAGTGGCCGACGTGGATTGGTCTCTCTTTCGAGGATCGTACGAGGCGCGCGGCAAGCAGCCATTTCTCGATCACATTTCCCAGGGCAGGGCTTTGAAACCTCACGCCGCGCCGGCTGGAACTTTTGTCGAACAGCTTCGCGCCATCTCGCCTACCGAACGTAAACGCCAGCTGCTGCGCTTCATTCAATCGGAGGTTGCCAAGGTGCTTGGTTTGGGTGCCCGACTTCCCGATTTGGAGCAGGGTTTTTTTGAGATGGGAATGGACTCACTGCTGACTTTGGAATTTAAGGCACGCCTGGAGACCGCATTTGCGGCCAGCCTCCCGACGACCTTGATTTTCGACAATCCGACAATTGAGGCTTTGGCTGGATTTCTCATCGACGAGATCTCAGACCAAGCTGCGGACGAACAGACAAAGATCCGCGTGGCTCAACCCGAGGTGGCGCAATCGCTGGCCACGCAAATCGAACAACTGTCCGACGAAGAAGCGGAAGCGTTGCTTCTGCAAAAACTGGAAACGATGAGCTGACCTATGAGCCGATCTATGGACGAGACTTCCGTCTCCCAACTATCAACGGTGAAGCGCACTCTGCTGCGCCTCGAACAACTGGAGGCAAAGCTTGAAACCGCAGAGCGCTCGAAGACTGAGCCAATCGCCGTGATAGGAATGAGCTGCCGCTTCCCTGGCGGCGTCGACAGTCCCGCCGCCTACTGGGATCTGCTGCGCAACGGGATTGACGCAATCACGGAAGTGCCGCCGGATCGCTGGAACATTGACGACTATTACGATCCGGATCCGGAAAGTCCGGGAAAGATGTACACCCGTCACGGCGGCTTTCTCAAGAGTGTAGATCAGTTCGACGCCGCGTTCTTCCGCATTTCTCCACGCGAGGCGGCCAGCATGGATCCGCAGCAGCGGCTGCTGCTCGAGGTAAGCTGGGAGGCGCTGGAGGATGCTCACGTGCCGCCCGACAGTTTGCATGGCAGCGCGACCGGTGTATTCGTGGGCATCACGACGAACGACTACGCGCAACTGCAAATGCAAGGTGATGGCGCGAGTCGCCTCGACGGCTATTTCTTCACAGGCAATCCATTGAATACGATTGCGGGCCGAGTGTCTTACTTCCTGGGTTTGCATGGTCCAAGTATGGCGCTTGACACTGCCTGCTCCTCTTCGCTGGTTTCGCTTCATCAGGCTTGCCAGAGTCTTCGTTTCGGCGAATGTGAAATGGCGCTGGCTGGCGGAGTCAATTTGATTCTCTCGCCCGCAACGACCGTTGCCGTTTCGCGTACGCGCGCATTGGCGCCGGATGGCCGCACGAAGACGTTCGACGCCGCGGCTGACGGTTTCGTCCGCAGCGAGGGCTGCGGTATCGTGGTATTGAAGAAGCTCCCCGCGGCGCTTTCCGCGGGCGATCGCGTTCTCGCCGTTATTCGCGGTTCAGCCATGAATCATGACGGAGCATCGAGCGGATTCACCGTACCGAATGGAAGAGCACAGGAAGCCGTGATCCGCAAAGCGTTGGGCAATCTTGAGCCGGCGGAAGTGGATTACATTGAAACTCACGGAACCGGTACTGGGCTGGGCGATCCAATTGAAGTCAAGGCACTCGCAGCTGTGTTTGGCAAAGGACGGGCGCAAGAGCTCCGGATTGGTTCAGTAAAAACCAATATCGGTCATACCGAGTCGGCGGCAGGGATTGCTGGCGTGATCAAAGTTATTCTCGCGCTGCAGCACAGCGAGCTTCCCGCGCATCTGCATTTCAATAACCCCACTCCGCTGGTTCCCTGGGCCGATCTTCCGATAGAGGTCCCAAAGGCTGCAACGCCCTGGCTGCCAAACGGCAAACGCCGCGTTGCCGGCGTAAGCGCATTCGGCGCAAGCGGAATCAATGCACATCTCGTGATCGAAGAGGCGCCCGAGCAACCGAGCCCTGCGAGCGCCGGCCAGCGACCGTTGCATCCTCTTGTGCTATCGGCAAAGAGTGAGCCGGCGCTGAAAGATCTTGCCGTCCGGTACGCAGAGCAGTTGGGCCAGGCTGCCATCCCCAACCTGGAGTTGATCTCGGCTGCGGCGGCCACCGGGCGCAGTCACCTGCGCCATCGATTGGGGATTTCGGCAAGCACCAACAGCGACGCCGTGCAAAAGCTAAACGCGTTTGCCTCAGGACAAGCGCAGCGCTGTGTGCATTACGAAACCATTGAAGGAGCAAGCGCGCCGCGCCTTGCGTTTCTCTTTAGTGGCCAGGGTTCTCAGTATCAAGGCATGGGTCAGGCGCTCTACAATACGGAGTCCGTTTTCCGGCAGGCCGTGGATCGTTGTTGCCAGATCGCCTCGCCCCATCTGGAAACATCCTTACTCGAGGTGATGTATCCGTCAGCTTATGCGACGCCTCTAATCGATCTAACGGCGTATTGCCAGCCCGCTCTATTCACAATCGAATACGCCCTGGTTGAACTCTTGAAATCGTGGGGAATCAGCCCCGACGCGGTTATGGGCCATAGCGTCGGCGAATATGCCGCGGCCTGTGCGGCCGGCGTTTTCAGTGTTGAAGATGGATTGAGCTTGACGCTTGAACGCGCGCGCCTGATGCAGGCACTCCCCGGCAAGGGAAGTATGGCGGCGGTCTTTGCCATCGAGGAGATTACCCGAAGAGCGATTGAACCAAATTCGGCCCGCATTTCAATTGCCGCCATTAACGGGCCGCGGCATACAGTAATTTCAGGCGAGCAGGAAGCTTTGGATGCCGTAGTTGAGACCCTTACGAAGGCTGGTGTAGCAACCACCCGATTGACTGTTTCACATGCGTTTCACTCTCAGCTTATTGACCCGATGCTGGACCAGTTTGAGGCCGCGGCCGGAGCAGTCCACTTTAGCAAGCCATCCATTCCCGTTGTTTCCAACCTGACAGGAACAATGATGGCTGAAGCACCCAACGCGCATTATTGGCGCCAACATTGCCGCCAACCAGTGCTCTTCGCGTCTGGCATGGAGACGCTGTTTGCAGATGGCTTCGAAGTCTTCCTCGAAATTGGTCCCAAGCCGATCTTGACAGGGTTGGCAAGAGCCTGCTCTCCAGCAAATGGTCGTCCGCTGTTTGTGCCAATGCTAGCGGCAGGCGCCGATTGGGAAACCGCGATTGAGGCGTTGCTGAAGCTTCATGTAAGAGGTACGGAAATCGACTGGTCCGAATTTCATAAAGAGCATTCGCCCGCGCGCGCGCAAGTGCGTTTGCCCACCTATCCTTTTCAACGGAAACGCTTTTGGTTCAAAGAAGGGCCGGCCACCATGGTGTCAGAACAAAGGGCGCTTACCACGCCAACCAAGCAAGTGCGCAGGAATGCAATTCTCGACGATCTGCGTATCCGCATTGCCGCATTGATTCAAGCCGATGTCTCAGAGTTGAACGTTCAACTGCCCTTCCTCGAGATGGGCGCAGACTCTCTGGTTCTCGTTGAAGCGATCCGGATGATCGAAAACGAGTATGGTTTGAAGCTCGCGATCCGCAGGTTCTTCGAGGATCTTTCGACCATCGAAGCAGTCGCGGAGTTTATCGTCAGCAACTTGCCGGAAAGGACATCCAGTTCAGTCGCTCAGGAAGGGATGGCGCCACCCGCCCTAGCACCTTCAGACACTTCGTCAGCTTCGTACAGCTCAGAGCCGCGAACAGACGCACTCGCGATCGAGCAAGTCCTGATCGAGCAGAATCGTACCATTGCCAAGCTTATGTCCCAGCAGTTGGAGTTGTTGCGGGAGAGCCTGGGGCGCGCGCCGCAAGCCGGGGAAAAGTCGAACCCCGTTCGGGCTGCAAAACCCGCTCCGCCTTTGACGGCGTCGGGCAACGTCGCTACGGCTGTTGAACAAAAGAGCGCGCCGCTGCTTCCCTGGGGCACTCCAGCAGAAAAGCGTGCTCTGGGACTTACGCCGGCTCAGCAAGAGCATCTGGAAGATCTGGTTCAGCGCTATACCGCACGCACACGCAAATCGAAGGAGTCCGTGCAACAGTATCGCGGCCCCCTCGCCGACAGTCGTGCCACGGTCGGCTTCCGCTTCTCCACCAAAGAAATGTTGTACCCGATTGTCGGCGACCGTTCGAACGGTTCGCGGCTCTGGGACATTGATGGCAACGAGTACATCGATTTCACGATGGGCTTTGGGGTTCACCTGTTCGGTCACCGACCGCCGTTCATCAACGAAGCAGTTGCCAGAGAATTCGAAACAGGCGTTGAGCTGGGTGCCCGATCGAATCTGGCCGGAGAGGTTGCCAAAAGACTCGTCCGCCTCACTGGTCACGACCGCGTGGCGTTTTCCAACTCCGGTACAGAAGCCGTCATGGCCGCCATGCGTCTTGCAAGGGCCGGCACAGGACGCGAAAAGATCGTCATCTTCAATCACTCTTATCACGGCCATGCCGATGGCACTCTAGCCGCCGTGCGCAATGAGCACGGCAAGCCGGTGACGTATCCGATGGCCCCCGGCGTTCCGAACGGCGTGGTCGAAAGCGTCGTCGTGCTTGAGTACGGCACCGATGAAGCACTAGAAATAATTCGTAAGCTGAGTGGAGAATTAGCGGCTGTGATGGTTGAGCCGGTTCAAAGCCGCAACCCCTCGCTGCAACCGGTAGAGTTTTTGCGCGAAGTGCGAAAGATCACGGAAGCGTCCGGCACCGCGCTTATCTTCGATGAAATGATCACCGGTTTCCGCGTCCATCCGGCCGGGTCACAAGGGTTGTTCGGCATTCAAGCCGATCTTGCTGCGTACGGCAAGATTATTGGCGGCGGGTTGCCGCTCGGTCTCGTTGCCGGCACGAAGCGTTTCATGGACGGCATTGACGGTGGCATGTGGGGTTATGGCGATCACACATTTCCCGCAGCCGAGCGGACAGCTTTCGGGGGCACTTTTTGTCAACATCCTCTAGCCATGGCCGCCGCGCTCGCAGTGCTGCGAAAGATTGAAGAAGAGGGACCCGCTCTACAGGAGCGTTTGAACGACCGCACTGCTCAATTAGCCAAAAGGCTCAATGAGTTCTTTGACACGAGCCAGGTTCCCATTCGCGTTACTTATTTCGGTTCGATGTTCCGGTTTGAATTCTCCGCGAATCTGGATCTATTTTTTTATCACATGCTCGAAAAGGGCATTTACATTTGGGAATGGCGCACCTGTTTCCTCTCGACTGCCCATTCGGAGGAGGATCTAGATGCCTTCTTCAGAGCCGTCAAGGAAAGCGTGGGCGAGTTGCGCGCCGGCGGATTCATAGTGCCGGCAGCCGATATGGCAGCCACGGCTTTTTCCAGTAACGGTGGTTCGGCCCACGGCGGTTCAGCTAAAGATGGTTCGGCTGCGGCGCGGCAGGTTCCGATGAGCGAAGCACAGAAGCAGCTTTGGCGGCTGTCGCAAATCGATCCGGAAGGCTCGCTTGCTTACAACATCAACGCAACGATCGAACTGAAAGGCCAGTTGAATGTGCCGGAAATGCTAAGCGCGATCGAAGGCCTGGCGAATCGACATGATGCTTTGCGAACCACCATTGCACCTGGCGGACAGGGTCAGGTGGTCCATCGGCACTTGCCCCCGCAGATCCAGCATATTGACTACTCTTCGCTTTCTGCTGAAGAGCGAGATGCTTCGGTCCGGCGATCCAGACTTGCCGAAAGCGAAGCAGGGTTCGATCTGGTGACAGGTCCGCTATTCCGGTCGTTGTTGATTCAACTGGAACCGCAACGCTACTTACTCAGCCTCACCGCGCACCACATCATTTGCGACGGCACAACCATCGCTGTGCTGCTTGACGAGTTGGCGCAAATCTACGCCGGGAAGGGTGAAGGGTTACCTAAGCCGATGCAGTTTCCCGAATACGTGGAGTTGAGCACAAAGAACCTCGCAACTTCTGAAATGAACATCCACCGGGAGTATTGGCTCTCGCAATGCCAGGCAGATCTGCCGGTGGTGAATCTGCCAACGGATCGACCCCGACCCGCGCTGAAGACTTACTGCGGCGGACGAGTAAGTGTCACGGTGCCGCAGGAATTCGCGGGTGAATTGCGCCACGCGGCACGACGAAGCGGGTGCACTTTGTTCATGTTCCTGCTGGCCGTCTTCCAATATCTTCTTTCCAAGTATTCCCGACAGGACGAGGTGGTTAGCGGGATTCCGGTAGCGGGGCGGCCACTCCCGGGCAGCGAGCGGCTCGTGGGGTATTGCGCGCATCTGTTGCCGCTCAGGTTGAAGCTTGCGGATGAATCCACCGTAGCGGAGTTCTTGAAGCAGACCAGGACGGCCCTGCTTGATGCTCTCGACCATCAGGACTTTCCATTTTCCGAATTGATTCACCAGATGAGCCAGCAGCGTGATGCGCGGGTTTCCCCGCTGGTTTCCACCGTCTTCAACTTAGAACCCATCTCGGCGCTGCCAACTATCGGCGGGCTTGAGCTGAATCTGGTTGAACCCATCGTTCGCTTCACGGCGTTCGACCTGAGCATCAATGTGATCGACGCCGGTAAAGAACTGCAAATCGATTGCGATTACAATACCGGCTTGTTCGACCAGGTCACGATTCAACGCCTACTGAACGTCTATCAAACTATCGCGCGGGGAATGGCGGCGGATTTGAAAGCAACCGTTTCGCGGCTGCCAATCATTCCTGAGTCCGACCGCCGCCTGCTCGATGAATGGAACGCCACTGCGAAAGAGTATCCGACGCATCTGTGCATGCATCAGCTGTTTGAATTGCAGGCTGCAAAAACGCCAGACCGGACGGCCATCATCTTTGGCGAATCGCGAATCACTTATAGCGAGTTGAACGAGCGCGCCGACCGTTTGGCCAGCGAGTTAGTGAATCTAGGCGTAGGTCCCGAAGTGCTGGTGGGTGTTTGCGCGTATCGCCGGCCCGAGATGTTTGTTGGGCTGCTTGCGATTCTCAAAGCCGGTGGCGCGTATGTTCCGATGGATCCAGCATATCCAAAGTCGCGGCTTCAATTCATAGTGGAAGACGCGTCAATGCCCGTGATTCTTACGCAAAGCGACGCTGTTGCCGATCTTCCGCAAACATCGGCGCGCATCGTTGTCTTGGATTCGGACTCGACGAGACAGCCCACTCCGATATCAAAGGGCCCAGGCGCGCAGCCCCGCAATTTGTCCTATGTGATCTACACTTCCGGTTCCACTGGCCGTCCGCACGGCGTTGCCATTGAGCATCGCAACGCCGTCGAGTTTCTCTATTGGGTTCGTAGATACTTTACGGATGAGCAAATCGCTGGCGTGCTCGCCACCAGTTCTATCTGTTTCGATCTATCCGTGTTTGAGATCTTCGGACCGTTGAGCTGGGGTGGAACGTTGGTGTTGGCAGACAACGCATTGCATTTTCCGCAGCTGCCTGCGGCAGGTGAAGTTACGTTGGTCAGCACCGTGCCGTCGGTCATGAGCGAGTTGTTGAGAGCTGGTGCCCTGCCCGCTTCCGTGAACACCGTGACTTTCGTCGGCGAGCCGCTGAGCCGCCAGCTTGTGGATCGAATCTACGAAGTGGAAACGGTTGGAGACGTATACAACTTATATGGTCCAACTGAGGACACCGTATTTTCCACCGCGGTGCTCCTGGAAAGAGAGGACACGCGTCAGCCCTCGATCGGTCGGCCGATATCAAACACCAGCATATATATTCTCGGACGCAATCTGGAGCTGTTACCGCCTGGCATTACGGGAGAGATATTCATCGCCGGCGCCGGCCAGGCGCGATGTTATCTGAACAATCCCGCGCTGACCGCCGAGCGCTTCATCCCCGATCCATTCTCGAGCGATCCTCGAGCCCGCCTCTATCGGACCGGCGATATGGCGCGGTATGGGAGCGATGGAAACATTGAGTTTCTGGGGCGCATTGATAACCAAATCAAACTGCGCGGCTTCCGCGTTGAACCTGGTGAGACGGAGGCGGTTCTTTCGTCGCACCCCTGGGTGGATGGTGCGATCGTAATCGTTCGCGGTGATGAGACCAACAAGCAGCTTGTGGCCTATGTTGCCTCCCAGCGTCCGGAATCCGAAGTGGTGGATGAATTACGCCGCTTTGTGCGGGACCGCCTGCCTCACTACATGATGCCTTCGCTCCTGGTTGTATTGGCTGAGTTTCCGCTGCTGCCAAATGGCAAGGTCGATCGCAAGATGCTGCCTGATGCCTTCAGCAATAGATCGTACGCTCCGCCCCAGGACGAGATTCAAGAGGCCTTGATTTCCATCTGGCAGGAAGTGTTGCGGAAGAAGCAGGTGGGAGCGCTCGATAGCTTTTTCGAAATAGGCGGCGACTCTCTTTCTGCGACCCAGGTTGTAGCTCGCATTCAACAGACATTGAATGTCGCGATCGAGCTTCGAGATCTTTTTCTGTTTCCTTCCCTTCGCGATTTGGCGCGTCAGGTAGCGCGGGCGCAACGCGCCGCACACGAGCCGGTGCCAGTGTTACCGCAGCAGCAGGATTACGAAGTGTCACCAGCGCAGAAGCGATTCTGGGTGCAAGACCGTCTCAGCGATGCAACGGCGGGCGGCACTTTGCCGGCATCGTTTTTGTTAGAGGGGCCGCTCAAGGTGGAAGCACTTGAAGCCTCCTTGCGTGCCTTGCTCGACCGGCATGAGATTCTGCGGACCGTAATTGTCACCTCCGGTAATGAACCGCGCCAAAAGGTGATCCCGGCCGTGCACGCCACTCTACATCTCGACAGATTGGATTTTAGCGACGCAGCCAATCCCGAGGACGAAGTCAGAAGCGTCGAACTGCGCGAATCGATGACCGCAATGGATCTCTCGAGTGGTCCATTGTTCCGCGTGAAGTTGGTCCGGCTGGCCGAGACCAGACACGTTTGCATTTGCACGATGCATCACATCATTAGCGACGGTTGGTCAGCCGAGGTTCTTCTCAACGAGCTGAGTACCGTGTACGAGGCATTCGTGTTTGGCCGGGCCAACCCACTTTCCCCACTCACTTTGCAATACCGCGATTCCGCGCATTGGTTGAATCGTCTTCTCGCTGGTCCACGCGGCCAACAGATGAAGAAGTATTGGCTCGAAAAGCTAAACGGAGCGCCGCCGCAGCTTGATTTCCGTCCTGATCTTAACGGCGCGAAGAACCAACCCTACCGGAGGAAAACGTTTCGTTTCACGATTCCGCAAGAGTTGATCCGCAACCTTGAATCCACGGGCCGGCGCTATGGCGCAACTCTCTTCATGACGTTGTTCTCATCCATCAAGGCGCTGTTGTACCGCCACACGGGGCAGGAAGACATCGTCATCGGGACGCCTGTCGCGGGACGAGTTCATGCAGGGATGGAACGCCAGGTTGGACCCTATTTGAATGTGGTCGCTTTGCGCGATCGCGTTTTTGGCGACGAGCGTTTCGCTGCGTTGTTAGAGCGGGTACGAGAAACTACACTCGATGCTTATGCGAACCAGTTGTATCCGCTTGATTGGTTAATGGAAGGGCTGAGTGTAAGGCGCGAATCGGGACGTAACGCGGTATTCGAAGTTGGATTCACGTTGCAGAATCAGCGCCGTTCGAGCTTGCCACGGCGCCTTGCGGATTTGGCGATCTCCGAACTGCGCAGTACGGAAATTGAGACCCAGAATGTGGAAGCTTTGACTCAATTCTGGTTTCTGGCCGAGCCGGCTGCCGACGCAATCGAAATGACCGTCGTCTACAACGGCGCTCGCTTTAATGAGAGTACGGTGCAACGACTGGCGGAAGATCTGCGGGTCATCATTGCGAGCGTCGCGCGAGACCCGGACGTGCGAATCAATCGCCTGCGGCTCAGCCAGAAGGTGAAGCGCGCGACCGTCGGTAAAGTGACAATCGAACTGGCGACGCATTAGCTGGGGCGATATTTCGAGACTCGGAGGAATGAAGTTTGACCGTCGCCAACGAACAAAAAGTTTACTTAAGACAGAACGTCCAGTTTGAGCCTTTGTTCAACGACTGGTATGCGTGGTTTCTGATGGTGCCGCCTGTCACGGCGGCGTTGAACGTGCTCGACCGTTACCTGCCAATCATGAAGTCTTATGTCACTTCACCTGCATTGCATGCTGCCGCCGTGAAGAATCCGGCGATGCGTGGCGGACCGTTTATTGATCTGAATGGACAGCGCGTAGATGAAGTAAAGGCATTGGCGCAAGCGACACAGGAACGGTCGCAGCATCTCATAGAATTTGCCAAAGGATTGAAGCAACTGGGCGCCATGCTTCCGGAAAAGGCCAAAGGGCTGGCGATGGACAACGTCTATCACGAAGTTCCCGAAGTCCTAAAAGGATATGTAGAGTTAACCTACGACCTCAACCACAGTCCTTCCTTCCGCGTGCTGGAATCGCTGCTGTATCGCAGCAAATATTATGACGAAGGCCTGCAAAGCATCTCGCTTTCTCTGATCGAGCGGGATAACGAGCGTCCCTTTATCCTGAGCACGCCGCGGTTGCCTGACGAAAAATGCGCGCACTTGCCGATTGCTTTTTCAAGCCCCGCTCTGGACGATTTGTTTCGCATGAAATTCGAGCCAAGCTGTTATCGAGACATCGCCGACAAGCTTGGCGTTGAAGGAGGGGTGGACGCGCTGTGTCGCACCTTTTTCACCGAACAACCGCCGTCGCGCCACGTTCCGTTCGATGGAAATGGCGTCCGCATCCGGTACTTTGGCCATGGCTGCATTTTTTTTGAGAGCAGGGACGTGAGCGTTCTATTGGATCCGATTATCAGTTACAGCTATGACTCCGATGTTGCGCGCTACACGTTTGAGGATCTGCCTGAACACATCGACTATGTTTGCATAACACATAGCCATCACGACCACATCGTGTTTGAGGCCTTGCTGCAGTTGCGTCACAAGATAGGCACGATCATTGTGGGCCGCAACTGTGACGGCTTTCCCCAAGACCCTTCGCTGCAACTGGCCCTGCACCAACTCGGTTTCCGCGACGTTGTCGAGGGGCGCGACATGCAGGAGTTTTCCTTCCCGGGAGGCAGTATCGTCGCGATCCCGTTCCTCGGCGAGCACAACGATCTATCTACGCAGAGCAAGACTTCATATCTAGTGCGGTTCGGTTCAGAGTCGATGCTCTTTATCGCCGACTCGTGCAATCTGGAGCCGCGACTTTATGATCACATCTTCAAAATTACGGGTGAGCCGCAGCGGCTGTTCCTGGGCATGGAATGCGAAGGTGCGCCTCCTTCGTGGGTTTACGGTCCGCTATTTCCGAAGCCGCTGCCGCGCGATATTGATCGTTCGCGGCGGGCGCGTGGCTGCAACTTCGCTGAAGCCACGCAACTGATCGGCGGAGCCAACTTCAAGGAAGTCTATGTCTATGCGATGGGACAAGAGCCCTGGCTCAATCACATCCTCGACAACACTTTCACCGAGACTTCGCCCTCATTAATTGAATCGAGGCGGATGCTCGAGTGGTGTTCCGCCAAGGGTATCTATTCAGAGAGACTGTTTGGTCAAAAAGAGATCGTCCTGAACTAAGGCTAAGCGAGTTCGGTTAGGGAAATGAACGAGCTGAATACACTATTGACCAGCGAAGATTATCGCGAGCACACCGCATTCTGGCGGCGAACCCTTGGTCTGATCGAGGGAGACTTCCGCCTGCGCCAGAATTGGCAATCGTACGCCTTGCCAGCAGAGGGAGCGCCGATCGTTCGCGAGTTGACGCTCGATGACCAAGTTGCCGAGTTGGTCAATGACTTGGGGCGCGGTAAGGATATCGGCGTCTTCGTCGTCATCCTTGCCGCGATGTTCCATGTGATGCGAATTTATTCCGGCGCAAAGACGGTCTTCGCAGATTCCCCCGGCTTTAGCACGGGTGGAGACGAGCGAAGGGGCAGCGTGCCGTTGATCTTTGACTACGACACCACGCTTACTGTTCGCGACTATCTCGATCGGGTACGCGACCTGGTTGCGCAGAGCTATACCTATCAGGACTTTCCCCTTGACGAGTTCGCTGAAGCGGCTCTGAAGCGCGATTTGCCAATCACCAACGTCCTTATTCAACTGCCAGGCATTCATGAGCCCTTAGCAGCCAGAGAGGAGATCGGCAGTTACGACCTGGTCATCACGATCAGCCGCAATCGCAAATTGTCCATCCGTCTGGAAGGACGGGCCTCCGTTCTGTCCGCGCAATTTCTGGAGAATTTCGGTCGCCATCTCGGCAATGCCATTGCAGGTCTTGGGAATTTCGACGTCGCCATTGGATCGATATCCGTGATCGATGAAATAGAGCGAACCAAGCTGCTCGAGTCGTGGGCTTGGACAAGAGACGAAGTTCACAACGTTCCGGGGGGCGCTACAGTTCTCGATCTGTTTCGTGACCGCGTCGCACAGGCGCCGGAACGGATTGCTATGGCCAGCAGCGGAGTCCAAATAACCTATAGCGAACTGGAGGACAAGTCGACTCGCCTGGCGCAATTCCTGCTCTCCGAATATGGAGTGCAGCGCGGTGATGTCATCGGCGTGCTCTCTCTGCGTTCGGAATTGTGGATCATTGCTCTACTCGGAATCTTGAAGGCCGGCGGTGTCTACCTTCCGCTTGATTCGGAGTATCCGGAAGATCGGATTCGGTTCATGGTCGAAGACGCAGGGGCGAGAGCACTTCTGATTCACTCGGAGTGTCTGCCGATTCTGACGGAGCTGGTGGGCACCCCGATGTTCGCACTTGACCTGCAACTGGATCTGCTCGGGCCGGCGGCTGAGTTAAGCCATCGCGCCAAGCTCGAAGACGCGGCCTATATCATCTATACGTCCGGCTCCACCGGACAGCCGAAGGGCGTCGTGCTTCAACATGCAGGTTTGGTGAACATGGTCGTCCACCACGTCGAAAGCTTTGGCTTTGGCGACACCGATCGGCTGACGCAATTTTATTCACCCTGCTTTGATGGTTCCATTCTCGAAGTTTTCGTGACCTTTCTGGCGGGCGGCACACTGGTGTTGGCCGGCCACGAATTGATCAAGGATCCACAGCAGTTCTCCTCTTACATCGCCGCCCAGGGCGTCACAACCGTCAATGCCCCACCCATGTATTTGGACGCTCTCGATTGGGAAAATCTGCCGCAAGTCCGCCGCGTGATCAGCGCGGGAGATCAGGCCAAAGCCGAAACCGCGCGCAGCCTGGCGCAGAGCCGGACTTACAACAACTCCTATGGTCCAACTGAGGCAACTGTGTGCGCCACGAACTACCAGGTGGATCCTGCTATTTCATATGGCAGCCGCATTCCTGTGGGCCGGCCCCTGCGCAACCTTGCGATCTATCTGTTGGACGATGATCTGAACCTGGTTCCCGAAGGCGCGGTCGGTGAGATTTGTATTTCCGGCATCGGCCTCGCGAAAGGATATCTTAACCGTGACGATCTTACCGCGAAATCTTTTGTGGCGAATCCCTTCGTTTCTGGTGAGCGGCTTTATCGAACCGGCGATGTGGGAGTGTGGCTTCCCGATGGCAACCTGGAGTTGACCGGACGTAAGGACATGCAGGTAAAAGTTCGTGGCTTTCGTATCGAGCTGGGCGAAATTGAAGCTCACCTGCTGCAGCAAAGTGAAGTGCAAGAAGCGGTCGTTGTTGTTCGAGAAGAACAGCCGGGTGACAAACGGTTGGTGGCGTTTCTGTCTCCGGCCGGAACGCTGTCCGGCGAGACACTGCGTGAGCAACTGAAGGCCAGGTTGCCTTCATACATGATCCCTTCGTCTTTCGTGTTGCTGGATCAGATGCCCCTCAATCAAAACAGAAAGATCGATCGGAAAGCGTTGGCATCAATGCCACTCGAGCCGACGGCCAGGTCATCCGGCTACGCGCCACCGGAAAACGCAGTGCAGGAAAGTCTGGCGCGGATTTGGAGTGAGGTTCTCGGCAGAGAGAACATCGGTATTCACGATAACTTCTTCGAACTCGGCGGCGACTCGATCTTGATCATTCAAGTTGTTTCGAGTGCGCACCGGGTGGGGCTGAAGCTATCGGCACAACAAGTTTTCGAACATCAAACGATCGCGGCGCTGGCGAACGTTGCTGGCGAGGCACAGTCATTGAAGGCCGAACAGGGATCGTTGTTCGGGCCCGCTTCGTTAACGCCGGTGCAGCGCTGGTTCTTCAGGCAGCCAGTCAAAAGCCGCCACCACTACAACCAATCTGTGACGCTCGAGGTGCCGTCCTGCGTCGCTCCTGAAGTGTTTGCACAGGCGCTCGATTTGTTGATTCAGCATCACGATGCACTTCGCTTGCGTTTCCTTGAGTCGAACGGTATTTGGCAGCAGGTCTACGCGGAGTCCGAGACGAATTCGCCATTCGCGGTAACTGATCTAAGCGATCTGCCATCGTCGGCGTGGGATGCTGTCATAGGGTTAGAGTCGGCCAGGCTTCAGGGAAGTCTCGATCTCTCAAGTGGACCCATCCTGCACCTGCATCTCTTCAAGCTTGGGGACCGCGAGCCTTCGCGGTTGCTCTTCATCATTCACCATCTCGCGGTTGATGGCGTCTCCTGGCGCATCTTGTTTGAGGACTTCTATGAAGGCTGTCGCTCGCTTCAAGCAGGAGAGCCCGTACAATTTCCACCCAAGACAAGTTCTTTCCGCGAATGGGGCGAGCGGCTTCAGGAGTTTAGTAACAGCAACCCCGTGGATCAATCTTACTGGCTGAACGAAGCACGATGGATCGCACCTCGCCTGCCACTCGACTACGAAGCCGGCCTCGAAAAAAACACCGTTGACTCACAAGCGGCCGTGACCATCGCGCTTTCCGAAGAAGAAACATACAACCTATTGCAGGAAGCGCCGAAGCCATTCAACACCCAGATCAACGAGATTCTGATGGCCGCCTTGCTGCTGGTGTTTCAAGAGTGGACCGGAGAATCGCGATTGCTCGTCGATCTGGAAGGGCACGGGCGTGAAGATCTGTTTGATGATCTGGATCTCTCCAGAACCGCTGGTTGGTTCACATCTCTGTATCCGTTACTGATCGAAACCTCGCCCGGCGTTTTGCCCATCGATGCGTTGAAGACCGTCAAGGAACAAATGCGGGCCGTGCCTCTGCGTGGCATCGAATATGGAATCGCGCGCTACTTGAGCACTGATCGCGATTACGTTGAGAAGCTTGAATCACAACCGCCGGCTGAGATCCTCTTCAACTATCTGGGCCAGATCGATCGTGTCCTCATGGCGGGAGGAGATTGGAAACTGCTGCTCGAATCGGATGCACCGGAACACGCACCGAACGAACTACGGAGCCACCTGCTGGAGATCGAGGGAGTCGTTCACAATAGCTGCCTGCGCCTGACCTGGAGATACAGTCGCAATCTGCACGAGTTCGCCACCATCGAGCGAATCGCCGGGCGCTACGCGGAAACCCTCCAGTTGCTGGTTCAGCATTGCACCAATGTTGGGACCCGCGGTTTTACTCCGTCGGACTTTCCTGCTGCCAGGCTCGACCAGAAAACACTCGACGCCCTGGTGGCGCGGATTCAAGGTTAAAAGATGTCAACTGGACCAAGAGCTTCGATGATTGCCGACATTTACGAGCTCTCTCCGATGCAACTGGGGATGCTGTTTCAAGCGGAGTACTCGCCGCAGTCGACTGCCAATTTTAACCAGTTCAGTTGCAAAATCTCCGGACAACTGAAGCCCCAGCCATATCGCCAGGCTTGGGAAAAGCTCGTGGAACGGCACGGCATTCTGCGCACCTCCTTTCATTGGCGGGGCATCGACAAGCCAGTTCAGGTGGTGCTGGACAAAGTGACTCTGCCGTGGAGTTATGAAGACTGGCGCTCGCTCGATGCCGAGTCGATTGCCATTAAGTGGCAGGAGCATCTGCTAGCCGATCGCCGGGCCGGCTTCGCATTGGATCGCGCGCCACTGATGCGCTGTACTTTGGCCCGCACCGCGGAATTCGAATACCTCTTCAATTGGAGCCATCATCACATCCTCATGGATGGTTGGTGCCTGTCGCTGGTGATGGAGGAGTTCTTTAAAACTTACAAAGCACTTTGCGCGCGGAAGACTCTCAACCTGCCGCCATCGGCTTCGTACAGAACGTACATTCAATGGCTACAGCGCCAGGATCTCAATGAAGCTCGAGACTACTGGTCCAAGTATCTGGAAGGCTTTGGCGCAACGACTGAGGTGCCAGTAGGCGCAAAGCTCTCGCGAAGATCCGGCGCCGGTGAGTTACTGGGGTGCAAGCTGCCTGCATCGCTGGGCCAAAGTCTGCGGCGCGTTGCCAACCAGCACCAAATCACACCGAACATTCTCATTCAAGGCGCCTGGGCGCTGTTTCTATCGCGCTACAGCAGCGAGCGGGACATAGTATTTGGAGCTACCGTATCTGGCCGTCCCCCTGATTTGCCAGGCGCGGGCAATATGCTCGGCCTCTTCATCAATACGATACCCGTCCGTGTGCAAATTGAAGACCGCGCGCCACTGGTCGATTGGCTGAAACAAATTCAAGTGCGACAGGCTGGCCGCAGCCGCTATGAGTTTGCTCCGCTCTCGGATATCCAGCAATGGAGTGAGTTGCCACGCGGCATGCCGCTTTTCAGTAGCAACGTGATCTTCATGAACTATCCGCTGAACGAATCCCTCACGCGGGGCGCCAACGGACTGGTCATTTCCGAACCGCAAATCTACGATCAAACCGATAACTTGTTACAGTTGCAGGTGACCCCCGGCTCGGAATGGACCCTGGAAATCACTTACGACACGAGCCGGTTCGAGCAAGGGACGATCGAGCGGATGCTGGGGCACGTGCAAACTCTGCTGGAGGGGTTTGTGGAGGATCCGGGGAGGCCAGTGGGGCAGTTTCCAATGCTGACGGCGGCCGAGCAAGAGCAGTTGTTGACAACTTTCAACGACACGAGTGCGCGGTTCGACGCCAACCGGAGTTTCGTGGAGCGTTTTGAGGAAGGGGCCGCGGCCGCGCCCTGGCGCATCGTGGCTGAATGCGAAGGCCGTCGGCTGAGCTGGGAGCAGGTAAACGAGGGCGCCAACCGGCTGGCGCGGAAGCTGCTGGCGGTGCGCCCGCTGGGGGCAGACGATCTGGTGGCGGTGCTGATGCGGCGCTCGGAACGAATGCTGGAAAGCATCCTGGCAATTTGGAAGTGCGGCGCCGCCTACGTGCCAATCGAGGTGGACTATCCGGAGAGCCGCAT
>JAWVEB010000016.1:0-50416 GCA_033856915.1 Blastocatellia bacterium | reverse complement strand
TTTAGGTTCGCGATTCTAAGCGCTAGTATAGTGCGTCGGAAATAGCGTAACACCTGGATGGTACCCCAGCCGCGTTCACGCGGCTTTCCCGCAGGTTACTAGCCCAGCCGTTTTACGGCTGGGTAAGGCGGGAGGGAAATCCAGTAGGGCGCTTGAGCGTCCTTCTCGTCCAGCTTCAGCATTGCTAAAGCGGGCGACTTAAGCCCGTTGAAACGGGCTGAGGTTGCCGACGCCACAGCTACCCAGCCGTAAAACGGCTGGTCTACTAACCCTTCGGGGAAGCCGCGTGAACGCGGCTAGGTTTCGCGGCTTGACGTACTCTTTTGTGTAGCGCTATTTCCGACGCACTACACTAGCTAAAGCTTGAACTCTAAACCAGGATCTCCTGGAGAATCGCGCATGGTGATTGCGACAACGGGGGCATTATACAGTTGGCAATCGGTCTTACAAGAGAAACGGCGCCGGCTAACCCAACTTGCCCTTATCCGTGCCAACCATCTATATTGCGTCTCCTTGAATGGAGCCGCCTGAGATGAATGTAGAATCGAGAGTTCCCGATGAACCGATCGCAACTTCACCGCAAGCCGCGGTCGCCGCGAAGCTGGATCGCGCTGCTGAGTTGTTGCGCGAGGAAAAGCTGAGCGAGTCGGCGACGGAGTTAGAGCGAGCGATGGAAGTCGCGCGGGCTACTCCGTACCAGATTGAGTTTCAAACACGAATTCGCCTCGGGATAACACTCTCGGACGCTTACGCTGCGCTCAACCAGATGCAGAAGGCGCGCGCGCTGCTCACCGATGAAGTCGCTTTCGCCGAGAAGATCTCACAGATCATGCAGGCGACGGGAACGCCGCCTCAAAAGCGCATGGCCACCAGCGGCTATCTCCAGATACGCGACCGGGCCACGCAGATGGAACTCATTGGCCAGTTGGCTCCGGTTCTCTCGGTTAAGACATGGATCAATGCCGGACCCGTCGCGTTGGAAGACTTGCGAGGCTGCGTGACGCTGCTGGAATTCTGGGCCACCTGGTGCAAACCGTGCCAGGAGATGTTTCCGAAGTTGAAAAAACTGCACGAACAGTCAGCTTCGCGCGGATTGGAAATTATCGCAATCACCCGCCACTACATGGCGTATGGCGGACCAGAGGAGTCGCTTCAAGAGGAGTTGCAACTAATGCGCGCGATGGTCACCAAACACGAACTGGGCTTTCCGGTAGGAGTTGCGTCCGACGAAAATATGCAGGCTGTCTATGGGGCAAATGGCTTACCCACTTGCATCCTGATTGATCGGCAAGGCGTCGTGCGATATGCCGGCCCGGGACTCGAGGACCGTGGATTTGACGCATTGTTGGAGCAATGTTTGAAAGAGTCGGAATAGAAATTATTTCTCTTAGGCAAAAAAGCTTGCCTCATCTCGTCTCCGCTGGTAGGATGCCCCGCCTTCAAAATTCTTGGTTTTGCGAAAGTCGTTCTCAGTCGACTGCAGGGATTAAGCCCGTCAGGCTTTTGCCGTTCCCGCGAGTTTCAGAACGACCTGATAGAAATTGAAGATTGGGATTCGAGCCAGGAAAGTTCCCAGCTTGGGCTTTCCGCGGACTGGCTCACGCGGAAGCAACAATAGCCGGATGATGAAACCGTTGAGGCTCGTTATCAGGCCCCATTAACAAACCGAGGAAAGTTTAATTTCCTCCGGATTTTGATTCAAAGGAGAAAGAACAAATGGCGATTTTGACTTCTACGCCCGGACAAGACAATAAGGTAAGCATCTATGATGTTCCCGACGATGTGCTCTCGCAATATGCGGTTACGGGCGATCAAGCAGCGCAGATGTTTCCCGAGAGCAAGAAGACCGCGGGCGCCGAGATTCCACAGAGCGGCGGCGCTAATGCAGTAAAGGTCGAGAATGCAGAAAGCCTCGGTGAAGTTCAGGCGTACGGCGCTATCTGCGTTTGTCGCGAACTTCTTTGCAACGCTTACGGGTGCTGGTGGCATTACTACTATTGCTACTGCTAAAAGCGCTCGATCTACCGGGCCGGACGAGTGGTCGCGCGTAAGACGTTTTAGTCGCGGCGTTCGCTTTTCGGCTCGGTCTTTGCGGCAAGCAATCTGATGGGCGGGCAAGCAAAAAAACTTGTCCGCCTGCCGCGTTTTGTGTTACCTACACCTCGTTCTTCTAATCTTCCACTCCCACACAGTCCGAAAGAGGATCATCATGTCGAGTTCCGAGACTCCCCCAATCGACGCGCCCGGCGCGACGCCTGCCAAGACTCGTAGCGGTCAACCGATCGGCGGACTGCCCCCCGACGGACTGCCTCCGGGCGCGCTTCCTGATCTGCCGGCAGGCGAACCGCCCATGCCTGGCCCGGGCGACGGCAAGATCCGCATGAAGACGATGCCAAGAATGAACGCCGGGCCTTATCTCGGACGCGCCTTTAAGCTGCTTGGCGGACACAAAGCGATGGTGGCGCTCTCGCTATTCCTGTCGCTGGTCATGTTCCTGCTCCCGTTCGTGGCGGCGGCTGCGTTTGGTCCACTCATCAAACTCTTCGGCGACGTTGCCAAAACCGGTAACTGGAACAACGTGTGGACGGTGACCGGATCTTTCTATGATAAATCGGCGCAAACCGGCGGCAGTTCATTCCCCTGGATTACAGACTGGTTGGGGACGCCCCTGACGTTTACCACGATCTTCATTATCTGGACTTGCGCCATAGTGCTTCGCAACGTGCTGGATATCTTCCGCGCCTGGGTTGATGCAAACCTGGAGCAGAGACTGCTCACTGGGCTGCGCCAAAGACTATACGAGCACATTCAATCGCTCTCGCTAGACTTCTTTATGGGAGGGCAGACCGGCGCATTGATGCAGCGCGTGCTATCAGAGACCACGGCAGTCCAGCGGCTGCTGACCCAGGTACTGCTGACGCCCGTAGTCGACAGCATCGTGCTGATTATTGTGATCGGATATTTGTTGGCGTTGAGTTGGCAGATGACTGTCGTGCTGTTCGTCCTCGCGCCGCTTACCGTGCTGATGTTTCGTTTCACCAGTGGCAAGCTGCAGCAGGGCGCGATGGGCATCAACTTGAGTTCCCGTGATCTGGGCTCGGAGCTTGAAGAAACCATTAACGGCATCTCTGACATTCAGGTCTTCAATGCGCAACCAAAACGGAATGAACGGTTCCGTGAGGCGTCGCGAATCGCGGCGAAAAATACGGCGAGTACCACGGCCTGGATGAGCCTCAGCAACAGTGGCGCCCAGGTTCTTATTTCTCTCACCACCGCGTTGATTCTTCTTTCGGCGATCATGTTTGGCCAAAAGTGGGGGCTGACGTTTGCGAGCGCTCTCGTCTTCATGCAGATGGCGCCAAACTTATTTACGCCGGTGCAAAGGCTGATTAGCTCCTACACCATGTATCAATCACTGGTGCCGGGCATCGTCTCAACGTATGAACTTTTCGACACGAAACCAACTGTCGTTGAAAAGCCCGGCGCCGTGGCGCTCGGCGAAGTTCATGGCGACATCGCTTTTGACAACGTAGCCTTCGGTTACTCGCCCACGCAAAAAGTCCTCAACGGCGTTTCCTTTGAACTCAAAGAAGGCGAGACCATCGCTTTTGTCGGCCCCATCGGCTGCGGAAAATCCACAATCATGAATTTGATTCTGCGTTTTCTCGATCCGGAGCAGGGACGTATTCTGCTCGAGGGCAAAGACATCGCCGACGTAACTTTGAACTCGTTGCGCGAACAGGTTTCAAAGCTGGCGCAGTTTCCTTTCTTCCTCAAGGATACGATTAGAGAGAACGTGCGCCTCGGCCGAGCCGGCGCTACGGATGCGGAAATTGAAGAAGCGTGCAAACTGGCCCACATCCACGATGTCATCGTTGATCCGCAAAGAATGCCGAAGGGCTACGATACAATCGTTGGCGTGCAAGTGCCGTCCGGCGGTCAAAAGCGTCTGATTGCTTTGGCGCGATGCCTGCTGCGCAAGCCGGAAGTGCTCTTGCTGGATGAACCGACCGAGAACCTTGATGCCGCTGAGCGCAACCGCCTGACGCAGGTGATTCGCGAATACGCAAACGAGCGCACCTGTCTGGTGATTAGCCACGACCTCAACTTTGTCGCCGACGTCGCGGATCGCATTTTGGTCATCGATAAGGGACGAATAGTAGATCAAGGCACGCATGACGAGTTGGTCAATCGCGAAGGTCTCTACAAGACGCTGTATGGACTGAAGAATGTAGATCCCTCTTTGCTGCGCGCTCGTGGAGAGAGCGGCGCCGCCCAGCCGGCCCCGGGCACACCGATTGGTGGAATGGACATGCCGGGAGGAGGAATGCCCCCGGGAATGTCTATGCCGATGTAGATTCAAACACTTTGCGCCTTCAATTTTTCTCTGCCTTTGCGACAAATTCCTTCGGCTCGACTTTAGTTCACGCAAGGGCGCAAAAAAATAACTGAAGGCGCTAAGCAGATCGGGAAAGCCAAAGGAACTAACGATGAAACTACAATCACGACATCACGCTTTGATCTGCATTGCCTTACTGATCGCCGGCGTCATGGCCTGCAAATCCAGCAGCACCTCGACGACCTCGACAAGCAGTAAAGCGGACGCGCCCAAGAACTCCAACCCCGCGACCAGCACAACCAACACGCCCGCCACGCCGCCCGACATTGCGGGCAAGTACAACGTCCTCGGCAGCAACCCGGGTGGTGGCAGCTACAAGGGCACGCTCGAAGTTATTCCGCATGGCGATGTCTATCAATTTCGTTGGAGCGCGGGGACACAATACGACGGTGTCGGCGTGGCCAACGGCAACGTCGTCGCGGTGGCGTTTGCTAATGGCGCGAATGGCAAAGGCTGTGGCGTGATCGATTTTGAAATCGCCGGCGACGGCGGCCTTGAAGGCAAATGGGGTTACTGGGGAGTCAACGAAGCGGGCACTGAAAAGGCAACGCGCTCCAGCGGTTCCAGTTTAGTAGGAACTTACAACGCAACTGGCAGGAATCCCGACGGCAAAGAATACAAAGCGAAGCTTACCGTCGAGCCGGCCGGCAACCTTTACCGATTCGTCTGGAGCAATAACACCGAAGGCGTGGGCATCAAACAGGGCACCAACGTCGCCGTGGGTATTGGCGGGTCCCGCTGCGGTTTTGTTGCCTATGAGATAAAGCCGGACGGGCTGGAAGGGATCTGGGGTGGCTACGGCAGCGACAAGACCGGATCCGAGAAAGCAACCAAGCAATAGCTGTTTTGGGAGCGCGGAAGGCGCGTCCGCATTGAGCGCGAAGCGCGAAAACTTTCTTGTCGGAAATAATCCAAGGGGCGCTTCTCTCCACGTTTGTGCGGGGATGTCCGGGTCCAGCTACCACTAATCCTCCTCGGCCAACAGGTTCGCGTCACGGCTCAAGACCCATCTCCCATCTTCCTTTTTGTGAAAGATCGTCAGCACCGGACCGCTGCGTCGCATGGGCTGGCCGCCTTTCAATGGTGTCACGATCACCGTAAGTTGGTTCCAGCAATACGCCAGATCGCCTGAGACTTCGATCTCCTGAATCTCGCTAGTCGCTTCGATTCGAACCTGCTTAACCACCTCCTCGAACTGTGAGGCGAAGGCGTCGCGGCCACGCATTAAAGGATGACCCGCACGCAGAAAGACCGCGTCTTCCTCCATTAGCGAGAGTATTTTTCCGACGTCACCCGCGGCTGAAGCTCGGGCCCAGGTATCGATTAGATCGCGAATCTGTTGTCTGTCGTCTGCCATAGCACAGCTCAGAAATCGATTAGTGGTTTAGACGGCGGACTTATCCCGCCGACAAGTAGCGACGCCGGACAAGTCCGTCTAAACGACAATTCAATTCTGGAAACTCTCATTTGACTCGTACCCAGCAACCGCTCTCATTCGCTCGCCGCGCCCCGTCCAGCACGAGTTGCGTTCGTAACCCATCTTCAAAAGTGGCCGCGCCCTCTACTGTCGTGCGGCCTTCGCTCAAAGCTTCAACAATCCGTTTTGAGAATGCAGTGAAGCCGCGCGCCCAACCACCATCGTGCATTCCCGGAGCCAGTTCCCCCGACGCCGTTTCGACGCCGCGCCACTCTCCCTCGCCAACTCTTGACTGCCACAACTCGCCGCTCTCTTCGATCCTCAACGCTCCCAGCGAGCCGAACAATTCCAGGCGATGCTCGGACTGGCCCGGCTCAACCAAAGACATTGATGCATTTCCCGTCGCGCCTTCAGTGAATTCACTGTCAGCGAATCGCACAAGCAAGTTTGCTTCGTCATCGCTTGTCACCGCGCGCAGCGTACCGCTTTCATCCTTGCGTTCGCGAATGTGCGTAGCGAGGTTCCCCATCACCTCGCGTACTTCGGCGCCCAACAACCATTGGAAACCATCAATCACATGCGATCCGATCGCGCCCAAAGCGCCGCCTCCCTGCTTTTCATCCGACCACCAGTTCCAGGAACGACTAGGATCGGCGCGCGAGTCGGAACGAAAAGTAAGTTGCGCGTGCCGCACTTTGCCGATGTCGCCGCGACTCACCAGCTCGCGCATCCGTAGGCGGCCCGGCAAAAATCGCAATTCGTGATCGATCAGCGCCAGCACGCCGGCATCGCGCGCGCGTTCAGTCATTCGCCTGGCTTCGTCGGCATTCATGGCCATCGGCTTTTCACAGAGCACGGCTTTGCCATGGTCCAGCGCGGCCAGCGTCATTTCGCAATGCGTCGCGACCGGCGTGACGATGCTGACCAAATCGATATCGTCACGCGCGATCAGCGCTCGCCAATCATCTGCGACATGGTCGATGCCGAACTCACGGGCAACTTCCGCAGCATGCTCGCGGCGCGCGCTGGCAATCGCGACAATCCGCGCGCCAGCGCAGGCTTTGAAGCCGGGTATCTGCGTCGAGCGGGCAAACCCCGCGCCGATGATGCCAATACGAATAATCTTGTCAGTAGTCATTCATCTGGTCCTTCCTGAACTGAACCGAGACTAACACTTACTGCGCGAGGAAACGTCCGTCAAGTTTCACATTTTTCCAACGAACTCGTTCGTGCTTTGTGGAGATTTTACAAAGCTGCGGGATGAAGTCAGTACCCGGTGCGGTAGCGACCCGGTCGCGACGTTTTCCAAGCCCGGAGTTCGGAGGAACGAGACCGGCCGATACCGAGTCTGTATGAAAACTCATTGGGCTAATCGCCCACGGCGCTGAGTCGGTGTTTTCACTCAGCCCTGCCGCTCGCGTTACTGACCGCTGTCTCCGAAGCCGAGCTTTCCCTTCTCAGCATTAATCAACCAGACGGACTGCTTCGCGCCGTCATCGGCGACGTAGGCGATGAAGATGCGACCATTTGCAGAGGCCGCGGCGGGAAGCTCGCCCGCGGAAGTAACAGTCGTCGGACTGCCGGCCGGGTCGGAAGAGACTCTTCCCTCATTTCCGAATCGCGACAAGAGGATTTGTGCTTTGCTGCCTTCGCCGTCTTGCCACACGCCGTTGCCGTCGCGCAGGAACACCGGTGTGCCGCGAGCCGAACCGGCGGCGAGTAGTTCTCGCGGGGTGAATGTCTTGCCGGCGTCGTGGCTCTCTGACCAATAAATCCCGTGTTGCCCTTTGTCGCTGCCGGCGTACCAAAGCACGCGCAAAGTTCCGGCCGCCCCAGCTAACAAGGCCGCGCCCGATACGGGACATCCCTTCAGCACCCACTCGTCGTTGCTGACGATCGTGGCGTTCGCAAAAGTTTTACCCTGATCAGATGAAGACGACACGGCGATGTGACGATAGTCGCCCGGCAGGACTTGCCGCCAACTAGCGTAGACCAGCCCGTCTTTCGCGACAGCGAGAGTTGTCTTGCAACAGGGACAGACATCCGTAGCGATGCGCTGGTTGGCCGCGAACGAACGACCGCCGTCGGTCGACGACGCAAAGAAGAGCTCGCGATTGCTCTCCATGTGATGACCGCTGCTCGCATCCATCTTCATGTCTTTCATCGGCGCTGGGGCGACATTGCGTTCATCCAACCACGCCACGTAAACGCGGCCATCGCCGTACACTGCCAGAGAATGCATGCCGTGTACGGCGGGCTTCTGATCGTCGTTGACTTTGATCGGCGCGGCGAAACTCCTGCCGCTGTCACGCGAGGCCGAGAGATAGATGTTCGCCGGGCCTCCCGTTGAAGATTCAGCGCGGCCGGTCCAACCGACATAGATGGTCCCGTCGTCAGCTACTGCGACCGTCGGCGGATCGCCGCGCCAGGCAGTGGCTTGTCCGGCTTTGGAGTTGACCCGGATCGGATCGCCGAGCGGCTTACCGTCGCCATTGAAATGCTTGAACATGACATCGGCGTCTTTGCCCCGATGCTCGACCCAGACAACATAAGCGTCGCCATCTTTGGCCGTGGCCAGCGCGGGCTCTGAGGCGTTCACGTCCGCGGGCGAAATAAGTTGAGGTGGACCGAAGCTACTAGTCAGCGTAGTCGATCGCTTCGCGCATCCGGCAACCAGGACCAGAGACGCGAAGCATAAGACGGCCAGCATTTGTTTCTTCATAAGATCGCTTTTAGCGCTGTTACTAACGTGGCTGTTGGCAAGAGTGGACGTGCCGCCGCCAGAATGTGTTCGACTCTAAAACCTGTATGTTATATATATCCACAACCCGTATGTTATATATATCCGCCAACTGGTGGCTCGTCGGCTACACTGTAGCGCACTCGATGTTAATGTTCGCACTGATGGTTCTCTTTTGGAAAACCCTCTTTCCTTCCGACTTGAATTTGGCGTCACCTCTCAGGGCGATCCCTTGAACAGCTCAGAGCAAATTAGGGTAATGCAGGGAGAATAGATGAGCGGAAGTTTGCATAACAAGAAACGTGGGCTGATAGCGGTGGGTGTCATCGTTCTTCTGGCCGCTCTTGTCCTTCAACTGGTCGTGTCGGTATCGCGGGAATCACCGACCTGGGACGAAGGCGACCATATCTTCGCCGGTTACCGGTCCCTGACAACTAAAGACTTCGGGCTCAACCCCGAACATCCGCCCCTCGTGAAGATGCTGGCGGCGGCGCCGCTTTTGCCCATGCCGCTTAAGGTCCCTCAGGTTCAGAATCGTTTCTTCATGCAAGAGGCCTTTTTGGACGGCAAGGAATTCCTTTTCGGCAACGACGCGGACACGATGATGTTTCGCGCCCGCATGACGGCGTCGATCCTCACCGTTCTGCTCGCGCTGCTTGTGTTCCTGGCAACCAGAGAGTTTTTCGGCATGGGCGCGGCCTTCATCGCTCTCACGTTAATCGTGTTCGAGCCGAACCTCCTGGCACACGGCGCTCGCGTGACCACCGACGCCGGGCTCTCGTGCTTCATGTTCGCGACGATTTACGCGTTCTACCGATACGTGAAGGTCCCGTCCGTCTGGCGACTGACGATCGTCGGCCTGGCAGCGGGACTCACACTCGGGGCCAAGCACACCGGCATTCTCGTGATTCCCATGCTCGCTCTGCTTGCGATTTGTGAAGTGCTGCGCGGCCATTTCACTAAACAACAAAACTCGGCAGGACGAGTCGGAACAGGACGGCACGCGGGTAGACTCGCCGTCTCAGTAATCGTGACGGTGCTTATCGCTGTCGGTGTCTTATGGGCGTCCTACGGCTTCCGCTTTGCAGCGCGTCCGTACGGGCTCCAACTCAATCCGGGATTCGCGGAGTGGGTCGGGCAATTGAAGCCGATCGAGGCCCACCTCGTCTCGTTCGCGGGGCGGTGGCACCTCTTGCCTGAGTCATATCTCTATGGCCTGGCGGCTGTGCGGCTGAGTGCCGAAACTTATACCAGTTTCGTGCTCGGCACCGTGTACCCGCACGGAGTCTGGTTCTACTTTCCGGTAACGTTTGCGATCAAGTCTACTCTGGCGTTCCTAATCCTAACGTTGATTTCAGTCTTCGCGATCGCGACTCGAAAGCTGAAGGGCATGAGAGAGATATTGTTCCTGACAGTCCCTCCGGCGTTCTATCTGATGATCGCGATGAGTTCGAAGATAAACATCGGGGTCCGGCACATTCTGCCGGTGTACTTGTTCCTCGCAGTATTGATCGGCGGAGCGGCGTGGAGGCTCATGCGCAGCAACCGGCGCTGGCAATACGTCGTGGCGGCGCTCTTGCTCTTCCACGTATTCTCATCGGTGCGGTCGTATCCCAACTACATGGCCTACTCCAACGAATTGTGGGGAGGGCCATCGCAAACTTACAAATACCTGACCGACTCGAACGTCGACTGGGCGCAGCAGCTCAAGTCTACGAAGCAGTATCTCGACGGGCGCGGGATCAAGGAGTGTTGGTTCGCCTACTTTGGGCAAGGCGTGCTCGAGCCGCATTACTATGGCATCCCGTGCAAGCCGCTGCCGACGGCGGACTCTCTCTGGATGAACGAGCGGATCGACGTTCCCCCGACCATCGACGGGACCGTACTCGTGAGCGCCGGCGTGCTCTCCGGATTCGAGTTTGGTCCGGGCGCCCTAAATCCTTACCGCCAGTTTCAACAGCTTCGACCCGTGGCGGTCATTGATGCCAGCGTCTTCGTCTTCGAGGGACACTTCGAGATCCCGCTCGCGTCGGCGCTGGGCCACGCGCAACATGCAATGGTTCTTCTTGACGGAAAGCAATTGAACGAGGCGCTCGCGGAGGCACAGGCGGCCGTCGCGCTGGCGCCGGATTCCGTGACCACACAGTCGGCACTGGGAGACGCGCTGACTGCGCTGAACCGGCCCGACGAAGCCCGCGCGGAATACCGGCAGGCGCTGGAACTCGCCAGGACAGTCGAGCCCCGGTTCCAGGTGAGCTGGATTCCCACACTTGAAGCGAAACTCGGATCAAAATAAATATTGGCGAACACGTCGAGCATGAGGAGTCTTCGCCAGTTGATTTAGCGCCCCCGCAGGGATTCGAACCCCGAACCAACAGATTATGAGACGGTTTGAGGGGGCATCAACAAGGCAAGACGAAACGAGATGAAGCAGTATTTACCGAATCAGCAGCCGTCAAAGTTCGTTAGGTATCGCTACATAAGAGGACGCCATCGCGCCATAATCGCGCCAGCGATTTGAATGATAAGATCATCGAGGTTGTTGGCAAGAAGGGATTGACTCACTTGGAAGTGGCGCGGCCCGCTCACAACTCACGCACCCGCGTGACCGCCATTCTGAACCGCAACACGCACGACATTTCAACCGATCTCATGCTGCGTGTATTGGGCTCGCTAGGTGTGCCAGCGAAGCTCTAATTCAAGAGCGCCGCCTAAGATTTACGCAGCGGCTCAATTGCTGCGGCTACACTTCCGAAGTGTTTTTCAAACACCTTGTCATTTTTGAGCTCGCTCTTAGCCTGTGACTTCTGATTCCAATCAAAGCATTTCCTGTCATTTGCGGTTGCCGGGAAATTCACTTGACAGTGTTGTTTCATCGTCATAGAGTGGCCTTCCTTTAATCAGAAGGAGTTACCGATCAAAGGCGGGTCTGCGTTCGGTAAGCCCCAGACAGAGTTCATTTCACCACCGCCGTAATCCTTACTTGACTCGAAATATCGCAAGGGAGAACGTTATGCGTCAATTCTGCTTCGGTACCCAAGCCAGAAGACTCGCGTGCCTGGCGCTCGTTGGATTCGTGGGATTCCTGATCCTGCCAGGGTTATCAACGTCGGCAAATAATTCCTCGCACGTGGTGCAGCGTCAAGTAAGCGATGCGCCACAAGATCAGCAACCCGAATTTGTGACCAATAACTACCGCCAGACGAACCTTGTTTCAGATATTACGGGTTTCGCCCAACTTCAGGATCCTTTGCTGGTCAATCCCTGGGGTCTCGCGCAGTTGGCGACCAGTCCTTTCTGGGTTGCTAACCAGGCGACCTCCACTGCCACGCTTTACGGCGGGGACGTCGCCGGCAGTCCGATAACGAAGAATCCGTTGAACGTCACTATTCCCGGCGGCCTGCCAACCGGGGCCGTCTCCAATAGCGGCAGCGACTTTGTGATTACGTCGGGTGGCGGCACCGGTCCGGCACGATTTATTTTCGCTTCCATCACCGGGAACATCATCGCCTGGAGGGCGGGGACCGTTGCCAGCATTTTGGCCAGTCACCCGGGCCACGTCTATACCGGACTCGCCATAGGCAACAACGGCACGGCGAACTTTCTCTACGCCGCAGACTTTGCCAATAAGAAGATCGACGTTCACAACAGCAGCTTTGCCCTGACGACGCTGGCCGGAACATTCACGGATCCGGCCATTCCGGTGGATTTTGCTCCTTTCAATATTCAGAATCTGGGAGGCACGCTCTACGTCGAGTATGCCAAGATAGATCCGGCAGACGGCACGGATCTGCCGGGTCCCGGTAATGGATTCATCAGCAAGTTCGACACGAATGGTAACTTTCTGGGTCGTTTGATTTCCAACGGCGTGCTCAATTCGCCCTGGGGCTTGACTGTTTCGCCCGCCGGTTTCGGCGCGTTTGGAAACGCACTCCTGGTCGGCAACTTTGGTGACGGCAAGATCAACGCCTTCAACATAACCACGGGCGCGCCTCTTGGCACGCTCAATGACGAGTTGGGCAGTCCGATTATTATCCCCGGCCTCTGGGCCATAACTTTTGGCAACGGCGTGGGAGGAGGCGACACCAACGCTCTCTACTTCAACGCTGGTTACGACGGTGAGAGACACGGTCTCTTCGGCTCACTCAGATCATCAACGCCGGCGTTAACGTCGGTCCAGTTTGGTGGCCCCAGTGCCAGTATCTCTGAAGCCGCCGGGAGTGTGGACATCAACGTAACCCGTGCGGGCGACATAAGCGGCTCGTCGACTGTTAACTACGCAATCTTTGACGGCGACGCACCGATCGCGCCCGCCACTACGCCAATGCCGGCTACGCAGGGCAAGGATTATTTACTTGCCGCGGGCACGCTCACTTTCGCTGCCGGGCAACTGAGCAGGACTTTCAAAATTCTCATCCCGGACGATGGCTTTCAGGAGACTCCCGAGACGATTAACCTCGTCTTGAGTAACCCAAGCGGCGCGGCCCTGGGAAGCCAAAGCACGGCTGTCGTAACTATTACGGACAACGATACGCCGCCCCCGGCGACCAACCCCATTGACGACGCACAGTTTTTCGTCCGCGAGCAATACTTTGATTTCCTGAATCGAGTCCCTGACTCGAGCGGTCTGACGTTCTGGACCGGCACCATTACATCCTGTGGCGCGGACGCCCAATGCATTCAAGTCAAGAGGATCAACGCCTCGGCCGCTTTTTTCCTTTCCGCTGAGTTCCAGAAGACGGGATTGACCGCTTATCTTGCTCCCAAGGCAGCACTCGGTGCGATCCCGGTATACGGCCGGTTCGAGATTGATACTCAAGCGCTGCAGCAAAACCTGATTTTCGGCCAGCCGGGTTTCGACGCACAGCTTGAAGCAAACAAATCGGCTTTTTTCGCTGACTTTGTGACGCGGCCGGAATTTCTCGCGAAGTATCCGGCATCCCAAAACGGGTCCGACTTTATTGATGCGCTGATTGCTACTATTCAAACCAGCTCCGGTGTGAACCTCACGCCGAGGCGTCCCGACCTGGTCAACGAGTACCTGCTTGGGGCGACGCAAGCGCAAAGCCGCGGCCGCGTTGTTCGTAAGGCAATCGATTATCCCGAGGAGGTTGCGGCGGAGTTCAACTCGGCCTTTGTCCTAATGCAATACTTCGGCTACCTGCGTCGCGATCCGGACACGGCGGGATTCAACTTCTGGCTGGCCAAGCTGAACGCTTTCAACGGCAACTTCGTTAACGCCGACATGGTTAAGGCGTTCATCACGTCGGGTGAGTACCGGCAGAGGTTCGGACCGAATTAAGACCGGCAAGGCCTTAAACTATTAGAGGGATGAGAGGCAGCGATGCTTCTCATCCCTTTTCTTCTGGTACTGGTTCACCGTCAAGGCACTGATCAATTGGTGCCCCCGCAGGGATTCGAACCCCGAACCAACAGATTATGAGTCTGCTGCTCTAACCGTTGAGCTACAGGGGCACACCAGGAAAGAAGTAAAGAAGCAAGGCGTGTCAGGGTCAGTATTGTACTTAGGCCGTGCCTCAAGGTGAAGTCGCCTGAGCTGAAAGGCGCGACGTAGTTCAGTTAGATTCCCCACTCCAACGATCCGGCCTTGGCCACGGTAGAGTTCAATCGCACCTTCGTCATGATGGAATACTTCGGTTGTCTCCGCCGCGATCCCGATGCCTCCGGCTTTAATTCTTGGCTGAACCAACTGAACAGCTTCAACGGCAACTTCGTTAACGCCGACATGGTCAAAGCTTTCATCACTTCTGCTGAGTACCGGCAGAGGTTCGGCGCAAACCAGATAACAGAATCACTGACTAAAGGTGCAAAGGGAATGGGGCGCTGACTGGGCTCCCGTTTCTTTGTCGTTTCGATTTCCGCTCAACATTGTGATCGTTCCCGAATTTTCCTTGACACCAATCGACGACCCAGAATAGAGTTGGCGCGGTTCCCAAACAACTGAGACCGTCTCTTCATTCTCGCATCAGTAAAAGACCTCTCGGACGTTTCTATTTAAGGATCAGGAGGATTGAAATGTTGAAAGCCCGCCTCTACGCGCATCGTGCGCGTATCGTTCTTGCCCTTGCATTAGCTGGATTGTTAACGTCGTTTTTCTTGCCTGCGCGATTCGCCGCTCCGGTACGCGCTCAACAAGGTAATGTGTTGGTGCCCGCCATTCCAGTGGTAGCCCCCGGCTCAGCCTACCGCCAGACGAATCTGATTTCGGATCTGCCCGGCTTCTCTCCTTTTCAGGATCCGTTGCTGGTAAACCCGTGGGGCATTAGTCTCACTTCAAGCAGTCCCTTTTGGGTCGCCAACAACGGCAGCAGCACAAGCCAACTGCTCAAGGGCGATGTTTCGGGCAGTCCGTTCGTGCTAAATGCGAGTCCACAGACGGTTACGATTCCCGGCGGCTTCCCCACGGGAACCGTTGCCAACCCGTCGACCACGGATTTCGTTTTGCCCGGGGCTTGTGCCTCGTCTCCCTGCGTCGCGCGCTTTCTCTTCGCCTCGGAGACCGGGAACATTACGGGTTGGAATACAAACGCGCCGGCAGCCGGCTCCACTACTGCAGTGATTGCCGCCAGTCATCCGGGCCACGTCTATAAGGGTCTCGCAGCGGGCGCCGCCACTGGCGGAAATCGCCTCTACGCCGCCGACTTTGCCAATGGTGTTATCGACGTGTACGACCCGTCGTTTGCGTTGACGACTGTCACCGGTGGATTCGTTGACGTGACCATTCCCAACTCGGGTGCGAACGTTTATCACCCCTTCAACATTCAGAACATAGGCGGTCAGTTGTACGTGACGTACGCAAAACTCGGCACGGGCGGTGACGAAGAAGTAGGCATCGGCAAGGGTTACGTGCGCAGGTTTGACACCAATGGTGTTAAAGACGCGACGTTCGCAATTGATAACGGACAGCTCAATGCGCCGTGGGGTGTCGCGATTGCTCCCGCCGGCTTCGGGACTTACGGCGGCGACCTCCTCGTTGGTAACTTCGGGGCCGGCAATCCAAGCATCCACGCCTTCGACCCAACAACGGGCGCCCTCCTGAGCCCCGCGACTAATGGAGAGCTTCGGGATGAATCAGGTACCGGCATCGTGATCGATGGGCTGTGGGCTCTGAAATTCGGGAACGGCGGCTCGGCCGGTGATCTAGCCACGCTCTATTTTTCCGCCGGCACCGCCGGAGAGGAGCACGGACTGTTCGGTAAGCTGAATCCGACGACGGCTTCCGCCACCGCGCTCGTGCAATTCGCCACCGACAACTTCGTGATCGGCGAAGGCACGGGCCACATCGACGTCAGTGTCATTCGCGCCGGCGATGCTTCTGGAACGGCCACCGTCAACGTCTTCACTTATGACCAGTCAAGCGCGGGCCATGCCTCGCAGAAGAGCGATTATGAGATCGCTGTTGCCAAGGTGACCTTCAATCCGGGTGAAACCAGCAAGACGGTGCGCATCCTGATCGTCGACGACAATTTCGTTGAAGGGAATGAAATCGTCAACCTGGCACTTTCGAATGTTACGGGCGCGGGAGCGGGCCTCGGCAGTCCGAATGTGGCGACCTTGACGATCACCGATAACGATGCGTCACCGCCGTCAACCAATCCGATTGACACCGCGTCGTTCTTCGTCCGCCAGCAGTATCTCGATTTTCTCAATCGCGAACCGGATCTATCGGGTTTCAACTTCTGGACCAATCAGATCACTTCGTGCGGGGATGCCTCGTGTACCCAGGCTAAGCGGGTCAATGTCTCGGCGGCGTTTTTCCTCTCGACTGAATTTCAGAGCACTGGCGCGCTGGCAATTCTGGCCAACAAGGCCGCATTCGGAAATTTGCCGTCCAGCTTTGGCGCGCAGGTGCCAGTTCTGTATGGCCAGTTCGAAAAGGACACACAACAGTTGCAGAAGGACCTCGTCTTCGGCACGCCAACGTTCGACACTCAGCTTGAAGCAAACAAGACGGCGTACTTTAACGACTTCGTTAACCGGCCTGATTTTGTCAGCAAGTTTTCAACTCTGAGCAATGCGGATTACGTTGACTCTCTGCTGGGCAGCGCCGGCATCGATCCCGCAAACCAGAGGCTGTTCGTCGTAAGTTTGACCAATAGCCAGGAGGTTCCGCCCACGACACCTACGCTTTCGGGCGGGGGCGCCAGGCCTGCTTCTTCGGGCACTGCCAGGTTCCAATTCAACGCAGCGCAAACTGCGATGACGTTCACTGCCACAATTAACAACATCGACGTTACCGGTTCGCAGACCGCCGACGCCAACGACAATCTGCTCAACGCGCACATTCATGCCGGGGCTTCGGTAGCGCCGGGCGTGAACGGTCCGGTTGTGTGGGGGTTCTTTGGCTCTCCATTCAATGACAACAATCCTAACGACGCGGCGAACACGCCTTTTAGTAGCGGCGTTGGCGGAACCTTCAGCGGCAAGTGGGATGCGCCTGAGGGCAACGGCACTACTCTGGCGGCCCAGTTAAGTAACCTGCGTCAGGGACGCGCCTATATCAACTTCCACACGACGCAATTCACCGGCGGCGAGATTCGCGGGAATTTCCCGGCCGAGGATGCATTCCGCAATTCGCTGATCGCCGGTCTGGATGGCTCGACCCTGACCCGGGCCCAGGTGCTGAGGAAGGTAGCCGAGTCGGAAGAGTTCAACAATAACGAGTTCACTCGGAATTTCGTGCTGATGGAGTACTTCGGTTATCTCCGCCGCGATCCCGATGTGGCGGGCTATAACTTCTGGCTCAACAAACTGAACAGCTTTAACGGCAACTTTGTTCAAGCTGATATGGTCAAGGCGTTCATTTCGTCTGCCGAGTACCGGCAGCGGTTTGGACCGAGCTAAGTTAAGCGCGGTCATTCGATCAACCACAGGGATGAGGAGCAGTAATGCTTCTCATCCCTTTTTCTTTTGAGGTCAGGATTGACGACCCGGTCGTTTGCGCCTCCGTGACAGAAGCCGGCGCGTCAAGAAGGGCGACGCTCGCGACGATTTCGTCTATCGCCTCGCCACAACAGTTCAACTTCCTTGAATCAAGTATGATGGCGAGGGTTGGCCCTTCCTTAAGGCCGGGCTTCTGACTCGCTCGCTACCGACTTCCTGGCGGTTCTACGCCTTCTCTGGCTTCCCTCTCCCGACATCTGCTACATTTCTCCGCATGACTACGGTCCTCCGCGTAGAAAATGTCTCAAAGCAGTACCGGACTTACACGCGTCCAGCCGATCGATTGAAAGAGTCGCTGACGCGCGGCCGTTTGCGGAGGCACAAAGAATTCTGGGCGCTGCGCGATGTCGGCTTTGAACTCGAGAAAGGCGTGACTGTCGGCATCGTCGGTCCGAACGGTTGCGGTAAGTCCACGCTGTTGCAGATTATCTCGGGCACGCTGGAGCCGACCCATGGCGATGTCTGGCACGAAGGCCGCATAGCCGCGCTGCTGGAATTGGGCGCCGGCTTTGATCCGGAGTTCACCGGCGTCGAAAACATTTACATGAACGCTTCGCTGCTCGGACTTTCGCGTCGCGCTACCGATGCGCTATTTCCACAGATAGAGCGGTTCGCGGAGATTGGCCAGTTTCTTTATCAGCCGGTAAAAACTTATTCCAGCGGCATGTACGTGCGCCTCGCTTTTGCGATCGCCGCGAGTGTCGAGCCCGATATCCTGGTGGTGGACGAAGCGCTTGCCGTTGGCGATGCGGTGTTCCAGCATCGATGTCTGCGCCGCATCAAGGATTTGCAGGAGGCCGGCACGACCGTGCTGTTTGTTTCGCATGACCTGGCCGCGGTGCGGGCCCTGTGTTCGCGGACGATCCTGTTGAGTGGCGGGAGAATCGTATCCGATGGGCGGCCCGTCGACGTGCTCAATCACTACCAGAAGATCATTATGGAGCGTGAACGCGCTTTCGAGGCGGACTCAGCCCCAAACAGCGATGAACCCGCCGCTCCCGGCGAGGCCGAAAGTTGGGCTCCGCTCAGTTACACTTATCGCCACGGCGATGGCAGCGCCGAGATCGTTCTGGCGGATTTAGCAGACGCGGCCCAACGCCGAGTGGAAACCGTCGAAACGGGCGAGCCGCTTACGATGCGCATGCTGGCTCGCGTCAATAACGATCTTGACGATCCGATCGTAGGGTTTCTGATTCGTAATCGTCACGGCATCAGCGCCTATGGCACCAACACCAAAGAGCAGCAGATTGAATTTGGCGCGGTCCGGCGCGGCGACATGCTGGAAGCCACTTTTTCATTCGAATGCTGGTTGGGAGTCGACGACTATTCGATCACTTGCGCCGTCCACAGCCGCAATGGAGAGGCTTATGACTGGATCGATGGGGCGCGTTTTTTCCGGGTCACCAGCGCGAACGTGACCGAAGGCGTCGCCAATCTCAACGCGAGCGCCACTGCCCGGCGCATCGAAAGCGAAGCGGCGTTGGGCGCTCAGCAGGAGTCACTCGAAACAGTTAAAGCGTGAGTCATGGTTAACGAAGTAGAAAGCATTCTCAACGAAATTCGCGAGCGCGTGCGCAACGATTACGAGCAAGCCAACGCTCCGTTGACGCTCGTCGCTTCCGCAAAGGACCCGCAGCCGGGGCCCTCGCGTTCGCTAAATGGAATGGATGATCTTGAAAACAGTGAAGCGCTCAATCGCCTGTCTGCTCATTTGACGACGACGGGCCGGTCTTGGGATCGGCTGCCGCCGCTCTACAGCAATCGAAGCGGAAGCGCGGCCCGCCTCGAGTTGTGGCTTAAGAGTCGTCTCAAATCCATGAGCCGCTGGTTTATTTGGGAGCAGATCAACTTCAATTCGGCCGTTCATCACGCCCTGTCTGAGACTCTGCACGCGCTCTCTGCACAGCGTCAGGATCTCGCGGGAATGCGGGCTGAGTTACACACGAACTCGGAAGCATGGCGCGACAAATTCGCGCGCACCGACCAAGAGTTGTCCGGTTTGCGAGCCGCCATCGAAAGCCTGACCGCGGAAATCAAAAAGCGCGACGCGAATCAGGAAGCTCGCAACGCCGGCATCGAAGCCCGCACAGCCAACCTCGAAGCCCATAGCTCCGCCCACGAAGCTCGCAGCGACACCATCGAAGCCCGCACGGACGCAATCGCAACCCAGGCAACCGAGACGGCGGCCGTGTTGGCGCAAAAAATCGAGGAGGCGCGCGCGGAGATAACCCCGCGGCTGGCCGAGCTCGCTCGCGAATTACGCGAGAGCGACCAGGAATTGCGCGAAGAGCAGCGGGTTTGTTTCAAGCAGCTCTCGCTGGAAGCGAGCGAAACGGCGGTGAGCGAGGATCGCGGCCGTCGCGTCATCGAGGCTCGGCTAAACGAGCTTGAAACCGCGCTAGCGAACGGCAAAAAGTGAAACGAGTGGCACGTGCATCTTGCACGTGATTTCACGGGCGGGACCTCCGTGCCACCCAGGCCTTCAATTCCCTTAATCATGTCAGACTCACCGAAAAGCGATCTCTACCAGCGCGCCGGCATCAGCGACGTGACCGAGTTCTATCGCACGAAGTTTGTTTCCGACGAGGTGCTGGACGCGCGTTACTTCAAGCCACTCGATCGGTTTGACATGCGTTTCGCCCGTACGATGTGGATTTACGATAACGTGCGCGTCGGCTCGACGGTGCTTGATCTCGGTTGCGGCGCCGGCATGCTGGCGCTGTTGAAACGCAAAGGCGTCGTGCTCACGGGGGTCGATGTCTCGCCGGAATGCGTACTCGCCGCGCGACGAAATGGTTATGACACAACCCTGACCGCGGAACTCTCGCATCTGCCTTTTGCGGACGCAAGTTTTGATTACGTCGTTAGTCTCGACGTGTTGGGTCACGTCGGTTTTGAAGAGAAAGACGCCGTTCTCAGCGAGGTACGACGCGTTCTGCGTCCGGGCGGCGTGACCATGCACGGCATCGAGTGCATGGACCGCAATTCGCAAAAGGATTACGACGAGATGAGCGCCGCCGAACTCCGCCGCTTCATCGAAGTGGACGGACACGTCGGACTGGAAGAAGAACAGGAACACGGGGCGCGCTTCCTACGCTTCTTTCAGCACGTTGCCTGGGAACCGCGATATGCGCTGTGCTTGAGCAGCGAAGAATTTCTCAAACAGGCTGACCATTACGGTCTGAAGTTTGAAGCAGATTTTCTCGACTACCTGCGCGATCTGTCTTTCAAGGAACGCCGCGCTTTCGACATGGCGATGGGTTACGTGTTCGGCAAAGTATCGGATCTGAGCATTCCGCTGCCTAAGGTCGGCCTGTACGTTTTTCTGAAAGCGTCCGATGCGCCGCTCGGTCCCTTTTATAATGAGCATCGCGATCGGAGCGCTCTCTATGCTGGCTCTGAGACGCATGGTTCGCTGCTCTGCTTGGATCGAAATACCGGTGTCAGTTTTGACGATGGCTGGTACGAGCCGAACCTGCTGCCCCCGGTCGCGCGCTGGATGGGAGAGCGTGGCCGAGTAAAGTTTCAGGCATCGGGGCTTTCGGAAATCGCGTTTGATTTGACCACGCACGTGCCCGATATTCGCGAACGTCCGCTCACGCTCGACGTGCTGCTGAACGGCGAGCGCCTGTCGCACTTCTCGCTCATTCGCCACTCATGGCTGAACCTGCGGCTGCCGGTTCCGGCTTCGTTAGCCGCTGAAGGCGAGTTCGAACTCGAGATTAGATCCGATCGCACCTGGCAACCGCGCCCGACAGACGAGGCCACGCGTGATGATCGGGAGTTGTCAATTGCTGTCTGCAATATTGAAGTCGTTAGTAGTTAGTGGTCAGTTGTCAGTGGGGCTTTTGTTCTTGGAGCTCGAGGCTTTAGTGGTTTACTGCGTCGATGAATCAGGGCCGAATCAGCCCGCGGAGCGGCTAAAGATCTGTAGCCCATTGGCGTAAGCCATGGGACATTTATGCTAAAGCAAACCAGCCCCGGTAGGGGCGAAACCCTTCGTTGATCTCGTTTCGAGTTTCGCCGCTCTGCGGCTAGCGCGTTGCCCACAATCCACACCCACGGCTGACGCCGTGGGCTACAGATCTTTTGCCGCTCCGCGGCTAACATTGATACCTTTGAAGACTTCCAACTTAATCACCTGACCTCTGTCACTAAATGATCCGCAACATTCTCATTTGCACAACGCAGGTTCCCTTCACCACGGGCGGTGCTGAGTCGCACGTCGAGGGTTTGCGTTGCGCACTGATCTCCGCTGGGTACAAGGCGGAAATCGTGGCCCTGCCTTTCAAGTGGTATCCGCCGACTGAGATAATGCGGGGCGCCATGGCCTGGCGCATGCTCGATCTGAGCGCAGCCAACGGCCAAACGGTTGACCTGGTGATCGGGATGAAGTTTCCGGCTTACCTGGTTGCGCACGAGAGAAAGGTGCTGTGGATCCTGCACCAACATCGCGCGGCCTACAATCTTTGGGGGACGCAGTTCGATGACCTTTCGACCTATCCCGAAGGCGTGCGCGTCCGTGAATGGATCAAGCACTGCGACGAGCGCTTCATCCCGGAAGCGCGGAAAGTTTTTGCAAATTCAAAGGCGGTCGCGGCAAGACTGAAGCGATACAACAACATCGAAAGCGAACCGCTCTATCATCCGCCGCCCCTGGCCACTCGTCTGAAAACAGGCGAGCAGGGTGAATACATTTTTTACCCCAGCCGCCTGGAGCCGCAAAAGCGTCAGGAGCTTTTGATCGAAGCGATGAGTCTGGTCCGCACTCAGGTTAAGCTGATCCTTGCCGGCAGTTCCGCCGACATGAAGCGCTACGAAAATTTGATCAAGACACACGGAGTGGGCGACCGCGTGACCATGCGCGGGTTTGTCACCGACGATGAACTGGTTGAGTTGTATGCTAACTCCCTGGGTGTCTGTTATCTGCCGTTTGATGAAGATTACGGGTATGTGACTCTCGAAGGAATGCTCGCCGGCAAACCCGTCGTGGTAGCGAACGATGCCGGCGGCGCTACTGAATTGATTGAGCACGACTCTGAAGGCCTGGTCGTTGAGCCGGACCCGCGAGCGATCGCCGCGGCCCTCGACGATTTGTATGACAACCGTGCCCGGGCGCAGACGATGGGTGAACGCGGGCGCGAAAAGATAAAAGCCATGAATCTTACCTGGGAGCATGTGGTGGAGAGACTGATCACTGCCGCTGGGTGATTGCGGCCCGGTCGGCCTCAACCTTGCCGCCTAAAGGCGGTACTCCAAACCGATTTGAATGTACCGAGAGGATGAGGTCATTACCACCTAACATTCAACCCACCTACTTGAGTGTTTAACCCACCCGCTTACGCAGGTGGTACTGACTTCAACTCGCCGTGGGTCAAGGTTTTCTTTCGAACTGATGATACTCACCGGTTACTTTGAACGCGGTGGAGAGCGCGCTCGTATCATGGTTGTGCTCCAAAGTCTGAAGCCAGAAATTGAATCCGCGCAGATTTCCGTCGGGCGGATCGTCCGGATTACGGCGCAGGTAGCCAAAGTAATGCAGCTCCAGCAGTGAGCGATACTGCTCTTTTTCGATCAGCCGCGGGTCATCAACAATCTCCATTAACACGCCGGTGCGAGTCTCGTGCCCGCTCGCCAATCGGCTTATGAAAGCTTCGCGACCGGCCGGATCAATACTTATCCCGGCGTTCTCGATCAGACGATTGACGTACTGTGTGTTGTCGAGTGGAGCAAACGACGCGCTAAAGCTTTCGCGCCTGGTCCATTCCTCCATGAACCGTTGGAAATTGTCCGTTACCTCCCGCTCCTGTTCATCAGAACCCACAATGATGCCATGTCCGATCTTCTCCAGGTCGCTCATAAATGGCTTATAACGCGGCATCGCACCGGTGCTGGCTAAATAAACCCGATAGAGTCTTTGGCTCCAACTCAGCGGCTGGCTCAGAAGGGTGACCGGGTCGTCGTGAATAGTCTCGGACCATTCTCGGATGGAGACAGTAAACGGCAGGACTGACTCGCTGGCTGCGTCCGGCTCGGTGCTCACTACGGCGTACAAATCGCTGTGTCCGTCAAAGCGATTAATGAAACGCAGGCGCCCCCGGACAATCTGGCGCGCCAGGAAGTTCTCGTAATCGGGACGCAGCTCTGGAACGAGGCGGTCGTTGTGAATCACCAGATACGAGGCCGGGATTTTTTCGAGCAGGTTGAGAAAGCTGTCCGAGATTTGAGCACGCGTCGCCAAATTTATTTCGTTGGTAAGCGGCGAGATGAAACTCGACGTGGCGTTAACCAGCGGCCGGCCGTGGTCCGCGGCGCGCAACATATAAAAGTCGCGATTGGTGCCCTCTTCGGAAGGAAGTTCCACCAGGCCGCCTCTCATCGGGGTCTGTTTCAATCGCAGCGCCAGCGCCGACGGGTCGACTTCTCCCTTTTCAAAGCGAAGCGGCGAGGCGTGCAGCTCAAAAAGAAGTGCGACCCCAAACAGCGCAAAGACGATCGCCCTGGTGCGAGGATGAGCGACATACCTGTATGCCCAACCGGCGATTTGCGCTGCGCCTATCCCTCCCAGCACTGCGAGTCCGACGTAACAAATCATCGCCGCGCGCGAAGGAATGCGTATGCTTTGAAAGGGCAGCACGTAGTCGTGCAGCCAGTTGTTAACAAAAAAGTTCGCCCCGAGCGATGACAGAAAACCCCAGACGGTCCAGATTAAACCAACACCGATAGCAAGTGAGGCAGTCAGAGTGCGATCCGCGCTCCCAATGGTGGCACGCGCATCCTCCGCGTGATTTTTCACGGCCGGCACGCCCCTGCCACGCCGTACCCTCCGGACAAGCCGCGGTAACATCAATAAGAGTCTCGCAGTTACCACAACCAGGATCACCGTTAGAGCGTGACCGGGCGAGCGCCAGTCGAGTCTAAGGAGTTGATGGCCGAGCACTCTGTATGTCGCGCTGCCATAGCCCAGGGCCAACACCCCAATCACAGCGGCGAGCACGATCGTAACCTCGAGCGCGATCGCCAGGTATCGCATGATCGGTGATTCGGAACTGACCCGCGACTTACTCTTGATCCTGAGCGCGGCTATTGCGAGCAGAGGCGCGAGCATCCCCGGAAAAAGTTTGTGACCTCCAGGAATATTCGCACCGAGGTTTTGCCACAGCTTGTTACGAGGGTCGGAGACCAGCCAATGAATCATTGATGGCGAGTTATAGGCAAACTCCCACGGTTGCCAGCGCAGACCGTACTTGATCGAAACCACGTAGTACGGCGCCAGGAAAGGTAGAAGCGCAACCGTGGCGACCAACAAGGCCACGCCGCCGCGAAGCCAGAATTCGCGGCCACGCAGTCGCGGCCAAGAGTTGGCGACCAACAGCGCCGCAACGAGCCCGAGCGGAATTAGCGTCATTATGAACCAACTGATGCACGACAACGCGTTCATGAAGAAAGCGATTCCAAACCAACTGGCCCGCCGCCAACTCGGCCGCAGAACGAAGAGTACGAATCCTTCCAGAAGCAACGGAACCCAACCGGCGAAGAGATAGTGCAAGTGCGACAGCACGTGAAACCGGTAAGGAATAAACGCGAAGATGATTCCGGCAATCCATGCTGACCCATTAGATTCCGTTAGAGTTCGCGTTAGTCGAAAGGCTCCGTAACCGCTGAATGCAAAGCCGAGGAACGTCGCGATACTGTGAATCGTGAGCGTCCTCAGTCCTAGCGCAAACAGCGGGAACAACAGCAGAGCGATGCCATAGTCGTTCTCGCTGAATGCCAGCGTGTACCTGTAAGGATAGAAGATGTTGGCATCAAAAAGGTGAAATGGGTTGTGAAAGGTCTGGTGATAATCTGACCACAGCGTCCAGGCAATCATGTAAGGATCGCCGCGATCGGCTACCGCATCGCGCAGGTGAAGCACCCAAGGCCAGGTCATTAAAACTGTCAGGATGCAAAAGGCGGCAAAGATCATTAACTCGCGCACCGTGCGCACGCGAAGCCAACTTCGAATGAACCCCAACGTCGCGTGATCCTCGCTCCGATCAGGAGTTTTGCGATCGGCTGGAACGCGAGACTCCGAAGTTGTCATTTTGGTGGGCACAGTGTTAGCTTTAGCTCTTTTTCGGTACCGGATTTCGAAAGGTCCCAGCGGTGCCATTTCCCGAAGCACGAAGTTGAATAGCTCGATAATCAGCGCCAGTACTGCGGTACTTTGAGTCGGGCATTGTGTTGGCATGGGTAAGCTGATGTCAAGAAGTTCAACCGAACGGGTTAGAATAGAGTTCAAGCTTTCGCTTGCGCCTCTAATCAACAACCTAAAGGGTTGAACTTTTGAACTCAAGCTGTCCCACCCCTCCTTCGTCAACCGGTGAAGGTCTGGCGTATGATGACTGACTACGCCCAAAATTGATTCTGAAGTCGGCTACCGAAACAATCACCAAAGGTGTAATGAAGAGAGGCTTTGTTGTGAGGCATGGGCAAAATCTACCCTAGCTATGAGCAGGAACAGGAAGTAGAGCGCGGTCAGGAGATGCCCTCTCAGCCGGCGTCGCCGGGAAATCGAATGTCGCGCACCGCGCCGGCTACACCGTTGGATCCGAGGGGCTGGGTCAGCCTGGTGATCCCAGCCCGCAACGAAGAGCGATGCATCGCCGAGGTTATTGAAAAGTCTCTGCCTTTTTGTGATGAGATCGTAGTCGTCGATGGACACTCGCTGGATCGAACGGTCGAGATCGCGGAAAGCTATGGCGTCCGCGTAGTCAAAGATAATAAGCGCGGCAAGGGCGACGCGATTCGCGTGGGGGCCTTGGCGGCGGCACATGAGATCGTAGTCTTCATGGACGCCGACGGATCGCACGATCCCGCTGACATCCCTCATCTGGTCGAGCCGATCCTGGATGGGCGCTCGGATCTGGTCGTCGGCTCTCGCGCCACGGGCGGCAGTGATGAACTGCATGGCGACATCGACAAACTATTCCGCATGGTTGGTTGTGACATCATTTTGATCGGCATCAACATGAGATGGAAACAGAACCTCACCGAGAGCCAGAACGGCTTTCGCGCGATTCGCACTGAAGTCATTCGCTCGCTCAATCTTAAAGAAAACATCACCACGATTGAGCAGGAAATGATGATGAAGTGTTTGAAGCGCGGCTTCCGAGTCAGCGAAGTTCCGACCCATGAGTATTCCAGAAAGCACGGCACCTCCTCGATCAAACTCCACAAGGTTTGGTTTCGCTACATCTACAGCTTTATCAAGAACCTGATTTGAGCCGCGAAAACAAGAGCGTAAGTACTCCGGAATGTGAGGCGCTGAACCACGCCGAGATGATAAGTCAGACCGAACAGCCAGGTTACTTTTTTGGAAAGGCTTATGCGGGCGTGCGGCAGCGCGTCGAATTTGGCGACTTACTGATCTTTTTTTACGCGCTGGTCTTCGTCCGCCAGTATCTCTGGGTGCTTAACAACAATTCTCTCGCCTGGACGCTGAGCGTGCCGCTGGCTATCGCGTGTTGGTATCTTTACGTTTCAACAAAACCGTTTTTGTCAGAGAAGTACGGTCGCAGCTTTTGGTTGATCGTAGGTTTACCGTTGCTTGCAGCTTATTTGCTGCGCGCGGCGTACCCCGACCATTCATTCGACGTATTGTCGTATCACCTGCTGCACAGTGAGCGTTCATTGCGCGGCACTCTGTTTGGGCCGGGTGATTTCTTCCCTTCACCGACTCCCTTCAATCCGGTCGCCGACACGCTGGCCGGCATCAGCCAGATGGTTTTGGGTTTCCGGCTCGGCACTGTCATTAACCTGCTCGCGCTGATCTGGACGGCGCAAGTTACCGACAAGATCCTGCGGCCATTCGTTGGGCGCGCCTGGCTGCGAGCGGTTTGCGTGTTGTTGGTCGTCCTGTCTGAGCAACTGCTTTTTGAGATCAGCACGTACATGGTTGATCTACTGACGCTTCCGCTCATGCTCGAGGCGGTGTTACTCACGCTGCGCGCGGATGAGGCGAAGAATCGGGCTGCTAACTTTGTTCACGTGGCGATACTGCTCGGGGCAACCACGGCATTCAAGATCACAAACCTCGCGGTCGTCTTGCCGGTCATGGCGATTTGCGCCTATCAGATGGCGGTGGGACCACGCCGGTTTGCGCCGAAGCAGTTGGCGACAACCGCTCTGCTGGCGATTGGCGTCTTCCTCGCGCCGCAACTGCCGTTCAGCATTTACATCTTTCGTCTTACCGGCAATCCAATCTTTCCCCTGGCCAACGTTCTTTTCAAGTCACCATACTGGCCGACGCACGGCGGTTGGGATTACCGTTGGGGACCGCAAAATTTGTGGGAGACTCTGGGCTGGCCGGTGATGATTTGGTTCAAGCCAGAGCGCACCTCCGAGCTGGCTGTCTACTCCGGGCGCATCTCGCTGGGCTTCGTGGTCGCCATCGCGGGTCTCGGGTTCGCATGGCGAAACACACGCGCGCGCATACTCTGCATCATCCTAATCTCGAGTGCGCTGCTTTGGAGCGTCGCCGATACGGGCTACATTCGCTATGGGCTGTGCCAGGAAATTCTCGCGGGCTTAGTCGTCATCGGCGTCGCGTCCGCAATGGTGAGAAGCATTTCAGCCAGAATTTCGTGGCGGACTGCAGTGGCTGCGGCCCTCGCTCTCGGGCTGGTCGTTCAGGCAGGTCTTGCCTGTTCCTACGAGTTGCAAAAAGAATGGGGCGGGCGCAGAACCGTGATCGACGATCCCGGCAGCTACGGGCAGGAGGCGAGGTTAATGTTGCGCGATCGCTCCTTCGGAGCTTTCCTCACCGATGAAGAGCAGTCGCTCTTTGACAACGTCGAGGTTTGGTTCGAAACCGCTCCAAAGTCGTCCGGCTTTGAAGTGCTGGCAAACCCGCGCGCCCCCATCATCGCCGTGCGCCAGCGTGAATACTTTTTTACTCGCGACGCCTGGCGTGCGTTTATTCGTGCCGTCGAACAATCATCCGGGAAGAAAATGTTCTCGCTTTGTCTAAACGACGACTTGAACAACGCCAAAGAGGCGATCGCCCTAAGAGGACTTGAAGTTGGAAGCGTAACGCCCATCGGCCTTCCTTTCTTTTCACCTCGCGAACGGATCGGTATGATGCTGATTGAAGTTCGCATCCCCCAGGAGCCGGCAGCGCGCGCACAGTTTGAGTCGGCGTGGATGAAAGGCGCCTTTTCCGCGTCTGTCTATCGCGAAGAGATCGTGGCGATTAATCCGCCGACGGTTATGCATCCCGGCGACAAAGCCGAGATTAAGTTCAAGGTGAAGAACATCGGCTCTGAAACCTGGCCCGCGGTGGGGACCAAGGACTTCCGGTACCAAATCAACATGGGTAATCGCTGGATCGCCGGCGGCACATCCGCCGAAGACAATCGTGCCGCGATGAAAGCCGACCTGCCGCCAGGAGGCGAAACCGAGATGACCTTGACCGTTAACGCACCGCTGACGCCGGGCGACTACACACTCGAAATTGATATGGTCCACGAAGGCGTGACCTGGTTTAAGGAAAGAGGCGCGCGACCTTTGCAACTTCGCATACGCGTCCAGCCTTAACCGGGTGGCACAGACTTCAGTCTGTGATTGTTCGTTGCGACGTGGCCGGACAGGAAGGAAGACTCTATCGTGTTCAGAGCTTTCTAAAATCTGTGCTGCTAAGATTGAGACATGAGAACAGAGAGGAATCATTGATCATGAAGGTGAGAAACGTTTTGCTTGCTGCTGCCTGCGGAACTTTAGGTTTGGCAATGGGCTGTAGTCCAAAAAAGCCCACGAGCAGCGGGTCGCCCAGTGCGCCTGCCTCAACGCCCGTGGTTTCCAGGACAGCGGCCCCTCTGCCCGACAGTGGCTTTAAAGCGCAGATCACCGTCGCGGACCCGCCGACAAAGCTGCGCGCCGGTCAAAAGGAAAACATAACCGTCAAGGTTAAGAACACGAGCAATGTCGTTTGGTGGCAGCGCGGTGGCGAGATAAACGATCGGCCCGACAATAAATTCTACATCGCCGTCGGCAATCGCTGGCTCGATAAAGACGGGAAGCTAACCTCGGAAACTGAGGGACACAACGGAATCGCCAAAGATCTGAAGCCCGGCGAAGAAGCCGAAGTGACGCTCCAGATTACCGCTCCGAAACAGCCCGGCGATTACATCCTTAGTTTGGACCTGGTTCAGGAACAAGTTGCCTGGTTCGGAGACAAGGGCTCCCCCACCACGAAGGCAAAGGTCACGGTAGTAAAGTGAGAGGAAGAGGTCGGAGATCAGAGGTCAGAAAATGCCCCCTGGACTCTGATCTCCGAACTCCGAACTCCGAACTCTGACCTCTGACTTCTGACCTCCGACTTCTTATGAAGCTTGCTTACTTCAGCCCGCTCGGTCCGCAGCGTTCAGGGATCAGCGATTACAGTGAAGAGTTGCTGCCGCATCTGGCAGAGGGAGCCGAACTCACGCTCTTCGTTGACGGCTTTCACCCTCTGAATCGTGAGCTCGCGTCGCGGTTTGAGGTCTGCGACTATCGCCGGCAACGCGCCAGTCTGCGCCGGCTCGAGCAGTTCGATGCCGTCGTTTACCACATGGGCAACGATCATCGTTATCACGCCGGCATCCTCACCGCAATGCAACAGCGTCGCGGCGTGGTCGTCTTTCATGACTTTGCGCTCCAGGAATTTTTCCTGGGACTCGCGCGCGAACGCGGTAACCTCCGGCTCTATCTCGACGAAGTTGAATTCTGTCATGGCAAAGCTGCGCGCGCGGAAGCGGCCGACGCTCTGGCCCGAGGCGCACAGCCGTCGATGCTTTCCCGGCCCGTTGATTTTCCCCTGAACTGCCGAATCGCCAACTCAGCGGAAGGCATCATCGTCCATTCAGAATGGAGCCGCGCGCGGTTTGCCGCGATTGCGCCTCACGTTCCGCTCGCGCGCATAGCGATGCCGGTAAAATTTCCCGACAGCACGCCGCAGCCGGCCCGTTCGTCTGACCTCGTAAGGATCGCCAGCTTTGGTCTGATTACTCCGGGCAAAGGGATCGAGCAAAGTATGCGGGCCCTCGCGGTCCTCAAAGACAGCCACAACTTTCGGTACTCTCTGGTTGGAGAGACAAACCACTACTTCGATGTGCGCGAACTTGTTCGTCGTTACGGCATGGAAGATCGGGTCGAGATTACCGGCCACGTAACTCTGGAAGAATTCAAGAGGCGCATGGATGAGACTGACATCGCGCTGAATATTCGTGAACGAACGGTGGGCGAGACGAGCGCGAGTCTTTGCCGCCTAATGGCCGCGGGAGTTTGCAGCGTCGTGGCTGAAGCCGGTTGGTATGCTGAACTTCCGAATGACTCGGTAGTAAAAATTCCGCTTGACGGGCAAGCGGATCAGTTGCTGCTCGCTTACCTCTCACGGCTGATCGAAGATGAACCGTTGCGTGTGGCCATCGGCCGCAACGCCCGCCAGTATGCGCTTGACGAATACAGCGTTGAGGCTCGCGCGACTGATTATCTGGATTTCATTCGTGAGGTGATCGATCAAAGACCGAGGCGTAAGTTCATCGACGATGTTTCCGAGGAACTTTCTCTGCTCAGCATCGGGACTTCTGACGAGTTAGTCATGCGCGCCGTAGCCGAAGAGGTGGCGAATCTGTCTCCCGCCAAACCGCCGCGGTTCGAAACTGTTTCCTCGAACGGCAAGCCTGAGGCCGGGTCGCCCAACGGCAAGGAAAGGCCGGATTCACGCGCGCCTGTGGCCAGCGCCGGGCGGCTGACGAAACCTGAAGGCGTTGATTACAAACGCGCGGCAGTGGAATACCCGGCGCGGCTGGATGCCGAGCGCAGTCATTACCTCAGGACCAAACCGTTCTACAATCTGGCAAACAAGCCGGACAAGCATCAGGGCGATGGCATGGACGCCGAAACGCATCGTCATTTTTGCGACTTTGCCAACATCGCGGTCATGCTTGGACTGCCCGCCGGGAGCCGGATTCTGGATGTGGGCTGCGGCTCGGGTTGGATGAGCGAGTACTTTGCCCGTCTCGGATACGAGGTAAAAGGCATCGACATTAGCCCGGCGTTGATCGAGATGTCGCGCGATCGCGTCGCTCGCGTTCCCTATGATGTGGATCATGAGACGACCCTCCGCTGTTCATTCGAAGTTCACGACATCGAGGCCGCGTCTCTCGCGGAAAAGTTTGATGCCGTTCTGTGTTATGACTCGCTCCACCACTTCGAAGACGAAGATGCCGTGATGCGTAACATCGCTGCGATGCTCCCGGTGGGCGGCGTGCTTTTCATTCTTGAAGGCGAGCGCCCACCCGCAGGCTCGGCGACCGAAGCGGAACTCTTTGGCGTCATGACCGAATACGGCACGCTCGAATCGCCATTCGATTATGGACTTCTGAGACAGATTCTCGATGAGCACGGGCTCGCCGTAATCGGAGACTATGCCAGCGTCAACGGACTGTTCGAGCGGGAAACGATCGAAGATGATCGGCTGCCGCTGAAGAGCGTTCCGCTTAACTATCATTATCTTGCTTGCAAGAAGGTCGCCGACGGCGCGCCCGCTTCAACGGTTCCCGATAGCCGGGCGCCTGGGTTATTACGCGCTCGGATCGCGCTGATTGATCGTGGGCCCGATCGCCTGGCGCCCGGAGCCGCTTTCAGAGTTGAGTTGAAAATCGAAAACACGGGCGACACGCTCTGGCTTGCCGGTCGCGAAACGCGCACGGGCGTAGTGATGCCAGGCGTGCGCGTCATTGACGATGCCGGCTCGCTCGTCGGCGAAGTTCACGGCGAGCCTCCGTTACCCCGCGCCGTCGCGCCCGGCGAAAGCATTTCTTTGAAGATCGAACAAGCGGCTCCAAAACGTCCCGGGCAGTACACATTTAAATTCGATCTGGTTGACCAACATGTCTGTTGGTTTGAGGATGTGGGGTCGCAGGCGTACACCATTGTTTTTGAGGTGATCGAGTAAGGTATCGTAAGACCGTCTGCCACGAAAAAACTCTGGCGCTCAGCGCGCCCCGGTGGTAAAGTTAGCCGTCACAAAAACCAGGCCAATGCCTTCTGTTTGCTGGCCTCAGTCATGACTGCCGATAAAGCTGCGACACCCTCTTCTCTACACCCGGCGGACACTATGCCCGCTTTTCGCACTGAAATTTTTCTGACCAATGACCGAAAATAAAGGCCGCGAGTACTGCCTGATTGTCGAAGGCGCTTACTTAACTGAAGGCGATGCGGAGCACGCGCTGCGCGATCCGTTCATCGAAGATTGGGTCGAGCAGACGGGCCACTTTAAGATTCACAACATGGATGAAATTCAGGTTACGCCCGGTGTGACGCTTGGGTCACTGGGGGTCGTGATGCTGGACGATCGCGTCTTTGAAATCGCGAGCGCCGATCCCGAACATCCGCTGACCGAACACAAGGCAAAGGGCGTGGCCGAAGCGCTGAAACGGCAGGACATGTTCGACGAGGTTAATGTCGAGTTAAGGGAAGAAGAGATCGAGGCCGCGGATTAACGCAAATGGACGCTGATCAGAAATCAGGTATTTCCGAGTTTCTCGAAGGCCGCGTCACCGTCGTCGTTGGCGACATCACCAAACAGGATGTCGAGGCGATCGTGAATGCGGCGAATTCTTCTTTGCTGGGCGGCGGCGGAGTTGACGGCGCCATCCATCGCGCCGGCGGGCCGGAAATACTCGCCGAGTGTCGCGAGATTCGTCGCACGCGTTTTCCGCAAGGGCTGCCGACGGGCGAGGCCGTGATCACCACCGGGGGAAAGCTGGCCGCGCTTTATGTCATTCACGCGGTCGGACCCATCTATGGCGAGGAGCACGGCAAGGAAGCCGAGTTGCTGGCCAACTGTTATCACAACTCGCTGACCCTGGCAGTGGAAAAGAATTTGACTTCACTCGCTTTCCCGGCCATCTCGACGGGCGTCTATGGTTATCCGCCGGAGAAAGCAGCCGCGGTTGCGTCATCAACGATTGAAAACTTTTTGTCGACGGATCGGCAACTAAAGGAAGTGCGGCTGGTTTTCTTTCAAGCACGAGACGCAGAAGTGTTTTTGCAGAATCAGAAGTTTACTGAGTAGACGATTGAGTCCAAATATCTTTGCGCCTTTTGTTTTCCTTCGCGCCCTTTGCGAGAAACTTTTTTCACAACCCCGGTTATTTCACACAAAGGCGCAAAGAAAGGCCCAAAGTAACCTAGACCGTTACTGCCTAGTTGACGCAGGCTCGGGACTTCTGCTAAATCACTCCTTCTCTTCCAGCGGCGCGGCCGCTTTCTTTATGCTCTAAATTCAAATTGCTAATTTGTTATCAAAGCCAACGAATGTTAACTGAGATCGAAAACAATACCGAACCGATGACCCTGCCGAAACCGCGCGTGCTGCCGCCGCCCCTGCAGCCGCTGCAGTCTTTGGCCTGGAATTACTGGTGGAGTTGGGCGCCCGATGGCCCGGAAGTATTTCGCGATCTCGACCCGGGACTTTGGCAACAGTGCGAACAAAATCCGCGTCCGCTGTTGGCGCAGATTTCCGATTTAAGAGTCGCACAGGTGGCTGCCGATCCGGCGTTTGCCGATCGGGTTCAAAGGTTGTCAGCCCGGTTCAACGATTACCTGGGCGATACGCAGCCCTGGCAAAAGCTGCAACTTGCACCGCGCATCACGCGCGAAACTCCGGTCGCATATTTCTGCGCTGAGTTCGGCATACACAACTCGCTGCCGCTTTATTCAGGCGGACTCGGGATATTGGCCGGCGATCATTTGAAGTCGGCGAGCGACTTGAATCTGCCGCTGGTCGCAATCGGTTTGTTTTATCGCTTCGGTTATTTCCGGCAGCGCTTGAGTCTCGAGGGTTGGCAGGAAGAAGCCTACCGCGAGAATCATTCAGATGAGCTGTCGCTTCACAGCGTGACCGACGCCGAAGACAAGCCGCTGCTGATTGAAGTCATGATGCGCGGGCGAGCTGTCCACGCGCGTGTTTGGCGCGCTGACGTGGGCCGCGTCCGGCTTTACCTGCTGGACACCAATGTCGCCGAGAATGAACAGGTCGACCGCATGGTCACCGGGCATCTATACGGCGGTGATCGCGAAACGCGTCTGGTCCAGGAGATGATGTTGGGAATCGGCGGCGCGCGTTTGCTGCAAGAGCTAGGCATCAATCCCGGCGTGTATCATCTCAACGAAGGCCATTCGGCTTTTCTTACCCTCGAACTTGCCCGTCAGTTGATCGAAGGCGAAGGCGCTAGCTTTGCCGAAGCCGCGAACCGCGTGCGCGAGCGTTGCGTTTTCACGACCCATACGCCGGTCGCGGCCGGGCATGATGAGTTTGACGCTCGTCTGGTCGATCAATGTTTTGGTGACTGGCCCGAGACCGCTCTGGGCTTATCGCGCCAGGACTTTCTGAAATTAGGCCGCATTAACGGTGATTCGCAAGAGGCATTCGGCCTGACGCCGCTGGCCCTGCGTATGTGCCGTTCGACAAATGGCGTCAGCCGCAAGCATGGCGAAGTCTCACGCGAACTCTGGCAGCGAATGTGGCCGGATCGCAGCCCGGCCGACGTGCCGATTACTTCAGTCACGAATGGCGTGCATCCGTCGACGTGGGTCGCGCCGCTGCTTCGCCGGCTTTATGAACAAAGCGTCGGCGAGGATTGGATCGACCGATCTCGCGACGCGAACGTCTGGGCTTACGGCGTGGAAAAGATTTCCGACGAAGAATTGTGGCAGGCGCACACGCTGCTGAAACAGCGCATGGTGGCCTATGTTCGCGACCATTCGTTCGACGCGCGTTTGGCCCGTGGCGAAAGCGAAGAGCACATCGAAGCGGCGCGGACGATGTTCGATCCACAGATCCTGACGATCGGTTTTGCGCGCCGGGTAGCGGGTTACAAACGCTGGGACCTGTTACTGAGCGACCCGGAAAGTTTGACCGGGCTTATCAGCGATCGCGAACGGCCCATCCAGTTTGTATTCGCCGGCAAGGCCCACCCGCAAGATCAGGAAGCGAAGCGAATCCTGCAAAGGCTGATCGAATGGCAGCGCCACAGCTCGGTGCGCGACCGGGTTGCCTTCATCGAAGACTATGATCAGGAAACGGCGCGCCAGTTAGTGCAGTCGGTCGATCTCTGGATGAACGTGCCGCGCCGGCCGATGGAAGCTTCGGGCACCAGCGGGCAAAAGGTCGCGATCAACGGCGGACTGAATTTTTCGGTGCTGGATGGTTGGTGGCTGGAAGCCTATGACGGCGATAACGGTTTTGCGATTGGCGACTTGAGCGAACTAACTCCTGATGCAGCCGATCGCACCGAGGCCGAATCAATGTACAAGATGCTCACCGAGGAAGTTGTGCCGCGCTATTACGACCGTGACGATCGGGATATTCCGCGCCGCTGGGTCGCGATGATGAAGCGATCGATTCAAACTCTCGTGCCGCTTTTTAGCAGCGACCGAATGGTGGCCGAGTATGCCGAGCGGATCTACTGACAGCCTTCCTACTGAACAACCGGGGGCCTTCCCGTGGCGGGTCCTGTGGTTGCTCCTAATTGCTTCTCTCCTGGGCGCGGCGGCAGCGCTGCCGTTCGTGCTGGAAATCTTTCGCCCGCTGATTCAGAACTCACCGCCGCTCCCGATCTCGCTTCCGCTGCTGGTCGTAGTAGGCGTGGCTCAGAATTTCCTGATGTTAGGTGTCGTGATCGGAGTCGGTCTCTTGCTGGCCCGAAAGATTGGCCTCGGTGCGCCCTTGATCGAGAGTTGGCTTTATAGTGAAAAGCCTCCGGTTAGTCTCCGCGATTCATTTGAGTCTGGCGCAGTGGTCGGGATCGCGGTTGGCATAGTCCTGGTTGCTATTGTTCTGGCTTTCGCTCAGCACATGCCCGACCTGCCGTTCGTGAAAGCGGCCGGGGTTCCCATATGGAAGAGACTGTTCGCCTGTTTTTACGGAGGCATTGACGAAGAAGTTTTGACACGGCTGTTTCTTTTGAGTCTGTTTGCGTGGTTAGGCGTCAGGTTTTTTCAGGAGCAGAAGACGCGCCTATTGCCGGTTACTTTCTGGATCGCAAATTTCGTCGTCGCGATTCTGTTCGGATTAGGACATCTGCCGGCGGCCTCGCGGATCATGCAGATCACGCCTGAGGTAGTAGTCCTCGCGCTGGCGTTGAACGGCATCGCCGCAGTCTCGTTCGGGTACCTTTACTGGAAGCGAGGCCTGGAGTCCGCGATGATTGCCCATTTCTGCGCTGATTTTGTGTTGTATGTGGTGGGCCCTGCTTTTTTGAAAACCCAATAAGTCATATAGGTCTGGAAGTCCTATCGTTCCAATGGGACAAAGAGTAACTCGCACCTCTCCCCTCTTCGTTGTAAACTACCATCCGCATGAAATATTGCTCGACTTGTACCGAAAATTTTGATGATAGCCTGAGCTTCTGTCCTACAGATGGCGAGGTCCTGGAAGAAGATCCCGCCGCCTTGATCGGCAAGGTGCTGGACGGCCAGTACCAGATCGAATCCCTCTTGGGCAAAGGCGGTATGGGCGCGGTGTATCGCGCGCGTCACATTCTGCTCGGCGATCGCGTGGCGATTAAACTGTTGCCGCCGGAAATGCGCAGCAACACAGAATGGCTGCGCCGCTTTCAACGTGAGGGACAGGCCGCCCGGCGCTTTCGTCATCCCAACGCGGTCACCGTTTACGACCTGCGCACTTCGGCAGATGGAACGATTTACCTCGTCATGGAATATGTCGAGGGCAACACCCTCGATGCGGAACTGAGGAAGCGCGGAAAGTTTTCACCGGCGGACGCAGTGGCTGTGCTCGATCCAATCATGGGCGTGCTGAACGCGGCGCATGCGATGGGTGTGGTGCATCGCGATCTCAAACCCGAAAACATAATGATCGGTAAGGCGAGCACGGGCGGCGAGCCGGTCGTGAAGCTGCTCGATCTCGGCATCGCCAAGTTGCGCGAAGTCGCCGGGGCTGAGAAGACGGGCAGTACGAATCTCACGGTCGCCGGCCAGATGCTCGGCACCCCTTATTACATGTCGCCCGAGCAGTGGGGCGAGTTACCCGACGACGGCAATTCCGAGATCGACGGCCGCGCGGATATCTATAGTCTCGGCGTCGTGTTCTATGAACTGATCGCCGGCAAGCGGCCCTTCAGCGGCGTGACGCTGGCAGAGTTGCGGCGCCAACACGTGAGCATCACGCCGTCGGCGCTGCACGAAGTTGACGCCACGGTGCCAGAGGCTTTTAGTCGCGCCATTGCTCGCTCTATCGCCAAAGATCGCGGCCAGAGGCAAGCGACTGCCGGTGAATTAGAGAAAGAACTGCGGAACGCTTTGACGGCGGAAGGAATTGCGCCGACTTTATTCTTGCCGGCGAGTCAGAGTGGATCGGCCGCGATTGATTCGGACTCTGCGCGCGGTCCGCTCACCGCTGCCGAACGGACGGCATCCACTCTGGTGGGCGAGTCCGCGCCGACAGGTGTTGAAGGCGACGGCGCTTCCCGCAACGTGGTTTCTCCGGAGATTGCCAGTCAGGCGGGAACCATGCCCACTGTAATGGCCTCTGCAAAAGTGGCTGAGCCGCTTCCTGCAGGTGTCGTCCAACCAACGATGATGGTGTCCAGTCAACTGGGCGGCGCGCCAACATCTGCTCAGGCCGCTGTTCCCCAGAGGCGTCGCTCGGCGCTGCCCTTAGTCGGCGTGGGAATAGTTGTGTTGCTTCTCTTCGTCGGCGCCGGAGGTTACGCGGTGATTCATTTCATGGGCACCAGCGCGAACAACAATACTGCGCGCGCGGACTCAGCAAACAGCAACAAACGCGCCAGCGGAAGTGATCTGGCTGCCGGCGCGCATGAAATTGGCCGTTACTGGATCGTAGTGAACACTCCGAATAAATCTGAGGCGGTACTGGCCGGTGAGTCGCTCTCGATGAAATCACTGCAGCAGTTCAAGTTTCACTTCTCGCCGAGTGAGAATGGGTATCTGTACATCATCGGTCCGGGTCAAAAGAACGTGCCGACGACTTTTTTGACTACCAAGCCAGTCTCCGGTTTAAAGATCGCCGGCAATGAGATCAAGAGCGGCGAGGACTTTGCGTTTCCGGCCGAGACGAATACGAGCACAAGTTGGCTTAACCTTGATCAGACCGCCGGAACCGACGAGTTCACTTTGATCTATTCAACCAGTCTATTGCCGGAGCCGGCTTTTCTGAACCAGCCGGCGGGACATGAGCTGACCCAGGATGAGCAGCGACAACTCGAGACTCTTCGTCAGCAAAATAAGGCGAATTCAGCAGCAGCTGAGGTCGTTAGGACAGGCGCATCGCCATTCGTTTCGGTGAAAGTGCCGCAAAATGCGGAAGGCTCTCCCGTCATATTCATGGTTCGGCTTGAACACAAGTGAGATTGGATTTTTCCGAAGGAGCAATAAATGAAATCGCGAATTATCATCATGTTGTTGGCAATGGCCGCCCTGGCCGGTGGTCTGTTGATGGTGAATGCACAGGAGCCTGACGATGATGTCCGGGGAGCGTTTCTCAGCACGCGACCGAAGACGACGACTCCGAATGCCACGCGCCGGCGCCGGCCCCCGCGCAATGCGAACGTGTCGGTGACGGCGGCCATGAACGTGAACGCGGGCGTGTCTCAGACGACGAACGCAAACACCACGAAATTCGCCAACCAGAACAATTCGAGACTGAACGGCCGGGCGCAGGCGATAGGGTTGGGTTACACACTCTTCACGCGGGACGCAAATGGACGCAGCGTGCGCGTCGAGCCGGGACACGAATTTCACAGCGGCGATCGCGTTCGGATCTCGCTCGAACCAAGCGTCGACGGCTATCTCTACGTGTTTCATACCGAGGGGGCTGGTCAACCTGAGATGATTTATCCGGACGCGCGGCTCGACAGTGGAGAGAATTGGATCGAAGCGCACGTGCCGATGGAAGTACCCTCGAGCGAACAGGCCGACGAGCGTTATCACTGGTTCGTCTTCGATAACAATCCGGCCACCGAGCGTCTTTACGTCGTCGTGACGCGCCAACCGCTGCCCGCGGTCCCGACCGGCGACGACTTGGTGAAATTTTGCGCGGCGAATAAAGACAGGTGCCCGTGGCGTCCAATGTCCGAACTCTGGACGGAGCTTCAGGATGCTAATAAAGCTGAGGTAAAGGTCGTCAGCAGCAAAACTTTCGGCCAGTCGCAGACTGAGACGGAGAAGGTCGCGACGACGCGCGGGCTGGGACTGGATCAGACCGCGCCACAGCCGGCGGTGATTCGCATGAGCGCATCCACGAATGCTCCAGTGCTGGTGACCGTGCTCGAGCTGATTCATAGGTAAGGCAGCGCGGCTTCGCCGCCTGATGTGCGGTTTGAGTTGATGAGGTCAGTACCGGGAGCGGTAGCGACCGGGTTATCGTCGTGGCAAGCTTGATAGTCCCGTGGATTGACCCGGTCGCTACCGCTCCCGGTACTGACTGCATTGCTCAACCACATCAAGCGGCAAGCCGCTGGCGTTCAAGGTTAGGGGAAAGGCAAGACTAAGATGATTTTGAGAAGGTCTTTTACGCTGCTGTTAATCGCATGCTCTCTGGCATTCATTTCCCTCCCCTTGTTTTCAAGTTCCGCTGAAAGCGTTCCGCCCGCTCTAATCGAACCTCAAAATGATCCCGGCGCCGCACTAAGTCGCGGCCGGACTTTGCTCAGGCAGGGCCATGCCGATCAGGCGCTCGGCTATCTTGAAACAGCGCTCAATCTCTATTCCCAGACAAACAATTCCCGCGGGATTGCGGCGACGGAAGACGCGCTCGGAGATCTCTACCTGATCCAGGGCCAGTACAAAGTCGCTCTCGATCATTTTCAGCAGGCTTACCAGGCATTCGTCGTCGCCCGCGGCCAGGACGACAAAACTTCCAGCGCAGCGAATTCCGTAGCCGGTCGCGCCGGCGGCACGGCCAGCGCCGCAACCGAAACCGCCACCAGCACCGCCGACAACGCCTTTAACGCGAACCTGATGCTGGCCAAAATTGGCGACACGAATTACCGCCTGGGCCGAATCTCGGACGCCGGCACCGCTTACTTAACGATGACGGTGAAGAAGCCGGAGACGATGGTCCAGAGAACCAAGAGCCGGCTTGGATTCCCAAGTGTGATTAGCAGCATCACGTCCGGCAGACCAAGCATTTCCGCTCCCTCAGCATCTGGTGCATCCGGCTTACTGGAAGTCAAGAAAGAGCTTGACGATTATCGGGCGGCGATCGTTTACATGACCTATGAAGTGGGCACGGGACGAATCGCCTTCGCCAATAACGAGATGGAAACCGCGCGCAAACATTTTCAAAACGCGCTGGATGCCGGAAACGGGGGAATGCCGGGCGTCGCCAACCTGGGCCAGACGCGCCGCTTTCGTACTGCCGCGCGCACCAGTCTCGGCGACGTCGCGTTGCGCGAGGGCCGTTATAAAGATGCGGCGAAAATGTTCACCGACGCTGCTGCCGGCGCGCAAAAAGATAATCGCCTGGATCTGATGTGGCCGGCAAAACGTGGTTTGGGTCGCAGCCTTTGGATGCAGGCCGGGCAGGACCCTAAGGCTTCGAAGCTGCGCGACGATGCGCTCGATGCTTATCGCGAAGCGCTCAAGACGGTCGAGACTATTCGCGCGGGCAGCTTGCGCGCGGATGAATCGCGTTCGACGTTCTTAGCTACGACGAAAGACGTCTATGACGAAGCGGCCAGCGCATTTGCCGAGATGGCTCTGCTCAATTCTCCCTCGGGCGGGTCGTTAACCGGCAAAGCCCTCGACTATGCCGCCGAGTCTTTCCGAATTACCGAAGCCGGGCGCGCTCGCTCGCTTTTGGACATGTTGAGCGAGGTGAACGCGCAAATTACCGAAGGCGTGCCGGCGGACTTGCTCAAGCGCAAGCAGGACAATCTCGATCGCCAACAGGAAATCGCCCAGCAGCTAACGGGCGTTAGCCTGGCCGCCGACCAGAAACAGAAGCCGGCGCAGATGGAAGCGGATCTCGACAAACTGCAGACGGAATTCGATGACATCGAAAACCAAATTCGCACCGCCAGTCCGCGTTATGCCGCGCTGACCGGGGCACAGCCGCAGACACTCGCGGACGTGCAGCAGAAGGTCCTCGATGATGGCACGGTGCTCTTGGAGTACAACCTTGGCAATGACAGTTCGTACCTGTTCGCGGTAGGTCGATCGACTGTGGCGCTTTTCAAACTCCCGCCGCGATCGAATCTGGACAAGCTGGCCACGGACTTTCGCGCGCAACTGATTCCGCCGAGATTGCAGCGAAGAATTGTGGGTATCGACGTCGTGGCCGATCCGCAGCGCGGCCTGGGGCTGGTCGAAGGTCCTTCAGAAAACCTGGCTGCTTTTGTCGCAGCCTCGGCCGCACTTTACAAATCAGCCGTCGAGCCGGCCATCAGTGCAATCGGCGACAAGCGTCTGCTGATAGTCGCTGATGGCGCGCTGAACTACATTCCGTTCGAAGCGTTAGTTAAGACCACGGACGGCGCCGACTATTCCGCGCTCAGTTACCTGGTTAAGGCGAACGAGATCGTCTATGCGCCCTCGGCGTCAGTGGTGGCGGCGATCCGGGGCGCTAACCCGACCGTAACCTCCGTTGCGGGCAAGCGCATCCTGCTAGTCGCCGATCCGATATTCAGCTCCGACGATCCGCGTTTGAAAGCTGGCAGCGCCGTGCAAGCGACTGGCGAGGCACGCGGCCTGGGTCTTGGGCTTGAGAGCGCAATCAACGACGTGACGGATTCATCCGCGCCGGTCAGCGGACTGCATCTGGCGCGTCTGGTGGGCACGCGCACCGAAGCGGAAGAGATTGCCAGGATTGCCAAGACCAGTGGTGGCCAAGCCGATCTCTGGATCGATCTGAATGCGAGCGAAGACAACGTGCGCAGCCGCGACATGAACAACTATCGCGTCATACATGTAGCCACGCACGGACTGCTCGACGCGCAGCGGCCGCAGTTCACCGGGGTCGTGCTGTCACTCGTCGGCAACAAGAACAACGACGGTTTTCTGCGCACCGATGAGATTTTCAATTTGCGGATGAACCCTTCGCTGGTGATGCTCTCGGCCTGCGAGACAGGACTGGGCAAAGAGAAGCGCGGCGAAGGCGTGATCGGCTTGACACGCGCGTTCATGTACGCCGGCGCGCCGACGGTTGGCGTCAGCCTCTGGTCCGTTGCTGACAAATCGACAGCCGACCTGATGACCGATTTCTACAAACGTTTCCTGGGCGCGACGCCTGTGCCTGCCTCGAGAGCGATGCGAGACGCGCAAATCGCGATGATCTCCGGGAAGAAATATAGCGCGCCGTTTTACTGGGCGCCGTTTGTGCTGGTCGGCGAGTGGAAGTAATTGGAGCGCGGGCATCCCTGCCCGCACTGAGCGCGAAGTGCGAACGACTTTTCCAAATCAAACTTTAGATAGGTTTTGAGCGTGCTGCGCACGCGGTGCGGGCAGGGATGCCCGCGCTCCGTCCTACGTTCCTTAACGGGCATATCGCAAGGGCACTGTAACCAACAGCGGGCCGCCGGCTTTGCGCGCGACGCGATAGACGGTTTGTGGCGGCGGGCCGCCCTGGGTGAGTTGCCGGCCGTTCGCGGCGCCGGCCATCTTCTCTTCTTTGGTCCACTGTCGCCCGGCGCCGCCGACTAATTCCAGACGCTCGGCTGCGCCGCCCCAGACCTTCTCGTAACCGGCAAGTTGCGTGTTTTTGATCGGCAGAGGCTGCTCGGTGATTTGCAGCGGCAGAGGCTGTGACACGAGAATGATCGTCAACACTTCCGCAACCTGATCGCGGCGGGTACCGGCAGGTTGGGCGGTGAAGTAGCTGTACTGATCTTCCTGTGCCGGGATGTCGATCAGTTTTCCCGGCGCGACGCGGTTGTCGCCGCCGCGAGTGCGCAGCGTAGGAAAGATCACCACAGGTTCACCGAGCGATCCATCGGCGTACTGTTCGCGATCGATAATGTAAAGAAACCCTGAGCGCGGCGACTCGACCGTCAAGCGCACGCGATCGCCGATATTCAAAGGCGTGTCCGCCTCAACTCTCTCAGGCGTCCATTCGGATTGCTTCAGGCCGTCCAGCACGAGGACGCGCCCGCCCGTGTCCGCGGACTGCGACGGTCGCAGACGCCAGACGGTAACTCCGATTTCCTCGGATGACGAAGTGGCTGGCTTCCGTCCGCCCGCCGGTCGCACCGGACCAGTGCGCCGGTAGAGAGGAGCTTTGACCGCGGCGCCTGCGCTAACGCGTGTGCCGCCAATTCCCGCGGTGACATCCTCTGCCGGCCGTGCCTTGTTGAAGCGATCGAGGACGATCTGGCGGGAATTCGGTTCTTCAGATTGGGCAATGGCTGTGTTTTTGAGTGCAGGGAAACAGAGCAATGCGAGACCGATCATCAATATCCATTGCTTCCGCGTCAAATGTTTACGGCTCATTCGATCCTCCGTGCAGTTTAGAGATGGGCGAGTAACCGCTCGCGTCGCGAAGTTGGCTCGGGGCTGAAACCAGTTCATCAAAATCGTTTCGCGCTTCGCGCTCAGTGCGGGCAGGGATGCCCGCGCTCCATCTCGCGCTCCGTGTCGCGCTCCATTAATGATGCTCCAGCTCAATATTGTTCACCAACACGTCGCCTTTGCCTTTGACCGTAGTCAGTTTCTTCGCAGAGTCTTTCGTGACTTCGGGCTTCGGCGATGAATGCTTTTGCAGAAAGTCACGCACGGTGCGCACTTGTACAGCGTCTTTGATCTCGCCCTGATCGCGATCGTTAACTGTGTTCGTCACGGCTTCCAGTTCCTTGACCGGCGTCGGAGAGAGCACGATCCAGAATTTCTCCGTGCCCTGATGATCGTCAAACGTCATCCAGGCGGTCTGGAGTTTTTGATTCTCGGAGACCTGCGCCGATCCGTTATTCGTCTTCGCCTCGGGAAACAGCAGGTTGTAAGTCACGGCGTCGCCGGCCGCCGGTCCTTCGTTGAGTAAGTAGAGATAACCTTTCTGAGGACTGGCGAGGTTCATGCGAAATTTCCAGCCGTTCTCGAAAATCTCCTGTCCGGAAGATTCGAATTCGTCCTGGTAAGGTTTTCCCTCGCGCATTTTCTGGACCGTCAGCGAGTAGGCCAGCGACTGCTCTCGCGCGCCTGGAAGTGCGCCGCGCTTCCAAATGAAAAGACCCGCCACGATCGCAGCCAGCAGAACTAAACCCAGTCCGACCATTAACCACGGGCGACGAACCGGTGCATCGAGAGACTCCGGCGCGGGATAGGCCGCGGCGCCCAGCGTGTCAACTTTCGCGGGCTCAAAACGCGCGGCGATTGTCTTCGATGAAAGATCTGCGGTTTGTCGCGCCAGCGGGTTGGCATCGGTCGCCAACTGCGTCGCGGGAATCGGCGCGTGGCCGCTTCGGTCCGGATTGAACGTCGCCGTGTCTTCAGACAGAGCTCGCGCCAGGGCATCGCCCAGCTCGCGCGCGTTTTGGAAACGCTCTTTCGGATCGAAACTGAGCGCCCGCAAAATGACCGCACACGCTTCTTCAGAAAGGCTTGGACGCAAGTCCGACGGTTTGATGCGCACACCGGCGCGCTGCATCTCCAGCAACTCGAATCCTGTTTCCGGATTGAAAGGTTTGCGTCCCGTTACCAACTCGTAAGCGATCGCGCCCATCGCGTAGATGTCCATCGCCGCCGAGACCGGACGCCCGCTTAGCTGTTCAGGCGCCATGTAAGAAACCGTTCCGGCCGTGGCTCCGGTAACGGTGCTGGGCGCCACGATCGAATCCTTCAGCTTGGCGATGCCAAAGTCGATGATCTTTACCTGCTCTTCGCCGCCCCCGTAGTTTTGCAGCATGATGTTTTCGGGTTTCAGGTCGCGATGAAAGATGCCTTTATCATGAGCGGCGCTCAGCGCTCTTCCAATCTGCTTGATTAAATCGGCGGCGCGCTCGAGGGGAATTCCTTCCGGCCTGATGAGTGAGCGTAGCGTCACCCCGTCGATAAACTGCATCACGAGATAAGGCTTGCCGTCGGGAAGCTCGCCGGTGTCGAGAATGCCCACCACGCCGGGGTGATCGACGCGAGCGAGTGCTTCCTTCTCCTGCTGAAACTTCTGCACCACCCACGAGTTCTGCAGGGACTTTTCGAGCAAAACCTTAATCACGACCGGCTTGTCATGAAGTTTTCGATCCTGCGCCAGGTACACTGCGCCGACTCCACCCTGACCAAGTTCCTTCTGGATGAAATAGCGGCTGTCCAGAGTCACGCCGATCAATGCCGGCACGGGCGGCAGCGACGTTTCGTTGAGCGAAGCACTGCCTTCACCTTGATCAAATGTGATTGTGGGCGCGGACAGATTGGCGGGCACACTCGCAGCGTGGTCTGAAGTCGGGTCGGGCGTCACCGTCTCGGATTGATCCTTGAGAGTCACAGTTACGAGGTTGATCGTCGAGAGGATTTATCGGTTCATTTGTTTATGCGCGCCATTCTACAAGCTTCGATTATCGCGTTGATTACATCCGGGGTGATGTTGGTGGCCGGCTTAACCGGCGTAAAGATTCCGCCACTGGCCGGTGTCCCGGTGTAGAACATGAGCTGGCCTGATTTGGATTGCTTGCCGTTGGCACTGCCGGCGTTCAGAAACAGATTCACGTGTGGCAGCACGAACGCAGACTGGCCGGCCTCGACGCGCTTGATCTCGGAGCACTGAATGGTCACGTTCTTTTTTTCATTATCCTTTTTTGGCTCGAATGCGAGCGTGCCGGGAGTCACCGTCAGCGTGCCTTCCGTGCCCGAGGCGTCCTTAACCGCAAAGAGATGTGAGTTGCGGGCGCGTTCATTTTCATCGGCAACTAACTTCGCCTTCTCTTTTTCGTGAGCTTCGCCTTCCAGCATGGCGACGCGGCCGTTCGCGATCTCGACAAACAGCCCGTTGGGAAACTTGCTTACGTATGCTCTAAAGTCCGAAGGGTTGCGGCTGTCTTTGATAGCGTTCCAGTAAGTCATCTCGAGCGATTCTCCCGATCCCATATTGCCCGTCGATCTTGTGGGTTGCGAACGGGATTTGGCGAGCGCGGCAAACTGACCATCGGGATACTTATCGAGATACGCTTTGAAGTCTTCGGGGTTGTTGCTGTTCTTGATACTCTCCCAAAAACTCAGCTCGATCGCCGCCGGATCAACCATCGCTACATTCGGAGTTGAATTGTTCGCCGCGTTCGTCGCGGAATTTGTTACGGCGACGACCAACTCGTCGGCGCGATAACCTTCGATAACCGCAAAAGGCTTTTGCTGCTTGGTAGAACCCAGATCGATGGCCAGACGCTTGGGCACGATGTCCTGGACGTATTTCACCAACTGGGAAAGCGTGACTTCGCCTTTATCGTTTGCGGCCGCGCCCTTCAAGCCTTCGACTACGGCCCAGCTAAAATAACCCTGCTTCTTTTCCGTGTACTCGTATGCTCGCTGGCCGATGCCGGTGGCATAGACGGTGGCGAACGCCTGGACCTCGCGATTTCGAGTATCGAAATTGAAAGCGTTGGTGTACGCATTGCTCAACGGATTGGGCGCGTCAGCGCGTCCACCGGGATCGTTGCGGCAGGCATCCAGAAGAACTAAGACCTGTCCCACACCGGTTTCCTTGATGCGCTCTTTGACGCGATTCATGCTGATCGCAGTTTCTTCGAGAAACGAGATCTGATCGCTAATCTGGGCGTCAGACGGCAAGAGAAAAGCCTGCCCGCTTCTTTCCATTCCATGACCCGCGAAAGACACCAGCAATAAACCGTCTTTCGGAACGGCAGTGCTGAGGTTCGACAAACGACGCAGAATGTTTACGCGCGTTGGCTGCCGCTCAGTAGGCTGATCAGTCGAGAGCAGGATCACCTGGTCCTGCGGGAAGCCGGAATAGCGGACCAGGGCATTCGCGATCAAACGCGCGTCGTTGTCTGATCCTTTGAGCGGACTGATCTGAGGGTCCGTGTACTTGTCGACTCCGATCACTAAGGCCCAGCGCTTGGCGCTAACCGGCAAGGCGTTGATCTGATTACCCTGTGGAACCGGCGCAGCCGCGGACGACGATGGAGCAGATGCCGCCGGTTGGGTTTGCGGAGGAGGCGGTAGTTGCTGCAACTGTCGCGAAACTGGCTCGGTAGTCGTAGCTGGCGATTGTGTCGTCGTTTGCGGTGCGGCGGACTGCGTGTTAGTCGGCGGTGGCGCCGCTTGAACGGTTTCCGTCAAACGCGCGGCTGGTTTTTCAGTGGCTTGTTCCTGTTTTTGCGGAGCCGGAGTCGCCGGCGCCGATGCCTGCTCTGAAGTTGTTACCGAAGCCGCAGCCAACGCCGTCCGTATTTCTTTTTCCAACTTGCGCGCGAGCTTGGCATCGACCGTGTTCAGTTTTTTCAGTTGTTCGTTCGCCAAATCTGCTTTGCCGAGACGGGCATAAGCCTCGCCCAACCCGTAATAGGCTTCACCGTAATCGGGCTTGAGGCGGACCGCGCTCTTAAGAAAACTTATCGACTTTTCAAAGTCCGCGCCCCTCAGATAAGCATACCCAACACCGTAGTAGGCTTCGGCAAAGTTCGGGTCCAGACTGGTAGCTTTGACTAAGGGAGCAAAGGCTTCACCGTGGCGGCCCATCGCGTTGTAGAAATAGCCGAGATCGAATTGCGCCGTGGCGTCGTTAGGGGCCAGACGCACTTGTTCTTTATAGGCGATGAGCGCCTGTTCCGAGTTGCCGCTGTTTAGATAAGCATCGCCCAGGCCTCCGTATGCGGGCGCATAGTTGGCATCCAGGCGGATGGCGATCTTGTAGGTTTCGATTGCTTCCGGCCATTTCTTCTCATCAGCCATCTTATCGGCCTCGTCAACCAGGCCGGCGGCTCGGCTGGGCGACTTCTGCGATGCTCCGCCACGTTTTTGGGCGTAGCCCGTAAGCGGCATGAGGTTAATAAGAAACGCAGAAGTGATCAGAAGCAGGATCGACTTCGAAAAGAGGGGTAAAGTTTTCATAGTCAAACTCCGAACAGGCGTGTTAAGAGCCAGAGCCTATGACGTATTGCGTCCGGTGTCAATGGCTGTCTGGCCGGGGGTTAGCCTTTGTTAGAACGTTGTCCGGTCAGCTAAGATGAACTGGTTATGAATCAACAAAGTTCAGCAGCCGTGAACGGCTTCGTCGAGCTTCCGGATATTGACGCGTTGGACCGTTTTCTGGCTCAATCCAATGGTTCTCCAGCCATAATCTTCAAACACAGCAATCTGTGCGGTATTAGCGCGCGGGCGCACGCAGAAATGGGAAGGATTGAGCGGCAGATCGGCTTGGTAACAGTGCAGCAGGCGCGCGACGTTTCCAATGAGATCGAGGCACGAACAGGCGTGGCGCATGAGACTCCACAGGTTTTCATCATGCGCGACCGACAGGTTCTGTGGACGGCTTCGCATGGACAGATAAAGGCCGCGGCTGTCGAGTCGGCGCTGCAGCAGATTAGTGGTGAGATTGCTTAGACGCGGGCTACCCGCCCGCCCCACCTGACGAGGCCGAAGCCGTCGAGAGAGTGAACCTCAATGATTGACAGCGCACAGAGACGGCAGGCGATTGAGCCGCGGGAGATTTCGCAGGAGAGCAATAAGCTACTGCGGATCACCTGGGCTGACGATCGAGTGTGCGACTACAACGCGGCGGCGCTGCGTCGGGTATGTCCGTGCGCGCAATGTGTGAACGAATGGACCGGCCAGCGGACGCTGAAGCCGGACGTGATTTCCGACGAACTCGAAATCAATGATCTCACGATTGTCGGCCGTTACGCGCTCAACTTTCGTTGGAGCGACGGCCACGAAACCGGCATCTATAGTTTTCAATACCTCAGAGATCTTTGCGAACAGTAGGAGCGCGGGCATCCATGCCTGCGGTTCGCGGGCATCCTGCTCGCATTTACGTGCTCGAACTCGAGCGGTTCCGAAAACGAGATGACGCAAACTACTCGCATCCTGATGGTAACGAGTGATGACCAACGGACAACCACGCGTCAAGCACTCGCGCTCCAGGACTTCGAAATTGTCGATACCCCGGAATACACCGCCGCCCACGCCCTTCTGCTTGATTCTCACTTCGACTTGGTTGTGATTAAGAGTGACGGGGCCGCCCGGGACAGCATTGAATTCATCAAGTGTGTTCGCGCTACGCCGCAATTAGCTGGTATCTTAATTCTGATAATGGCTGAGTGGGGCACGGGCGAACCGACGCTGGCTCTGGCCGCCGGCGCTGACGCCTTTGAGCCAATTGATGCGCAGCCCTTTGATCCGAGTCGTTTGATATCTTCTATTGAAAGATTGCTGGGCCGCCAGGAAGCGGCGGCAAATTTAGAAATCTTATGAATGAACGTGATTTTTTTAACGAGAAGCAGGAATCGAAATCCGCGAGCTTTAGCTGCCCGCACTGCCGCGCCCGTAACGATTACGAAGTGCGCTGGTTGAAGCGAACCAAAAAGCCTGCGCTCCCGCGCGGCGCCAGCGAAAACGATCGCCGGCAATTTCAAAACTCGCGCGACTACATGGTGCGCATCGATGACATGCTGGCCTGCCGTTCCTGCCGCAAACGTTTCGACATCCCCAGCTCGCAGTCCGTCGTCTTTATCTAGCGGCATAGACTTTGGGAGTATCTGAACAAGATATTTCCAAACCACTTGGTTTATTCCCCTACCTTTGGGAGGGGTTAGGGGAGGGTGCGCAGCATGGCGTAGGCAGGCCCTCTCCCCCGGCCCTTTGGCTTTGCCCAAAAAGTCGATCATTGGTAAGGGTACAGAACCGCGAGCGGTAGCGAGCGGGATAAGGAATCAGCGTTCGGCAATAG
>JAWVEB010000015.1:0-36145 GCA_033856915.1 Blastocatellia bacterium | reverse complement strand
ATTAATCTGAACGGTCTCTGACCGTGACGGGTCGAAGACCCGAATGAAAAAGAAGGTTCGTCGCCGGCAAGTCGCAGACTTGCCGCGCATCAGAGTGGCAGAGCCATTGCCGTAATGAGTCAAGTATATTAGTGCCCTTGAAAGGCCGGGCTAAATTCACGGCGTCGCTCGGCGACGCGAGTCAATGCGGTTCCTCGCGTTTGGACACTTGCATTTAATTCCATTACGATACCGCCGCCCTACCAGCCTAATTTTTCAGGAGCAGAAAATCATGGCGACTGCGGCCTTCCAGGAAGAACTCAATCCCTTTGAGATTGCCAAGCAGCAGTTCGATCGTGCGGCTGACTATCTCGAGTTGGAACAATCTCTGCGCAACGTTTTGCGTAGCGCTAAGCGGCAACTGATCGTTTCGATTCCCGTGAAGATGGACGGCGGCGAGGTGAAGGTCTTCGAAGGCTATCGCGTGCAGCACAACATCGCGCGCGGTCCGGCCAAGGGCGGCATCCGCTATCACCCGAATGTGACGCTCGACGAAGTGAAGGCGCTGGCTTCGTGGATGACCTGGAAATGCGCGACGGTGAATATTCCTTACGGCGGCGGCAAAGGCGGCGTCGTCTGCGATCCGAAAACTCTTTCCATGGCCGAACTCGAACGCCTGACGCGCCGCTACGCATTCGAGATCGCCCCCATTATTGGTCCCGACCGGGACATCCCTGCGCCCGATGTCTATACCGATTCGCAGACGATGGCCTGGATCATGGACACGATTTCAATGGTGCGCGGTCACACTGAGCTGGGCGTGGTAACTGGAAAGCCGCTCTCTCTCGGCGGCTCGCTGGGCCGGCATGAAGCCACCGCGCGCGGCGCGCTCTATGCTCTCCGTGAAGCATGCAACGTGAAGGGGATGAAATTAAAGGGTGCGCGGGTCGCCGTGCAGGGCTTTGGCAACGCCGGATCGATCATCGCGCGTCTGGTCGCCGAAGACGGAGCCCGTGTGGTGGCCGCATGCGATTCGAAGAGCGGTCTGCACGCGGAGAACGGACTCGATATTCAAGCAGCGTTGAAACACAAAGAAGAAACCGGCAGGCTGCACGGCTTGCCCGGCGCCAAAGAGATTGCGCCTGACGACGTGCTGGAAGTTGATTGCGATATTCTTTGTCCGTCGGCGCTCGAGAATAGTATTACCGCGAAAAACGTCGGCAAGGTGAAAGCCAAGATCATTGCCGAGCTGGCGAATGGCCCGACGACTCCGGCCGCCGATCGCGTCCTCGAAGATCAGGGTGTCTTGCTGATCCCCGACATTCTGGCGAACGCCGGCGGCGTGACCGTCAGCTATTACGAATGGGTGCAGGATATGTATTCGTTCTTCTGGACCGAGAAGCGCATTAACCAGACCCTGGAAGATACGATGGGCGACGCCTTTCACAAAGTTCATCAGACGGCGCAGCGCTACGGCACGGACATGCGCACCGGCGCATACATCCTGGCCATTGATCGGGTGGCGGAAGCAACGAGGGTGCGCGGGATATTCCCTTAAGAAAGACGAGCTTGGTGCTTTGACCTTTGTACTTGGATTTGTCCCGGACTAGAAGGGTCCTGTTAGCGTTGCGAACGAAGCACAAAGTACCAGGCACAGAGTACAAATTGTTATGAGCGACAACATCACCGTCTACGAAAAGCCAACCTGTACGAAGTGTCGCCAGATGAACAAGTTTCTGGTCGAGAATGGTGTCGACTTTACTAAGGTCAACTATTACATCGATCCGATCGGTGAGAAGAAACTGCGCGAGTTGCTTAAGAAGATGCGGATCGCCCCGCGCGAACTTCTGCGAACCAGCGAGCCGATCTATCGCGAGTTGGGTTTGGGCAAAAAGGCCTTCACGGACGACGAAATTATTTCGCTGATGGTGCAGCATCCGGACTTGATTCAGCGGCCAATCGTCGAGCGCGGCGATCGTGCGGTGCTGGGTAGACCAACCGAGAACGTTAAGGCGCTGCTGTGAGTGTCGACAGATCCAGGAGAATCGCCACTAATACGGAGACTAATAGATGAATAGATCGCGAAGGCGGGGTTTTGCTTGCTCGCTCTTATTGTGCGCGGCCATGGGGAGCCAATCGATCGGGTTTGCTCAAACAGCTATCGATGGCTTCGCGCCGAAGCTTTCCGATAACCAGCGGCGGATCGAGGAACAGTTTCGTGCCGTGCCTTCGGCGGCAAACGCGCGCGAAGAACTGCGCCGTCTGACTGCGGAAGCCCACATCGCCGGCTCGCCCGAAGATTATGCCACTGCGATCTACGTGCGCGATCAAATGCGCAGCTTTGGTTTGGATTCCGACTTGAGAGAGTACCAGGTGCTGCTGCCCTTTCCGCGCACGCCCAGCATCGTCGAGTTGATCGCGCCCAGACGCGAGCGCCTGCAAGTGAGCGAGGACGTCGTTCCCGAAGATCCATCTTCGTTCAGTAAAAAAATTGTGCCGCTCTTTAACGGCTATGGCGCCAGCGGTGACATTACTGCGCCGCTGGTCTATGTGAACTATGGTTTGCCCGGTGATTACGAAGCGCTGAAGAAAGCCGGCGTCGACATCAAAGGCAAGATCGCGATCGCGCGTTACGGCAATTCATTTCGCGGCGTCAAGGCGAAGGTCGCCGAAGACAACGGGGCAATTGGATTGATCATTTATTCCGATCCGGCCGACGATGGTTACGCGCAGGGCGACGTTTATCCGAAAGGGCCCTGGCGGCCTGACAGTTCGGCGCAACGCGGTTCAGTGCAGTTTCTTTTCATTTATCCGGGCGACCCTCTGACGCCGGGCCTGCCCGCGATCCCAGGCACGCCGCGCCTTAAGAAAGAGGAGGCCCTGGATCTGCCGCACATCCCGGTGCAGCCGATCTCTTACGGCGATGCGCAGCGTTTGCTCAAGCCCCTGCGCGGCCCGTCGCGTCCCGCGGGTTTCCAGGGAGGCTTACCTTTTACTTATCACGCCGGGGGCACGAACGAGGTGCGCGTCCATTTAAAAACGGACATCGAGTTCGCGACGAAAACCATCTGGGATGTGATCACGAGGATTGACGGGGCAGTAGAAAAGGATCGTTGGGTCGTGCTGGGCAATCATCGCGACGCGTGGGTGTTTGGCGCGGTCGATCCTAACAGCGGCACGACGGCAATGATCGAACTCGGCCGGGGCCTGGGTCAGTTAATGAAATCCGGCTGGAAGCCGCGGCGCTCGATAGTTCTCTGTAGCTGGGACGCCGAAGAGCAGGGACTGATCGGATCGACTGAGTGGGTGGAAGAGCACGCTGCTGAGTTACGAGAGAAAGCTGTTGCATACTTAAACGTGGATGCGGCCGTTTCAGGGGCGAACTTTGGAGCGTCATCGGTGCCTTCGATGTGGAAGCTGATTCGAGCTGCGGCGCAGGACGTGCGCGATCCGAAAACCGGCAAGAGCATTTATGATGCCTGGCGCAATCGCGCGCGCGACAGTGCTCCTGACTCAGAATTGTTCGACCAGAATGGAAATGAAAAGCCGTCGCCGACGCCGCGCATCGGCTCGCTTGGTTCCGGCTCAGACTACACGCCGTTCCTTCAGCATCTGGGGGTTCCTTCTTTGGATATGGGTTTCGGCGGCGATTACGGTGTCTATCATTCCGCCTACGATTCGTTCTATTGGATGGCGCATTTTGGCGATCCTACTTTTCAGTATCACGTGGCCGCGGCGCAAATCTGGGGGACGATTGCGCTGCGAATTGCCGACGCGGAGGGCTTGCCGCTGGATTACACGGACTATGCGAGCCAACTCCGCGAATTCGTAAACGAGACGAAACGCCTGGCGACGCGGCGCATGCTGGCTGATTCGTTTGATTCGAAGGCTTTGCTCAACGCGGTCGACGATTTCGCGGACGAGGCTGCGAAAATTGATAAGCGTCGCCGCGCCGAAGTGACCGACCTTGAGAAGGGTTCGGGTGGTGACTCAATCGCCCGTTTGCGACGAATCAACGATGCACTGATGCAGGCGGAGCGCTCCTTAATAGATGATCGTGGTCTGCACGGGCGAACCTGGTTCAAGCATCAGATTTATGCGCCCGGCTTCTATACCGGATATGCGGCGCTGCCGCTCCCTGACCTGCGGCAGGCGATCGAAGACGGACGCGCGGCTGAAGCCAGCGAAGCCGCGGCGCGAATTATTGAGGCGATTAAGCGCGCGACTCAAGTTTTGAAGCAGGGAAGAGAGTGAAAGCAGTAGGCAGTAGGCAGAATGCAGTAAGCAGGTTAGAGCATCCCGCATCTGCCTACTGCCTACTGCCTACTGCCTACTGTCTTTCACGGTTTCTTTTTCTTCTTGTCTGATTCCAACGATGGTGGTGGAAGTTTGTTGCCTACCTCGACGATCTGGTTGGCGTTATCCGCTACGCGCTCGATGGCCGCAATCTCGTCAGAATCTTTGGCTTGATTTCTTAAGGCAGCGAGCTGGGTTAGGTATCCGTTCGCACTCGCGGTCAGTTTTCGCAGCGACCGCGAGATCAACGGGTTCTTTTCGTCCCGCCGACTAACGTCATCTATATTGGTGATGGCTTCGTCCAGAATTCCTGCGATGTCTCCCAGCAGTTCGACATGCGTGCCCTTCGGTAAGTCGCCCCATTCAGGCTCCTCCTTGTCCAGCTTCTTTATCTTGGGCTGCGCCGTGCCATTAATGATCGCGAACCTCCGGTCGATCGCACGGATAAAAACTTCCATCCGTTTATCGAGTTCCTGATGAAAACGAACCAGCTCGGTTTCCGGATCCGTAAGATGATCGCGAGTCTGTGCTGAAGCTGATCCGGCCATGAGAAAGAGACCGGCGAAGAGAGCGCCATGCAGCATTACCAACCAGCGCAGTACGGTTTGTCCGTCAGGCTCATTGGTCGAATCGATGCTGAACATTTTCCGGGACCGCCGCATTTATGGACGCTTGCCTCCCTCGATTGCCGCGTCAGGTTTCTTTTCGATCGTGTCCTCGCGCAGCACCGAGTGACCATAGAATGAGTCCAGCGCCTCAGCCCGGGCATTGCGCAAATATTCTTCGGCGTCTTTGAGGTTGCCGGCGTAGTCAGCCGGCGTGCTGCGACGCATTACGGCGAGCCGCGGGATGTGCGCGCGAAGGGCGATCTCAAAATGGCGATAGAGATCTCGCGTGCTGCCTTTCTCGGGATTCATGCTGCCAATGAATGCGCGCACATTGTCGAGCAGCCCCAGATAAGAACCAAGTTCTTCAGCGGCCCGATCGAACATCTTTTGGGAAGTAAACTCTTCAGTCCGACTTAGGCGACCGGCCGCGAGATCGATCGAGGTACGGAGCCGCGCCTTGGGATCCTTCGCTGCGTTTAGTTGGTCTCGCTCTTCGGACGAGACGAGCTTCATCGGCGGCGGCGCGGGCAGTTGTGGACTGCGCGGCTGCTGCGCGAAGGTGCTCAGCGACAACAGACAGATTAAGACGCCTGTCCATCTTAACGTCCAATCGTGACTAAGCGAGATCGGCATTCTCTTGACTGTGCTGAGCGAAGGTTGCGGTTCAAGGCTTCTTCCGTTTGACGCCCTGTCCACGTTTGATTTGTTCGCGAAGTCTGGGAAGACGCAGGTTAACTTTCTCGATGTCGAGTTTGCTATTCGTTGGATCTGCCCGCGACAAGAACTTTTCGTAAGCAGCCAGCGCCTGTTCGTACTCTCCGAGATTATCATGCGCGGTGGCAATGAAAAAGTAAGTTGCCGCAATCTCGGGTCGACTCGTCGCCAGCCACTCGTATTCTGGCAGCGCCTCGGCAAAGCGTTTCATTTCGTAGAGCGACAGCGCCAGGTTTGCATGGGCGGCGTATTCAGCAGGCGCTGCCGCGATCACCCGACGCAGGATTGACTCGGCTTCAGCAAAGCGACGCAACTGGACCAGCGCGGCCGCATAGCCCGTAGCGTATTTCGGGTTGGCCGGATCGATCTCGTTGGCTCGGCGGTACGCTTCGGCGCTTTTCGTTGCGTCGCTGCGGCGCGTCACTTCGCCGAGTCGCGCAAAAAGCTTCGCGTTCTTTGGATTCGCAGCGATTAATCTTTCCAGCGCCGGCAGCGCAATCTTCGGGTCGTCATTGTTGGCGGCGGCGATGTCGGCAGCGGCGCCGGTTACGTTGTTTGTACTAATAGTTCCTGACGCGGCTCCCGGTGCTGGGTCGGCGGGTTTGTAGCCGATACTTTCATAAACACGTTGAGCCTCCTCTGGCTTATTCGTTAATTCATAAATATGAGCGAGTTGCAAAGACGTCTCTTTATCAGCGGACTTAATTGATAACGCAGCCTTAAGATCTTCAATCGCGAGCGGGTACTCTCCCGCGTCCATATGCAAATCCGCGCGTTCTCTTAAGGCCCCCAAATAGTTCGGCTGAATTTGGAGAGAGCGATTGAGGCTGGTCAGCGCTGCTGCGTTATTTCCAGTAGCTCGCTCCATTGTTCCTCGCCAGGCCCAGGTGGAAGCCACGGCATTGTCGTCTTCTGTGGCGGACCGGGCCAGAGCCAGCGCTTCGTTCTTGTCTCCGGCGCGGGCGCGAATCAGGGACAGTGAATCAAGGGTGGCGAAATCCTTTGCGCCAAGCTGCAGCGCGCGTCGGAGAAAAGGCTCCGCTTCTTTGTCGCGAGCGGAGCGCGCGAGTAAGTTTCCGAGGGCGCTCAATGGCAGCGGCCAATCCTTTCTTAGATCGATGGCGCGGGCGAAAGCCTTCTCGGCTTCAGTTGTTCGTCCGAGCGCCGCGAGAGCGATGCCGCTTTGATACTCCGCTTCGGGAAACTCCGGCCGCAACTGTAGTGCTCCTTCATAAAGACTGAGCGCGCGCTCAAGCTCTCCTTTAGCGTGAGCGTTTTGGCCGCGCTCAAACAGCTTCACTGGATCCGTCTCACCATCGGTGGGATCTACCGTCTGTGCGGGGACGAGTTGGAAACAAAAGGCTAGGAAGAACAGGGTCAGGGCCCCAAGAATTGATTGGCGCGAGAGCGACGGAGACAACAGGTACATTCGATAAAGTTTGACAGTCGAGTGGCTATCACTGGATCAGCGTTGCCGGATTCGATGTTAGCACCACCGTTCGCGTTGCGTCCAAGCTGCGTTTGGCGGAGCTTAAGTTGCGCCTGCGGAATGCTTGCGTTAACATTTCCCGGCAATCAAAATCATCAAAGTTATTCAACTTAAGTCTGCTGGAGAGTGTGCATGTCTACTGCATTGGTCGACGACATCAGGGAGATTAAGGAAGACAACCCTTTCGAATCAATGATGTCGCGATTTGATCGCGCGGCTCAGTTGCTGAACCTCGATCCTGATCTTTATGCAGTGATGCGCGTTCCTAATCGCGAGTTGAAGGTGTACATCCCGACGCGCATGGACTCAGGTCGAATTCAGGTGTTCGAAGGTTTTCGAGTGCAGCACAACTTTGCACGCGGACCGGCGAAGGGCGGAATTCGTTACTCGCCCGACGTCAACATCGACGAGATCCGCGCGTTGGCCGCCTGGATGACGTGGAAGTGCGCCGTGGTTAACGTGCCTTTTGGAGGCGCCAAGGGCGGCATCATTTGTGATCCTTCGCAGATGTCACTTGGAGAGCTCGAGCGAATGACGCGGCGCTATGCATCGGAGCTGCTGGATTTCATCGGACCGGAAAAAGATGTGCCTGCTCCGGACATGAACACGAATGAGCAGACTATGGCGTGGATCATGGACACGTACTCAATGCACGCGCGACATACTGTAAACGCCGTCGTCACCGGCAAGCCGGTCGACCTCGGAGGATCGAAGGGGCGCCGCGAGGCAACTGGAAGAGGGTTGTTGATTGTCGTGACTGAAGCTGCGAAACGATTCAAGATGACACCAGCCACAACTCGTGTCGTCGTGCAGGGAAGTGGCAACGTCGGGGGTATCGCCGCCGAACTCCTGCACAAGGCGGGTTTCAAAGTCGTGGGAATCTCGGACGTTCACGGCGGAATCCACAACCCGGCTGGACTCGACATTCCGGCGGCGCTGAAGTTTCTCCAGGCGACCCGCTCGTTTGAGGGTTTCAGCGACGCCGAATATGTCAGCAACGCTGAACTGCTGGAATTGGACTGCGATGTGCTGCTTCCCGCCGCGACTGAAAATCAAATTACTTCTTTAAATGCGGAGAGACTAAAGTGCAAGGTGCTTGCGGAAGGCGCCAATGGACCAACAACGGCCGCGGCCGATGAGATCTTGTATCGAAAGGGCATCTTTGTTATTCCGGACATTCTCGCCAATGCCGGCGGCGTGACCGTATCTTACTTTGAGTGGGTGCAAGATCGAATGGGCTATTTTTGGCGGGAGGACGTCGTCAATGAGCGTTTGCAGGATACGATGGTGGCCAGTTTTAATGACCTCTGCCGATATGCCGACTCGCATTCAGTTGATACCAGGACGGCGGCGTACATGTTGGCAATTGACCGGGTTGCGTATGACACGCGGATGCGCGGCATCTATGCGTGACGGAAAAAACATATACAATTCGCCTCTAACTCGTGAAAAAGTCTTGATTTCCGCCCACGGCAATGGTACGCTTCGCCGCGTATTTAGCGCTCGCGAGGATTGTTTGAGGTTGCCTTTGAGGCGTGAAGCCGCGCGGGCCGTAAGATGATAGTTGACACTTGCGCTCCATTTGCATATAAAAGAGCGCTAGATTATTAGGTACTCTTAAGAGAGGTCCTGTAAAGTTTTAGGCCCACTCTCCGTTGCGTCGCTCAAGCCGGAATTTCGGCGTCCGAGCGGCAGCAGTTTTGTTAACGTAATCGTTGACGCTGGTAGTTCGAGCGTCCGTATCCAATGGGCACTGGCGGCGAGATGCTTCGAGCAAGGAATCGAATCACACCGAAAATCGGCCGCTGGCTTAGCTTCACTGGCTCGGTCGCAGGGACTTTCACTCACTATCGCAGGAGGAACGCGATGAGACTCGCGAATAGAGTGCTACTTTGTGCACTCGCTATATTTGTATTTTCTGCCCTGACGTTTGCGCAAACGCCCAGGCCGGAGAACGATCCCAGAAATCAGTCGCCGTCAGTAGGCACGGGCGGGCCCGAAGGCGGTCCGACGGGCTTGTTTACGATCTACGACGGTTCGACGCTGAGAAAGGGAGAGTTTACATTCAGCGTTGCCTATAGCAACTACGACCGCGATCCAGGTAATGCGGATATCACGGACTGGATTGCAAGTGTCAATATTGGGCTGAATGACCACATAGAGCTGTTTTTCAAAACGCAGGCTTACCGCGGCATTAAGGTCAATAGCCCGCAGAACCTGTCCGGCTTCTATCTGCCTAATACGCAGGGATACTTTGGGACAGGGCTGCTCGGCAGTGGACCGGCGATTATTTTGGCGCCATCAGGTCCAAATGTTGGTACGCTTGCCGGCACTGCGGTCTTCCGTCCGCCGTTCTGCCCGGGCTGCGTCCCTTCGACGAGTCCGCTTTTCGGCTATTACAACGCAGGCCAGCCGTTTGTTGCGTTCCCGTTCACGGGCGGCGCTGGTCCGAACTTCCAAATGGGACCGGGTGCTATTGGCACGCTGTTTGGTTTTCCGGGCTTTAGTACGCAACTCGGTCCACCGAGTGCCGTTGGCAATACGTTCGGTCATGCGGATATATTTCCAGGCGTAGGCTCGCCAGTGGGAAGCATCCTGCCTGGTATCGTGTTGGCGACTCAGCAACTGCCTTGTACGGCTTTGACCGGCAACTGCCGGCCGCCGGGCAGTCCGGGTTCGCTTACTCCGATCATCGTGCCGACCAGTTACACGACGGCGCCGAGCTACTTGCCGGACGCGCCGTTTGTTAGCCGTCTTTATGGCGAGTCGAGCTTCGGCGACTTCGTTGCCGGAGCCAAGATTCGCTTGACCGGTCCGAGAAATCCTTTCGGCTTTGGTTTCATTCCGTTCTACCGCTGGTATCCCGACAAGGCTGACAGCGCACAAGGATTTAATCAACTGCAGCGCGGCGCTAGCCCGGGGGCTAACCTGGGTGATTTTGGTCTGGTGATGTTTGCTGATGGCCGCCTGAGCAAGTCGGTTAACCTCTCAGCCAATCTGGGCTATATCCTGAACAGCAATCCAAAGAGTGGCAATTCGACTCTGCTGGATCGGCCTGATGAACTAATTGCCGGTATCGGCGTGGACTTTCCAATTAATAAATACGTCCAGCCGATTGCCGAATTTCGCTCGACTCAGTATGTGGGTGGTCACACGCCTAACGCATTCCCAAACAACCCGGTTGAGTTCCTGGTAGGTATTAAGCTTTATCCGGCTCGTTGGTGGGGTTTTGGGGCGTGGTACCGCAGGGCGCTGAATGATCAGCGCCAGGGTAACTTTAACCCTGCGGATTCGAGCACGAGCGTTGCACAAATTACCAATGTCAACGTGCCGGGACGCGGGATCGTGGTTGTTCCCGGTACGAGCTTCGTAGCCACGTCCGCTGGCTTCCCTCTGGGCTTCCAGCCTTCGAGCGACCCATACGGATTCGGCTTCCAGTTCTTTGCCGGTCATCGCAACAAGCGCGAACCATCGATTCTGCCGAACCAGCCGCCAACGGCTTCCCTGGCAGCCTCGGTGACTACTATTACCTTGCCGTGTCCGCCTGATACTCACTCGAGCTCAGGCAGTTGCGGTGTAGCAGCCAACTCGACGGTTGGTCTTACAACCACCGCCAGCGATCCTGACGGTGACACGCTTCTATATACGTACACTGTCACCGGCGGCCGCATCACCGGCGAAGGCACAGGCGTTTCGTGGGATTTGAGTGGTGTTGGACCAGGCACGTACACGGCCTCAGTCGAAGTCGACGATGGCTGCGGCTGTATCACCTCTTCCAGCACAACGGTAACTGTCGCAAATTGTTCGGACTGCATACCGAATCTGGTTTGCCCGACGGTTAACGTAAATTGCCCGAGTGAAGTTGAAGACGGTGCACCTGTCACCTATACGGCAACCGTTAACGGCGGAAGTCCGGCAGTATCGCCGACCTATAACTGGACTGTCTCTGCGGGTACGATCAGCAGTGGTCAGGGTACTTCGTCCATCACGGTCGACACCAAGGGTACTGGTGGTCAAACTATTACGGCGACGGTTGAGCTGGGTGGTATTGATCCGACGTGCGGTAGGACAGCGTCCTGCTCGACGCCGGTGAAGGCGCCGCCACAGGGACCGCGGAAGTTTGACGAGTACGGGAACATCAGATTCAACGATGAGAAGGCCAGACTCGATAACTTCGCTATTCAACTGCAGAATGAGCCGGCCGCTCAGGGCTACATCATTGGTTACGGTAGCTGCGATGCCGAGGGTCAGACGCGAGCCAATCGCGCCAAGGATTACCTCGTCAACACTCGTGGCATTGATGCCGGTCGTCTGGTTGTGGTCGATGGCGGCTGCATGCCGGAACTGAAGGTTGAGCTTTGGGTAGTTCCGTCGGGTGCGACACCGCCAGCAGCTAGTACCGATGGCGCGGTCTCGCCTTGTCCGGACTGCAAGAAGAAGCCAGGTCGGCGCCGCGGCGGCAGTCGCCGTCGAGGCGAAGAGTAGGCTCTTCGTATGGATCAAACGTTCGCCACTCAATTTGAGTAGCGACCTTCTTCGAAACCGGGCGGTGTTTTCCGAAAGGGGAGCACCGCCCGCTTCGCATTTTGGCAACTCCCGCAACGGACCAATATGTTTGAGTCGTCGGAAGCATCGTGAATGTTGAAGTCTTTGTTCAAGTGAGTAGTAGAAAAAACCCCGTAAAGAGTTATAATGCCATCGCGCCGGTCACTCTCTCGCCAGACACTGGTATCGAATTAATTATGAGAAAGATGGAAATGATGAAAAAAGCTGTATCCCTGCTGTTGTGGGTTGGACTGTTATTCACCTTTGCGTTAACCGGACGCAGTAACCTTGCGGCAAACACGTCTGGGGCTCCTTACTCGAGTGAGTGGCGAATAACCGGTCCCAGTGGTGGCGACGTGCGTTCCCTGGTAGTCGATCCAAACGATCCGGATCGTTTTTACTTCGGGACGCTTGACGGCCAAATGTACGTTTCGACCGATGCCGGTCACAACTGGCGCTTACTTGTGAACTTCAACCGGCCGCGTCTGTTCGTCGATCACATCATTGTCGATCCGCGCAACTCGAAGGTACTTTATGTGGCGACCCATCGTCATAAAGACCCTGGCGGTTTTTTTAAGTCCACCGACGGCGGGCTGACCTGGCGTGAGTCGCCAGAGCTCAGAAATGAAGCGCTGCATTCCCTGGCCCAGTCAGATCGCGATCCGAATATTCTGATTACGGGGACCTTTAATGGAATATTCCGCTCGACGGATTCGGGGGAGACGTGGACACCGCTGTCGACCGCCAGTACTCCGGGCCTGGTGCATGTCGAATCGCTGGCGATCGATCCCCATGACGCGAATATCATCTATGCCGGTACTTGGTACCTTCCTTATAAGACTATGGACGGCGGTCGAACGTGGAAAATCATTAAGAATGGGATCATCGACGATTCCGACATCTTTGCGATAAACCTTGACCCGCGTGATTCGAGTCATATCATCGCTTCGGCTTGCAGCGGAATTTATGAAACACGCGATGCCGGAGGGCTCTGGCGTAAGGTCCAGGGGATCCCGTCGCAATCCCGTCGCACTCGTGCGATTTTGCAGCATCCGACGATTCCGGGACTGGTTTTTGCAGGCACCACTGAGGGGTTCTGGCGTTCGGGCAAGGGCGGAGACAATAATTCCTGGATGGTGACCACTTCGCGTCAGCTTGAGATCAATTCGATCGCCGTCCATCCGCGCAATCCGAATACTGTGTACATCGGCACGAATAACTACGGGGTTATGGTATCGACCGATGGCGGCAAGAATTTTGTCCCGAGTAACGGCGGCTTCAGTGGGCGGTTTGTGAACACCATCCTGGCGGATCGCGAAAACTTCAATCGGGTTTACGCTACCACTATCAACACCACCACCGGCGGAGGCTTCTTCTTTATTAGCAGCGATGGCGGCGCGTCCTGGCAACCGTCGATGCGCAACATGCCCGCGCGTCTGATTGGATATTCGATCCTGCAGGACGAGCGCGACGCAAATGTGATTTATCTGGGAACGAACCTTGGGATGTATCGCTCGATTGATCGAGGGGTGTCCTGGGGCCCGATGACCGCGCGTAAACCCGCAACGCTGCCCGCTAAGAAGCGCGCGGCAGCACGCGGGACGGCGCGAGGACGCGTCGCGCCAGGACGCACCGCGACGAGCCCAAGAAGCGCCAATGCCAGCGGCTCGGCTAACACTCCAACTACGCAGAAGCCAGCTTCGGTGAAATCGAGCGACGACGTGGTGCGGGGCGCACAAGAGGCGCTGGAGCGCGCCGGCTACGAGATCGGTAATCCCGATGGCCAACTGGGCCCGCGCACGGTAGCGGCGATTAAGAGATTTCAGAGCGACAGGTATCTGCCCGTGTCGGGCCAGCTTGACGAGGCGACCATCGCCGCGCTGGGCGTAAACAGCGCTGCGAGCGGAATTGTGTCGTCGCACATAGCGGCACTCTCGGATCCGGTAAACGCGCTGGTCTCGTCTTCAAATTCAAGCGGACAATTGGAGATTCTCGCCGCCACCAACGCCGGGCTCTATCGTACCGCGGATGCGAACCAGGGCTGGGATCGTCTCCCTTACGGCCGCGGAATGGATCCGCGCACCACGTGCATTTCGAGTAGTACTCAAAATCCGTCGGTGATTTTGGTTGGCACCGCCACCACCGGGGTCTTGATATCGCGCGACGCCGGGCAAGCCTGGCAACAGGTTAGCGGCATTCCGACCACGTCTCCGGTCAATGTTATCGTCCAGGATCCGCAGCGTTCATCATTTATCTACGTCGGGACTAAGCAGGCATTTTACATGTCGCATGATGGTGGCGATCACTGGTCGCGGCGTGGTGGAAATTTACCTTTTGGAGATTTCACCAGCATCCTGGTTAATCAGCGAAACACCAACGAGGTTTTCGTGGGCAACGCGTATCAGAATGGAGAAGTGGGCGGCGGGGTCTATCGCTCAAATGATGCCGGCACGACCTGGGTTCGCATCGACGGGCGCGAACAGCGCTTGCCGAGCTTGCGCATCTGGGCGCTCGCGTTGGATCCGCGCGACCAGAACACTCTGTTTGTTGGTTCGCACTCTGCCGGAGTATACGTCGTATCACGAGGTCCCGAATCTTCGCTTAGTGGCCAGCGATAAGAGTCTCGCCCGCTGTTTTTCGCGCCAAAAGCCAGCGGTCGCCTTGACACTCAGTCGCACCGCCGTGTAAATTCCGAGACGATCCGGTCACGCGACCGGTGATAGTCGGACCAAGCGGGAGACTACGGGCGTAACGGAAATCGAAACGATAACCTTCTTTTCCAACTTCTTAAAGCTCGCATCCTCTCATCACTTATTCCGACTCATCGCCACAATATAAAAGTCGCTAAGAGCGCCAGCGTTCTTGGGCCATATGCCGGATTGGCGGGCCGCGCGTGCGACGCGCCAGAGCTAATTTGAGTAGGAGTGTGCATGTCTACGGAACAACCTGTAACCAACGTCGGCGAGACCGACACTAACGAAGAAACCCCCGAAACTAAACCTGAGGCCACCGCCGCACCGCAGCCGCCGCTAGCGACTGGTCAGAGTGAAAGTAGTGGCGCGTCCGCAGCCGTTGCCACTCAACGCGAAGACGAAGACGAACCGCGCCCGACGGGCGAGGACTTCGGCAGTCTTCTGGATCAGTTTGAACAGGAGCAATCATCTCTGCAGGAAGGCGAAGTCGTGCGCGGCACCGTCGTGGGCATTACCGAGCGAGGCGTGGTAATCGATTTTGGTTACAAGTCGGAAGGCATCGTAAATCAAGAAGAATTCATGGAAGATGGCCAGATCACCGTCAAGCGCGGTGATGAGGTTGATGTGCTGGTCAAGAACATGGAAACCGGCGAGGGTTATCCATTGTTGTCGCGCGCTGATGCTGTTCGCCTGCGCGCCTGGGATGATCTGGAAAAGGCATTTAACGAAAACACTCCAGTCAAAGGTCGCGTGGCGGAACGCATTAAGGGTGGTCTTCGCGTTGACATTGACGGCATAGCGGCATTCCTGCCCGGTTCTCAAGTGGACGTGCGCCCTATTCGTAATCTCGATTCTCTGCGCGGGCGCGAAATTGAAGCGAAGGTCATCAAGCTCAATCGAAAACGTTCGAACGTAGTTCTATCGCGCAAGGCCGTGCTGGAAGAGCGTAACGAGGGCCGCAAGGGAGAGACACTCGGACAAATTGAGGAAGACATAATCGTCGAAGGCCAAATCAAGAATCTGACTGACTACGGCGCCTTCGTCGATCTCGGCGGCGTCGACGGGTTACTGCACGTGACGGACATGTCTTGGGGACGACTCCAGAATCCAGCGGAGTTGTTCAGAGTTGGTGACACGGTGCAGGTTAAGGTGTTGCGGTTTGATCGCGCGCGCGAGCGCGTGTCGCTGGGTTACAAGCAGCTTCTGCCCGACCCGTGGGAATCGATCGAAGAACGGTTTCCGCCGGCGACACGTCTGAATGGTAAGGTGGCCAGCGTCACAGACTACGGTGCGTTCGTAGAACTGGAACCGGGCGTGGAGGGTCTGGTCCACGTCTCTGAAATGAGCTGGTCCAAACGCGTCAAGCACCCGAGCAAGATTGTGAATGCGGGAGACAGCGTCGACGTCGAGGTGCTCGGTGTCGATCCAAAGGCCCGCCGCATTAGTCTTGGCATGAAGCAAGTCCAGGACAATCCCTGGAGGACGCTCGGCGATCGTTATCAGGTTGGCGCTCGGGTTCACGGCAGAGTGCGTAACCTTACAGACTTCGGCGCTTTTATTGAGATCGAAGACGGCGTTGACGGTCTGGTTCACGTATCCGACATTTCATGGTCGCGCCGAATTAAACACCCTGGCGAGATACTGAAGAAAGGCCAGCAGGTGGACGCAGTCATTACCGGGATCGATCCCGAGAACCGACGCATGTCGCTTTCGATCAAGGAGCTCGAGCCAAACGCATGGAACGACTTTGTCGCTTCCCACAATCCCGGTGATTTGGTGAAAGGGAAGATCGCGCGTTTTGCCAGCTTCGGTGCCTTTGTTGAATTGGGCGACAACCTGGAAGGCTTGTGCCATATTTCTGAGCTCTCGGATGACCGGGTAGAAAAACCCGAAGATGCCGCGCAGTTGGGCCAGGAGATGGAGTTTCGCATTCTGCGTGTTGACGCGGAAAACAAAAAGATTGGTTTGTCGGCGCGGGCCGCCGGTCACGGCGAATCTATCAGCGAACAGAAGACATATACGTCGGAAGCCGGAGGCGGCATGGCCTCTTTACGGGAGCTGGCGGATTTTGGTTTTGGGAATACCAACAAGACCGAGGACGATGAGAGCGAAGGCTGACGGCGGACATCTTGAACACGTTGCTTCTTGAGAGGAAACCGGGAGTGGGCGCTTATCCCTTCTCGCTTGCGAGCTTATCCCGAATCAACCGTAAGATGTTGGCCGCACAGACTTTTTAGTCTTGCCGTCGTATGCCCGTTCTGCTAATCTACAGCCCAACGCGTCCTTTTATCTAATTCTAAGGTTCTTGAAAATTGGTTCACCAGGCTTGGAATCCAATGGCCTTCTGTGAGCGAGGTGACTGCATGACTAAAGCCGATCTTGTCAATGACGTGGCCAACGCCGCTGAGCTGACCAAGAAAGACGCTGAGCGACTGGTCGAAATAGTTTTCGAAAGCATAATCGAAAGCCTGAACCAGGGCGAGAAGATTGAGTTGCGGGGCTTTGGCAGCTTTCGCGTGCGCGACCGCGGCGCGCGCCGGGGCCGCAACCCTAAGACAGGCGACCCCGTCAGTATTCCCGCCAAACGGGTGCCTTATTTCAAAGCCGGCAAGGAATTGAAGGAACTGATTAACGAGAATCCGGCTTAGCCAGCCGGGCCCGGTTTCGACAAAGCCACGCGTTGGCAAACCCTGCTCGTACCAATATTTCCTGTGGAAAGACTCTGGAGTCCCTGGCGACACGCTTACATCGCGGCTACCGGAGTTGATATGTCTCAGGCCGTTTCCTGTATCTTTTGTGAGGCCGTCCGGGACCCCACCCACGATGAAAAGAATTTCGTCCTGCATCGCGGTCCGAACGCCTTCGTAATTCTTAACCTCTATCCTTACATCAGCGGTCACTTGATGATTGCGCCCAACGTGCATCTGGGCGAGTTTGATGCGGCGCCCAAAGAAACTACCGACGAGATAATGGACCTCGCCAAGCGTTGTCAGACCGCATTGCGAGAAGTTTATTCTCCGCAGGGTTTCAATCTCGGAATGAATCTGGGCCGTGCTGCCGGCGCCGGCATTGCCGACCACATACACATGCACCTCATGCCGCGATGGGCGGGTGACACAAACTTCATGACCTCGGTGGCTGAGACCCGCGTCCTCCCCGAAGACTTGCCCACGACTTACCGCAAGCTGCGCGCGAAGTTCTGAACTCCAATAAAGAAATTAGCCGCAGCTGAACGCGGATGGACGCGGATAACACAAAGGACAGCCGGGAAGAGCCGCAAGAAAAAATCCTTGGTTATTTCTGTTTGTGGTTGCCGTTCGATCTAGTCCGCGCGCATCAGCGTTCATCCGCTGCCCAATTCAATCACGCGTGATAGCTTCATCCTCAACTTCGCCCGATGGGTTTATGGGGACATCGGCGGCCTTCTGGTAGCTAACGCCACGCTCTTCATGGCCACTTTTCGCGTCGGCGGCGCCGGCAGCCACGTTGAATCCCGGGTAGTCAATCCGGGCGTGATAGAGCGCGGTAAGCGAGCCAATCAAGCTCTCGCGAATCCGGGCTAACTCTCGCAGCGTTAGCTTCGATTCATCAAGCTGGCCATCAGTGAGGATGGCGTCAAAGATACGCACGACGATCGCTCGAATGCTCTCCGGATCAGGATGGGCCAAAGAGCGGGCGGCTGCTTCAGCGGAATCAGCCAGCATCAAAATGGCAGCCTCTTTGAATTGTGGCTTTGGCCCGACGTAACGAAAGTCTGCCTCGTTGATGGTCTCACCGGGTTCGGCTTGCGCCTCAGCTTTTTGCAGAAAGAAATGCAGCGTCCGCGTCCCATGATGCTGCGGAATAAAATCAGCGACTCGCTTTGGCAGACCGATTTCTCTTGCGAGCTTCAATCCATAAGTTACATGACTGGTAATAATCTTAGCGCTCTGCATTGGACGCAGGCGGTCATGAGGATTGCGGCCAACCTGGTTCTCTACAAAATGTTCGGGCGCCGCCACCTTGCCGATATCGTGATAAAGCGAACCGACCCGCGCCAATAGAGCATTTGCGCCGATGGCGCGGCAGGCGTCCTCAGCTAGTTGTCCGACTGCGTGTGAATGCTGATTTGTTCCGGGCGCTCGCAGGGCCAACTGGCTCAGCACGGGCAAATCGGCATTCGAAAGTTCCAACAGTCTGATGTCGGTGAGAATGCCGAAGAGGGATTCGTTGATCGGTACTCCTCCGGCGGCGAAAACGATTGTCAGTAATCCTCCGCCGACGGCGCAGCTCGCCGCGACCACGGCCCCGGTTAATGTGAGCGGTCGTTGCGCAAACGCGATCAAAGCGAGGGCCGCGATGCAATTGACTCCTGCCACGACCAGACCGGCCAGAGTAACCGACTGACGCTCGCGATATCGCTTGATGCCATAGACGGCGGCCGAGCACGATAGAAAGGCATATATCGCGGTCTGAACTCCATTCGGCGCCAGCAAACCCGCGAATATACACGTGATTACTCCCGTGATTAGCGCCAGCGGCCGGTCCAGAAGCATGGTCACCAGCAGAGAGGCAGCCGCGAATGGAATAGTGAAGGCCCAGACCGACGGAAGGTTGAGCGGTGCCTGTGTGCTTTGCGCCGCGAGACTGGCGGCTACGATAAACCCAAGACGCATCACGGCTGTCTCGACGACGATTGCCGAACCGACCAGAGCAAATGCTCTGCGCTTTGAAATCGAAAGGTCAACGGCGGCTTCGCGAGCTTCAACAAATCGCCATAAGACAAAATAGCTTGCGAGCACCAGGGCAAACGGACCGAGAGACTTGAGGGTCAAGGGCCACCGGGCCAGCAGCGCGGTTGTGACGAAGATCAGGAAGGTGAACCCGAGTACGAATTGCGTCGCCGCTGAGAACCAGCAAAAGGGGCGCAGCACAACACCAAGCACGGCATTGCGCACTCTGGTAAGTCTGGAAGTAAATCGAGGCCGGGGGCTCATTAGGTGACTGATGTCCGTTACAGGTTTATTCGTTTCAGTGAAAGCGCTAGTTGGCCCAGGGCAACTCGCTCGCGGCCGCGAGCGGCTCTGTGCCAATTGAGCCCGTAAGATCTTGCGACAACATCCGACCAATCTGCTCAAGCATCGGCAATAGCGTCTGCATACTAAGAGCTGAGATGGCCGCGCAGCTAATGGCATCGTCGCATCCCGCCAGACGCTTCATGGCGCGCAGCGATTCTTTGTCGACAAGATCAACCTTATTAAAGACGAGCAGCCGCGGAATCTTTTCAAACTCCAGTTCCGCCAGAATCCGATCTACTGAAATGATTTGTTGCTGCCAGCGCGGATTCGCGGCGTCGACTACGTGTATCAGCAGCCGACTCCCGGCGATTTCTTCGAGCGTCGATCTGAAGGCGGCCAGCAAATCCGGAGGCAAATCGCGAATGAAGCCAACCGTATCATTGATGATGACTTCCTGTTCGCGTGGCAGGCGCAGACGGCGCGTCGTGGGATCGAGAGTGGCGAACATTCGTGCTTCCGCAAGGACGTGGCTCGAGGTAAGCGCATTGAGAAGGGTCGATTTACCGGCGTTCGTGTAGCCAACTATCGAGATGGTCGGCACTTCATGGCGGAGCCGCTCCTTGCGGCGTTGTTCGCGGCGCTTGCGCTGAGACGCGAGCTCCACCTCCAGCCGATGAATGCGATCGCGCACGCGGCGGCGATCAGTTTCGAGCTTGGTTTCGCCCGGGCCGCGACCGCCTATGCCGCCGGCCAGCCGCGAAAACGCTGAGTTCTGGCCCAGCACCAGGCGGGGAAGAATATATTTCAATTGCGCGAGCTCGACCTGGATTTTGCCCTCGTGCGACTGCGCCCGTTGCGCAAAGATGTCCAAAATCAACTGTGATCGATCGATCACTTTCAGATCAGTTGCATCGGAAATGGATCTGACCTGCGCCGGTTGGAGCTCGCGATCGAAGATGATTGCGTCAGCGCCGACCTGCATGGCGCTGATCAGTAGTTCCTCGAGCTTGCCTTTGCCCAGCACAGTGCGCGGATCGATTGTCGATCTTCTCTGGAACATTTCGTCCAGCACGACCACGCCCGCCGATTCCGCTAACTCGCGGAGCTCAGCCATCGAATCCTCCGCTTCGTCACGGGGACTGGTCGAGACGTTGACCAGAATCGCGCTCTCCGCTCCGGCTGACTTATGCGAAGTGCGCCGGTTGCGGGCCATCTCGCTTTCGAGAGCTTCGATCAAACCAAGAAAGTCGACATCCAACTGGGAAGCGACCGCAGGCTCGAGGAAAGCAAAATGCTTTGAGCCGCCGTTCGTGCCGGCCTGAGACGGAGTCGATGGCAGCAAGTGCGCGGAACGCACTACGCCCGGCAACCCGGTGTGTTCATCAACGTCGATGGCGACCATCAGGTCCAGTCGCAACAGCGCGAGGTCCGTCAGATCGTCCCTCGTCAAGTCTTCGCCGCGCAGGTGGGTATGCACGCAACGCAAGCCGCGAAAACGATCTCCCGCGACGCGCACGCGCTTAAAGTCCGGCAGCTCGATCTGGCGCGCATCGCCGACAATTACAAACTCAACGTAGCCTTTGCGATCGACTAGCACGCCAATCTGCCGCCGGGTCTCGTGGGAAAGCTCGCTGAGTTGCCGGGCAAATTCCTGCGTCACAATCTGGTGCGGTGGAATGCGGCGCTGGTAGAGTTTTTCGATCCGCCGCAATTGGTTTGGCTTAAGACCCTGTGTGTTGCCGTGAAGACTTTTCATTCAGTGAACTGCCGGAAATTATAACACGCCCCCTCTTGTCAGAACCGCCTGCGGGAGCGGGCGGGCCGTGCTTTCGCATTGCTAACTTACGTATGACTAGAGATCAACCGCCCGCTACCGCAGGCGGTTCTGACATCGCGGATCTTCTGGTTAGCATGTAGACTTTGATTCCTAAAGGCCATGAACCAAGCGAAGCAGATTAGCCGGATCGATCCTCCCGCCGGAATTCCGGGCGGAGAGGTGGCCATTGAATGCGCCGACCATTCAGCGAGCAGCGAGCCAATTGTGACCGTATGGTTCCAGGATCAGCCGGCCCACATGGTTGCCGCTACGCCCGGCCGCGCGCTGGTTTTGATTCCCGATCTAGATTTGGGAGGGACGATCCGAGTCTTCCTCGATGCAGTCAGCATCGTTCAAGATAAGGCCGCGCAGTTTGTCGTCGCTGAGAAGCTGGCCGACGGCGTGCATCCGGTTACCAGCCCCGCGTTTGATCCGGCGGATGGTTCGCTGTTCGTCACCCGTTCTGGGACGCGCGGAGAAAACGTGCCCGTATCGCTGTTTCGCATCGGCTCCGCGGGAAAACTGGAAGAATATTCTGGGGACATAACGAATCCTACCAGTATTGCTTTTGATCGAAGTGGCCGAATGTTTGTGACCAGCCGGCTTGATGGGACCGTTTGTCGAATTACTTCGTTGAAGGAAGTGGTGGTGTTTGCCAGCGATCTTGGTATCGCGACAGGACTGGCATTTAACCGAGACGGAGAAATGTTCGTTGGCGATCGCAGCGGCGCAATCTATCGGGTGAATGAGATCGGCGAAGCCAGCCCCTGGGCCCAAATGGAACCGTCAGTGTCGGCTTATCATCTCGCCTTCGGACCTGATGACGCTCTGTATGTTACTGGTCCAACTGTGTCCAGCTTTGACGCCATCACGCGCTTTGATGAAGACGGAGAGCCGACTGAGTTCTACCGTGGGCTCGGGCGTCCACAAGGATTGGCTTTCGATCGCGACGGCAATCTGTACGTAGCGGCTTCGTTGCGCGGCCGGCGTGGCATCGTGCGTATCTCGCCCGACGCTGCCCAGGCGGAGGTGGTGGTGGCCGGGATGAATCTGGTTGGGCTCGCATTCAATGCGAAAGGCGAGATGGTCGTCGCCACAAACGATGCAGTTTACAGTTTGCCGCTGGGAATCTACGGCACCCTTTTGGACTGAGTCGCAGGCTTGGTTTGCCTGTCGGTTTAGCGGCCCGCTTCAGCCCACCAATCGCGAAACTGAACAACAAAACGGGTTCTCCAGCACAGGAAGATCACTTTGACTCGCTCCAGACCGTGATGCTACTTTCGCAATCGCTACGATTGAAGGACCATGTTAGAAAGGCTCCGCAGCACAACTCTTAAGAATGGGTAATCTGGACAGCAGCGTAATCGGGCAGTTCATTCTGTACATGGTGGCGCTAATTTTCTCGTTGTCTGTTCACGAGTCAGCGCACGCCTGGATGTCGAACCATTTTGGCGACGATTTGGCCCGGCTGCAGGGTCGCATCAGCCTGAACCCGATGGTCCATGTGGATCCCATCGGCACACTGTTGTTTCCAGCGCTGTCTTTTTTCACCGGGGCGCCATTGATTGGCTGGGCAAAGCCCACGCCGGTGAATCCCTTGCGGTGGAGAGATAAACGCGTCGCAAACTTTTGGGTTTCGATAGCCGGAGTTATTTGCAATTTCATCATCGCGATTATCGCCGGAATCATTATTCGCGTGCTTCTGTTTGCGAATCTGATTGACCTGGGATCGTCCGGCGGCCCGGGACTCTTTGTGCCTACCTCAAACAATCTGATAATAGAGGGAGCGGTGCAGTTATTAACCACATTCTTTATTTTGAATGTGGCCCTTGGCGTCTTTAACCTGATTCCGATTCCCCCGCTTGACGGCAGCAAGGTCTTGCAGAGCATTCTGCCCGAGAGCTTCGAATCCGGGTTCGAGGCGCTCGAACGTTTCGGATTCATATTACTAATCCTGGCAATGTTCACCGGCGTTTTTAGAATGATCTTCAGCGTGGTGATGCCCCTGGCGGTAAAAATTCTCTTGATCGGCGCATTTTAGATGAAACGAATTTTTAGCGGCGCTCAACCAACCGGCAACGTACACCTGGGAAATTATCTCGGGGCGTTGCGGAATTGGGTGGCGTTGCAACGAGAATACGAAAGTTTGTTTTGCATCGTCAATCTTCACGCGATCACGGTGCCGCAGGATCCGAAAGTACTCGCGGCAAAGACGAGGGAACTGGCGCGTATCTATCTGGCAGTTGGTATTGATCCGGACGTCTCGACGGTCTTCGTACAATCGGACGTACCAGCGCACGCTGAGCTGACTTGGCTGCTCAACTGCGTCACGCGCATGTCGGAGTTGGAGCGGATGACGCAATTCAAAGATAAGGCACGCAAGCAAGAAGAAAACGTCGGAGTTGCTTTGTTCGATTACCCCGTGTTAATGGCCGCTGATATTCTGCTGTATCAGACGGACCTGGTGCCGGTCGGCGAGGATCAGAAGCAGCATTTGGAATTAACCCGCGACATCGCGATTCGTTTCAATCGTGATTACGGCGAGACCTTTCGCATTCCCGACCCGTTCATTCCCAAGGTTGGGGCGCGCATAATGTCTCTGACCGATCCGGCGAAGAAGATGTCCAAGTCCGATGAGGAAAGTGAAGCAGGGTGCGTCATGCTTTTGGACGATGCAGACGCCGTGCGCCGGAAGTTCAAGCGCGCGGTCACTGATTCGGGCACAGAAATTCGCTTTGATGCGAATCGTCCGGCAATAAACAATCTGCTTACGATTTACCATTTGCTGACCGGCAAAACTTCGGAAGAGGTCGAGGAACATTTCAACGGCAAAGGGTATGGGAAAATGAAGGAAGAATTGGCGGACGTGACCGTCGACTTCCTGAAGCCTTTCCAGGAGCGCGTCCACGCTATCGATGATGCTAAACTGAATGAAATTTTGGAGCGGGGCGCTGCCCGTGCGGAATCGATAGCCGGCCCGACTCTGGCGCAGGCAAAAGCGAACATGGGTTTAATCGGCGCAAAGGTTTAGAGTCCGATCTTTAGATTGCGGATTGACCGAACGACAAGCTGAAGCTCGAACTCTGAACGGGTTAGGTTTTGATGGAAGACACTTCACAAACTGAAATAGCAACGCCGGCGGCTGCGGAGGCTCCGACTGAGACGGCCCAGACGATCAGTGTGGCTAACTCAAGGCCTGAGATTACTCCGGATGGCGACACCGATCAGTTAAAGATCACCATGGGTGACTTCGAAGGCCCGCTCGACCTTCTGCTTTACCTGATCCGGCAGGAGCAGGTAAACATTTATGACATTCCGATCGCGCGGATCACTGATGAATATTTGCGCTATCTGAATCTCATGCAGGAACTTGATCTCACGGTGGCGGGCGATTTCCTGGTGATGGCGGCGCAGTTGATCGAGGTGAAGTCGCGGATGCTTCTCCCGCGCGACCCGCAGGCCGAGGAAGAAGAGGTGCTCGACCCGCGCGCCGAACTGGTTAATCGGCTGTTGGAGCACGAGAAGTTTAAGGCGGCGGCGGAAATGCTCTGGTCGCGGGCCACCGTCGAACAGGCGGTTTTCAAACGGGCTGAGATCGAGACCGATAAAAATAATCCCGAGGTTGCAGTTGGTCTATTCGATCTGCTGCGAGTATTTCAGGAGATCCTCGCGCGGCAAAAGGAAGAAATCCTTTTGGAGATCGAGCGCGAAGAGATCAGCATGGCCGAGATGATCGATCGGCTGCGCAACATGGTGCGATCGGCAGGCGAGGTTAACTTACTGACGTTTTTCGGGCGATCCAAGTCGCGCCGCGAGTTGGTCGTAGCGTTTCTGTCGGTGCTTGAGCTGGTGCGAATGAGTGAGATCTCGCTGGTTCAAAGCGAAACCTTCGGCGCTATCATGGCCCGGACGGCCAGCCCGGTTGAAGAATCCTGAGTGCTGTAAGCGCGCAATCGAATTGCCCAGGGCAGCGCTCTGAGTGGGACGTCAAAAAGTTTGTGTCACAGCCCGGAAAGGGCGGAATAAGTTAACAGATCATGAGCAAAGCAGCTAAAGCAACTAATGTTGAGGCCGAGCCCGAGGTTGAGGTGCAGTCATTGCCCAGCGACGAGATCGAAGGTCATCGCGAGATTGGCGATGCTGAACTCAAAGCGATCGCCGAAGCGATGATCTTTGTCGCCGACGAGCCAGTCAGCGCCAAAACGATCGCGGACGTCATCAAGATTGACCGCGCGGCCATTGAGAAACTATTGGGCGAACTGGTAGCGGAATACGATGCCCGCAAGAGCGGCTTACAGTTGCGCGAAATCGCTGCTGGTTGGCAGATTGCGACGCGGCCGGAGCATCACGAACAAATTCGCGCATACCTGAAATCAAGGCCCAGCGCCAAGTTATCATTGGCATCGCTCGAGACGCTGGCCGTCATAGCCTACAAACAGCCGGTGACGGTGCCGGAGATTCTCGAGATTCGCGGAGTGCAATCGCCGTCGGCAATCAAGACGCTGCTCGACAAGCGTCTGATCGTAGCGAAGGGTCGGAAGGAAACCGTCGGCCGCCCGATGATGTACGGAACTTCCAAAGACTTTCTGATTCAGTTCGGCCTCAAGGACCTTTCAGAGCTGCCCAGCATCGAGGACTTCCAGGATCTCGCCGGGGGAGTCGAGTAGGCAGTAAGCAGGACTGCAAGTCGGCTGGTCCCGGCTTGCTGCCTTCTAACTCCTGCTCACTGCCTTCTTATTAGATATGCAGCAACGTCTTCAAAAACTAATTTCGGCGGCCGGGATCACTTCGCGGCGTCATGCCGAGGAACTAATCACCGCCGGACTCGTCAACGTCAACGGCAAAGTCGTCACCGAACTGGGCGCCAAGGCTGACCCTAAAACAGATAAGATTAAGGTCAAGGGGCGTCTGATCAATCCGCTCCTCCAGCAACACGAAAACATCTATGTGCTGCTGAACAAACCCAGAGGTTATCTGACCAGCATGGCTGATCCTGAGGGCCGGCCATTGGTGACTGAACTGATTCCGCCGTCTCTCGGCCGACTGCATCCAGTGGGCCGGCTTGATTTCAATACCGAGGGGCTTTTGTTGCTCACCAATGACGGCGAGTTCACAAACGTTGTTACCGCCGCCAGAAATCAAATTCCGAAGGTCTACAGAGTCAAGGTGAAAGGGATGCCGACTGCGAACGCCGTCGAGCGATTGCGCCGTGGAATTGCTATCGCGGAAGGCGAGCGCACCGCGCCCGCTGAAGTTCGACAGTTGCGTTCGACCGAAGCCAACGGCTGGTTCGAAGTCACTCTTCATCAAGGTCGCAATCAACAGATCCGGCGCATGTTTGACGCCATCGGTCATTCAGTGACCAAGTTGAAGCGGACGCACATAGGTCTCCTTGACGATAGATTTTTGACCACCGGCCAATGGCGACTGCTTTCAGAAATAGAAGTAAGACGATTGAAGAATGCGCGCGCAAGGAAAGGCGCGGCGCCGGCGAAGAGTGTGCCGGCGAAAAAAGCCGTGCGGCCAACCAATAATGTGCGGGCGAAGAAAACTGATACGCGAACACGCTCAAAGCGTAGTTAGACTGCGGTGACGCTTTCGGACCTCGGTGAGTTACAATGTTATAGCTCTATAATCTCGCGACAGGCATCTTGCCTGTCGTTTGAGTGTTAGCGGGAAGTGATCACGCGCGGTTCAGTGAAATATATTAAATGGAATTCGAACTTAGTGAAGAACAGTTGCAGATGAAGATGAGCGTGCGCGAGTTCGCCGAGGGCGAGATCGCGCCGCACGTAATGGAATGGGACGAGGCCCAGCATTTTCCCACCGAGCTGCAGCCAAAACTCGCCGAACTCGGGTTGCTGGGTATTTTGTTCCCGGAGGAGTACGGCGGCGCCGGTCTGGGTTACGTCGAATATGCAACGGCGATTGAAGAGCTTTCGCGCGTCGATGGATCGGTAGGAATCTCGGTTGCCGCCCATAATTCGCTTTGCTCGAATCACATCTATCAGTATGGAAATGAAGCCCAAAAGCAAAAATACCTCGCGCCCCTCGCGCGCGGCGAGCACCTGGGTGCCTGGGGATTGACTGAGCCTGGCGCCGGATCTGATGCTTCCGGAACGCGCACGACCGCGGTAAGAAAAGACGGGGGCTGGGTGATCAACGGTTCCAAGAATTTCATCACTCACGCGATTCATGCTGATACGTGCGTGGCCTTTGCCTCGACCGATCGAGCAAAGCATAGCAAGGGAATTACTGCTTTTATCTTTGAGAAGGGCATGCAGGGCTTTGCGCCATCCAAGAAGGAAAACAAGCTGGGTCTGCGCGCGTCTGAAACGGCCAGCGTGGTTTTCGAAGACTGTTTTGTTCCTGACGAGAATCGCCTTGGCGAAGAGGGCAATGGTTTTGTTAATGCGATGCAGATTCTGGATGGTGGACGCATCTCGATTGCCGCCCTCGCGGTCGGCATTGCGCAGGGAGCTTTCGAATCGGCGGTTCGTTACTCAGGCGAGCGACAACAGTTTGGCAAACCAATCAACGAGTTCCAGGCGATTCAATTTAAGCTTGCCGATATGGCCACGCAAATCGAAGCCGCGCGCCTCTTGATGTATCGAGCTGCTGCAATGAAAGACAATGGGAAGCGGACTACGCGAGAGTCTTCAATGGCCAAACTATTCGCGTCCGAAATGAGCGTGCGGGTTTGTGAAGAGGCGATTCAGATTCACGGCGGTTACGGCTATACCAAGGATTACCCGGCCGAGAAATTCTGGCGCGATTCCAAGTTATGCACGATCGGCGAAGGCACTTCAGAAATTCAACGAATCATCATCGCCAGAGAGATTCTAAAACAGGCTTAGCCGTTCAGAGCCGAGCAGGAAGTTAATCGTTTAGCGCCGGCACTGGTTGGGAGAAGTCCCAACTCTCAACGGGGTTCATGGGATTTGATGAGTAGTCAGCCGCTGATAGATCGAATTGCCGCCGGAGAGCCAAACGCGGTTGCTCGCGCGATTTCCAAGGTCGAAGATGGGTCGGCTGATAGCGCGGCACTGATGAAGCAGGTCTTTCCGCTGACCGGACGGGCGCTGATCATTGGAATTACCGGATCGCCGGGTGCGGGGAAGTCTTCGCTGGTTGATAAGCTGGCCGGTTTTTACCGCAAGCGTGGCGAGCGGGTCGGCATTATCGCCGTCGATCCCTCAAGCCCTTTTTCGGGCGGAGCGATTCTGGGCGACCGAATTCGCATGCAGACCCTCGCGCTCGACAAAGGAGTTTTCATTCGCTCGATGGCGACGCGCGGGAACCTCGGTGGATTGGCACGCTCGACGATCGAAGCGGCCGCGATCCTGGATGCAGCAGGCTTTGAAAAGATCATCATCGAGACTGTCGGCGTTGGCCAGGATGAGATTGAGATCGCCAAAACTGCCGACGTTTGTGTGGTCGTGCTCGTGCCGGGCATGGGTGATGACGTGCAGACGATGAAAGCCGGCATCATGGAGATAGGCGACGTGCTGGTCATCAATAAAGCCGACCGCGATGGGGTTTTGCGGACTGAGAAAGAGTTGGAGGCCCTGCTTTCGTTTGGCACCCGGACAGATCAATGGGAGCCGCCTATCGTCAAGACTGTGGCGATTGAAAATAAGGGCATCGAAGAACTGGCCGCGGCCATCGAAGGGAGTCGGGTATTTCAGCGAACAGCGCCCGCGTCCAGCGAGCGGCGTCAGGCGATTGCCCGCTGGCGGATTCTTGAACTATTGCGCGAGCGTCTGGTGACGCAGACGCTGGCAGCCGATTCCGCATCAGAGAAGCTTGACCGTCTGGCCGCGGAAGTGGCGAGCAAGAAACGCGATCCATATTCAGCAGTGGACGAGCTGCTGACAAAATGATGGTAGGGGCAGGGCTTCTCCCTGCCCGGTCTGTCCTACAATATGAAGATCGATCACATTGGAATTGCCACGAGAGGGATTGAGGACGCGATGACGTTCTATCGTGACGCGCTTGGGCTGGAAGTGAGCGAACCGGAAGAGGTGGCCGATCAAAAAGTTCGCGTTGCGATGTTGCCCATCGGCGAATCACGCATTGAATTGCTCGAGGGAACGTCGGATGACTCACCGATTGCCCGCTTTCTTGAAAAGCGCGGGCCGGGAATTCATCATATTGCCGTGCGGGTCGACGACATTCGGGCTGCCCTGGCTAACTTAAAAGAGAAAGGCGCGCGTCTGATTGACGAGGAACCCAGGAAGGGTGCGGGCGGTTGCCTTGTCGCCTTTGTTCATCCATCATCGACAGGCGGCGTGCTGTTAGAATTGGTTGAGAACGATAATAATTGACGCTATTTGAAAGGAAGAGTTTATTTTGAATTCAACAACAAAAGCTTGGATTGCCGCCGGAGTCGGCATCCTGTTTTCACTTGGACTAATCGTTTGGCAGGTGAAAGCCAGCCATAGCGCGGCCGTAAATCTGAGCGCCGACGACATGACGCAGATCGCTTCTGATCAAGCGCCCCAGGCGCGCCAGCGCCTAGCTACGGATGATGCGGCTCGGAAGGACTTTGCTAAGAATGTGCGCGAATTGCTCGCCGTCGCGGAAGAAGCAAAATCAAAAGGCATTGCCTATCGGCCGGACATCAAGCGTCAGCTCGAGTTGATTCGGGCCATCGTGATCTCGCAGAACTACACTGAGTCTCAGGCCGGCAATCCCGCCGCAGCAACTGTGTCCGATGCGGACATCGACGCATTTTTTAAAGAGCCGGGACAGGAGGATCGCTTTAATCAATTCCTCAAGGACGCTCAGGCCAATAACCCCATGATGGCCAGCCAGCAAATCCCCCCCGAACAACTGAAAGAAATCAGGAAGCAGTTGGGCCAGGTAATGATTGGCGAGCGGCGCGGCACTGCGGCCGGCCTCGACAAAAAGCGCAGCGTGGAACTCCAAATCATGCTCGAACAATCGCGGCTGCTGGCTTCGACTTATGCCAAGGAAACGTTGATTCCAAACACCAAGGCGACTGACGCGGAAATTAGCGCCTACATTGCCAAGCATCCAGAACTCGACAGCAAACAGTCGCGCGCCAAAGCTGAGGAGGTACTGAAGCGAGTCCGCGCCGGCGAAGACTTTTCTAAACTCGCCAAGGAGTTTTCAACCGACCCGGGCAGCAAGGACAAGGGTGGAGACCTGGGCTGGTTTGGACACGGCCAAATGGTGCCCGAGTTTGATAAGGCCGCGTTCGCTTTGCAGCCGGGACAAGTCAGCGACATCGTCGAGAGCCAGTTCGGCTATCACATAATCAAGGTTGACGAGAAGAAGACCGAAACCAAAGATGGCAAGCCTGAAGAGCAGGTGCACGCGCGTCATATTCTGATCGCATCGGGCGCGCCGAATCCGTTTGGGCCTCCAAAGCCTCCTAAAGATCAGGCCCGCGACGCGGTCGAACAGGAAAAAGAGAAGGCGCTGATCGATGAGATTGTAAAGCGCCAGGGCCCGCACATTACCATTGCCGATAATTTCAGTGTGGCAGCGCCGCCGCCCCAGCAAATGCAGCAGGGACTGCCGCCAGGAATGATGCCTGAGGGGCCGCCGGCCGCAACCGCGCCAGCGGAAAAAGGGAAGCCCTCGGCGAAAGCCGGCACGAAGGGCAAATAGGTCAAGCTCGATGAAGTTTGGTGACTATCGCGTCGAGGTTGTCTCCGACTGTGAATTTCGTCTCGATGGCGGTGCGATGTTCGGGGTGGTGCCGCGTAACCTCTGGTCACGGGCCTGTCCGCCGGATGAACAGAATCGCATTCGCATGAACATGAACTGCCTTTTCATCGAAGGCAGCGGAGAGCGTATTCTGATCGATACCGGCATCGGCGATAAATGGTCAGACAAGCATCGCGCGATGTACGGAATCGATCGAAAACGATCTTTCGACGAATCGTTGCGCAGTGTGGCGGGGATGGGTTCGGAAGACCTCACGATCGTAATCAACACTCATCTTCACTTCGATCATGCGGGTGGTAACACGGCCCTCGATGCGTCTGGAAGAGTATCGCCGGCCTTTCCGAATGCGCGTTACTTCGTCTCACGTGCCGAATACGAACATGCGGAGGCGCCCTCCGAACGTGATCGCGCCAGCTATCTGCCGGACAACTGGCGTCCGTTGAAAGACGCGGGACAACTGGAGTTGAAGGAAGCTGAGTACGAGGTCGTGCCCGGGCTGAGAATGGAAACGCATGCAGGGCACAACCGCTCGATGCAATGCGCGCGGCTGGAGCAGGGAAGCCAAACGCTGTTCGGCTTTGCCGACCTGGTGCCGATGAGGGCGCACGTATCGTTCGCATGGATCATGGGATTCGATCTCTATCCGGTTGAGACACTGGAGGCGAAGAAGGAACTGTTGCCGCGGGCGGCACGCGAGAATTGGACGTGTTTGTTCTATCACGATCCGGATCAGGCGTTGGGGCGGATCATTGAGTCGGATGGGAAGTTGCGCTCGGTTGGTATTGAGGTTCTCTAAATGAAAATGAAATGGTTGCTGGCTGTCGCCTTCGCGCCGATACTTGTAGCTTCTTTCAAGATTACGTTCGCGCAAAACCGGGGGCCTTCAACCCCAGATGAAAGGAAGCGCGCGGTCGAGATTGCGACATTGCTGGAGAACGACCCACTTAATAAGGACGAAAAGGCCTTGAGTCGTGAATTGCTGATCTGGCTAATCGAAGTCCCGGATATTCACGTCAAGATTTGCACGAATGTCTTCGGTGACTATTCCAAAATCAAAGGCGATTACGCACCGACCGTTACAGCACAAGTAACCTTTTCCGAGGCTAAGTTTATTATCGAGCATCCGGAGCAAGCTAGTGATGAGTATCAAGTCTACCTGGCGGGTGTAGAAGGCGTTCTTAAGACATACGTTAATATCAAGAAAGCCAAACCGAAGGTTAAGATGGAAGCTCTTGAACTGTTGCTGGTGAAGCAACAGTCAGGTCAGCTCGCAGACTTCGTGAAGACTGCAATGGGTGGATGCAAGGCTGGTAAATAGACCCGGGAAGCCCGATCACACATAAATGACAGCAGCAAAGATCGGCATCATCGGCGGCAGCGGCCTCTATCAGATGCCGGAACTCAAAGACATTGAAGAGATCGATGTGCAGACTCCGTTCGGCAACCCGTCGGACAAGTTCATCCTCGGCACGCTCGAAGGCGAGCGCGTGGCCTTTCTGCCACGTCATGGGCGAGGGCATCGCTTCACCCCAACCGAAGTTCCTTTCCGCGCCAACATCTATGGAATGAAACTGCTGGGTGTCGAACGCATCCTGTCAGCCTCCGCCGTCGGCTCGCTGCAGGAAAAGTACGCGCCGCTGGACATGGTGATCCCCGATCAGTTTTTCGATCGCACCCGCGCGCGCGCCCGCGAATCAACCTTCTTCGGCGAAGGTATCGTCGCGCACGTCGCTTTTGCGCATCCGGTATGCAGCCAGCTCGGGGACACGCTGGAGGAAGCGTGTAAAGGAGTCGAGGTGAAAGTGCATCGCGGCGGGACTTACCTCTGCATGGAAGGGCCGGCGTTCTCGACCGTGGCTGAATCAAACGTCTACCGCTCGTGGGGTATGGACGTGATCGGTATGACAAACTTGCAGGAAGCCAAGCTCGCGCGCGAAGCCGAGATTTGTTATGCGACGTTGGCGCTGGTCACGGATTATGATTGCTGGCAGTCAGAAGCTATTAAGCATCTTAATGGAGTTGCCGCTAATGGAGTAAATGCTGAGGTTTCTGCCAAGACGATCGTCGAGGTATTGAGGCAGAATGTTGGGAATGCTCAGTTGGTTATGCGGGGTGCAGTGAAGATGCTCGCCGATCAGCCCAGAACTTGTGAGTGCGGGTCCGCTTTAAAAGACGCTATAATGACTGATCCTAGCGCTTGGCCGGAAGCAACGGCCAGACGGCTTGCGGCCATCCTTTCATCTCGGCGGTATGGTTGACAAGCCTGGATGCGTCCATGTGGTATTCGCATTTCCAGAGTTAACGGAGCGTTGTCAGAGGGATCTGCCGTTATCTTTACGAGCGTGATCTAGAAAGCGGCTGATTGACGAACTCGAGCAGCTGCTGGGCGAGGCGGGCGCGTTCTTCCCGGTTGCGGGGGTAGAGCACCGTTGCGGCCCTGGCTTAGTATCAAAACGCACCACCACCATCTTGGCCCCATCTCCCTTTGTTGGAGGAGGGAGGACAAACAAGCACGAATGGGAGGTGAACAGTGAATATTGAGCCACATCCCAGCCCGTTACTGTGGGCGCCAATGCTTCCGCCGTGCGCTTCCACAATATAACGGGCTATTGCCAGACCAAGTCCAAGGCCATCGTCTCCACTGGTCTTAATTGGCCCGCGCCGAAAACGATCGAAGACACATGGCAGAAACTCCTCGCTAATACCGTGACCCGTATCGGTAACGGTGACCTCCGCACCATTCTCTTTCTTCGTGCAACGAAGCTCGACACTACCGCCTGATGATGTGAACTTGATCGCATTAGAGAGGAGATTCGTAAACACTTGTTGTAGCCAAACCGGGTCGCCGATGACTGCATCTTCGAATCGCTCTATCTCTGCTCGCAAGATGACGTTCTTAGTTCTCGCCTGTGGCGTCATGGTTTCTATAGCTGCTTCGATAGTTGGAACGAGAGCGACCGGCTGAGCCCCAAGGCGTAATCCTCCAAGATTGAGACGGGAGAAATGCGTGAGTTGGCTGATCATTTCCACTTGTCGTTTGGCGTTGCGCTTGATGACTTGGATAGCGTGTGCCGAAGTTTCATGATCGATGGGTCCGCTTTCAACGATTTCAGCCCAACCGAGGATGGCTTGAATCGGGCTTCGGAGTTCGTGTGAAATCAACGCCAGAAACTCAACTGGACTCCATTCACCGCAACTATTGCCTTGGTCAGTTTTCAAAGGGAAGAGAACTCCTAGTTCAATCTGCGCATTTCCACGAGGGTTTCATGATGAACTCTTCGATTTCACCATTCACGCTGCGGCTCGTGGTTGTATCAACGAACCCTCACGTGGTGTGACTGAACTCTCAAGTGCGATTCGCGCGATTTGGTCTTTGCGTAGAAAAACCACTCCAGGCTGCTTCTGAGCGTAGACAATGAAGTCCTCTAACACCTTGGTTCGAGCTGGACGACCAGCGATGCGGTCGTGCGCACTAATGGACATCATGCGTCGACGTGTCGCGGCCTCTGCATACAACTGATCGAATTCGTATTTCAATTCGCTGGCGAACTGTGCAGCCGTCCAATGCCGCCCTTCATAGTTGACGATGTCATTCGTGTGGATCGTATAGGGCACCACCACGAAGGGCTTATTCCGAACCGGGACTAAGAAAGGTTCATCCCGACTGATATCGTCGATGTGATAAATAAACCCGAGGTCTTGCAGGATCTCGAGGGTGCGAGGTGTGCCGCGCAACCAAAAAGCGTTGAAACCTACCGGGCGGGTGCCGGTTGCGGTTTCTATCGTCTTGATGCTTGCCTGGTAGGAGATGTGCTCCTCCTCGGGTGTCATCGAGAACTGCGGCGTCCATGTCTGCCCATGTCCGGCTGCTTCGTGCCCGCGCTCCACAATCTCCTTTGCTAGTTGAGGATTTCTCTCCACCGCTGCGCCGACCATATGCGAAGTGACCTTCACTCCAGCGCGGTCAAACATATCCAGCATCCGAGGGATTCCTTCTTTGAATCCATAGTCGTACCACTTTGCGACGGGGAGATCCGGATATTTGGTGTCGATGACCGGGAATGGACTCTCGGCGCCGCGATCAGGCTGTGCACCTGCTTCAAACTGCATTGAGATGGAAACAACTAAGCGCGCTCCGCTCGGCCAAAAAGCACCTGACTTCTTCATTTCAGTTCTTTCCTTTCGAATTCGTTCCGCGCGGGAAGCTCCGGCTGCTGATGTCGTAACCATCGCCGCCGCGGTTAACGTGCTCGCCTGTATGAATGTGCGGCGGTCCATCATCTGCTCCTCCTACTTCCTCAAGGAAACGACACCTAGTTGTTCCAACAACGTTAGGTTGTCTTCGAGATGCCAATCTTCAACAATCTTTCCATTCCGAATACGCAGTATGTCGATGGCAAAGAACCTCACCGGCTTGCCGGTCGCAGGGTGGCCCATGAACTCACCTTTGTGAGTGCCGGTGAAGAGAAGGCGCGCGGTGATTTTGTCGCGGGTAACCAACAGGTCTTCGATCGTGCAATGGAGATCGGGCACGGCACTTCGAAAAGTCTGCGAAGCGTAAAGCAAGCCTTTGGGACCTTGAGGTCGGCCTGCCGGCAGCGTGTTATCACGAAAATCGTTGTCCACCGCGGCGGAGAGGTACTCCGCATTTCCTGTGTCCCAAAACGCATAAAACAAACGTGCCGTTTTGATCATCTGCGCAGCATCTGCCGGAGATAGCGACCGATCAACCGTAATGGACTCAGGTTGCGGCAGCGGTTGACCCTGCGCCTGTGCAGCCGTTTGACTAAGAGCTATTAAGAGAAGGCCGCATATTATTGAACAATGCCATGTGGAATTCAGTTTCATCTTTTCCCTCCCTAAGTCCCATTTGAATCACCAACGTTCATGCTTAGCGGAGACCGCCGCTGCCGAAAATGATCTCACCGGTGAGCCAACGGGCTTCGTCGGAGGCGAGAAACGCAGCGATCAACCCAATGTCTTCCGGCATGCCAGTTCGACCCAGCGGAGTCAGCGCTTTGATCTCGTTTGCGACTTGCTCGTAAGTCTCCAGAGCACGCGCACCCTCGGTGTCGATTACGCCAGGGTTAATGGAGTTCACGCGGACGTTCTGCGGTCCGAGTTCCTTCGCTAGCACGCGGGTGATAGCGTCCACCGCACTCTTCGTTGCGGCGTAGATCGTCGATGCGGGAGGAGTTAGGGTGCTTGCTACAGAGCCAATATTGATGATGCAGCCGCCCTTTTCGCCAAATTGCTTTGCAGCACGTTTGGAAGTCAGGAGAAGTCCGAGCACATTCGTGTCGAACTGG
>JAWVEB010000014.1:0-21309 GCA_033856915.1 Blastocatellia bacterium | reverse complement strand
CGCTTGGCTATTTCGCTCGATTGGTTCGGCAATACTCAATTCTTGGTGAAAGTGGCGCCTTGATCCCGCTCGCTGCCGCTCGCGGTTCTGTACCTGATACAGTTCGCGCTGCCTTTTTGTGCAAAGCAGTCGCTCAGGGCGGTTTCGTGGATCGTTGTTCACGTTTCTTGACGCGTCAGCTCATGAGGCCAAGCGCACCGCCGCGAAGCGACACTATTTTTTTGATTGAGACTTGGATTACGCGACATCGCGAACCTGACTGCTGAGCAGATAAATCGCTTCCATCACGGCCGTATGCACATCCGCGGGCAGGTTCTCACGAGCCGCTAAACTGCGAAACGCCGGCAGGATCTGAGGCTGGTTGCTGAGCGCCAGCAACTTGACGGCGGTGAGCCGCACTTCGCGATCCGGATGTTTGGCAATCGCCTGCATCAATGGCTGGACCTCGCCGGCCTTGGCCATCAGGAAGAGCATCGAAAACGCATCGTAGGTTCGATCGCGGCCTTCGCCCGTCAGGCTGTTAACGGCGTTGGTGGCCAGGCCGGATCCGGCAATCGCCGCACCGATCTTCCGCCGGCGTTCCGGCGAAGCTTCCCTTAAGGCGCGCGTAAACGAAGCCGACAGATCCGGCTGTAGGTGATAGAGGGCGCGGGCGGCCGCGTTGCGTACTTCCACGCTCGGGTCGTCGAAAGCCTTCGTGATCAAATGAAAAGAATCTTCGCTACTGATGTCAGCCAGATCGGCCAGGGCGGCCGCCCGATCAGAAGCTTTGGCGCTCTGGAGGCGCGCGACAATCTCGGGTGAAAACGAACCATCGCTGCCCTCGGCCGGCGTTGCGCTTTCCGCCCTAACGCTTGAGCCCGTACTCACTGAACTTCCGTTTGCTTGATTAGGAGCGACAGGTTCGAAGACGGCCACATCCGCCGTTACCTCAGCCTTAACAAATTCGATTTCCTTATTGGCAGAGATCCCTTTGGCCGAAGAATCCAGATCGATCATAAGCCAGGGAACTTCGCCATATTCAAGGTCCGGATTAGCCTCGGCAAGATTGGCTTCGACCGCAAGAGCCTCTGGCGACAACTGCATGTCGCTGGCTAATTCAATTTCTGAAGTACCATCGACGTGGTGCTCCTGGCCCTGCTGGAAGGTATCGATTTGTGATTTGAGCGTTTGTTCTTTCGCCACCCGCTGCTCAGCTTCGGCCTGAGACTTTTCGTATATGGCCTCGAGCTGGCTTATGCGCTGCAATTCTTCATCGGCCCGTCGTTGCGCCTGGGCTTCCGCCTTTAGGACCGCTTCCTCATGAGCCGGCAAACGAACTTCAGCTTCCTGGATACGGTTCCGCAAATCCGCTTCAGTCTTGCTCAGGGTTTCGATCTCGGTAACTACTTTTTGTTCGGCTTCCGCCAGTTGTTTGACCTTAGCTCTGGCCGCCTGGCGGGCTTCTTCCTGCGCCCGAAGCCGGGTTTCGGCCTCTTTGATTCGTCTTAGTTGCTCCTCTTCGGCAGCCCGCAGCGCTTCGATTTCAGCGTTGAGCTTCTGTTCCTGTTCGGCGCGTTTCTGGGTACTCACCTGGACGCCTTTGCGCGCTTCTTCGTGGGCGCGAAGACGCAGCGCGGCTTCCTCGACGAGTTTGAAATTCACGTCGCGGTTCTGGCGCGCCTTTTCCAATTCAAGATTGATTTGCTCGGTTTTCTCGGCGTGCTGTTGCGCTTCAGCCTCGGCGAGATAACAGGCTTTCACCTGCGCCGCCAATTGTTCCTGAATCGCATCAACACGTTTGACGTGCTCTTCTTCCTGCTCGCGCAACACGCCCACCGCAACGGTGAAGTGTTGTTCCTGCTCGACCAGCAACTCTGCTTCTTCCAGAGCCAGTCGCTGAGCTTCCTGGAGCGCCGGAATTCGAGTCTTGATTTCTTCGATTCGTTCGAGCTGGGCCAGCTCAGCGCGGCGCAGGCTCTCGATCTCTTCGTTCAGCTTTTGTTCCTTCTCGGCCTGCTGCTTGGCCTGAGCTTCGGCGAGTTGGCGCGTCTTGGCCTGCTCGACGAAACGAGATTCAACGTCGACGATGCGCTTGAGCAGATCCTTCTCGGCTTGTCGCATCGATTCCGTCTGAGACCTGAGGGATTCCTCTTTTTCAGATAGTTGGGTGAGTGCAATTTCCTGCTCTTGCCGCGATTGTTCAGCATCCGCGATCAGAGCTTTGGTTGCTTCGATTCGCTCGAGCTGCTCTGGTTCAGCCTGTCGCAGAGCTTCGACCCTGGTCTTGAGTTGTTGCTCCAGTTCGACGCGCTCGTTTGACTCGCCTTCGAGTTTTCTTCCCACAGCTCTCAACTCTTCGAGCTGTTGTTCCTGTTCCTGGGCGCGAGCCTTTGCCTCGGCCTCGGCTCGCTGATGCGCTTCCACGTGAGCCTGGAACCGGCCCCGAGCTTCTTCGGTGCGCTGGAGTTGTGCTGTTTCGGCCTGACGCAACGCTTCAATCTCGGCGTTGAGAGATTGTTCTTTCGCTGCGCGTTCCTGCGACGCAGCTTCCAACTGGGCGCGCGCTGCTTCCAGCTCGGCTAGTTGGGCTTCAACCTTTTCGGTCGCTGCGGCCTGGACGCGCAAGCGACTGTCGGCTTCCGCGACCCGTTTGATCTGTTCTTCCGCTGATTTGCGCAGCGCTTCGACTTCTGCGTTGAGCGACGTTTCCTTTTCGATCGACTGATTGATGCTTGCTTCGATCTGCTGTCGCGTGTTCGCGGCCGCTTCGATGCGTCTCTGTCGCTCGCCTTCAGCCTGGCGCAAAGCTTCGGCCCGGGCCTGGAGCTCTTGCTCTTCCTCGGTGCGCGCTTGCGCTTCTGCTTCGAGCTTTCGCCCGATAGCTCTTAACTCTTCCAGTCGCTGCTCGTGTTCCTGGGCCCGAGCGTTCGCCTCGGCCTCGGCGCGCTGATGAGCTTCTTCGTGAACTTGAAACTGCGCCTGAGCTGCTGCGGTCCGATTTGACTGCTCGGCCTCCCGTTGGCGCGCGGTTTCGATCGCGATGTTGAGAGACTGTTCCTTCCCGATCAGTTCCTGGAGGTTTGCTTCAACCTGCTGCTGCGTCTCAGTTTTCAAACGCAGATCAGCTTCAACTGCTTCGATTCGTTTCTGCTGCTCTGGTTCAGCAGCTCTGATCAAGTCGAGTTGGGAGCGAAGCGATGCTTCTCTGGCAGCGCGTTCCTGGGTCGCTGCTTCGGCTTGAAGACTGAGTGCGGCGAGCTCGGCCAGTCTCTGTTCGTCCTGTTCGCCGCGCAATTCTCCTTCGATGCGGGTCCTTAGGTGCGCTTCTTCCTGCGCTCGCAGGCGATCCTCGGCCGCGACTATGCGGTTCCGCTGTTCCTGCTCTTCGGCGCGCAGCTTTTCGATGGCTTCGTTCAGATTCTGTTCGGCGCGGTTTAGCTCTTCAGCTTTGGCAAGACCCTGTTGATAGACCTCTTCCTGCGCGCGCAGCCGGGCCTCGACTGTCGCGACCAACCCGCGCTGCTCTGCTTCAGCCTGATGCAGGCCTTCGAGCTGGTTATGCAGTTGGCTCTCCTGCTCGGCCAGGCGCTTGGCTTCCACTGCCACTTTGTTAAGCGCCTCGCCCAATTCAATTACTCGAGTATTAGCTTCCTGGAGCTTGCCAACCTCGTTCTGGCCGGCATTTTCCAGGGCTTCGATCTCGGACGAGAGTTGCTGTGCTTTCTCGGCTTCGCGCGCCAATGCGGCTTTCGCAGATTGTTGAGAAGCCTGCAAAGCGCTGACGCGTGCCTGAGCTTCCGCGACTTGCAGCAGTTGAAGTTCTTCCGTCTCTTGCAGTGTTTCGATTTCAGAGTTGAGCTGCCGTTCTTTTTCAGCCTGGCGCGCAGTCTCAGTTTCAGCGCGGTGTCGCGCTTCCAGTTGGTTCAGTAGACGCGCTTCGATCTCTTCAACCAGTTTGAGTTGGGCCTGTTCGGATGTTCGTTGAGATTCGATTTCCGAGATCAGCCATTGCTTTCTTTCAGCCCGAGCGTTTGCTTCAGCTTTAGCTTGCTGCAGTGCCTCCTCTTGCGCGCGAATATTGATGCCGGCTTCCTCTACGCGTTTAAGTTCTGTCTGCTCCAGGGCGCGCAGCGCCTCGATCTCGGACTGTAGTTGTTTCAGTTTTCGATTTCGCTCACGGCTCGCGGCGTCGGCTTTTTCGCGGATGGCCACGAGTTCCGCCACATGCCGCTCTTCTTCGACTGCGCGGCGATGGGCTGCCTCTTCCTCGTTAAGACGTGCTTCCGCGGCCGCTCTGCTGAGCGCTTCGGCTTCTGCTTTTTTCTTGGCGGCCTGCACTTCGGCGCGGCGGCGTTGCAGTTCCAACTCGGCCTGCTTTAAGGCGGCTTCTTCCGCGCTCAGATCTTCTTCAGCGACCACGCCGTGGTCCGAGGCTCTCGCTTGAGACCTGGACTCGGCGTCCGCCTGACCTTCATTGAGAAAAGCGTGTCGTGCCTGGGCAAGGTGTTTTAGATCACCGCTGGCGAGCGCGGCCATCAGTTGATCGGCAACCATGCGCTGGCCGGACGCGTCTTTCGCGTCGTTCGAACCAGCGTTACCGTTGCGTCCGTGAGGCGCACCGCTCTTATCACCGTCAATTTTCGGGGGTAGTGAAGACGATTGCTCCATTTTCTAATTCTCCAACTTGAGCGAGTACCGGGAAACGCAGACGGACGGTCTTGGGTTTGATGGCTCGGACTGAGACCTTCAGACTTACATTCGTCCTGAGCGCTGTGTCTGTCAGGGTGCTTATTTTACGACTGATGTGTCGCAATTGCGAGGTAGACGATCGAACCGTCTCGAGTGGCAGTCTCTGATGGTCTGGCCATCGAAGACTGCACTGATTCTCGCAAATCCGGGGCTTGGAGGTCAATAGCGCTTTTTTTGAACCGATGCTGCAAGGCCCGGAATCCGATCTCAGGTTTGTCGATACAGCGACAGGGGAGGGCTCAAATCATGAAAAACCCTTGCAATAGTAGCTTTCTCAACAACTCGCTACGGATCGGAGCGAAATAGATCGCAAGTCCCGGCCGAGTTCTATTTTAGAAGCTAAAGCGAATCTGAGCCTCGATCAATCGATTGTAGGGTGACGAACTTCCGCCGCCGCGGGCTCCGCCAAAGCCGCCAAATCCTCCCGCGCTGGCAGTCGAGGTGCCAAAGAACGTCGAACTCAGATTGCCAACCGGCGGTCGCAGATTGACGTGATTCAAAATATTCTGAAAGTTTACTGAGAACGTCAGATTATAGCGTTTCGCAGCGTCACCGCCTGCACCGCCTCCGCCTCCAACACCTCGGCCGCCGCCAGCACCGCCGCTGCGCGCTCCACCTCCACCGCCACGTGCGCCCGCGCCACCGAAACCTCCGCGCGGTCCGCCGCCGCCGTCACGATTGCCCTGCCCGGGCGTCTGGGCCGCTGCCGCCTTTCGCTCACCGCCAAAGCCCCACGTCTTGCTCACGCGAAGGTTCGCAATGATCGAACCTGGCCCGCTGCCATAGTTGCGCGGAATAATTTGCGCGCCCAACGCCGGATTTGGATCGAAGGCCCCGAATTTGGTTACGATCACGCCCGGCTTCGTTAGATCGGTCGCCAGCGCAGGCCGGTCGGTGAAAAGAGTGTCACCATTCAGATCGCGCCCGATGGTGATATTGAAAGGCTGGCCCGAGGATATGATTAAGAAAGGAGCCAGGCTGATACCCCAGCGAGTTCTGAAATTGCCGTTCAGCGTAAATCGATGCCGCACATCGTTGGACCAGCGGCCGTACTCTGCACTGGCGTCATATGGGTTGGCCGAGAAGGTACCCGCGCCGTCGGTATCGCTGTTGGCCTTGCCATAGGTGTAGTTCATGTTGAAGCTCACGTTACGACTCAGACGGCTGCCGAGAGTAAAGATGAGTTGGTTTTGATCGAAGCGGCCGGTCGACTCGTATTGAAAGTAGTTGTTAATCGAACTAAGTGGTCGCACGCCACTGCCGGGCAGAGCCGGGACAAATGTTCCGGGCAACGGCGCATTGATGGCGCGCGCGCGCAACAAGTGCAGGGTGCGAGCATGACTGAAGGTAACGCTGGTGGTGAAGTTATGCGGCAGAGCCCTCTCGATGCTGATGGCCGATTGCATGGTATAGGGCGCCTGAATATCCGGGGCCAATTGATAGATGTTCAGCGGAGTTTTGAAAGCCGTCAGCGTGCTTATCGAAGGTACGTTAGGAAAAGAATTCAGGATCGCCGGGTCAGTAACGGTAAATTGTTGCTGATTGATCCCGTTGAGTCGATTGGCCGTCAACGTCAGGTTCTCGCCGACGCGATCATAGAAGACACCAAAGCCGCCGCGGATCGTAGTCTTCGCTTGATGTTGCTTGCTTGAAGGCCCCGGCTGCCAAGCGAAACCGAAGCGTGGCGCAAAGTTCAAGTTGCTGCTGATGTTGTCCTGATTTTCATAACGCAGTCCGAAACTCAGCATCAGGTTCGGCCGCATTCTCCAATCATCCTGAGCAAAACCGCCAAAATCGAACTGACTCACGGTCGCCTCAGGATTACCGGCAGCGATCTGGAACTGGGTAGCGCCGCCGCCGGCGGCCCGAATCGCGGCCGGTGAAAGTCCGGCTTGCAAGCCCCGCAAAGTAGTTTGATAAACCTGAATGCTGGTCAGGGCGTTTGGATTTCCAATTTGACGGCTGCCGGCGAATGTCCACGTGCCGCCAAAGTTTTGCGGCGAGATGCTGGTGATGTGGGTGTCGCGAATACGAGCCCCGAATCGCAGCGTGTGCAGTCCCTTCGAGTGTGAAGTATTATTCGTCAACTCCCAACGGTTCGTTTGATTCGCACTGAGCCCAATCTGTGATCCGCCGCCCGTGAATGCTTCCTGAACCTGGATGGTCGGAATCGAGTTGTTCGCCGTATCGCCGGATGTTTGATGATTGAACTGGAAACGCGTCTCGTTGACAGTCGTCTTATTGAGGATCGCGGTTTCGGTCAGTCGAATAGTTTGCTGGGTGCTGGACGCGCTGTATTTCCGTTCACTGAGGTCGAACCCGCCCACACCAGTCAGGTTGGTCGAGTGTTCATACTCGTAACGAAGCACCAGCGTGTTGCTCGCATTGATCTGGTAGTCGATGCGGGGACTGAACTCAGTGCGCCGGTTCGGCAACAGCACTGACTCGCTCAACGTAACAATGTTCAGGCCGGGATCGAGAATTGTGGCGTTAACTATTCCTTCGTTGTTGATGTCGCGCCGTTCGAAATCAAAAAAGAACGATGCCTTCTTTTTAGAGATCGGACCGCTGAGTTGTCCGCCATAGCGCCGCGAAAGATAGGGAGCGCGCGTGGGCTGAAATGGATTACGCGAATTCAGAGCCTGATTATTGAAGCTGAAAAAAGTCTCACCTCGAAATTGATCGGTGCCCGGCTTAGTCAGGATTTCAATACGGCCAAATCCGGGCCGGTCGTACTCAGCCGAGTAAGGGTTCGAATTGATCCGGATCTCGCGAATGGTCGAGAGCGGCGGCATACGTCCATTGCTGAATCCGTCTATATAGATCTGTCCGCCATTGGGTCCGGCGCCGGGACCCGCCAACGCCTGCAGCGCGGCCGCGAGATCATCCGGATCATCAGGAAGAGATTCGAGGTCGGAACCTTTGAGGACGATGGCGCCGATATTGTTTTCGGGCTCAGTGTTCACACCCGTGCTATCGACAGTCACGTTAACCTTCTGCTGTTCGATCGTAACCTTCAGTGTGACATTGAGCTGAGCAGCGCGTCCGGCAACGACTTCGACATCCGCACTCTCGTAATTCCCGAATCCGGGCGCCGTTATCCTGATTGTGTATTTGCCGGGCACGAGTCCGTTGAGCACGAAATTGCCCTCGCCGTTTGTAGTGACTGTCTTCTCAACGCCACCGGCATTGACAGCAACTACATTGGCGCCGACGATGACGCCGCCGAACTCGTCAGAAACCTGGCCCTTCACCGAGCCCGTACTCAGCTGTCCAAGCGCGACGCCGGCACAGCACACGACAATCAATAACAAACGTCCCATTCAGATGATTCCTTAGCTTTCTTTGCGAAAAGTGGGCGGTATTCTGCCTCGTTTACAGAGACGAAAAGGGGTGGAGTCTGGTTACATAAGACGAACCATCAGAGGGAATTGGAGGGAAAAGAATTGCCGAGAAATCCGCAGAAGATTATCTTGGATCGTCTTTCCATCTGTAACGACGAGGTGCGTCAGTCAGTGTTTCAGATCGAACCATTGAAATAGGACTCAAGATGATCAAAGTAATTTCGGTCAGCGCCAATACAGACTTCTCGCTAGACCTGAAGTTCAGTGATGGATCCATTAAGCGCTTTGATGCAACGCCGTACCTGGATCGCGGGATTTTCATCGAACTGAAAAACCTCGACTATTTTAAGCAAGCTCGAGTAGCGTTTGGGACTGTGCAGTGGCCCAATGAACAGGATATTGCTCCTGAGACTCTCTATATCGACGGAGTCAACATTGATAACGCCAGCTTGACCAAGGAATCTCACCTTACTACGGCTTAGTCACCAGGGTTTGCTTCCTATTTTCCCCGTCCGCGAATCTCCGTATCCCAGTAACGCAGCCATTCGTTGCCCTGCTTACGCAGCAACTCCCAATCCAGCGGCATGCGCGTGAAGGGCGCGTTCATCCATTCAGGAAGCTGACTCCGATCGATGTCGCGGCGCACGGGCAGGCGATAGTAGTTACGCCCCGAGTGGATCAAACTTTCGGGAGTGGTTACGAATTCATAAAAGCGTCTTGCTTCCGCCTCGTTGGGTGCGCCGCGCACGAGCGCGATCGCGTCGATCACGACGGGCGTACCGCTGGTCGGGATGTTGTAGGCAACGGGAAGTTTCTTTTGCTCCTGATACAGACGCACGTCGGGCAAGTCCCACAGACTGATGACGCCTTCCTGGCGCGCGAGCTTCTGCATCAGCAAAGTCCCATCGGCCGTGTATTCGTGAACGTTTGCATCCAGCTTTCTTAGCCACTCAAAACCTTTTTCAGGTGAGTTCGTGTCTTTGTAATACCTCCAGATCATTCCGCCGAAGATTGCCCGCATGGAATCCGACGGGTTCGGATTACGGATCAAGACTTTGTCTTTCCATTTCGGATCGAGTACATCGTCCCAATCCTTTGGCGAGTCTTCGGCGCGCACGGCCGCGCTGTTGTAAACAATTACTTCCGGAGTTTCGTAGGTACCGTACCAACGATCCTGCGCGTCGCGAGCAAAGTCCGGAACCTTGTCGGCCCACGAAGGACGATAAGGAGCCAGCAGGTTTTCGTCGGCTGCGGTCTGAAAGGTTGTGTGCGCCGCGCCCCACCAGAGATCGGCTTGCGGGCGGTTGCGCTCGGCGCGCAGACGCTCGAGCACTTCGCGCGATCCCATGTCAAGAAACTGAACGTCAACTTCCGGATGTAGCTGTTTGTAGCGCGCGACAAAATCGCGCAGCATGTCCTGGCCATGCGGGGTGTAGATGAGCAACTTGTGCTGTTGCGATTGACTCGACGAGTGACAGGCCGACGCCGCGAGAATGACCAGAATCAGGAAAAGTCCCAGGGTTTTAGCAAATGACATCCGTAGTCCGTTCGGTCTGACTTCGCGATTATCATATCAGACTTCGCCGTTCAGCCCCGCCCGACAACGAACTCAAATACGGTACGGAGGAGTTGAAAGCAGAAGGCCAGCCATGCGATCAAGTCTGTCATCTCAACTCCTTCTTCCGGCCCCAACCTAATTACTAATCGATCCGAGCTTGCCTTCAGCGCTGCGCGACCGAAACTGTTCAGTGATGATTGCCCTCTGGTCGGCGGTGAGCACACGATAGAAGCTCAACTTCGCGCGGGCCTTCAACGTGATGATCTCGTTGAGCAGGCTTGTTTGTTTGTCTGAAAACTGTCTGATCGTTGCTTCCTCCAGCCGTCCCGTAAAGGCGATTGCGGAAAGCTGATCTTCCAGATCGTCAAGCTGCTGAAAAAGCGGCTCAGCCTGAAGCATCGTGGCGGTGGCTATGTTTGCGATGCGAAACTTTTGGCCGGCAGTCAGATTCAAACGCTCGGTGATTGGCGAGAAAACTTCATTGACAATATCGTCGCTCTGCTCGGCGGCTACGTTGTTTGTCTGTGGCGGGACTCCTGGCTTAACGTCGATCGTAACTTGCGCGGCGGTCAGGCCGGCACTCGCGGCGATGATTGTCACTGCCAGAAAGAATAATTTTGGTGCCTGCATTGTTAGTCTCCTTTGAAGTTGGGTTAGCGCAGGCTGCCAGCCTGCGACTGGCAGTCCGCGCTACCCAGGCCTACTTGATGACGATTCCGGTCGAGAATCGAAACCCGTTCAGAGTACGGTTCGGAAAAGTGACCGTGTCGAAGGTGCGACCGCGAAGGAAGATCGGATTGTAGTCGAGCTGTGCGATGCGCCACGCGAAGCGGTCGTTCAGCTTGTAGTCAACGCCGCCCCCCAGGTTCATCGTGAAACTATTATTCTGGTCAGTGAAATTGGCGGTCGTGTCAGTGAACGTCTCCGTCAGGTTTCGTCGCGCTATACCCGCCAGCACGTGCACATATGGCGTGAACTTGCTGCTGCTCGGAAATCTCAACTGCGGCCCGCCGGTAATGTTGTAGAGCGAAAACTTCGACTGGGCAGCAGTACTGCCAAACGTGTCGTTGCGACTATTGAAGTGGGCTGAAAAATCAACCATCAAGCCGAGGCGTTTGGTTAAATAACCAGTTGCCGACAGATTAAGTCCGTTAAGTTTGAAACGACTATCAAGACTGGTCGTCGTCGCAGTAAAGTCGCTACTGCTAACGCCGGTGTTAACGCTTTCAAATGAATAGCCGGCAAAGAACTCCGGCTTCTTCTCGTTTTGTGCGAGCACCGATGCATAGGTCAGCAATATGATTAGGAGAGCGATTAGGAGAGTTAGATTTTTCATAAGAAACCTCCGCGTTCGTTTATGTTGGCAAACCGCAGCGACTTAGTCTTAGAGCTTTTCGAAGTCACTGCCCTCGAAGTGCCGGCGCCAATACAATGAGCACCGGCACTTCTCGAATGAACTTCGGGTGTCTATTACGTATGAATCCCGAATGGTGAATAAGACGCTGAAGCAGCGGGACGCGACGCAAAGAGTCGGTTAATCGAATGTGAAGTTTTGTGAAGACCAGATCGGGAGTACAAATAAAAAAAACCGGCCCAACGAAAGGAGCGCCCCCACAGCTCGCGCTCCTTTCAATTGTTGCCGGTCGCGTCGCGCAGGTTAATACCCGCGCCGCAGCTCAACTGCGCTATTGTTATGGTTGTACAGAACCCGGAGGCGGAGGCGGTGGTCCCTGACGCTCAAACTGTTGGCGCTTGGCGGCAAGTTGAGTCTTCTGTTCAGCCGTCAACACACCCGCAATTTGCGACATCATCCTCGCGTGGGAAACTTCGATCTCTACCTGGATTTTTGCCCGCGCTTCGGCCGCCGCGCGCACGGCCGCCTCGTCGAAGTTGCCGCTTGCCGGATCCGGTTCGCTTCCGTGCAAGGCTCGCATCTGATCGAAAAGCGCTTTGTTACTCTCTTCAAAGCTGTCCGTGATCTTTTTGATCTGGGTCTTCTGATCGGCGGTTAGATTGAGATCGCGAAGCGGCCGCAAACCATCGCGTGGCCCCCGCTCACCTCGGAAACCATCACCGCGCGGCGGACCCTGTTGCCTGTGCCCGTGTGAAAACGCCACCGCTGCGACGGTCAATAAGAGCGCGCCGGCGACGGCGATGATCACGCTCGATTTCTTCCAGTTGAGTTTCATTTCTGTCTCCCTTTCTCGTTTGAATCATTCTTTCGTAAACCACCGCTCGTAATACGGCTGTCTGTTGTTACGCATCTTAGACGTCAGGAGATGCATCGGGACGTGAAGACTTCGTCAAGCGATTGCAAAATTTTGCAAAGTTGAGGACTTCCTCGAATGGTGAGCTTTACAAAAAGGAGATCGGAATTAAGATGGGTCTGGTGAAAACGTCGGGGCCAAAATCCGAAGCGAGAGAGACTATGCAGCAAATACTCGTAGTCGACGATGACATTGAACTCTGTGAATTGGTCGCGGAGTACCTGGAACCTGAAGGCTACAAAGTCGAGGCAGTACACCGGGGGCCGGAGGGAGTGACCCGTTCACTCTCCGGCGAACATGCGCTGGTAGTGCTGGATTATATGTTGCCCGGATTGAACGGCTTTGAAGTTCTGCGGCAGATTCGCGCCCAGTCATCCCTGCCCGTGGTGATGTTGACGGCCCGCGGCGATGATGTAAACCGGATCATTGGTCTTCAGATTGGCGCGGACGATTACCTGCCAAAGCCGTTCAATCCGATGGAACTGGTCGCGCGAATTAATGCCGTCCTGCGCCGCTCTCAGGCTGAGCCGGGTCAGACGCCCGCTCCGGAGGTCGTCATCGTCGGCGATATCGAGATGGACAAAAGGACGCGCGCGGTCCGTCGTGGCGGCCAACTGATCGAGCTTACCGCGGTTGAATACTCGCTATTGGAAAAACTTTTGCAAGCGCCCGGCCGCATCATGGAGCGAGAAGAGCTGGTCAAGGACGTTCTGCACCGGGAGCTTTCGCCTTTCGACAGGAGCATCGACACACACGTAAGTAACCTGCGCAAAAAATTGGGCCACCATGTCGATGGCATCGAGCGCATCAAGACCGTGCGCAGCGTCGGCTACATTTATGCCTTGCCCGAGCCAAAGATTGAATAGTTCATGCGCAGCCTCTTTCTGAAAATTTTTATATGGTTCGGTTTGGTGATGGTTGTCGCCAACGTGGCTTCATTCCTTACCGGGATTGCCATTGAGCGTCGTTCGCAGTTTCCCCGTCAGAGTCCGATGACCCAGGTGTTTGCGGTCTATGCACAATCGGCCGTGGAAGTGTTTGAAAGAGACGGCAAGACGGCGTTGGCTTCATATCTGGAACGGGTTGAGCATGTGTCGAACGTCAACGCAGTGCTTTTCGACAGCCTGGGGAATGAAGTCTCAGGACGAACGGTTCCCGAAGGTGTTCTGAACGCGATCAGCCGCGTCACGGAACAATCGCCTTACGTGTTTTATTTTCTACCGCAGCAGTCGCGTCCGTTTGCTGCTCAACTGATCCGCGGACCGCAGGGTGCTAACTATGTTCTGGCGGGGGTGCTGCCGAAGCCGGATTTTCCTCCGCGTCTGGGAGAACCGGGATCGCTTGCATTTGGTCTGCGGATAATCGCGCGAAGTTTCTTGCCGGTCCTCCTGGTCGGCGGCTTGTTCTGCTTCTGGCTTGCCAGCTACCTGTCGACTCCCATCGTGCAACTGCGCGGCGCGACTCACGAGTTGTCGGCGGGTAACCTTGATGCGCGGGTCAATCAAAAACTGCTAAGGCGGCGCGACGAAATCGGGAAACTGGGCCGAGATTTTAACGTGATGGCCGGCCGCATCGAGTCTTTGGTCGGAGCCCAGCGAAGACTTTTGGGAGATATCTCTCACGAACTCCGTTCGCCTTTGGCGCGTCAGGGGGTCGCCCTGGGGCTGGCCCGTCGTTCAGCCGGGCCTTTGGCTACGTCGGCCTTGGATCGGATCGGCAGAGAGGCCGAGCGTCTTAACGAAATGATCGGACAACTACTCTCGCTCTCGCGCGTTGAGACGGGAACGGATCGATTGCAGAATGCCGAAATCGACCTTTCGGCGCTGGTCAAAGAAGTGGCTGAAGACGCTGACTTTGAAGCTCGTGGGCGGGAGCGCTCAGTTCTGGTAATCAGCGACAAGCCCCTGGCGATGCGAGGAGTTTTCGAACTTATCAGAAGTGCCATTGAAAACGTCGTGCGCAATGGAGTGCGTTACACCGACGCGGGAACTCCGGTGGAGATCTCGTTGACTTCCGAAGCAGCCAATGACGATCGATTCGCCGTCATTAGCGTCCGTGATCACGGCAAGGGCGTGCCGCCGGAATCGATTCAGGAGATTTTCCGGCCCTTTTATCGCGTGGAAGATGACCGCGACCGCAAGACGGGCGGCACCGGCCTGGGCCTTTCCATCGCCGCCCGCGCCGTGCATCTGCACCACGGAACTATCAAAGCCGCGAACGCGAGCGACGGTGGGTTGATTGTGGAAATCAGATTGCCGATAAGCTAAGCGTCTTAACTCCCTCTCCCTCTGGGAGGGGGTTGGGGAGAGGGCTTAGCGCTCTATCTCACAAAGCATCGCTCTGTGTTGCGCAGCTCTCTCCCGCTCGGGCGTACGAGGTTTAGCCTTTGCAAATTTTCCGTCATTGACAGTTTTCATTGAACTGCTAGACTTCGTAATAACTGAGAGGTGAAACTCCTTTGGCAGAACACGGTTATAGAGTTATTTACGAACCACTCACTGAAGGAGGCTTCCAGGTGATTGTTCCGGCATTACCCGGGATTGTCACGTATGGGCGCACTCTCAATGAAGCTCGCGAGATGGCGCATGATGCCATCGCGTGTCACCTGCAAGGCCTGTTGAAGGACAACGAAGAGATTCCCGAATATCCCTTTACGGCGGAAACTCCAGTCATAGAAGAATTGAAAATCGCCGTATAACTCCCGCGTATGTCGCCGAAGTGTGCGAATCTGAAACCCGAGCAGGTCATTCGCGCTCTAAAGAAGGGCGGCTTCTATGCTCATGAAACCAGCCGTTCTCGATTCCATGAAGCACTAAGAACTCTGGACGCATTACAGGCTGAATATTATTATGATTGCAAGCTTTCGATGCGCGGAAACACAAAAGCTTTTTGCCGATCAACCATCGAAGAAGTTTCGCGCAATTAGTCGGGCGGCTCGGCGAAAGCTGGAAATGATTTATTCAGCGCACACGCTGCAAGACTTGCGAAATCCGCCGGGGAATCATTTGGAATTGCTGAAAGCGGACCGTGCCGGTCAGCATAGCATTCGCATTAACGATCAGTTTCGCATTTGTTTCCGTTGGGTTGATGGAAATGCTGAAGATGTTGAGATAGTTGACTACCATTGAGGTGAAACATGGCGCGTAAGCTTACACCGATCACTCCGGGTGAAATCTTGTTGATGGAGTTCATTAAGCCTCTCGGAATCAGCCAGAGCAGGTTAGCTCGCGATCTCAGTGTGCCCGTTCGACGAGTTAACGAAATCGTTCAAGGAAAACGCGCAATCACGCCTGATACCGCGTTGCGACTCGCAGTTTATTTCAATATGACCCCTGAGTTCTGGATGAACCTTCAGAGTCACTACGACCTGAAGCTCGCTAAACAGACTCTGCTGCCGAAAATTGAACGAAGTGTGCGGCCCGCGGAAAAGAAAGCCGCTTGACGGTTACTTGATCGCTACCTGTTCGTATTCCACCGGTAAACAGAACCGTCGACGTAACGTTTCTATGTACTCCGCTCCTTCTTCGTCGAGGGATCGTTCGCCAACCACTACTAATCGAACAGCTTCTTGCGAGCCCGGCCAAAAAGAGTACTCAAGTAGTTGCCCTAGCGCCTCACGAATGCACGCGCGCGGTGAATTCATTGTCTTGATCTCGTAGAAAACAAACTTATCTTTGCTACGTACCACCATGTCAATGATAGTTCCTGAGCCGCTCTGGAGCTCATTTCTGACATTATCGGAACCATACTGTTTGACGAGTCGCTCGTACAAGGCCCTCTGAATAATCGCATGTCGAAGATTAATATCGAGGGTTCGCGCCGCGATGGATGCGTGGGCAGAGAAAACTCTTGGACTAAATCCTGGCGCGAAGTCGAAAGGTACTACTTCAACAGCAGCTACAGGTTGAGCCTGTCCCTTGCTCTCTGTGTATTTAATACAGGGGAAGAAGTCTGTCAAAACAAGTGAGCAATACCTCATAATCTAATTGATCAAGGTATTGCCGCTGACCCAAAAAGATAAATGAGTGTTCCGTGATGAGTTCAGAAGGGATGGCTGTTGGCTTGTAGTCATCGCATTTTTGATCCCCAACGAAGTGCCACATCTTCATGTCATCGTATTGTTCGGCATACAATTCGATGAAATCGTTGAAGAGCTTTATGTTCGGAAGAAGGAGCTCAATACTTGGCAAGGTTTGGGTTCTTTCGAGCGAAAACGCGACGCCGTGTCGAAGTTCGTCTACGCCGTTTATTCGCTCAATGCCTAAGTTGAATTGAAGCTCACGACGTCCGCCGTAATGAAAGGCCCAGAGATCCGTAGTGGTCCTAGGGTCGAAAATAGACCTGATGGATAAGCGCTTATTGCCAGTCAGTTCTTTACGAATTTGCTGAAGCTTGCCAATTGGGTGCTCACGTGCGCGGAAGTTTACCTCGTTAATAATCGAACGAAAATCCGGGAACATTTACAAATTCCTTAAATGGTTGAACGCCCTGAAGGGTAAATCATCTAATCTTCTTCCGCCACCCGAATCCTGCCTTCGTCCTTAGCCTGCTGAATGATCTTCTGCGCAATCTGGCTGGGGACTGGATCGTAGTGTGAGAACTGCATGTGGAAAGTGCCGCGGGCCGCGGTGATCGAGTTCAACGTCGATTGATAGTTCAGCATTTCAGACATCGGCACCTGCGCTTTGACAACCTGCTGTTTGCCGCGCGTGTCCATGCCCTGCACGCGGCCGCGGCGTGAATTGAGATCGCCCATGATATCGCCGCTGCATTCCTGGGGCGCGTCGATCTCGACGTCCATGATGGGTTCCAGCAGCGCCGGCTTCACTTTTTCCATCGCGTTGCGAAATGCTTTGCGCCCGGCCGCGCGGAAGCTGTGCTCGTCTGAATCGACGTTGTGATAAGAGCCGTCGATCAACTGCACTTTGAAATCGACCAGCGGGTAACCGGCGATCGCCCCGTGCGAAGCGGCTTCGATGATTCCTTTTTCAATCGCCGGCCGAAATTGCTGCGGCACCGAGCCGCCAAAAATTTTGTCTTCAAAGACAAAGCCCCCGCCCCGCTCCATTGGTTCGAAAACGCACTTGCAGTCGCCGAACTGTCCCCGCCCACCGGTCTGCTTTTTGTGGCGACCCTGCACTTCCGCCCGCTGCGTGATCGTCTCTTTGTAAGGAACCTTCGGCGGATGCAGCATCACCTCGACGTTGTAGCGCTTTTTCAGTTTGTCGACGATTGTTTCGACGTGAACCTGGCCTGAGCCGGCGAGCAAAAACTCTTTCGTCTGCGCGTCGCGGGTGAAGCTAAGAGCGGGATCCTCTTCCAGTATCTTATGAATCGCCACGCTGATCTTTTCTTCGTCCTGCCGCGACTTGGGCTCGATCGCGAAAGCAATTGCAGCCTCCGGGTATTGCACCGGGTCGTAGATGATCGCCTTGGCTTTGTCGCACAGCGTGTCGCCGGTCTGGGTCTCTTTCAACTTCACACAGGCAATGATGTCGCCGGCGTTGGCCTCCGAAACTTTATCGAGCTGTTTGCCCTGAGTGGTATGAAGTGCGCCGAGCCGCTCTGTGGCGCCGCGCGACGAGTTGTACACGTTCGCGTCAGTGCTCACCCTGCCGCTGATGACCTTCATTACATTGATGCGGCCGGCGAATGGATCGGCGACGGTGCGAAAGACATAAGCTGAAAACGGCTCACTGCTCGAATACTTTCGCGTCGCAGGTTCGCCTTTCTCGTCTTTGCCATGCTCCTCTTCGTGATGCGCAGGGTCCGGAGCAAATTCAACGATGTGATCGAGCAAAGTCGCCAGACCGACCAGGGTCGTCGTTGAAACCGAGTAAACCGGGCACAGCTTGCTTTGCGCAATCGCTTTCCCGATATTCGGCAAGACATCGGCGTCATCAAGCGTCCCCTGCTCGAAATACTTTTCCATTAACGCGTCGTCGGATTCGGCTACCAACTCAACCAGACGCTCTCTGGTATTGTCGACGACGTCGCGGCCTTCGGTGGGGATGTCGATCTCTTTAGCTTTGCCGTTCTCGTCAAATTCATAGGCCTTCATGTGGACGACATCGACCACGCCGCGAAAGTCGTGTTCTTTTCCAATCGGCAGCGTGAAGGGAATAATCGCGCGGCTGAAAACTTTGTGGGCGCTGTCCAGCGCAATTCCGAGATCCGCATGCTCTTTGTCTAACTTGGTAACCACCATCATGCGGGGCAGCATGAACTCGTTCGCGAAGCCCCAGACTTTTTCAGTCTGCACTTCGACGCCCTTGGAGCCATCGACAACGACCACGCCACAGTCGGCTACCCGCACGGCCGGCCGCGCGTGCGACACGAACGCCGCGTATCCGGGCGTGTCGATGAAATTGATCTTGGTGTCTTTGTGTTCAGCGTGGGCGAGGGCGAGATTGAGCGTGATCTTGCGGGCAATGGAATCTTCTTCGTGGTCGGTCGTGGTCGTGCCTTCGTCGACCTTGCCCCAGCGGGGCGTGGCGCCTGCGACGTAGAGAAGGGAACTAACCAGTTGCGTCTTCCCTGCGTCGCCGTGTCCAATGACCGCAAGGTTGCGAATTGCTTCGGTGGCGTAGACTTTCATAAACGCGGATGAGTCCTTTCAGAGATCGAGTTCGGCGACAGACATCCCTTCAGTGTCATCCGCGGATGAAAAAGCCAGGATGTGACTGCGGGTTGAGCGATAATTTAGCCGAGCGGCAGCGCGAAAGGCAAGTAGGGGTTCGATCCACGCAGCGATTCGGTTGGAGCGGCGTAGGCGCGAAATATTTATAGACATGTTCGCCTTAAATCATTTGCTCCCGCGTGACGGCAAAGCCGCTCATGAGGGAGCAGGAAGCGTTTCTGGCGCTTGAGCTATAAATACTTCGCCGCTACGCAGCTTCGGAATAGGTTAGGACTTACTCATTCTGCCAGCAGCGGTCCTGATCACACTTCCCTCCACTTCAACTTAGTTCCGTTGCTCGCTGATGCGCGCTATTGTATCAATAGTTAAGTAATTGTTTAGAGGAGGGCTACGGGCGAGGCCGCTAAACGAATGGATGAGACGAGCAAAATTGAAGTCTACACCGACGGCCATTGCAATCTCTGTCGCTGGATGCGCGCCCATGTAGAACCGTTGGATCGCGATCGGCGCATCGAGTGGCTCGACTATAACGATCCTGCGATCCTGCAACGCGCTGCCCCGCGGACGCGCGAAGAGATGGCCAACGAGATGCACGCCCAAACCGCAGACGGCTGGAGCAAAGGTTACTTCGCCTGGATTGAAGTCGTGCGAGTCTTGCCGCGCTGGAGATGGATCGCTCGTATCATGTCGGTTTGGCCGTTCACAAAGCTTGGACCCATCTTCTATCAATGGTTGGCCGCGCGGCGGTACACACTTTTCGGCGTGCCTCCACCATGCGATGCCAGCGGCGCCTGCCAACTACACAAGTAAAAGTTCAGAGCTTGTCGGACAACCTGAAGGTTGAACTCTAAACAAAACCAACCTTCTCGGCACGGAAAGCATCCTAAAGCCGACCCCAACATCAGCCAAGAATTAAATTGCTGGCGAGAGATTTCGCCAGTTCTGAGGTGAAAGTATGTTTAGAAGAATTTCCGCGTTCCTGTCGGCGTCGATGATGATAATGATGAGTGTCGGCGCCTTCTCGCTTGCGACTGCAAAGACAAAAACCAATGAGACTGAGGCGTTGCGCGTCCGCGAACCGCTTAATATTGCCATCCTGATTCAGGATGATCTGATTTCCCGTGTCGGTAACGAACTGGGTGTGACGCGCGATTTTATTCGCTCGCTGCCGGCGGGCTCGAGAGTGATGGTTGGATACATCACGGCCGGATCGCTGCAAGTGCGACAGCCGTTCACCAGCGACCTTGATCGCGCAGCCAAGTCCTTACGTATTCCGATCGCCAGTACTTCGGCCTCGGCGTACAACCCATACGTCGAAGTAATCGATGCGCTCAAGAAATTCGATCCAAGCTGGAAGGGCCACAATGCGGTCCTGCTGATCTCGGACGGACTTGATACTTCGCACGGTTTCGATGCGACGTCCGCTGGTCAGACGATCGACATCGACCGAACGATTAGCGAAGCGAACCGGCGCAACACAGCGATCTTCTCTTTCTATGCTCCGTCGGTGGGACTGACCAGCCGCAGTTTTCTCGCGGCTAGTTACGGCCAGAGCTCTCTGAATCGCGTGTCGCATGACACCGGCGGGCGGGCCTTCTTCCAGGGCACGACCGGCTTTGTCACGTTTGATTCGTATTTCAATCGGCTGCGGGCAGAACTTAACCGGCAATACGCCACTGCTTCGTAAGTAAACAGAGCAAGTCTTGCGCTAAAGGCGCCGCGGGAGGAAACTCCGGCGGCGCCTTTTAGCGTTTCCGATTAATCACGCACGGCGACGATCGTGTGCCGCGTCTCGAAACGCTCGCCGTGATGATAATAGTACTGGGCCTGTGTGATGCGGGCGATGCTGAAGCCAAGCATTTTGAAGACCTCGCGGTAAAGCCCTGCGGAATAAATCCACCAGGTGAAATCGTTCTCAGGATGATCTGCCAGGGCCCCGAAGCGGGCGATGCGATCTTCGGTATCGATCATGGGTGAGACGATCGCGATCGTTTCTTTCGTCAGCCGCGCAATCGAAGCCAGCGCCGTAATTGGATCGCTTAAGTGCTCCAGCACTGACCCTACAATCGCGACATCAAACTGCCCAAGCTCCCGCGGCAGGTGGTAAATGTCTCCGTAATAAACTTCAGCGCGGGACTCCAGCAGCCGGTGACAGAGCCAGTAGGCGTTTTTCCATTGTTCGATCTCCGCGCCGTACTCTCTTGCCCAGGCCTCGGGATCGCGGGAATAAAGTTTGTCTTTGAAAGGAAGAAAGGTCTGTTGCCGCGGATCGCCCATGTCAAACGAGAGCACTCGGCGCGCGCCGTTTTTCTCGGCTTCAAAACTGAGGAAGCCGGTCGCGGCCCCGATATCCATCACTGACTTACCGGCGACATCTGTGCCGGCAATGTATTCATTGAATCTGTCGCGCAAATCCCAGTGCCCGCGCACCTCGCCAAAACCGGGCAGATCCATTGTGTGATAAAAAAAACAACCGGCGGGACTTTCGATGTAGCGGGGCTCAACCAGGATGGATTGAGGTGCGTGTTCGCTATCTCGCATGTTACCAGCTAAGCCTAAAGGGTGGGTTGTGAGTCGCTTCTTGCGGAAGCACCCTCACAGACTTTTATGTCATTTCTCCCTCTCCCTTTGGGAAAGGGCCGTGCTTTGCCTAAAAAGTAGTACTACGGAGTCATAGCCGAGCGGTACAGAACCGCGAGCGGTAGCGAGCGGGACCAGGATGCTACTTTTCATAAACGACTTCCTCTATTGCCGAACGCTGATTCCTTA
>JAWVEB010000013.1:0-204218 GCA_033856915.1 Blastocatellia bacterium | reverse complement strand
TTAGAATGAAGCGCGGCCGAGGCGATCGCTGCCGTTCGCGGTCGCAGCATTTTACAGACTCGCGATTTGAATCAAAAGTGCTAGACTTCAAATCGCTTATGAACCTTCAGATTCGCCGAGCCAAACCGGACGACGCTGGCGCCTTGACTGAGATCGCGCACGCCGCCAAACGCCACTGGGGCTATCCCGAAAACTGGATCCAACTTTGGCCAGCCGATCTGACCATCACCCCGGAATTCATTGCCGAAAACGAAGTGTACGTCGCCATGGACGGCGATCAGATCGCAGGCTGCTGCGCGATCGTTTTCACCGAACAGGTGGCCGAACTGGAGCACATGTGGATCAGGCCGCAGCACATGGGCACGGGTGTGGGCCGCGCGTTGTTCGATCATGTGAAGGAACGGGCCACCGAATTACGCATATCCGCGTTCGAGATATCATCCGATCCAAATGCTGAAGGCTTCTATGAACGAATGGGAGCGACTCGCATCGGCGAGGTGCGATCGGAAATCGAAGGACAGCCGCGAGCTTTGCCGAGAATGAAGGTGGCCATCGATTGAACACAAGACAGAGCCGGCTGGTTGGGAAACCGTTGAGCTAGGTAGGTTGCACTTCGTGGATCGATAATTCCCCTCTTCCTATGGGATCCCAGGGTGAGAGTGAGAATGAAATCAGAAACCTGATCAACTAAATCAGACTAAATTCCAATGTGGGACACTAAGCGACAAATCATCTGGCTGGTTACCGGCATCACCTTCGGAACGTTCATAGTTTACATGGACGCTCACGATGAGGCGGGCCGGTTCGATCGCAGTGTCTTTGCCTTTTGGGAGATTATTCTGCTGGCGATTATTCTGACGCTCTTCTATCTGTACTCTCGCAAAAAGAAAACTTAGTACTGAACAACCATCGCGCCATCCGGTTGGTCGGCGGGGGTAGCCCGCCGCTAAACGGCACGCGTTAGGGGCGGCGTTTCAATCCGGCGGTTGCATGGTCTTGGCGCGCGCGTTGATTCCCTCTTCGCCCATTACCAACAGTCTTCGTTCTTCGGTGTAGGGCACGCTCTGTGGAAGGTATGAAAGCACGTACCGATGCTTGCGCAGTTCATCGCAGATTGCCTTTGCCGCCGTACCGGGATCATCAATGGGAAAGATTCGCCCACCGGTTCCTTCAGCGAGATCGTCAATCACCTGCCGCGGCTTCGGCACATCGCGCCGAATCGCGCCGCGAGTCCGGTCCTGCGCCTGGACGCAATAGACCGTAATGTCGAGCGACTGCAGGGCGCTCAGCGCCTGCTTAAATTTTGCCTTGCTGCCGCGGTCCAGACCGTCGCTGATAACCACGATGGCGCGTTTCTGGGCCGACAAAGGCTTCAAGCCATCTTCGATCACGGCCATGATCGAATCAAACAGATGTGGATCGCCTTTCTTGCGAAACGTCTTCAACTCGCCTTCGATCTTCTTCGCATCGTCCGTCCAGTCGGACACGATTTCAGCATTGTTGTCATACCCGACGATCAATAACTTGTCGCCGTCGTAAATCTCATAAGCAAACTCGCGCGCGGCCGCTTCAAGCTTTTCGACGTCGGCGCGAATTGTCAGAGAGTTATCAACCAGCAGCACGATACGCGCCGGCGAGAGATCGGGAGCGAAGTTCCTGATATTTTGCTCGACGCCGTTGTCGAACAGCGAAATATCTTTGGAAGTAATCGGAGTAGCAGCGCCGCTGGCGCGGGTCGCAATTACATTCAGGACGGTCGAGGCCTCAGACGTAGGATGAGCGCGGCGGCCAGCCTGGGCCAAAAGCGTGCCCAGAAGGCACGTTGCGGTAAGCAGAAAAACAAGACCCCTCCAACCGAACTGCCCGGTTCTTTTCTCTGGCGCGTTGGTGTTGGATATCGGTCGCATTTGCTTGACCGTCAATGGGGTTATTCAGCTTTTATCGGAGCTGGTTTTCTTCGCTGTTGTCTTTTTCGGCTTCGTGGTTTCGGTGCCCGAGGCTTCGGGCGCGGAAAGTTCTTTCTCTACTTTCTCAGCCACGCTTCCCTTGCGACCATAATCGGTCACGTACCAGCCCTCGCCCTTGAACTGAACCGAAGTGCGCGAAAACTGTTTCTCCATTCGCCCTCCGCACTTGCGACATCGAGTGGGAGGCTTGTCTGACAACTTTTGATAAACTTCAATCTGGTCGTTGCATTTCTTGCAACGGTATTCATAAATAGGCATCGTAAATTCAGCTTCGTTCCCGGGTCATTTCAAACTTCAGGTAAGATCGAATTATACGAGAGCGCCTGCAACCAATACAAACGGGATACAGTTTCCCGCGCCATTTTTTCAGATGCAGTCAACCAGAAGAAAGACGCCCTCTCGGCTGACCCAGCCAATCTTTTGCAACTTCTGCTACGGTTCGTTATGATCCCCACCAGTTCCGGAAGAGATGCTTCGTTAGTCCGCGGCAATCCCTTCTGCTATTCTATTCGCCGTTAACTTCGCACTAAATGCAATCCGCAGCCGAAACAGATCAGACTCTCTCCATAGAACGTAAGCTCAAGCTGCACGAGGCCCGCGAATCCATCATCGGGCGCCTGGCGGCCAACCTGCCGACGTCAATTAACCTCGATTCTTTTTTGAAAGTTGTCGTGGCGGAATTGGGCCGGATGATGGAAGTCGATCGCTGCGACATCATCAAACTGAGTCCGGAGGGCGAGCTTAGCATCAGTCATGAATGGCGCGCATCTGAAGCGGTCCCTTCCAGTCTGAACGCGCGCATTCCTGTCGATGCAGCGACCCTGGCCCAATACCTGGACGTGAGAAAGCCGATCAGACTGGACGACACTTCCGCCCCCGAACTCGATCACAAGGTGCGCTTCTTCGCGAAAAGTTTGGGGACGCGTTCTTTGTTAGTAGTGCCCGTAGTTTTGGGCGATGAAGTGCTGGGGCTCATTGGCTTGCACCACACGCGCACTACCCGGCATTGGTCCGATGAAGAGGTCGCGTTTCTGGTGTCAATCGCGATGCAACTGGCGATTGGCTACCAGTACACGCGCATTTACAACGACAAGAAACGCGAGGCCGAAACCACCAAGGCGTTACTGGAAATCGCCAACGCACTCAACGCGCGTTCGGACTTTGGTGAAGTCACCTCGGCAGTCCTGGAACGCGCCTTATCACTCGTGGGCGCTGACTATTGCGCGCTGGGCGTGCTGGACGCCGGTGAAAAACGGATCAGCCTCGCTGCTTTCAAGGCCGCTCCTCACGCTACCACTGACAACGTGCGCGGCTTGATCGAGGCGCACGGACAGTCGCTCGACATTACCGGAATTCCGGCAATGGTTGAGGTACTGTCTCAAGGCAGAACCCTGAAATTGCTGGAAAGCGATCTGCCGCTGCCGATGCGTGTGATGTTCAACGCGACGCTCGGTGGACGAGCGGCGCTGGTGGCGCCGGTGCGTATCGGCGGTCACGCCTTCGGCCTGCTCGGTCTGGTTTGGAGCGAACCGCGAGATCAATTCAAAGATCACGAAGTTGCCCTGGTAGAAGGCATTGCCGATCAGATTGGCACGGCGCTCGAGCGCGATCACCTTTCTGCCGAAGTGATGCGTCTGAAAAGCGCCCTGCACGAGCGCTATGGCCAGGATCGAATTATCGGGCAAGCGCGGGGAATTCGGCGCGCCATGGAATTGGCGCTGAGTGTCGCCGATACTCAAACTTCTGTTTTGATTCAGGGGGAATCGGGCACCGGCAAAGAATTGTTGGCGAACTTGATCCACTTTAACTCCGGCCGTGAAGACCAGCCGTACATCAAACTGAACTGCGGCGCAATCCCCGAAACGCTGCTGGAATCCGAACTCTTCGGACATGAGAAGGGCGCGTTTACAGACGCTCGCGCGCGCCGGCAGGGCCGCTTCCAGGATGCCAATAACGGCACGCTTTTTCTGGATGAAGTCGGAGAGATGACTCTCGCGGCGCAAGTGCGTCTGTTGCGAGTGCTACAGGATGGCGAGTTTACTCGCGTCGGTGGCAATGAAGTCCTGAAGGCCGACGTCCGCATCATCGCCGCGTCCAACGTCGATCTCGAGCGCGCAGTCGATGAAGGCAGGTTTCGACGCGATCTTTTCTACCGGCTGTCGGTCTTTCCCATTACGCTGCCCTCATTGCGCGAGCGGCGCGAAGACATTCACCCATTGGTGATCCACTTCCTCGAACACTACAAGCAGCGGACCGGCAGGTTTGTCTCCGGCATATCCAAAGCCGCCTTGCGGGCCTTAATCAGCTATGACTGGCCGGGGAATGTTCGCGAGCTCGAGAACGCGGTTGAGCGAGCCGTGATCATCGCCGCCGGACGACAGATCGAGATCGACGATCTTCCGGCTGCGATCGGCAACGTCATTTCAGAGCGACAGGCCCTGGTTCGCGTTGAGCGAGCGCAAGCCGCCAATGAAGGCCGCAGCTCAAGACTGGAAATAGACGTACCGGCGTCAATGGACGAGATTGAGCGTCACGCGATCGAGGCCACGCTCGACTATACTTCGGGAGATAAGACCAAAGCGGCCCGCCTGCTTAATATTGGGCGGAAGACAATCTATCGAAAGCTTGAGCAATACAACGGCCGGCGGAACGATTCCGAATCATCGGATACCTAATCGCAAGTGTTTCAACCTTGAACTGAACAAAACTGCGTGAGCACACCGCCAGAAACGACCTACTCGGCGCCGCCAATTTATTCTTCGGCCACGGCGGCAAGTGGCTCGGATTTGCCCGCCATTCCGCCGTCGAGCGCAACTCCTGAGAACCCGCCATGGGGCGTGACGGCGGCAATCCTGACGTGGTTAACGAGCATCGCTTTGCTCTTTCTCGCTCCCAATGTTTTTGTGCTCCCGTATCTTCTTTCTCACTACCGCGGACTGCCCGCACCCACTGAGCAGGTTTTGTTAGCTGACAAGACCTTTGTACTTCTTTTCGTTATTGGTTGGCTCCCGGCCCACTTACTTACTCTCTTGTTGATTTGGGCAGTAGCGACGAAACGCGGGAAGTTTTCGTTTAAGAAAGTGCTTGGCTTCAGTTGGCCGCCGGGATTTGGCGTTTGGAAGAGCGTCGGTCTGGCGATTTCCCTGTTCCTGGCTGCGATGTTCATAACCGCCTGGTTCGGCGCCCAACCGACGGACTTGGATCGCCTTCTGACCAGCTCTCGCGCTGCGGCGTTAATGCTGGCATTGATTGCGGTAGCGACCGCACCCTTGGTTGAAGAACTGACCTATCGCGGCTTGCTTTACTCGGCGCTGCAGCGAGCCATTGGTCCCTGGTTCGCGGTGGTCGTGGTGTCCTCGATGTTCGCCGGACTTCACGTGTGGCAATACCGCCAGAACCTCGGGGCGATCACCTCGATAACCTTGCTCAGTGTTGTGCTGACTGTGATCCGCGCGCGCACGGGCCGGCTGCTTCCCTGCTTTGTAGTTCACCTCGTCTTCAACGGCGTCCAATCGCTCATCATCGTTCTTGAACCCTATCTGCGGGCACTCTTCGAGCATTGGCGACCTCACCCAACAACCGGGGTTCTCATCTACCTCCTGCGATCTCTCTATTAAAATGGACTACGAAGTAGTCGTTGTGGGTGGCGGCATAGGCGGACTAACCACCGCTGCTTTGCTGGCGGCGCGCGGCGTCAAAGTCTGTTTGTTAGAGCGGAACTCGCGATTGGGAGGCTGCGTCGCGAACGTCGAGCATCTCGGGTATACGTTCGAGCCGACCGCTGGTTTGTATTCCGGTTGGGAACCCGGTGGAGTTTACGAAAGAATTTTTTCCGAGCTGCCCGCGAGCCCTCCGGAGGTTGATCGACTTTCCCCGGCATACGCTGTGCGCTTACCGGATGGCGCCGAAATCGCAGTCGGCGACAGCGTGAATCTCCTTGAAGACAATCTGCGCTCGGCTTTTCCGGAATGCTCTGAAGCTGCTGTCGCGTTCTATCGCTTGCTGGATCAAATCCATTCTTCCGGGGTAAATAAGATCGTGAGCGCCCCGGCGGCGAGGCACTTAACAAACTGCTCTGCGAGGTTCAAACGCTTCATCGATGTGCAACTGCAAACCTTTATTCAGGTTGCGAGCGAACAATGCGAAATCAAGCAAGCGGCGATGGCGCTGATCACTCCGCGTCATGGTATGTGGGCGATTCGCGGCGGCGCCCAGGCACTGGCCGATACGTTGGGCGAGTCTTTGAAAAAGAGCGGTGGCTCGTTGCGTTTGAATTCTCCCGTCTTACGCCTGTCCTACGGTCCAGATGGCATGCCCATGGGCGTCGACCTATTGAGTGGCGAGCGGGTTACGGCCACGCGCGCGATTGTCAGCAACCTCACCGTTTGGGACACCTACGGAAAGCTGATCGGGTTGAGTCGAACCCCAAAGACGATCTCTGCCGAACTGAAACAACTACAAGGCTGGGGAGCTTACCTGCTTTTTCTCAGTATGGATCGGACTGCAGCTTCGCGGCTAAGCTCAAGTCGCATCCTGGCGCTCACTGATTGGCAGGAGGATCAGACTTACTCACCCGATCAATCGCAGTTCGTCTTTGCCGCGGCTGCGCCAGGGGAGGCGCGCGCGCCCGACGACAAACTTGCGGTGACCGTCTCGACCTTTACCAACGCCGAAGATTGGTTTGCCTTCCACCAGGATGAGAACGCGCATGAAGAGCAGGATCAGGCGACTCTGGAATCTCTCTGGCCCCGAATCCATGCCGCGATGCCTGAACTCGGCGACAGCATCGAAGTAATCGAGACCGCTACTCCCCGAACTTTCTATGAGAACACCCGCCGCAAACTCGGCATGGTGGGATGGGCTGTTGGGTCTGCGGAAGGACCCAGTATAGTTGTTCGCACGGTCTTTCCAAACGTGTTTCTGATAGGCGATACCGTGTCCGCCGACGCGGGCTTGGCTGGAGTCTGTCAGTCGGCTCTCGACCTCGTAGACATCCTGACGGATCGAAAAAGCCCTTCTTTACCTCACCATTCAGTTATTGTATAGTGTCTGGCGACACACGACTATGTACATAACAATTGATGAATCTGATCGTCGGCCGGTCTACCGGCAGGTAGCCGATGAGATCAAGGGTCTGATTGCTCGAGGTGAATTGCGCGAGGGAATGGCCTTGCCGCCCGTGCGTCAGGTGGCCGACGATCTGGGTGTGAATCTGAATACGATTGCGGCAGCTTACCGGGAGCTTCAAAAGGAAGGTTTACTAAAAGTCCGGCACGGTTCCGGCGCGACGGTCTCAGCTCGCAAGGTAACGCAGCAAAATGATGCCGAGTTGCGCAAGGCTCTGCGCGCCAGTCTTGCCCACCTGGTCTTAGCGGGTCTGCCTCGTCCAGAGATCGTGGAGATCGTTAACGAAGAAATCCGTCAACTATTCAAACGCGACCGTTGAGTTCTGAGCCCCGGCGATTTAGTTATTCGGATCTTTGATTCGGTTGATCGAGCGGCTGCCCGAATCAGGATCGCGCGGTCCGGCCTGTGATCCCATCGTTGACGAAGGAGCGCTGGGTCCAACACTGGACGAGCCGCTTGAACCGCCCGAGCTCCCGCCTGAAGACCCTCCGGGATAGGTTGGCCCAGAGCCACCCGACGATGATCCTGAGTTTCCGACGGTCAGTCCATTAGGCCCATAGCTCGGGCCGCGGTATGGATTGTAATAATAGTTGTCGTAAGAATTCCCGTAAGGCGATGACCATCCCCAACGGAACGGCATGAAGGTATAGCAGCGCGAGAAGGGGCTATAAGTCCAAAGCCCCCATGAACGCCCGCCTGAAAACGCCAGGTCGAACATACTCATGCTGGCGAGATAACCGTTGACTGTGCGACCCGAAATTTTCTGGTTCGCACGAGCCAGAATCTGGGCCCGCTGCTTACTCCAAAGATCAAAGTCGTCTTGATCTTTCTTGTTGAGCTTGGCTGCGACTGGCCCCCCGGCAGCGTACGTTACTCTCGTGCCGCCTCTCACCATTTCACCCGGATTGAGGCCCGTCAAGACGCGGCCCTTGCGTACCAGCAAGTCGGCGGCGGCGGGCTGCACATTAAAGCGATATATCCCGCCGCGCACGATCACCAGATGTTGCTGATTCGCCAACACATTGATTCGCTGATCCACGTCAACGCCGCCGGTCGCTTCGACGATGGCGCTACCCTTAACCAGCTTGACCACCAGATTGTCGAGAGAATTATCAACCAGGACGAACTCGCTATTCTCCGCCACCCTCAGGTAGGAACCGGGGTTGAGCAAAACCTCAGCCTGACTTTCGCCGCTCGTGGTCACCACGTCGCCGGCGACCAGATCGTCCTGGCTGCTAAGCAACTGATCGGTCTGACCGACTCGCGTGACCATCACGCGCCCGCTGACCGCGTTGACACCGCCGGCTTTTGCCGAAATGCCAAACTTTTCACGATTCTGGGCCTGACCAGCCGAGACCAAAACACTGAGCAGAAGTACTGATCCGACGGTTCTAAGGATGAGGTGCAGACTTTTCATGATGGTTCCTCTTTCGGCAAAACAAGTATCGGCCATCGTTGGCGACTCGGGGTGTGGGCTGATTATACTCCGGTGCATCAAGGTGTCCAGCGATTCCTGCTTCATTCAGAGTCCAGAGTTCAACCTTCAGGTTGCGGTTAACGAGGGCAAGCTCAAGCTTGAACTCTGAACCGGATTCATCAGGCGCCGGCCACGGGATCACTCTTGGACGCGGCCTGAGTTGGATTGGCGTGCACCGCGTTATCCGACCCGTCGAGATAGAAGTGCCGGCTGCCGGTGGTCGGGTGCGTCTGTGTAGCCTCAGGATCGGCGTTGACCTTGAAGTCGGCGTCGGTCGCTGACAGGGTGAAGCGATAGCCCTGCAGGTTAGGAGTACGAGTCGCAAATCTCGCGTCCAGGTAACCACTTTGAGTGAGCGCTTCAAAATCTCCGTACGATCCGCGCGTTGCTTTCAACTGGCCCTCGGCAGTCGCGATGGTTCGTAACGCCTGAATCGCGGAAGCCTCGTCCGCCGCCCCCATCGCTTTCGGATATACACCCAGTCCTTCCGATGAATTCCCGGACGAGCAAGAGGCGAGCAACGCTATGCCCATCACGAGACCCAGAAGCCCACTCACTTTCGCCGTCATGATTTTGATCATAATATTCAACCTACTTTCCATAGTAACCACGCTTCGTGCGCACAGCCAGATCAGGGTACCCGATCAACTTCACGGTCACCGCCCGCCACGATCCGTCCCGCGCACGATTTCCCGGACGATAGCCGATACTATACACCGTGCTGAGGTCCCGTATGACTTGCTCATAGACGCCATTAAGATCTTTGAGTTTCTGCGCCCGATAGATCTCGTTGCCGCTTTCGGCGGCCAGCATTGCCAGCTCTTCTCGCGCCAGGACATAAGCTTCTTTGAGGCTCACATGATTCTTTTGCTCCGTCTCAGTGTCCAGATAAATCGGCAGCACGATCGCCTCTGAGTGCTGTACGATCTTCATCAACTCCTCGAAGCTCGTGACTGACCCGTCGCCGAAAACACCGGGCAGCGCATTGTCGATTCCGTCGGTCATGACGACCACCGCGCTGCGACGATTCTCGACCCGCGATTGATTCACCACATGCTCTAAAACAAATCGCAGAGCATCCCAAAAGTTCGTTCCGCCAGAGGGTTTTTCGATGTCTTCGATGCTTTTCCGCAAAGCCTTGTGATCGTTGGTAAGCCGGGAAACCACCTGAATTTCGGAGGAAAATGTAAAAATCGCGATTCGATCGGCGGGGCGCGCGGCATCGACAAAGCGTTTCGCTGACTTGCGAATCAAGCCGATCTTATCAGAGGTTGAGCCGGAAAGATCCAACAAGAGCACCAAATCAAAAGGCGTATCTCCGGACGCAAAAAACGAAATCTCCTGCGGCTCGCCGTTCTCGAACACAGCGAAATCTTTTTGCTCGAGCTGAGGCGGCGCTGGTCTGTTACGGTTGATCACGCTGACATTGAGATTGACCAGGTCTGACTCAATCCGGATCGTGTCGAGGGATTCGGGTGTTTGGGCCTGAGCAGTGAGCAGTGAGCAGTGAGCGGTGAGCAGGAAAAAGATGAACAGCAGGACACGGCGCCCGCAAAGGCTGGGCGAGCGAAACAAGGCGGTAAAGAACGCCAGGTGGTGTCTTGGTTTGAGGGGTTGCTGCTCTCCAGGTAAAACGATCCACGAAATTACACGAAGCTGAAACTGTCTTGTTCGCGCGGTTTCGTGTGATTTCGTGGATCGTTTTTCTCCCCATGGGAAAGAAGCGCGAAACCAAACTAAGAGGTGGCTGAGATCCAACATCGCGTACATGTAAGCATTAGCCTTGGGCGTCGACGAGAGAATACTCGGTCCGGTCGCTACGTGCTGCTTGCTATTACGCTTACTGCCCACTGCTTACTTCGCGTAATATCCGCGCTTGCCGCGAGCCACGGAATTCGGGCGGCTGACGTTGACGCGGATGGCGCGCCAGGACCCATCGCGCGACTTGTTAGTCGGCCGGTAAGACAAAGTATAGACAGTGCCTAGATCGGTGACGACGCGATCATAAGCGCCGGCCAGATCCTTCAGCTCTTCGGACTCATAGAACGCCCCGCCACCCGCATCAGCCAACTCTTTCATCCGATCGTGCGCGAGATCGAAAGTCTCCTGCTGAATATCTTTGGGGCTTAGGGGTTCGTAGCTCTGCGTATCCGTCCAGATCGAATACACGACTCCATCGAATTCCTTCACCCGCCTCAACAGCTCCTCGTAAGGAAGTTTCGAACCTTCACCCGTCACATTCGGCATCACGCTATCCAGGCCATCGCTCATCACTACGATCGCGTTACGACGAGAGTCCTTCGCTTCGTGAAACACTTCATCCATCGCAAAGGCCAGCGAGTCATAGAGCTTCGTACTGCCGTCCGGCCGTTCGATCGCGTTGATGCGTTGACGCAAAGCTTCGTGATCGGTCGTCAAAGACGAGACGACCACTTGCCCGCCCGCGAAAGTAATGACTCCGATGCGGTCGAACGGGCGAGCGGCGGCGACAAAATGCAGGGCTGCGGCTTTGATCAGATCGACGACCTTCGTCGTCGAACCAGACAGATCGATCAGCAGCACGAGATTGAAAGGGGCCGAGGCCGACTCAAAGTGAGCAATTTGTTGAGGAACATTGTCTTCGAACAAACGAAAATTGTCCCTGGTCAGGTCATTCACACCGCGACTGGTACCACGATCGACGACGCTGACATTCACGCTCACCAGTTCGGTGTCCACCCGGATGACGTCGCCCTCTGAAATCTCCTCCGGCCCCGTCGCAACCGTAGCCGGCGTTCCGGCGCCGCTATTATTCCTTCCGCCGCCGGTCAGCTCCGGCCGTTGCTTCGGACCAGGTATTTCACTGGGCTCGAGTCGTTCACGACGATCTGAGGGAGTTGCGGCAGGCGTCGAAGCGATTCGCGTCGTCTCGTCGCCGGCGCTGGCGAGTGTGATATTGCCGGCTTGTGAATACAGCCTGACGCCCTTGCCGCCGCTGCCGAGCCGGCCCTGCAATTGTGGACGGCTTGCCTGGTTAACGATAGCCGAACCAAGCGATGAAGTGACGGTGCCCGTTTTCGATTCGGCGATCAAGTCGGCGCCCGAGCCTTGGGGGAAGTCGACCCTAATCTCTCCCGAGATCGTTTGCACCAGCAGCGCGGCCGGTAATCCATGGACTTCCACTGAACCGTCGTTGGTGATGATGGCCGCGTGCGCGCGCGCCGGAATGCGCAACTGCAGGTTGATATGCTGCGGTCCCCGCGCCACCCGGATGGAAAGCAAGCTATCGGTGCGCTGAATGACTGCCGGCGAACGACTCTGTTGGCCACCGTCGGTAATCGCTACGATGGAAACAAAGTTCTCCGGCCACAACTCGACGATCACTCCGCCCCGCAGGTTTTCGATCCGCAGATTCCCGTTCGCCGGCAATTCAAAGCGCACGCCGTCGGCTTGGAAGTGCGCAGGCGAAGCTGCCCCGGCATTCGCGACCAGCGCCACACAGAGCACCGCGATCAAGCCCAATGAGTTTTTTCGGGAACCGAGGAGAGGGCGTTCTTTTAGTAGAGCTAAGAACATCGTGTTAGGTGATCGTTTATCTTTCGATCATATCCAGGATCGACTCAGCCGCCGGCTCGGGCGGCGGTATTGGTTTGGCTGCGCCACTCTCGCTTAGTTCGCCCAGCCGCAGCAGCAAGTTGCCCTGGTTTGAGGCATACGCTAATCCGTCCTGCTTGGTCACAACTCCGGCCCGAACGAGCTTTTCGATTTCGCCGTCGAAAGTCTGCATGCCTTCCATCTCGCCCTGGGCCATCGCATCCATCAGAGACTTTCCTTCCGACTCGCCGCGTTCGATGTATTCCTTTGTGCGCGACGTTGCTTTCAGAATCTCCATTGCAGCCACTCGCCCCGATCCATCGGCCCGGGGCAAGAGACGCTGCGAGATGATGTAACGAAACGACTGGGCCAGCCGCGTGCGAATTATTTTTTCTTCGTTCTTGGGAAACACGCCGATGATGCGCTCGACGGTTTTCGCCGCGTCAATTGTATGCAAGGTTGACAGTACGAGGTGTCCGGTCTCCGCGGCTTCCATGGCCACTTCGATCGTTTCTCGGTCGCGCATCTCGCCGACCAGGATCACTTTTGGCGCTTGCCGCAGCGCCGCCCGCAGGGCTAGCGCAAAGCTGGGAGTGTCCGAATGCAGCTCGCGTTGATGAACGGTGGAATTCTTGTGCGCGTGCAGAAACTCAATCGGGTCCTCGATGGTGACGATATGATAAAACTTTGTCTCGTTAATGAGATCGATAACGGCGGCCAGGGAAGAACTCTTACCACTGCCTGTCGGGCCAGTGACCAGCACGATCCCATTCTTCAGCTCGACTATTTCCCGAAGTTGATTTGGTAGATCAAAGTCCTCAAAGCGCGGCGTGCGGGGCGGAATCACGCGCATGACGATCGCATAGGTCCCGCGCTGCTTAAAAATATTGACGCGAAAACGGCTCAGTCCAGGCACGCCGAAAGACAGATCCGCTGAGCCGTATTTTTCCAGACTTTCGTGTGAGGTTTCGTGATTTCCGATAATCAGCTTAGCGATAGCGTAGGTCTGGGCCGGAGTGAGTTTTTCCAGACCGTCGATGGGAACTCCCTGCAGCTTGCTGAGCAACTCGACCTGCGGCGGCCGGCCCGGCGAGAAGATCAGATCGCTGACCTTGTCGGAAACGCCCAGCATTTGCTGGAGCACCTTGCCCAGATTCAGCGCGCCCGGCGTTGGCGGCGCTTCAGAGGCGGGCGGTTCTTGAATTGCACTCATGGAATTTGTCAGCTCGTTTGTTTGCGGAGCAATGTCCTCGGATTACAGTTAGACAGCTTTGATAATAAAGAACGTGACATCATCGGTCGCGCCCAGGCCCTCAGTCCAATTAAGTACGTCGCGATGAATGAAGTCGATCATCTCACGTGAGCTCAGATGGCGGCAGTTGCGGACGGCTTCTACCAAACGGTCGCGCCCGTACTCTTCGCGGGCGCGGTTCATTGCTTCGGTGACGCCGTCGGTGTAAAGCACGAGCACCTGGCCCGGCTCGATCGTCGCGAAGTATTCGTAGTAGCGCGTATCGCGAAACATTCCCAGCGGCACGCCGCCGCGCTCTTCGAAATGTACTTTACCGTCGGCCTCCATCAGGAAGGGCGGATTGTGGCCGGCGTTGCAGTAAGCCACCGTTCGATTTGCCGCATCCAGGATGCCATAAAAAGCGGTGACAAACTGGTTTCGTTCGATCGATTCCCAGAGCAAATAATTTACTTTCGACATCGAGATGTGCGGCGCATAGCCGATGTGCGTGGCCGCGCGCAGACTCGCGCGCAGAAACGCCATGAGCAAAGCGGCCGGCACGCCTTTGCCCGAAACATCTGCAATGACGATTCCGATCTGATCGTCATAGATGCGCACCCAATCATAGTAATCGCCGGACACTTCCTCGGTCGGGAAGTTGTAAGCACTGATGTCAAAACCTTCGAGCTGAGGGTCGCGGCCAGGCAGCAACTCAAGCTGCACCTGCCGGGCGACTTCGAGTTGAGCTTCCAGACGCTGCTTTTCGATCAACTGATCGTGCAGCATTACCTTTTCAATAATGATGGCTACCTGGGACGCGAGCAGGCCCAGGACTTCCAGATCGTCCTTGCCATAGGCATCAAGCTCATCGCTCTCGAGATCGAAGACGCCGATGACTTCCAGGTTGGAAATGATCGGCGCGACCATTTCGGAACGGGTGCCCGCGCGGGCGTTGATGTAACGCGGCTCTTTCCGCACGTCAGGAGAAATAAACGGCTTGCCGCTTACCGCCACGTGACCAATCAAGCCCTCACCCATCTTTAAACCCAGTTCCTGCAAATCGTCGATGTCATAGCCGCGCACGGCTTGAGTATGAAAGACGCACGAATCGTCCGGGCCTCCTTCCCACTCCGGTATTGGCCGCGAACATTTAACCAAATAGATGCCGGCAGCATCATAAGGGATCAGCGAATCGAGCGTGTCCATGACAAGGTTCAAGACTTCGTCAAGGTCCAACGAACGGCTGATCGTCTTGGTGATGTCGAGCAGCATGCGCAGTTTGTCGACCACCGACAGACCCACTGCTTTTTGAATTGTTTCCGGCATAAAAGGCGAGACCATCCAATACGTCTCTTGGTTTTTGATTATACGTGCTCAGGGCGTGTCGCAGAAAGGCGTTTATATTCGGGCCACAAATGTGTGACCTTGATCCGATATTCAACCAATTGGCGACTCACCCGAAAATGCCGGGAAATTTCCCGTGAACTCCGGCCTTCCATTACGCGGCGGCGGAGCCCTCCAAAAGGCACCAGGGCCGCAGCGCCGACAGAGTAAGCGGCCTCCTCATCCATCTGATTGTAATCACGCGCGAGCATTCGGCCCCGTGATTGGGTTGCTGCTTCCGAAGATTGGCCTGGGCCAGCGTCGCTGGTGATCGCGGCCAGGCGATTTGGTTTGTGGCCGAGAAAGACGTGCGCGACTTCTTCCATCAGGGTGGCCCGGTTTCGTTGTATGCCGTGCGCCGGATTCAGGATCACCAGCCGCCAACCGTTTGGCAAAGGCCGCGAACAGGCGCCGCCTGACCATTGATCGACGGCCGCGCCCAGCAGGTGCGTGCGCGATTCCGGCGACAACCCTTCGATGGTATTGAAATCTACTACCAGGAGTCTCGCGAAACTTGCCAACGCGAACGGATCGAGAGGCTGGTCGCCTTTGACGGCGGCGAATTCGCGCAGACCGAGCGCTCGCAGTTCGAATTGTTTTCGCTTTTCAGCCGCCGGCAAAAGAAGATTTCGCACAGGGGGTCATTGTAGCGCAACTTGTTAAGTTGCGAGTCCGGTGTTAGCGCCGGAAAATAAGGGGGCAAGAAACGAGAGCGCGCCCTCCCTCACGGTCGGGCTTCTGACACAGCAAGCAAAGTTACTTCTTACGTGGCGCGGTCTGGCTGAACTGTGCGTAGGCGACGCGGAAAAGTTCCGAGAGCGCTTTCGCAGTGTCCGCGGTCAGATGTTTGTCCGCGCGCAGGTGCGCTTCCACAATTTCAGGCGTCGATTCGTGGGGATAATAAACGACCGGCTTGGGATCACTCGGACTGCGATGGCCGTGGTGCATCACGCGTTCGATCGGCATATCCAACCAGGACGCCAAACGCGAGATATTGTCTGCGTCTGGCTTACCTGTTCCGTTTTCAATCCGCGACAAGGTCGAGGCGGAAACTCCGGTCAAGTCGGCAACGTCCCGCAGGCTCAAGCCCTGCTGTTCGCGCCGCCGTCGAACCGCACCGCCCAACTCAGATGTATTGACTCCGGATTTCTTTAACATGGCCCCTAGCTTAACACTCAATGAGTTTTAGCTGCAAGACTGTGTTTTATCCTCGCAACAGCACCTTCATCTCGATCGCCCGTTTAGAGCGGCGGACCGACACAAAAAAAGAGGCGGGAAAAGTCCCGCCTCTAAACGAACCGCAAAGGTTTGGAGAATTAAGGCTGTTGCAGCCGCGCCCGCGTGGCAGCCATCGCCAGATCGCGCGCGCGCGGCACCACCTCGATGGCTTTAGCGATTTGCGGATCTTCTTTCGTCAGAACCTGCACCGCAGTGACAGTACCGTACGCGGCTGTTGCTAGTTGGAATCTGATCTGCTGCTCGATAAACGAGCGATTGCGATCGATTGACGAAGTAAACGTCTTCCAGTTCGGGTCTTTATCTACATAATTCCTGAAAGCGTTAAATACCGCGTCATTCATCGAATAATCCGTCGCTTGCAGATCGTGTGCAAACTCGATGGCGCGATCGATTTTGTATTTATCGAGAGTTGGAACGCGCCCGTTCGCGACGTCGCGTGAAAAGAAGAAGATCGGATCGCGAAGGCGAACCTGAGTGTTAGTAAGCGTTTGTGGTTTGATGGCTTCATCCGGCGTAATTCCGCCGCCGCCGTATACTGGTCTGCCGGTATCGGTGCGACTGGCCGGCCCGGACGGTTTGGTCTGACCGTCTTTGTTGTCCCTGAGGGTGCCGCCGCGATAGATGTAGTTATAGAAACCACCCTCTGAGTAATCGCGCTGAATCAAACGCCCGGATGGCGTGTAGTACTTCGCCGAAGTAAGCGTCAGTCCGCTTCCGTATTCAAGGTGGATGATGCTTTGCACCAGGCCCTTACCAAAGCTGGTCTGCCCGACGATCAATGCACGATCGTGATCCTGCATGGCGCCGGCGACAATCTCTGAGGCTGAAGCCGTGTAGTCGTTGACGAGGATTACCAGCGGCGTCCGATCCGGATTAGGATTTTGCGAGTTATAGGTCCGATCGTTTGCGCCGTTGCGGCCTTTCTGACTCAGAATTAATTGACCCGCGGGCAGGAAAGTCTCGGCCACGTGAATCGCCTGGTCAAGAAATCCGCCCGGATTATTCCGCAAGTCGAGCACCAGCGAGTTCATGCCGTGCTCGTGTAAAAAATCCAGGGCTAACTGCAAACCCTCAGCGGTGTCGAGGTTGAAACCGCGCGTCATATCGACGTAACCGACGCCCGGACGAATCATGTAAGCATCCGGCACCGACGGCTGGGACACCGCATCGCGAACAATTTCCACCACGTCGCTCTGGCCGGTGTTGGCATGGGTAATCGTGACCTTCACGTGACTGCCGCGTGGTCCGCGAATCTTGTCACGCACTTCAGAGGACGACTTCGCATGCATCGAAATGCCGTCAACGGCGTCGATGCGGTCGCCAAACCGCAATCCCGCGCGCGACGCCGGCGCATTCTGGAACGTCGCGGCCACGTACGTGTCTACTGAATCCCCGATCGTATAGTTCTGGATGGATGCCCCAATCCCAAGATATTCGCTGCGCTGGTCGGTCTGCATCTCGTCGAACTCTTCCTTGTCGAAATAGTTCGAATGGGGATCCAGCACTCTCAACATGCCCATAATCGAGGACTTATAGACGGCGTTGTAATCAATCTTCTTGCCGTCGACGTAATGATCCTGGACCACGCTCAGCGCTTCGCTGAAATCCTGGGCCACCGCAGCGGTCGCGGCCCCTGGGATGCGGCGCGGACGCCGTCCCGGGACAGTCGCGGGCGCGCCCGTCTTACCCGTGCTGTTGGTCCCAGCCGAGCTATTTGTTTGGTCGCGTTTCGTTTGAGTAAAAACAAATGCCGGGGCAACCAGCGAAACCAGGATTAGGGCCACGAGCGCCAGCGAGAATTTATTCTTCACTTAAAAACCTCACAATGAAAAGAACCGCAAATAAAGGGGAGCCCATTGAACGATGATTCTATGCGCGACGCATACGTCGTCTGGCAATCTTAACGGATGCCGCAACCGCGAGCAAGGTTGCGTTTGAGAGAGGTGGGATCCTCATTTCCTTTGCGCCTTTCGATTCCATTCCGCGCCTTTGATTCGCACTCGACCTAATTTCACACAAAGGTGCAAAGCAAAGCCGGAAGGCGCCAGCAAAAGCGAAAGCAAGGAGATGGCGAGCCCTCAAACGGCATGCATCAGCGCAGTGCGCATGGCCGCGGCGGACTGCCAACGGTCTGCCGGGTCTTTGGCGAGGGCGCGCTCGATCACTTCAGCGACCTGTTGCGGAACTTCGGCGGCGCGCTGGCGCAGGGGAATTACTTTACCTTCAAAGATAGCCTTGACGGTGCCGGCGATATCGTTATTGGGACCGAGGTCGAGCGCGGTATCCCCGGCGAGCAGGCTATAGGCCGTCATCCCAATCGCGTAAATGTCCGAAGTGGGGCGCACATTGCGAAAGTCCCTGATCTGTTCCGGAGGCATATAAGCGAAAGTTCCCGCCATGTCGCCGGCCATCGTAATGCCGCTCATTCCTGATTGGGTGAAGCTTTTTGCGAGTCCAAAGTCGGTTAGCTTAGCCGTAAGATTCGGCGCGGTACCGCTGACCAGAATATTTGATTCTTTGATATCGCGATGGATATATCCCTTCGCGTGCGCGTAGGCTAAAGCGTCCAGCGACTGATTAACAATATCTATCGCTTCGCGCATTGGCAGGCGGCCACCCTGTGCGTCGGCGAGCCGCGCTGCATCAGAGCCCTCGACGTATTCGGTAACCAGATAGACCGAGCCATTATTCGTGCCGCTTTCAAGAAACCGGACAATGTTCGGATGGTCCAGCGCGGCCGCGACCTGAATCTCGCGCATAAATCGGCGCAGAGACACTTCGGTTACGGCTACTTCCGGCAAGAGACTTTTGATCGCGACTGAAACGCCCGTCTTTTCGTCTCGAGCCAGCATCACGCATCCCATACCACCCCGGCCCAGCAGCTTGATCATTTCATAACCGGGAATAGGTTGGGGTTGGCGCTTCAATTCTTCGCGGCAGTCCTCGCACACGAACGACATCTTCTCGTTGACGTGGGACGCCTCGGCCTGCTCTCGACGCCCACAATTCGCGCATTCGATGGGAACGATGGTGGGACTCGTCAGTGTGGGAGCCTCCAAGCCAGAGACTGTTACCGGCTGCTCGGACTGCACTTCAACTTCCAGCACAGTCTGGCCGCCCTGAATCCGATCACCGCTGACCAGAAAAGCCTCAGGCACGCGCCGGCCATTTACGAAAGTGCCGTTGGTGGATCCGAGGTCGCGCAGAAAGCAACGCGGCGGGGCGATCTCCAGCAGGCAATGATGGCGGGAAAAGAATCTGTCTTCGGGCAGATAAAGATGCGCCGTGTCGGCTCTGCCAACCAGGAAGGTGTCATGCTGATCGAAAGTGAACTCGCGCCCGGTATAGGGGCCAGCCAGGACTCGTAGTGTAACGCGCATGGCAAGCAGCTTACCTGCTGATCTCCAGATCGTCGAACGCTACTTCGCCCACGTCGCTGGTGTAGAGGCCGACGCGCCCACGACGGTAGTTGGCTTCGTCGGTAATCGAAGTGACGAACTGGCCGTTGATGTAGAAGTCCATCTTGAGATCCCGGATTCTTACTTCGACCTGGTTGGGCGACGTGCCAGTGCGAATTGTGCTGGTCGGTGTCCAGTCGACGACTTTGGTTTCGGCGCCGGCCTTATGCAGCACAATCTTGTATTTCGGACCCTCGCCGTTGTAAATCAAAAATCCGTAGTCTTCCAGCTTACCGTCCTTCTTTTCGCCATGCACCACGACTCCGTACCCGGTGGACGGGGGATCGCCGTCGATGCTGCGCAGCCCCACGCGGACGGTGGCGTTCTCGGTTTTGTACTCCGGCTTGTCCGGCGCATACATGACGATGAAGCCGCCCTTGGTGGCGTGCATATGATATTCCTCGTCCTGGTACGCGATGTTGCCGAATTGCGACTCGCCCACGCCCCACGTCTTATTTGAAAAGTCGTCGGTAAAAGAAGTCAGCGACGAACGCGAATTTGCGTTTGTGTTCGTTTCATCCCCGTTCGTGTTCTTGTTCGTGTTCTTGTTGACTACTCGATTAGAGTTGTTCGCATTACCCTTGTTGTTATTGTTGTCATTGGTGATGCTGGCGACGGCGAAGATCAGAATCACAACCCCAATGGCCAGGAAGACCAGCACTGCGCCAATGCCGAGCAGCCAGGGCCAGACGCTGCGTTTTTGGGGGCCCGGAGGCGGCATCGGGTTCCACGACGGCGGCGGAGTCGGGGGCGGCGGCGCCTGTCCGGGATTAAAAGCGATGGTAGCCTGCGGACTGGTATCACGCGCCTGCGGATATTGGATCGTGGCGCTGGGATCAGAAGGCGCGGGACCGCCCGTGCTCAGCAGCGGCGAACCGTCGTCGAGACAAAAGCTCAGGGCATCGTCGGTATAAGTGCGATTACATTGGGGACAGCGTTTCATGTTCGGCCTCGTTTTCTGAAAGGTACGGTAGCGCGAGCGATAGGCGCTCAGTTCAGGCGTTCAGTCTGTCGGTGCGCGCGGCAAGTCTATACGAGAAGATGAATTGCACTCAAGTCTAATCTTGAAGTGGCACAGACTTCAGTCTGTGATCCGCGCACAGGAAATCACGGCCTGAAAGAGTTAGGTTGTCTAAAAGGTGATGCGTTCGGGGAAACGATCGAGTTAGTGAATTCCGCGCTAAGAGCCGCGGAGCGGCAGAAGATCTGTAGCCCATAGCATGAGCGATGGGTCATCGGTTATGAGATATGCAGAGCCCCGGAGGGACGTAACTAGCCTTCCCGTGATCGATGTTTCGCCCCGCTGGGGCTGCGGTTCGAGGAGGCTCTGGTACCCACGGCTGACGCCGTGGGCTACAGATCTTTCGCCGCTCCGCGGCTCTCTTGCGGCCTTGAAAACTCTCAGGTTAATCACAGACTGAAGTCTGTGCCACTAAGACCGGGAGTCAGAGCGTGCGGCCGCACTTGCCACAGAATTTAGTTCCGGAAGGATAAGTAGAATTGCACCCGCCGCAAAGAACCTCGACCGGCCGCGGGGCGTTCCAGGCGATCGCGCTGCCGCCCAAAGAGGCGCCGCAACGGCCGCAGAATTTCGTGCCCGCCGGCTGGTCCATACCACAACGCGTGCAGCGAATCCTGGATCCGCCGATGCTGGGCTGGTTCAGACTGGGTGAGCTGGCTGGCCCGGAGGGTATTGGCCTCGCCGAAACGGCCGCACTGTCGGAAGTAACGGCCTGAAAGCTCGTGTTGCCACACCGGCCACAGAATTTCGCGCCGCCAGCGAAGCGCGAACCGCACTTTGTACAAGCGACCACAGGAGTGTGTGCCGGCAGAGCCATTCCCGAAACACTGCCGAGACTGCCGCCCTGCGAAGGAGACAGGCCACTCGACGGCGGCGACTTGAATTGGGCCTGAATGATCTGTTCATCGCCGTCGGCGCGGATCTCGATTACCCTTTCGTCGTCGGCATCGCCTCCGTGGGCGACGCGCAGAACGTGTTGGCCGGGCGGAATTGATTTCAGGATGACTCGCCCTGACCTGCCGATACTGCCGTGACGCTCGTCGTCGACGTAAACCTCGGCGCCGGTCGGCGCCATGATCACCAGACGCGATTCGCCTTCGTCTTCGGTAACCGTCGCGCCACTCACTGCATCGTCGAATTCGTCGAACCACGCGCCGACAGACGCCGGCCGTCCATCAGCTTCTCTCTTGAGAGCATGCATTACCGCCTGTTCCACGGGGCCAGGAATGTCGGAGCGCAGCGTGCTGAGTGCCGGAGCGTCCTGAGTCAGCTTCTGCGCAAAGATCTGCATGATGTCGCCGGTGAACGGCGGCCGCCCGCCCAACATGTGGTACGCCATTGCACCCAGCGCATAGATGTCGGCCCGCGCATCGAGATTGGCTCCTGACTGCATCTGCTCGGGCGCCATGTATTCGGGCGTGCCGAGGATGCCGCGCGAGGCCGGCCCACTTCCAGAGGCGTCGGCGGCCTGGCCAATAATCTTAGCCAACCCAAAATCGCCGACTTTTACTAAATCATCGACCGAAATCGTACCGTCCTTCTTCTTTCGCTGCACGATGAAAACGTTCGCCGGTTTCAAATCGCGATGCAGGATTCCTTCGTCGTGGGCGGCTTCGACGCCGGCGCAAATCTGGCGCAGCAAAGCATGAGCGCGCTGAACTGACAGGGTGCCTTCGCGGCGCAGAAGCTGATAAAGCGATTCGCCTTCGACATACTCCATCACCAGAAAGAAGACGCCTTCATCGCTCTTGCCAAAGTCGTTCACGTCGATGACGTTTGGATGTTGAATAGAAGCAGCGGTGCGGGCCTCGCGCTCAAAGCGCGCGATCGCTTCGCCTTCCTGCAGGTCTTCGTCGGAGAGTACGTCGGGGCGAATTGTCTTGACCGCGACGCGCCGGGTGATCAGATTTTCGTCGCGCGCCAGATAGACCTGGCCCATCGCGCCGCGGCCCAGACGTTTGTCGAGACGATAGCGCCGGTTGAGCAAGGTCGTGCCCGGCAGCGTCGCCTTGGTCTTGGACTGGTCGTCCGGACACAGTAAGACGTCGTCTTCATAACATCGTTCGCATCGGGGACATTCGCGCATGGTTGGTTAACGAAGCAAGGTCAATTACGAGTGGAAGAATAAGGAATAGCTGTCATGCGGTCAATCGGGCGTCTGGCCGCGGCCAACTTGAGTGCTCGCGAAAAATTGAATTCTAAACGCAAAGAACGCCGAGGATTTCGCAGAGCAACGCAAAGGTTCCTCTGCGACCTTTGCGAAAAACTCGGCGTCCTTTGCGGTGATTGCCGCTCAACCTGATTCCCCTTGTGCAACAGATAAATCTTTTGACTTGAAGGGCCAACTGGCCCATAATTCCTTCCCCTTTACGCCGATAGGCCAGGGCCGGACTCAATCAGGGCTCCGGGAAATGCGGGCGCGAGGCCCGCGTTTGTGTCTTAAGTAGCGCAAGTTGGTAACTTGCGCACCTCCCAACGCCCGCAAGTTAACAACTTGCGCTACACGGAGAAAAAGATATGCGATCGATTTGGAAAGGCCACATACGTTTCCTGCTGGTTGCCATTCCGGTGCGCGTCTATAACGCCATCGAAGCGTCTGAAAAGATTCAGTTCAATCAATTGCACCGCGAAGACTTTGGTCCGATTGGCTATGACAAGCGCTGTAAGAAGTGCAATCAGGTGGTGACCGGCGAGGACATCACTAAAGGCTTCCAGTACGAAAAGGACCGCTATGCACTGATCGAGCCGGAAGAGATCGCCAAAGTCAAAATCAAGACGACCAGGGCGGTAGACATCCTGGGTTTCGTGGACGCTTCAGAGATTCCATCTACTTTCTATGACTCGCCCTACTACCTCGGCCCTGATGGCCCGGTCGCCGAGAAACCTTACGCATTGCTGCTCCAGGTTCTGAAAGACACGGGCAAAGTCGGGCTCGCGAAAGTCGTCCTGCGCGACCGAGAGGATTTGGTCGCCGTCTTTCCGCACGACAATGGCATCGTGTTGCAGAAGCTTCGCTATCCGGCGGAAGTGCGAAGTATTAGGGACGTGCCCGAACTCGACGCAGCACAGAAACTGGATAAGAGAGAACTCAGTCTGGCTACGACCCTGGTCGAGCAAATGGTCACTTCGTTCGAAGACATTGATACCGTCGATCACTATCATGAGGCCCTGCGAAAGCTGATCGACCAAAAGATTAAGGGCAAGAAGGTCACCGAGTTCGAACAGGTCGAAGAGATGCCGCGGCTGGACATCATGACCGCGCTGAAAAAGAGCGTGCAGGCGTCATCGCGCAAGCCCATGGTCAAGGCCACTCCGGCCGCGAAAAAGAAGGCCGCGCTCACGCTGGTCAAGGCAAAACCCGTGGCGGCGCGAAAGCGGAAAGTTGGATAGCTCACTTCTTCGCGCCTTTAGTATTTCCTTAGCGCCTTTGCGTGAAATGATTTGCGAGAGTTTGGATTTCACGCAAAGGCGCAAAGAACATCAAACCGGCCGCACCGCTTTCTGAAACGCTTTCGCTCCCAAAGCATTCAAGACTTCGCCGCGTCGCACCCACCCACGGCGCGCAATGCCTACTCCAAACTTGAGGTTGTTGAGCGCGCCGGTGGAATGAGCATCGGTTGAGATGACGAACTTGATCTTGCGCTTGCGTGCTTCGCGCACCCACCGCGGTTCCATATCGAGGCGATAAGGATCACCGTTGATTTCAATGGCCGCGCGCGACTCAGCGATAACATCCAGAATCTCTTCGACCCGGCAATCGAACGGCGGCCGCTTTTCGATCAGACGCCCCAACGCATGTCCCCAGATCTTGAATACCGGCTGGCGCATCGCCCTCACAATTCGTTCGGTCATTTGATCCTCGTTCATCTTGTAACGCGAATGAATGCTGGCGACGATCACATCAAACTGCTCCAGAATCCAATCCGGATAATCCAGCGAGCCATTCTGCACAATGTCGGACTCAGTGCCTTTTAAAATCTTGACCTTCGTTTGCTCCTGCACGCGATCAATCTCTTCCCACTGCCGTTGGAGACGATCAATCTTCACTCCGTTCGCGTAGAACGCGGTCGGTGAATGATCGGTGATCGTGATGTACTTCATGCCCATGGACTCAGCCGCGTAGACCATTTCTTCGACGCTATGCTTGCCGTCGGAATATTTTGTGTGACAGTGGACCATGCCGCGGATGTCTTCGGTCGTGATCAAATCTTCCGGTAAGGCATTAACGAGTGCGGCTTCGATCTCGCCCTCGTCTTCACGCAGCTCGGGCGGCACGTACTGCATGCCGAACTTGCCGTAGATTTCCGCTTCAGTCTTTACCAGGATTGTAGCCGCACGTGTTTTCGACTTCGACGCGCCGAGCTTCCGAATTCCCTGCTCAGTTAGTTTCAGCTTCCTTTTCGCGGCCAGTTGCTCGAGCTTCTCCAGATGAGATTTTGATCCGGTAGCGTGCAGCAGCGTGCCGGCGAACTCTTCAGGGTGGACTGCGAACAGCGTCGCGTTGAATCCTTCGCTGAGAATGACTGAACACCCAGGCGGCGTTTGCTCTTCCACTCTGACGACCAAAGGAAAACCCAGGAAGTGATCGATCAGCGCTTTGGGCTTTTTCGCGCTAGCCACGACAACTATTCGCGATGCTGTCTCTTGCCAACGCCGGACAGAGCCGGCGAGCTCGCCCTGAACAAACCCCGGCGCAAGCTTCAGATAGTCGAGAATTCCCTGCCCCGTGCGCAGAGCGTGATGAATATGGATGCGCCGTTCGCGATTCTCTGATCCCACAATCGCTGCCAGAATTTTCTGCTCGGTCCTGGCGCCAAAGCCTTTGACGCCGGCTACCTGGCCGGATTCGCACGCGGCCTTTAATTCTTCAACGGTCGAGATCCCAAGTTCTTCGTGCAGCCGTTCGACTTTCTTCACGCTCAGACCCGGCACGTTGCCCAACTCGATAATCCCCGGTGGCATCTCAGCCCGCAGTTGGTTTAGCAAAGTCGATTCACCTGTCGCGTAGAGATCCTGAATCTGCTTTGCTAAGGCAAAGCCAATCCCCTTAACAAGGGTGAGCCGGTTCTCCTTGATCAATTTACCGATGTCTTCGGTTAACTCAGCGACGGCGCGGGCCCCGAGTTTGTACGCGCGCGCTTTGAAGTACTCGCCGCCTTTCAATTCCAGCAGGGAGCCGATCTCTTGCAGCGCTGCTGCGACGGCAAGTTTGTCCGTTATTGATTTGGGTGAATCGCTCCTTTGCTTCATCGCCAAGATTTATGGCATGCAGAGTGCCTAATTTACAAACTCCGCGTCGGCACACGCTTCCGCGAGCAGAACTCAGTCTAAACCCAGGAATCTGTAAGAATGCCGGACGAGCTACGCACCGAAGTCGAACAGGTCAAGCAACAGGTGGAGGTCAAGCGTGCACTGGAGCAGACCAGCACCGTCAAGCCTGACACGACGCCCGCGGCTGAAACCAAAGACAAGCTGTTGCTGGGCACGCATGCGATCATCCTCATCGCGCTCGCAGTCGTTCGGTTTATTTTGGATTTTAGTTTTTTCGGCTTCGCTGCAAAACATCCGAAGTACATTGACCTGCTGCAAAAGCTCGACCTGAGCGTGATGGCGATCGTTTTATTGCTGGCCATCGCCAAGATCGTCGACGTTTATTTGATCGGCCGCCTCGACAACCCGGTTTCGAGATACAACCTGCGTCGCGTCGCCAAGCTGGCGCTCGTTCTAATCCTGGCTTTTGTCGTCGTTTCGATCCTCTTTCAGAATTGGTACACGGCCGTCGTTTCGCTGGGATTGATCTCGCTGATCATGGGCTTCGCTTTGCAAACGCCGATCACAAGCTTCATCGGCTGGATTTACCTGCTAGCGCGAGCGCCCTACCGCGTCGGCGATCGGATCAAGATAGGCGAGGCCACCGGCGACGTCATTGACGTGAGTTATCTGGACACGACGCTCTGGGAATTCGGCGGCGACTTCCTTTCCACCGATCATCCTTCCGGCCGGGTAATCAAGTTTCCGAATTCCAAGGTCCTCAATTCGACCGTCTACAACTATACCTGGCCGCTGTTCCCTTACATTTGGAACGAGGTCAAGTTCAATGTCGCCTATGAGAGCGACCTGGAATTCGTGGCCGAGACTATGCAGCGGATCGCCGAAGCGGAAGTCGGAGAGGCAATGATGAAACAGGTGCGCGTGTTCCGTGAACTGCTGGCGCAAACGCCGGTGGATCAGTTGCAAGTGCGCGAGCGTCCGGCGGTGCTGTTCCGCGTCAACCCGAATACCTGGATTGATGCCATCGTGCGTTACCTGGTTCATCCAAAGGAAGCGGGACAGGTGAAAACCAGGCTGATCAAAAAACTCCTGGCCGAGCTCAACGCGGCGCCGGATAAAGTTTTGTTTCCGAAAGGGAACGCGCGGTGAAACCTGCGTACTTCCGTTATTCACAATTTGAGATTATGAAATGAACGAACTATTCCGAAAATTTGCACAGACGACGTCGAAGGTGGTGGGTTCCTCCTGGTCGTTTATCCTGGCCGTCATCATCATCCTCGTGTGGGCACTGACCGGGCCGCTGTTTCACTATTCCGACACCTGGCAACTGGTCATTAACACGGGCACCACGATTATTACCTTTCTAATGGTGTTCCTGATCCAAAACACGCAGAACCGCGACGCCAAAGCCATCCATCTGAAACTTGATGAATTGCTCCGAGGAGTAAAAGGCGCGCGCACCGATTTGGTCGATCTGGAAGCGCTTTCTGACGCGGAACTGGAACGTTTGCACGCCCAGTTCAAACGGATTCGTAGCGTTGAAGGCAGAGAGCATCGCGACACCAGTGAACTCACGGCCCAGGAGGAGTAGTGAAGAATGAGGGCAGGACCAAGATTTTAGCCTGACAAGGCGAGTGCAATCCCACCGGCTCACGCAGGCGGTCCTAACTTCATCAGCAACTAAGGTTGAACCCAGAAATCTATGACCAGAATCGAAAAGCTATGTGCCACGGGTATCCATCGAATCGGCTCGCCCGCGCGAGGCTTTCGCTATCTCAACGCTGACGGCCGAAAAATCAATCGCGCGGAACTATCTCGGATCGAAGCTCTCAAGATTCCCCCCGCCTGGACAGACGTCTGCATCAACGCAGCGGCCTCGGGCGCCGTGCAAGCGGTAGGCAAAGACGCTGCCGGACGCTGGCAATACATCTATCACGAGTCGCGTGTCCGCCACCGCGAGAGCAAGAAATTTCAGCGGTTGATCGACTTCGCGGAAAAGTTGCCGGCGATGAGAAAGGCGATGGCCAGAGACTTACGTCAGCGTGGATTTCCGCGAGAGCGCGTGATGGCCAGCATTCTCAGAATTCTATCGATGAGTTTTATCCGGCCCGGCAGCGAGATCTACGCGAGTGAAAACGGCAGTTACGGCATCGCCACGCTGCGGCCGAAGCACGTGAAGGTCAAGGGCGACTCGATCATTTTTGATTTTCCCGGCAAGTCCGGGGTCCGGCAGCACCGCGAGCTTCGCGATCGGACTACTGCCCGGATCGTCCGTGAACTCCTGAAACAACCCGCGCGCGATGTATTCAAGTATCAAAATGAGGAAGGCGTCTTTGTCGATGTAAAGCGGCGTCACATCAATACCTATATCAAGGAAATCATGGGCGGGAATTTTAGCGCTAAAGATTTTCGCACCTGGGCCGGCACGCTAATCTGCGCTTGCGCGCTGGCGCGCGTGCGGACCCAGGTCAACGGCAACCGGACCGCGAACAAACGTCTCCTGGTGGCGGCGATCAAGGAAACGGCGGCAGCTCTCGGTAACACGCCGGCGGTATGTCGCAGCTCGTACATTTGTCCGCTGGTCATGAGCGGCTTTGAAAAAGGACAGGCCATCGATCGCTATTTCAGCGATGTAAAGGAACTGATGTCGTATCGCGGCAGGGGCTTGCATCCAGCCGAACGATCGCTTCTGAAATTTATGAAGCAAAACAGTCGCGGTGCCTGAGTACGTAATGTAAGCCGAAAGGAAACGCTCTCCCGTTTAGATCATTCAAACAGGAAGGTGCTGAATCATGAAAGAAATCATTTCGAGATCGAGGCTGATCGCGTTCTGCGCGATCGCAATGTTATTCGCGGCGGTGGCCTTTGCCCGCGGCGGCAAGCAGGACTTCGTCATGCACAACCAGACCGGAGTCGAGATTCACGAGCTTTACGTTTCGCCGCATAGTTCGGGAGAGTGGGGAGAGGACGTGCTGGGCCGGGACACGCTGCCGGCAGGCGAAAGCGTGAAGATCACTTTCGACGATCAAGAAAAGAGCGTGAAGTGGGACCTGAAGGTTGCCGATGGGAACAAGCACAGCATTGAGTGGGACAATCTGGACCTAATCAAGATTTCCGAGCTGACTCTGCATTACAAAGACGGCAAGGCCTGGGCGGATGTGAAGTAGATCAAGTTGCTGTCAGAGCTTCAGCTCAAGTTAGGGTAAAGGTCGCAAGGGGTCGAGCGGGTTGCATTGACCGGTGCACTCACTTCTAGTAACGTGCCCGACTGCCGATGAACCTTCCGAATGCTACAATAGCGCTGGTCGAACGTCAGAAAATCACAGAATACCTGCTCAACAGGGAGCATCCTGACAACGGCGGAAAAGCAGACTTTTTCATCGCTCTTGGCTTTAGTGTCAACGAATGGGAAACACTAGCCGAGGCGCTGGGCTCCATGGCGCTTAGCGCCCAGGTCACTCAAAGCATTGAATCTCTGCACGGCAAAAAGTACATTGTGGATGGCGAAATTAAGACTCCAATCGGCAAGGCACGTATCGTGCGCACCGTTTGGATAGTCGATCGCGGTGAAAGAAGTCCACGGTTGGTGACAGCTTATCCGCACGAGGAATCATTATGATCAAGGAACACGACCGAGTGGTACTAAGCACTCCACTTCCGAGCGAAGGTCTCGAAGCAGGAGATGTCGGCACGGTGGTGCATGTGTACGAGGACGGACAGGCGTACGAGGTTGAGTTTGTAACACTCGACGGCCACACCGCCGCAGTGGCAACATTAGAAGCCTCGCAAGTGCGACCTGTTACCCGCCGTGATTTGACTCACGTTCGGGAATTACAAGTGGCTTGAGGACAGCACGCCTCTCTCCTCCATGCATTCTTTCTCGGGTCTTCAATCGTCCTCACGGCGCAATCCCTAATCGTGGCGACGCCCTCCCTCACGGTCGAACTACTGCCTCGCTGCCTCCGATGATAAACTGCCCGCCATCATTGGAGGCCTAAACATGAATCGTCGCGTACTCTTCTTACTAACAATCTTTTCGATCGCACTCATCACCGCCACCAACGCACTCGCGCAATACAACCCGGAAACATTCTCGGCCATGAAGTGGCGACTGGTCGGACCGCATCGCGCCGGCCGAGTCACTTGTGTAGCAGGAATCCCGGGCAAGCCCGCGATCTATTATTTCGGCACGCCGGGCGGCGGCGTTTGGAAGTCGACCGACGGTGCTCGAGTTTGGAAACCGATCTTCGACGAAGCTCATGTGGCTTCGATTGGCGCCCTGGCATTGGCGCCCGCAAACCCGGATATCATTTATGTGGGCACCGGCGAAGAGACCGTCGGTAATGGAATCTACAAATCAACCGACGCCGGAAAAACCTGGACGAACATTGGCCTGAAAGACACGCGTTACATCACGGCGATATTAGTCGATCCGCAGGACCCCAACATCGTGATCGCTTCGGCGCGCGACTATTGGGCGGCAGGTCCGGACCGAGGCATCTACAAAACCATCGACGGCGGCAAGACCTGGAAGAAAGTTTTTTTCAAAGACGACAAGACCAGTGTGGTGGAGATGGTCGCGTCGCCCGACGACGCGCGGATTATCTATGCGGCTACTTACAACCTGGTGATCGATCCGAACCAGAGACGGGCGCTGGGAACTGACTCACAGATCTTCAAATCAAGTGACGAAGGAAACACCTGGCAACAATTGAGCGCCGCCGGTCTGCCTGAAACAGGTCGTGGAACAATTGGCCTCGCAGTCGCGCCCGGGGGCAAGCGCGTATATACGATCATTAATTCGGGATTCTTTCGTTCCGATGACGGCGGCGCCAATTGGCATCGCAGCACGCAGGATCCACGAATCACCGGCAGTACTTTTTTTGGTAAGACCTACACGGACCCTCACAATCCGGATGTAGTCTATGTAATGCAGACCTCTATGTATCGCTCGACAGATGGCGGTAGAACTTTTGAATCGTACAAAGGCGCGCCGAGTGGCGAGGACCAGCACGTGCTCTGGATCGATCCGAAAGATACTGAGCGAATGATTCTGGGTTCGGACCAGGGAGCGATCGTGAGTCTCGACGCCGGCCGCACCTGGACCGACTGGTTCACTCAACCAACCGGGCAGTTTTATCACGTCACCACCGACAACGCGTTTCCTTATCGGGCTTATGCCGCCCAGCAGGACAGCGGATCGGTCGCCGTGCTAAGCCGCAGCGACTTTGGCCAGATCACCTATCGCGATTGGTTCTCGACCGGTGCGTTCGAGAGTGGTTACATCGCTCCCGATCCGTTGAACTCGAATCTCATCTACTCAGTTGGCTGGTATGGCTCGGTCTACAGATTGGATCGAACCACCGGCCAGATCGCGACCGTGTTCGCGCCCGGGGCAAAGTATCGTTACACGTGGGAGACTCCGCTGGTTTTTTCACCAAGCGATCCGAAGACGATGTACCTGGGAATGCAGTACGTCATGAAAACGAGTGACGGCGCGCAGACATGGCAGGAGATTAGTCCCGATCTCACTTCAAAGAGCCCGACAGCCAATGATGACGGTGTCATTCAGGCCATCTCTCCGTCCGCGGCGACGCCGGGAGAAATCTGGGTGGGTACGAGCAATGGCCTGGTGCAACTCACGCGGGACAACGGCGCGACCTGGCAAAACGTTACGCCGGTCAATCTTAATGGGCGCAGCGAAGTAAGACTGATTGAGGCTTCGCCAACCGACGGCGAGACGGCTTACGTCATCGCCGCGGCGTGGGGTGATTCCCATCCAAACATTCTCCGCACGCGTGATGCCGGCAAGACCTGGCAGAAAATCGTAAACGGTCTACCCGAGTCGGCCATCGCCCGGGTAGTGCGCGAGGATCCGTTGCGCAAAGGATTGGTTTATGCCGGCACCGAAACTGGGGTTTATGTTTCTTTTGACGGCGGTGATCACTGGCAGTCTTTGCAGTTCAACCTACCGACAACCTCGGTCCGCGATCTGAATGTACACGGAAGCGATCTGGTGGTGGCGACATACGGACGCGGCCTTTGGATCCTCGATGACCTATCGCCGCTGCGGCAGGTTAGCGCGGAGTCTACGAAGAGCAATGCTTATCTGTTCAAGCCGGCCACAGCCGTGCGCGCGCATTGGGACAATCATCCGGATACGCCGCTTTCCGCCGACCTGGCCGCCGGAGAGAATCCGCCCGACGGAGCAATCATTTACTATCACCTCAAATCGCCGGCGAAATCGATCTCGCTGGAGATTCGCGACGAACATGGCGATGTCGTCCGTCGCTTTTCTAACAAACCGACGCAACTCGAGCTTGGCCCAAAGAATGTGCCCGATTACTGGTTTGCTCGACCCGACGTCCTAACTACGAAAGCTGGTCTGAATCGTTTTGTCTGGGATATGCAATGGCCGCATCCCGACACACTGACCTATAACTTTCGCGGCAGACATATCGACTATGTCGAGTACACGCTGCCCGATCACGCGGTCGCCGGCAAGACGCCGATGAATCAACCGCCCGGCCCGTTGGCCGTGCCCGGAAATTACGAATTGGTGCTGACGGTAGACGGCAAGATATATCGCCAACCGTTGATGGTCACGCTCGATCCGCGCGTGCGTGCGGCAGCAGGCGACCTGGAAGCGCAACTCGATCTCGCGCGAATGATCGATGCGTGGATGAATATCAGCTATCACTCTTATAACGAGGTCGGCGTGTTACGCGCGGGGTTGGCTACTGCTATGAAAGATCTTGTCAAGGATTCACAAGTGACGACCGCGCTACAGACGCTCGACAAGGAGCTCGGTGAGATTCAGGACGGCACGAATACAGCGCCGGGCTTTGGCGCAGTCAACCGCGACGTGGCGCGATTCGTGACCATGATTCAAAGCGGTGATATCCGTCCGGCAAGATCGGTAATCGAAAACGCCGCGCCTTCGTGTGTTGCTTTGAAGAATGATTTGGTACGTTGGCGGAAGGTCAATAATGAGACGGTGCCCGCGCTGAATCAGGTTTTGAAGCAAAACAAGCTGGCGCCTTTTCCGATCGTGAACGTCGATAAGGATCCGAGGTGTCCGAATTAGCGAGGGTTTCTCTCATTAGCACCTGGTTTCAGCCAGGTGATCAGTTCAACAACGAAGAAGCGAAACGGTCTCCGCCGTTTCGATCTATGCAAAAAAGCACGAACCTTATAAAACCCACTACTCCCTAGGCGGACTCGCAAGCTAATCTCATTAGCACCTGGCTTCAGCCAGGTGATCCAGTTCAAAGGAAAGCGCGAAACCGTTTCTAACGGTTTCATCTTCTATGCAAGAAATCGCACTTGCACGGTGTGGTAGGTTTCAACGGTTCATCGAAGCAACCGAAAGGACTCCCTGCCATGTCACGACATTCGTACTCTCGCTGTTGGCTCCACCTTATCTGGACTACTCTAGATCGCGAACCAATGCTAACTAGGCCGGCCGCGGCAAAGGCGTCTCGTTTTCTCACCCAATACGCTGTTGAGAAAAACATTTACATGAGGATTAACTACTGCAATCCCGAACATGTTCACGCGTTGATTGATTTACCTACCAGCAGATCGATTGAAGAGGTTATGAAACTACTAAAAGGAAGTTCGTCTCATTGGATCAACGAGAATCGGCTCTTACGAGGAAGATTCTCCTGGGGCCGTGGCTATGGTGCGTTTTCGGTGTCCCATTCACACGTCGATCAGGTTGCCGCCTACATCGCAAATCAGCAAGAGCATCATCGCAAGAAGACCTTCCCGCAGGAGTTTCAACTATTCGTCAAGCGATACGGTCTCAAATGGCATGAGGACTGAAACCGTTTGAAACGGTTTACCCTTTTTTTGGGATCTGATCACCTGGCTAAAGCCAGGTGCTAATGAGACGAAACCCTGACGCCCTCCCTTACGCTCGGGCTACTGCGCCGTTCCGATGTTTCCCGTTTCGTCCATTCCCGGTAGAATATCGCCGCGTTGACAACCCGTCCCGAAAGGAAACTCTATGCGATCTCGCCTCTGGCTCGTCGTAATCGCTATCACCCTGCTCGCCGTTTCGGCTTTGGGACAGAAGCGGAACATTACCGAGAAGGACTTATTCAATTTTGTCTGGGCCGGCGATACGGAAATTTCGCCCGACGGTTCGCGCGTCGCCTTTGTGCGCGTGACCGTGAACGAAAAGAAAGACGGCTACAACACGTCGATCTGGAGCGTCTCTCCCGCCAACGGCGATTCGCATCAACTGACCGCCGGCCCGAGAGATTCGACGCCGCGCTGGTCGCCCGATGGCAAGTTTCTTGTCTTCGTCCGCGTCACTGAGAAAGACGGCCGGCCCGACTTGCCGCAGCTCTTTATGCTGCCGATGGCCGGTGGCGATTCGTTTCAGTTTACGACTGTCACCCGCGGCGCGGGTGGACCGCAATGGTCTCCCGACGGCAAGATGATCGCATTCGGCAACAGCGCCAATCCGGAAGATCTGGCGAAGGCGGCTAAGAATCCCCAGCCCTCGCCGAGTCCAACTCCGGCTGACGCTAAAAAACCGGAAGAGCCGCGCGAGAGCGACGTGCGTGTGATCACACGGGCCGTCTATCGCTTCAACGGCGCCGGCTATAGCGATCCAAAGCATCCAAACCATCTCTGGGTAGTGACCGCGCCAAAAACCAGCGATGAAAAAGTCACACCCAAACAACTCACGAGCGGACGCTTCTCGGAAGACGGAGCCACCTGGGCAAAAGACAGCTCGCAAATTTATTACGCTTCCGATCAGATTGATGAGCCTTACTACGAACTGCCGTCAACGACTATCTATTCGATCCCGGTCGGTGGTGGGCGCCCGTTTAAGCTCACTTCGTTTGCCATGGACACCGGCGCTTTTTCTGTCAGTCCTAACGGCAAACAGATCGCGTTCTATGGCTCGTCGAGCCAGCCGGTGCAATCTTATACAGAGCCCGATCTGTGGGTGATGGATATCGCGCCCAACGCGCAGCCGCGAAATCTGACGCGTGACTTTGACTACGACGTCGGCTCTGGAGTCGGCGGAGACAACACCGCGCCGCGCGGCGGCGGCGGCAACCCTCCCGTGTGGACGGCTGATGGTCGCAGCATCGTCGCGATCTATGCGAAAGAAGGTAAAGCAAATCTCGGCAGGTTCGAAGCCGCCAACGGCAAAGAAACTGATTTGACCAGCGGCAACCAGGCCGTAGTCAGTTTTCGCGCCACGCCCGATGCGTCGAAATTCGCTTTGGTGATTTCCTCGCCAACCCGGGTTGGCGACATCTTCTGGCTGGAAGGCGGAGGCGGCCTGCCGAAACAACTTACTCATCTCAATGATGAATTATTTTCCAAACTCAATCTTACCGAGCCGGAAGAAATCTGGTACACAAGTTTCGACGGCAAGAAAATTCACGCGTGGATCCAGAAGCCGCCCGGCTTTAATGCCCATAAGAAATACCCGCTTATCCTCAACATTCACGGCGGGCCGCACGCGGCCTACGGTTTCATCTTCGATCATGAGTTTCAGTGGATGGCGGCGAAGGGTTATGTCGTGCTCTATCCGAATCCGCGCGGCAGCACGAGCTATGGCCAGGACTTTGGCAACATCATTCAATACCACTATCCCGGCGACGACTATAAGGACCTGATGGCGGGCGTCGATGAAGTGATCAAGCGCGGTTACATTGACGAAAAGAAGTTAGGTGTGACCGGAGGCAGCGGCGGCGGCTTGCTGACTAACTGGACCATCACGCAAACGACGCGCTTTGCTGCTGCTGTTTCGCAGCGTGACATCGCGAACTGGGCCGACTTCTGGTACGTGGCCGACTTCACCCTGTTTCAGGAGACGTGGTTCAAGAAGCCGCCGTTCGAAGATCCTGAAGACTACAAACTGCGTTCACCAATCACTTATATCAACAACGTGAAGACGCCTTTGATGTTAATTCTGGGTGAGGCTGACTACCGCACGCCTCCGGGCGCCGGCGGCGAAGAAATGTTTCGCGCGCTGAAGTATCGCCGTGTCCCAACGGTCATGGTGCGCTTTCCCAACGAGTCGCATGAGCTGTCGCGCTCGGGCCAACCCTGGCATCGCATCGAGCGCCTCGAGCACATCGTCGGCTGGTTCGATAAGTGGTTGATGGGAGTGCCGAAGCCTGAGTATGAAGTGGCGCAGTAAACCAAAACACATTTGGACCGTTAGCAGTTTTTCAATAGTTCAATTTTTTGTTTGAAAAGGAGAGACCATGCCCAACTTGAGCGGAACCGTCGTTGAGAACAGCGATCTCAACGCATTAGCTTTTCCAGGACGCATTATCGAGCGAGATGACCCGGACACCAACATCGTTCGGGCGTTACAGCGCCGTCTAAACGAAGTCGGATGCGGTCCCATAGACGAGGACGGGGGCTTTGGCGACCAGACAGAAAGCGCTGTCCGATTATTCCAAGCGCGCTTTTCCGACTCCGATAATCAGCCGCTAAGGATGGACGGCAAGGTTGGATCACTGACATGGGGTCGCCTCTTCGGCGTGGACACCGTCCCAACGGTCGTCCATCCCGCTACCGATCTCGCACGGGCCGTGCTGGATATTGCACGCTCGCAGATCGGCGTTCTCGAACAGCCGCTCGGCTCGAACCGCGGGCCAAAGGTTGATGAATACGTCCGCGCGACCGGCTTGGACCCCAGCGGCCGATTTCCCTGGTGCGTTTGCTTCGCCTTCTTCTGCTTTAAGGAGGCGGCCCAAAATCTCGGGCGCGCCAATCCGATGATCAGAACTGCGGCCGTGCTTGACCTGTGGAACCGTGCGGGTAATCAGCACGTGCCGCGCGTGACGACCAACGAGGCCATGAACAATCCGGCGCTCGTCCAGCCTGGCCAAATCTTCGTGATTGACACGCCCCCGCCGGGCGGAGCTGGGCACGCCGGAATTGTTGAGCAAGTCCTCAGTGGCAAGTTGGTGACGATTGAGGGGAACACTAACGACAACGGCAGCCGTGAAGGCATCGGTGTATTCCGCCGCGAGCAGCGCAAGATATCGAGCATCAACAAAGGCTTTGTAGACTTCACTCGCGCTTAGTTCAATTGCGGTGGCACACGGCTTCGTCCCCCTGCCCGGTTGCGCTCAGGATCGGCGCAGCCAACCCTGGCGTCGCATTGAGCGCCTGCAACACATCGCCGGCTGGTTCGATAAGTGCTGTTCGACTGCTTTCGTTATGAAACATTGTCCCTCATGCGGGCGAAATTATCGAGACGACACCATGAACTTTTGTCTCGACGACGGAACGCCATTGGATCTTTGACGCTTTCAGCGTCAGATCACAATCCGCCGCGAAAACAATATGCACTGGGACCGTCTACCCACGATCGACACAAACAGGCTTTCTCTTCGTTGGATCTCCGACGCGGATACGGAGGCGTTCTTTGCGATCTACTCAAACCCGGAAGTAATGCGGTATTGGAGCACGCCGCCGCTTGCCGACCGCCAGGCCGCCGCTGAGCTCATCCAGAAAATTCAGGCAGACTGGAAGCGTCGCGCAATCTTGAAGTGGGGCATTGCCAGACGCACGGACGATCTGCTCATCGGCAGCGTGACGCTTTTTAATCTCGACTTTAATCATCGGCGGGCTGAGATCGGCTATGCCCTCGGCCGCGAACACTGGGGTCAAGGCTACATGCACGAAACGCTGATGGCCTTGCTGAAGTACGCGTTCGAAGTCCTCGATCTGCATCGCATCGAAGCTGACGTTGATCCACGAAACGCCGCTTCGATTCGGACGGTTGAAAAGCTCGGCTTTCAGCGCGAAGGCGTTCTGCGCGAGCGCTGGCAGGTTAACGGAGAGATCCAGGACGCTTTCTTTTATGGGTTGCTAAGACAAGAATGGGTTGGCAACGATGAACCGTAGAGATACTTCGTCCCTCGCCGTTAGCATCGATGATACAATCCGCGACGTGGCACATCTCGGGAAGCACGCCTTTCGATTGTTTGCGACCGCGACGCTGATGATTGTCGCTCTCGCTGCACACGCATCGGCCCAACCCTCGGGCGGCAAGACGTCAGACACTCGACCAACACCCGCGACCACATCTAAGACGCCGCCGAAATCTCCCGCCAAGACGACTCCGAAAACCAACAACCCCAAGGCGGGACCTGCGAGCGGAAGTCCGGCCTCAATCGACGGCAAGTGGTGGACAAGCGGCAATGACTTCGGCCCCTCAGAAGTTGTCTTCACGCAGAACGGCTCGAACGTTTCAGGCGTGATTCATTATGCTGACGGCCGTACCGGCTCAATCAACGGAACCCTGACCGGCAAGCGCCTGCAACACACGTGGACCAATTCGAGCGGTGAGACTGGAAGCGGCTGGCTGGAATTAAGCTGGAACAATTTCCTTGGTGGTCCCTGGCACAATCAAAAAGTTCGCGACGGTTCCTGGACCCTGATGCGCGTCGAGGGCAAATGGTGCTTCGGCGGTAGCCGCGCTCGCATTCGCACCGTAACCCACAATGCTCGCGGCGAGGTTTCAAGCATCACCGAGGACGGCACGCGGGATACTGGTCGTCTCGACGGTCCCTGGATTTTTCTGGATGACGAGACAATGACGATTAAGGGAGAGATGGACTTCAGAGCCAATCGCCTTAACTGGTCCAGCGGGTTTTTCTGGACCTGGTGCGGCCGGAATTAGGGGTCAGAACCGCCTGCGGTAGCGGGCGGTTGATCCTCTATCTACTCAAGACCTTCGCTCGTGAACGTGAGGCCCGGCCGCTACCGCAGGCGGTTCTGACAAGCGATGAAGACAGTCGGCATCATTGGCGGTGTTGGTCCCGAATCGACAATTGAATACTACCGCCAGATCATCGCCGCTTATCGCCAGCGACAAACAGACGGAAGCTATCCGTCAATCATCATTAACAGTGTCGATGTCCTTAGGTTGCTCGCCTGGATGGGATCCAACGAATTGGGCGCGGTCACGGATTACCTGGTCGATCAAATAGAAAAGTTGGCGCGGGCGGGCGCTGACTTCGGCGCAATCGCTGCCAACACGCCTCACATCGTTTTTGATGAGCTGCGCCAGCGCTCTTCCATTCCACTGATCAGCATCATTGAAGCCACCTGCAACGAAGCTCAGGCATTGGGATTGAAGCGAGTCGCTTTGCTCGGCACGCGCTTTACCATGCAGGGACAATTCTATCCGCAGGTTTTTTCGAAAGCAGGGGTGATGATCGTCGTGCCTCGGGAGGATGAGCAGGCCTATATTCACGAGAAATACACTAGCGAACTTCTCAACGATATCTTCCTGCCGGAGACCCGCGACGGCTTGCTGGCCATAGTTGACCGGATGAAAGTCAGAGACAATATCGAAGCCGTAATCCTCGGCGGGACTGAGTTGCCTCTGATCCTGCGCGAGCCGCGGCACAATGGTATTCCTTTCCTCGACACCACCAGGATCCACGTCAATAGAATCGTCGCCGAACTCTTCGCTTAGTGGTAGAATTCGGGCACTGATTAGAGCCAGAAGCCGCGTAGTGTTTGGCGACCAGCGCCGTCTAACGGATCAGACCACGCTCTAGATAAGTCCCGGGAGTACCAACCATGAAGTCAACGAACCCAACCGCAATGCGTCAGGCGCTTTTATTTCTCTGCCTCACGGCCCTCGTGAATTTTACGCCGTCAATATCGAATGCCCAGCAACAGCTCCCGGCTCCACAGTCCGACGACGTGCTGCGCATAAACACCGATCTGGTGCAGACAGCTTTCACGGTGGTCGATAAGAATGGGCGGTTCGTCGATGGTTTGGATCGGTCACAGTTTGAATTGACGGTTGACGGCAAGCCGCGCCCCATCAGTTTCTTTGAGCGCGTGACGGCCGGCAGCGACCGAGAAGCACAACTGGCTGTCCGTCACGATCCCAGCGCCGCGCCAGCGAAAATGCCGGCGATTCCTCCCTCCGTCCGCGGCCGCACGATCGTTTTCTTCATTGACGACCTGCACCTTTCGCCCGACAGCATGAATCGCACCAAACAAATGCTGCGGCGCTTTCTCGAAAGTGAAATGGGCTCGAAAGATTCAGTCGCGATTGCCTCAGCCAGCGGACAAATCGGATTCCTGCAACAGTTCACAAATAACAAGGTGGTGCTCGATGCCGCGATGGGGCGGCTCACTCCGGTTCCTTACACCGTGCAAGGTTTCGGAACCGGCAGCACGAAGATGACGGAATACCTGGCCCTCAGCATCCAGAATAGTAAATCTGACAACAAGGTTCAGGCTTTCTATATGGGCGAGTGTTTGAAGCAGAACATGCCGCCAAAGAACATGCCTGGCTATTCGACATTGGTCGCGGCCTTGAAGACGCTTTGCGAAAACGAGGTAAAGAACAGCGCCCGCGCCGTGCTCATGCAGGCGGGCTCAATCACCACGAACACGTATGCCTCGCTCGAATCCCTGATGCGCTCGTCCGCCCGGGCGCCCGGAAGGAAGCTGGCCTTTTTTATCTCCGACGGTTTTCTGACGGACACGGGAATAAACGGCCCGAACCTGCCAGAGAAGCTCGACCGGATCATCGATGCGGCAACCCGCGCGGGGGTGGTGATCTATACGATTGACGCACGCGGCCTGGGCGCCGGCGGCGTGGTAGACGCCGACAACAGCAGACCGATGATCGGCTCTGCCGATCCCGGCCTGCAGATGGCCATGATCGGAGAAGTCTCGGCTTATCAGAATGCCATGAATGCACTGGCGGGAGATACGGGCGGCCGGGCCCTGCGTAACCAGAACTACTTTGATCGCTGGGTCGGTAAGGTCCTCGACGAAACTTCGAACTACTATTTGCTGGCGTGGCGCCCTGATAAGGATGAAGAAAAAGCGCCGAAATTCCGCCACGTTAAAGTGACTGTCACCGGCCACCCGGAACTCACGGTACGTGCGCCGCGTGGTTATGTTGAAGGGCCGACAGTTGCCGACACGGCGGCTGTCTCGCCAACTGAAAAAGCGCCCGGCAACCAGAAGGCGAAGACGCCCGAAGCCGCACTAGGCGCGGCGCTGAGCGATTACTACCCGAGCAGTAGCTTACCCACGCTCCTGTCGCTGACTTATCTTAATACGCCAAAGAACGAAACCGTTTTGACTTCGTCGATCCAGATTGGCAATCGCGGTTTGAACTATGGTGAAGACGGAAAGCAGCCGGCCACGATCAAGCTGGCCGGTGTAATTCTGAACGACAAAGGCAAGATTGCTTCGAGCTTCAAGAACCAACTGAACCTGAACCCGCTCAATAGCGGTGAGTCCGCGGCCTCGGGAGTCATCTACAACCATCACACGCCGCTGACGCCCGGCATTTACCAGGTGCGAGTGGCGGCGCGGGACGAGAAAAGCGGGCGCGTCGGCAGCGCGATGCAGTTCGTCGTGATCCCGGATCTGGCGAGCCGGCAACTGAACACGAGCAGCGTACTCCTGGGCGGTCAGGTTCTGGAAAACGCCAGGAACAAAGATGCCGGACCGCAGATCCAACTGAGCGTGGACCATCGCTTCTCGCGTCGAACGCGCCTGGGCTACTGGATGTTTATCTACAACGCGAAACGTGACCAGGCGGGCGCGCCCAACTTGACCGCGCAAACTCACGTGCTGCGTGATGGGCAAGTAGTGCTGGCCTCGCCGCAACGCAAACTTAACCAGAGCGGCTCCGACCCGGATAGAATTCCGTTTGGAGAAGAGATGGCGCTCCAAACCCTGGCGCCCGGCAGATACGATTTGCGTGTGACCGTTACCGACAGCATCGCGGGCACCAGCGTTACCCAAACCGTTGACTTTGAAGTTCAGTAGGCCGGATGGCTTTCTTTGAACGACGATTCGTTTAGAGGCGGGCTACCGCCCGCCTTTGCTTAAAAAGATATTTTTCAGTTTAGCCGGCGCACTTGTCCCACCGCTGGATTGGAAGCCGGACAAGTTCGGCTGCTAAACGATCAAGATGGGCGGGCGGTGGCTCGCCTCTAAACACCATTGAATCTTATTTGAGAGATGACACATCTACCGCCACCAGCGTTGATCAAGTTCCTCAAGCCTTACAACCGCGAGGTTCAGGATCTCGCGCTGCAACTGCGCGCCCTCGTGCTCGAAGAGATGGCGCCGTGCTACGAAAACATCTATGACGCGTACAGCGCCGTCGCGATCGGCTATGGCATGAGCGACCGTTTGCAAGATGGGATCTTTCACATCGCCGTTTATGCGAAGCACGTCAACCTGGGTTTCAACGACGGCGCTGCGCTCGCTGATCCGAAAGGTATTCTGCAAGGCTCAGGGACTCGCATTCGGCACCTCACAATCAAACGACCAGAGGACATCAAGCGACCGGAAATTCGTGCCTACATTCGACGCGCCCGCAAGAAAGCCCTCGCCGATGCGCGAAAGATGGGCGAGCCCTCGCCGCAGAAACCTGCCGGTGTCATCTCGACGGTTAAGGCGATCTATAAAAAGAAGCGCCGGCCTGCTTGAGTAGCATATACGTCGGTCTGTGATGTACTAACGAGATCCACAGACTGAAGTCTGTGCCACTGGCCCCGCTTCAGTCAGCGAGGTGACTCGCACCAAGTTTGTGGGCGACTTATGTCCTTTCTGTTATGCTTACCTCAGAGGTAGAACATGACTAAGACACTCGAAGCAACTTTCGACGGCGCGGTTTTTCGGCCCGATGAGCCGGTTGAGTTACAACCAAATACTCGCGTTCAAATAGTAGTCACAGTCAAACCTACACCGGAACAAAAACCCAAATCGTTTCTTCAAGTGGCGCGTTCGTTGCGCCTGCAAGGTCCTGCGGATTGGTCTTCACGGCTTGATGATTATCTTTACGGCGGAGCGAAATTGGATGAGCAATGAGTTCTTCCTGGATACGGCTTACGCTATCGCTTTGTCTGTCGAATCCGACGAACACCACCAACGCGCCGAAGAACTAGCCGAACAATTATTAGCCAACCAAACGCCGCTCATAACGACGCGAGCTGTGCTACTGGAAATCGGTAACGCACTATCGAAGAAGCGTTATCGTCAAGCCGCCGGCGAATTATTGGACGCGCTCGAGCGAGACCCGCAGGTTGAAATCGTCTTGATCACGGAGGAACTGTACCAGGAAGCATTGGCCTTGTTTTGCAGCCGCCTGGATAAAGAATGGGGCTTGATCGATTGCGTGTCGTTTATCGTCATGCAGGAGCGCGGATTAACCAATGCATTGACAACTGACGAGCATTTCGAGCAAGCGGGCTTCCACGCTCTACTTCGATCTGAATGAAAGTCATGACAAGCGTGGGCATGCCGTGGTGCTTACGCACTACTATTTCAGAAGAGGATTCTTATGCTCGCAATCGCATTCGCTCTTAGCCTGCTCTTCTCCGGCTCGCCGGCATCCGCCGACGGCGCATACGGTCATGTCGAATTCGCCAACTCGGGCGCCGCGTCGGCCCAGGCCGACTTCCTCACTGGCCTCGCCTTGCTTCACGACTTCGAATATCCGGCTGCGGCCGAAGCGTTTCGCCGTGCCGAGGCCGCTGATCCCGGCTTCGCCATGGCCTATTGGGGCGAGGCCATGACTTTCAATCATCCGATCTGGATGCAGCAGGATCTGAAGGCCGCCCGCGACGCGCTCAACAAACTGGCGCCCGCTCCCACGACGCGCCGCACCAGGGCGAAGACCGAACGCGAGCAAGCGTACTTCGACGCAATTGAAATCCTTTACGGAGACGGGACCAAGGAGCAGCGCGACTTTCGCTTCGAGGACGCGATGGCGAAGCTGCACGCGCGCTACCCTGACGACGTCGACGCGACTGCCTTCTATGGGTTGGCGATCCTCGGCACTGCGCACGCCGGCCGCGATATCGCGACCTACATGCGCGCGGCGGCTGTGCTGGAAGAAGCCTGGATTAATCATCGAGATCATCCGGGGGTGGTCCACTACCTGATTCATAGTTACGACGACCCGGCGCACGCGCCGCTCGGCCTGCGCGCCGCACGGATCTACGCGAAGATCGCACCCGACGCGGGGCATGCCCAGCATATGACTTCGCACATCTTCCTGGCGCTCGGGATGTGGCAGGATGTGGTGCAGGCTAACATAGCGGCGATCGCGGACGTTGACCGCGTTCGCAAGGCGGCGGGGAAAGACCTAGTGCGCTGCGGCCACTACCCGAGTTGGCTGGGATACGGTTATCTGCAACTCGGGCAGATGGATAAGGCCAGGAGTGCGGTCGTGTCGTGCCGCGCCACCATCGAATCGCAGGCGGCTATGGATCATCCCGGTATGTCGATGGATCCCGACGCGAGCTTAATCGGCTCGTTCGCGAACATGCGACTGCGCTACCTGCTCGATACCGGCGACTGGACAGGCGAGGTGGCGAGCTGGACCGTGCCGAAGACAGCGAGCGCGGGGGCGCGGCTCGACTTCGCATTCGCGCGGGCCCTGGGTGAGATTATGCAGGGGCATCGCGAGGCAGCGCGCCAGGCGCTGGCTGAGTTGGAGACCGTCGGACACGAGGTCGCCGACATCAAGACAAAGAGTGGCGACCCCGATCCAAGTTACCGCGTCCGGCCAGAGATCATCCTGCTGCAGGTTCATGCCCTGCTGGCTGAGCAAGAGGGAGACTTCGCTGGCGCCGAACGTCTAATGCTGCAGGCGTCGGGTTTGGAGGACAAGCTTCCCATCGCCTTCGGCCCGCCGACGATTGACAAGCCGAGCCACGAACTCCTGGGAGAATTCTTGTTGCGACGTAATCGAAAAGACGAAGCACACGTCGAATTCGAAAAAGCCATTGCCCGCACACCGGGCCGTCGTCTCATCGAACAGGGGTTGGTGGCAACTTCCGCCGGAAAGTCCAATCTGGGAATGCGGTAAGTGCTTTTCGTTCTACTTGACTGTTTGATCCGGCCGCTAACCGCGCCTGTGTGAAAACTCCCGTCTCAGCGTCAACGGCGCGAAATGAAATAACCTGGGCCATCGGCCCAGCAAAGGAGCAGATGCAGCGTTCCAGCGCTGAGAGCGCGAAATAATGTTCGGCGGCAGCTTAACCAAGTGAAATTAAAACCGCGCCTCAAGAAAAACTGTGGCGTGTCTTGATTGCTTCATACTGATCTTTGAGGTCATCAAATCAAGGGCCAATGCTACAATCTCTACGAAGAATTCAGGTTGTTTGCTGTACAGCACATTGCGCGCGTCCAGGAACTGTTGAGCATCTGTAAAAGACACGAAACGATCCACGCAAACACACGAAGCCGAGTCCAATGTCGTCTTTGTGATTGTGTCTTGTGGGTTCGTCGATCGTCTTGTCTTTCAGCAACCGCCTAAGACACAAAAACGGAGAGAGCCCATTCATGCGTGAAACCCTTCGGTCCATCGTTCATCAACTTGTTTCAGTCTCAATCATCCTAATTGTTGCGCTGTTGCTGTTGGCTCCAATTGCTATCGGGCAGCAGTTCGACGCCAATCTTTATTCCGGCTTGCGCTGGCGCATGATTGGCCCGTTTCGCGGTGGACGCGTTAACGCCGTCAGCGGTGTTCCGGGGCAGCCCGACACTTTCTATTTTGGTTCGGTTGGTGGCGGTCTTTGGAAGTCGACTAACTCCGGGCGGACTTGGACGGCGGTGTTTGATTCGGCAACTGCGGCTTCGATTGGCGCGATCGGAGTGTCAGCTTCAAATCCCAATACCGTCTATGTCGGGACCGGCGAACCGGACATGCGCGATTCGATTGCCTTTGGCGACGGCGTGTATAAGTCTACCGACGCCGGCAAGACCTGGAAACACACGGGGCTGGAGAACACGAGACAGATTGGCCGGATCGTCGTCGATCCGAAAAACCCGAACGTAGTGTTTGTAGCGGCGCTGGGCCACGCTTACGGGCCGAACCCTGACCGGGGCGTTTATCGCTCGCGCGATGGCGGCGCTACCTGGCAGAAAGTGCTCTTCAAGAATGACGATGTCGGCGCGATCGATCTCGCCTTCGATCCCACCAACTCACAAATTGTTTATGCCACGCTGTGGAACGTTCGCCGTCCACCGTGGTTCATCTACGCACCGGCAAATGGTCCGGGCAGCGGGATATTCAAATCCGTCGATGGCGGCACGACGTGGAAAGAGATTTCCGAGGGAATCCCCGGCGATAGTCGCGGCCATATCGGCATCGCAGTGGCGCCGGCAAATCACAATCGTATCTATGCGGCCGTGGACGCGAAGGAAGGCGGCATTTTTCGCTCAGACGATGCGGGTACAACCTGGATCAGGCTTTCTGCCGACAAGCGTCTGTGGGACCGTGGTTGGTACTTTGGAAAAGTGACGGTCGATCCGAAGAACGCAGACATCGTCTATGTCAGTAACACTTCCGTTTATCGCTCGACGGACGCGGGCAAGACCTGGACGGCGATCAAGGGTGCGCCGGGCGGCGACGATTATCATCAGCTTTGGATAAATCCGGACGATCCGAAACGAATGGTTCTGGCCAGCGATCAAGGCGGCATCGTATCGGTGGATGGAGCAGTGACGTGGAGTTCCTGGTATAACCAGCCCACCGCGCAGGTCTATCACGTCGCCGCGGACTATCGCATACCTTACTGGGTCACCGGCGCTCAACAGGACAGCGGCGCGGTCGGCACGCCTTCACGCAGCCGGCATTCGGAAATTTCAAATCGCGATTGGGAAGGTTTGTGTTCAGGTGGTGAATCGGGTTACACCGCGCCCGATCCGCTGCATCCGGAAATTCTTTTCGGCGGAACCGTTTCGCGCTGCAACGTGCTGACGGGCGAAACCAAAAGTGTTTCGCCTGAGCGCGGCGTCGGTCAGGTAGTTTATCGCCATGCGTGGACTCAGCCGCTCGTATTTTCAAAAGCTGATCCGCATGCGCTCTACTATGCCAATCAATTTCTTTATAAGACCACGAACGGCGGCGAGAGCTGGACGCAGATCAGCCAGGACCTGACCCGCGACGATCCGGGCTCACCCGCAAATCTCAACGAAGCGGCTGCCGCTGACGCGCCGACCGAGAAGCGCCGCGGAGTTGTCTACACGATTGCGCCCTCGCCGCTGCGCGCGACGTTGATTTGGATCGGCACGGATGACGGACTGATTCAACTGACGAACGACGACGGCAAAACCTGGCAGAACGTGACGCCGCCGGCGGTGACTTCATGGAACAAGGTCGTGATGATCGATGCTTCGCACTTTGATGTTAAGGAAGCCTACGCCGCGGTCGAACGTCATCAACTCGAGGACTACGACCCGCACATTTATCGCACGCGCGACTCGGGCAAAACCTGGACGGAAATCACGAAGGGACTGCCCGCGGGCGTCTATGTTCAGACAGTAAAAGAAGATCCCGAGCGGCGCGGGTTGCTTTTTGCCGGCACCGAACGTTCAGTTTTTGTTTCGTTCGACGATGGCGATCACTGGCAGCCGCTGCAATTGAATCTGCCGCCGGCGTCGATGCGCGATTTGGCGGTGCACGGAAATGACTTGATAGTCGCGACCCACGGCCGCGGATTCTGGGTGCTCGACGACATCACCCCGTTGCGCCAGGTCAACAGTGAAGTCGCGCACGCCAACGCTTATTTGTTCCAACCGGCAACGGCAGTCAACCTGACACCCGGCAGCGACAACGGCACGCCCATGCCGCGCGACGAACCCCTCGCCGAGAACCCTCCCTCCGGCGCGCTGATTGACTATTATCTAAGGTCGAACGTTTCGGGAGTGTTGGCGATCGAGATTTACGATCCGGCGGGTGAAATGATTCGCCGCTACGCGAGCGATGATAAGGTGACGCCCGTCAATCCTGACACGCTGAGCATTCCAGCTTTCTGGGTGCGCACGCCCGAACCTCTCTCGACTACGGCGGGGATGCATCGATGGATTTGGGACCTTCGTCCGACTCCTCCGCCGCGTCCGGCCGGCGCTGGAGGCGGTGGCGGTGGTTTCGGAGGCCGCGGTGTTTCCACAGTGCTGCCGGGGACATACACGGTGAAGTTAACCGCCAACGGGAAGAGCTACACGCAACCCTTGATCGTCAAGATGGATCCGCGCGCGCGATAGGCGAAAACGATTACTCGGCAGGCTGAGTCTTTGCCAGTATCTTGATTTGCTTTCTGATGGCGTCGTCCAGACTGTTCATTCTTTCCGGACCGGATCCGGCGGCGTTGTAGCGCATGATGCCTTCGTGGTCGATGACGATATAAGTCGGAAACCTTGTCACCTCGAACGCCGCCTGAACTTTGCGCTCGCGATCCAGAAATTGGGGCCAGACCATTTGGTTCTTGACGATGAAGTCTCGCCACTTCTCCTCAACGCCGTCTGAGCTGATCCCGATCATCACGAATGAAGACTCTTTCGCGTATCGCTTCCGCAGATCGCGCAATTCGGGTACAGACGATACGCATGGCGGACACCAGGTGCCCCAGAAATCCAGCAGCACCACTTTGCCGCGCAGATCATCCAGCGAGATGTACTCGCCTTCTGAAGTCGTGACTGAAAAGTCGGGCGCGTAGGCTTCCCGCGCGCGCCGTGGATTCTCGATCATCTTCAAGGCTTGTTCAGCTTTAGGGCCTTCCTTTTCCAACTCAACAAATTTTCTTAATTCGGCAATGCCTTCCGGGTCGTGGCCCTGCTGCAACAGGGTGAAGCCGAGATTGTACTGAAGAATTGGCAGGCCTGTTCCCAGCGCCAGTCCCTGGCGGAACGCAGCCTCGGCGTCCTGCAGTTTTTTCTGGTCTTTGTTTTCGGCTTGAGTCTGAAGCGCAATTCCTTTCAGGTTGTACGCCTGGGCCTGGGTCCGCGGATCGTTCGCCGACAATTCGATCACCCGGTCGCAACTCTCCAGAACGTTTTTGTACGCCCGTAGGCCCTGGTAAGCCTGGGCCATGCCATAGAAACATTCGGCCGATTGCTTGTTGCGCATTTCATTCGCGCGCTTGAAGGTTTTCAGCGCATCTTCCCAAAGGTGCCGCCGCAGCATCGTCACACCCTTCTGAACCTCGGTGTCGTAGGACGCGTCATTTCCCTGCGGCGCCTGGGCTTTGGTAACCGGGGGGCCGGACCAGAAAGTTCCGGCCGATGCCAGCGCTATCAGGAACACTATGACCAAGCCCACGCCCATTCGATAACGGCGCAAGCGGCTTCTTCCCCACCCGGATTTCAAGGTCTCCATCCCAATTAATCCTCCGTCCGCTCGAATGATATCACCAGAGTCAATGCATGAAAATCGTGATTGGTGATCGGCGGATTTTAGGAGTGCGGGGCAAGCGCACTCCTCATCGTCTCGCGCCTGACAATGGGCGAAATAATATTTTCATCGCTACCCATGCGAGAGCGTATTATAAATCACCTAGCCCGTTCGGCTAAGTCGCTTTTCCATGATCAAGGAACTTCAGATTATGCTGCTCGTCCTGCTCGCCGTTTTGTTGCCGGGTGCGCTCTCTTGTTTGCACCCGTCGACGAACGCGGTCGAAGAACGTAGGGCGTCCAGTCTGGACCTTTCCCCGGCCATACCGGGCAATTTCACCGACGCTGATTTTGCCCGGCACGTTGAGCAGTTGAAGAAGAAACTTCCATCGGGTGACTTTACTGTCATCATCCAGCCGCCGTTTGTGGTCATTGGCGATGAATCGGCACAGTCAGTTAAAGAGCATTCTGAGAACACGATCAAGTGGGCAGTCGACAAACTCAAGCAGGATTTCTTTACGAAAGATCCGAAAGAGATTTTGGACATCTGGCTGTTCAAGGATGCCGATTCTTACCAAAGGAACACTCTCGCGTTGTTCGGTGAGAAGCCCGGCACGCCGTATGGCTATTATTCCAGCACGCACAAGGCGCTCATCATGAATATCTCAACCGGCGGCGGCACCCTCGTTCATGAGATTGTGCATCCTTTTGTCGAAGCGAATTTTCCGGCATGCCCGCCCTGGTTCAACGAGGGATTAGGTTCGCTCTATGAACAAACTGGCGAAGTCGACGGTCACATTCACGGATACACGAACTGGCGTCTGCCCGGATTACAGAGGGCAATCCGAGCCGGCACAGTTCCCGACTTCAAGTCGCTAATGGCTCTCGACGCGCACGCCTTCTATGATGAAGACAAAGGCACCAACTACGGTCAGGCGCGCTACCTTTGCTATTACTTGCAAGAGCGCGGGCTCCTCATAAAGTTTTATCGAGAGTTTCACGCTCATCAGAAACAAGATCCTACTGGCTATGAGAGTATGCAGAAAATTCTGGGCATAGTTGATATGAGAGCATTTAAGCGGAAGTGGGAGAAGTACGTGCTGAATCTGTCGCAAGATGTCGTGTTGACGCCAATCCCGCCATCAAGTACCCGTTCTCATTAGCACCGCAGAAGAGCCCGCCGCTAAACCGTCCAGGATGGATTCGATAGTTCCAGATTGAGTTACCCAGATCCTAGATCGAGTCTGTCCCTAAACAATTGATCCCTCCCGCAAGTTCGCTCCCACCCCGGCGTTCATCCACTGGTTGTTCGATTAATACAAACCCGAGGAGACGTCGTTACCATGAAAAGCTTTGCCTGGCCCGCGCGAACCTTTGCGCTTTCCGCAACCAGATTCACCTTTTCCGCAATCGCCACAGTTTTTGTGTTGTCATTGCTCGCTGCCTGCGTTGGCAGGCCCGTGAGCAGCGCGGCTGGCACCGGAAGACGTACGGCAAACAAAACCATGCGCGCCTTTGGCTCTGAGGAAGAGCTGAAGAATTACTTTCGCAAGTTAGCCGAAGAGCGGAAGCGAGAACTCGCGCGCGGGCGCAGTGAGACAACGGCAAACTCGGCGGCGCCGCCCGCGCCCCAGGCCGCGGCCTCTATGGCCAAATCGAGCGACGGCGTCGCCGCGAAAGACGAATCGATCACCAACACACAGCATGCCGGTGTCGATGAAGGCGGCATCGTTAAGCTGCACGGCGATCACCTGGTAGTGCTGCGACGCGGCCGGCTGTTCACTGTAGCCGTTGGAGATAACGCTCTGAAACCGATTTCCGCGGTTGACGCCTTCGGTCCCGACATCAATCCACGCTACACCTGGTATGACGAGATGCTCGTCTCTGCCGATACCGTCGCCGTGATCGGCTATAGCTACGAGCGCGGTGGCACTGAAGTAGGTCTATTCAATATCGATCGTACCGGGAACCTCAGCTATCGATCGACCTATCATCTTCGTTCGAACGACTATTATTCGTCGCGCAACTATGCCAGCCGTTTGATCGGCAGCAAACTTATCTTCTACACGCCGCTTTATCTTTCGCCCTACAGCGACGATCCCTTCGCGCAGTTCCCTGCCGTCCGCAAGTGGCACAAGGGCGCTACCGCCGCCGAATTTCAGCGGATCGTTTCCGCGACTCATATCTACCGGCCAGAGCGTCCAATAAATGCGACCTACGGTCTGGCGCTGCACACGGTAACCGTGTGCGACCTGGCCCAGAACGATTTCAAATGTGAAGCAACTGCAGTATTAGGACCAGCAGGTCGAGTGTTCTATGTCTCGCCCGAATCGGTTTATGTCTGGACGACGGACTGGTCGCGATCTGGGCAACAATCGAAAGAGAATTCGACGCTCTATCGCATGCCGCTCGACGGTTCGAGTCCCAGCGCGATCGGCGTCACGGGAAGTCCGGTCGATCAGTTCTCGTTCCTCGAGAGCGAAGACCAACACCTCAACGTGCTGGTGCGATCCAATTCCGCTGGCGACGGCATGTGGGGCGCGGAGGTTGCCGCGGGCGACGTCGCACTGATGCGTCTGCCTCTTTCTAGTTTCAATGACGGCAGCCAAAGCGCTTCATCGTGGATCTATCACCCCCTGCCAAAACCCGCGGGGTACACTTTTCAAAACCGATTCGTCGGCAACTATCTGCTTTACGGAACCGGCAGTGGCTGGGGCACGCCGCAAAACAACAAAGCCAGTATGTACGCGGTCAACTGGAACGACGGCGATACGACTGAGCTATCGCTGACGCATGGTGTCGATCGCATCGAGGCCCTGGGTTCAGACGCGATCGTCGTCGGCACCGACGGTAAAGACTTGCACTTCACCGCCGTGCGTCTGGGCGCTTCACCAGAAGTAGCTGACGAGTTCATTCGCAAAGATGCTTCGCAGGGCGAACTCCGCAGCCAGGGCTTTTTCTACAAGCCGGACGGCGCGGATTCCGGCGTACTCGGTTTGCCGATCAGCGTGCCCGGCCGTTCAGGTTACCAACACCTTTTCCAGGGTTCGGCGGCAATCCTGTTTCTGCGTAATGATTCTTTGCACTTCGAGGAACTCGGCGAACTCGGCGCAGAATCTGATAAGGCGATCGACGATGGTTGTCGTGCCTCCTGCGTCGACTGGTACGGCAACTCTCGGCCGCTGTTCGTGAGGGGACGAGTGCTGGCTTTACTCGGTTATGAGATCGTCGAAGGAAGTTTGAAAGACGGCCGCATGCGCGAGACGCGCCGGATCAACTACGCGCCGCAAAAAGCAACGGCCACGCGGGGCGAGTAAGGAGTCAGATGCAAGGATCGGATGTGCCGAGGCACTAGCCAGACCATGAGAGAGGCTCATCAACGCACCTCAGAGCCCTCCCTCACGGTCGGACTAATCACCCGCAGGTCAGCAACACACTTTTACCTCAAAACAGTCGCCGACAAGTCCTCGACACGCTCACGCAAACCGTGATACAAGGCGGTACTCAGGCGACGTTTTCCGAGCGAGTCGCGGCATTCAGCGCTATCCTTCACAACTCTAACAACAACGGAAGGATGCAAAACTCGATTTCTTTCTGCTAGAGCAAATCGAAATGGCCCATGGGAATCCCACGTTCACCGCTTTTTTTCTTTTAGGAGGCACATCATGAGCGACCAGATCGACGCTGACGGAGCGGATCAACCGCAACGAAATGACGAAGTCTCTCCCGACTTATTTGCCGTGCGCATCACGGCGAGTCGCGAAGTCCTCGCGAAGATCATCCGGGAGTTTGCGTTGGATGTCGGCTGCCGGCCGCACGCCGAGTTGAAGCCGGACGGCAGCGCAGCCCTGCTGGCGTACGCGACTAAGGAGCGTATCGACGATATGAAGGCCGCGGGTTACGGCGTGGAGCGCGGCGAGAATGTCTCGGCAATCGGCCGGGAGCGCCAGGCAGAAGTGGGCAAGGGCGATCGGTTCGAGGGCGGGCGCGTTGCGCCGCGCGGGCTCGGCGAAAAAACCGTGCGCGGCGGAAAGGGAGGTACGAACCGATGAGCTTCTTGAATGTTGTCGAGATCGAATCGGCTCTGGTCGGACTCGCTTCGAAGTATCCGAGCCTCAGCAAGCTAATTACTCTTCCCTTCTTCACCTTCGAAGGACGCCAAAGTCACGCCCTCCTGATCGGAACCGGACAAGGATGTCCGGTGACGGGTGTGCTCATCATCAGCGGCGCGCATTCGAGAGAGTGGGGCGGCCCGGACATCTGCATTGACTTCGCGGCTGACCTGCTCGAGTCCTATACCGCGGGCACGGGACTCGTCTACGGCGGCAAGTCGTACACGGCGGCTGAGATCAAGTCGATCGTCGAGCGGCTCGACGTAATAGTATTTCCCTGCATCAATCCCGATGGCCGCAACTTCAGCCAGAACACGTTTGCGATGTGCCGCAAGAACCGGAACCCGGCCAGCGGAGGCTCAGTAAATAAGTTAGGCGTCGACGTCAATCGCAACTACGATTTCCTTTGGGACTTCAATACTGCGTTCGCGCCGGCGGCCCAGGCTGCGGGGAGTCTGGCGTCAACCAATCCATCTGACGATCTGTTCCACGGCACGGGGCCCTTCTCTGAAGCTGAAACGCAAAACGTCCGCTGGTTGTACGAGCAGTATCCTCAGATAAGTTGGTTCATGGACATCCACTCGTACGGCGGAGACTTTTTATATTCGTGGGGTAACGACGTGGACCAGACGACTACGCCGGACATGAACTTCACCAACCCGGCCTGGGACGGAAAACGAGGAGTTGATGGCGACGTCTATGGCGAGTACATCAACGGCTGCGATCGCGCGGACGTAAAATCCGCGGCTGAAGCTACGGTCGCCGCGATCAATGCAGTGCGCGGTGAGGCATACACCGCCTATCAATCGTTCTTCCTACCCGCGCTGGGAATCACCTATCCCACGTCGGGGGCGAGCGATGACTGGTCGTTCAGCCGGTATTTCAGCGACCCGAGTAATAAGAAAGTCCGCGCCTTCACCATGGAATTCAACCAGGTGGGAACGTTCTTTCCGTCGTGGGCCGAGATGGAACTGATCATCAAAGACGTCGACTCCGGCCTGGTGAAATTCTGCCTCATAGCCCTTCCGACAGTTTCGCTCGCGTCTTGGTGGTGCCGGCTAAGGCGTTGGAACTATGCAATCTGGCACCGGGTCTTCCCGCCCGAACTCTGGGGTCCGTACGGCCCCTGGGAACGAGTCCGAAACGTCGTCGAACGAATCTTCTCTCCAATCGTCGCGCCGATCGTAAGGGCTCTTCGCAATCGCTAGAACAAGGGCGAGCCGGCGCAGAACTCTCGCGATAGCGAGCGGGTATTCGAGGCAGTAGCCTCCATGCGGTGAAAGCGACGTTAGGAAAGGTGGACGTTGGCTCTAATCAAAGGGCGGGATTCTTGATAAGCCCAGGAAGATTAAAGAAGGGGCAGGACGGAAAAATATCAGCTCAGACCGTTAACGCCCGCGGCGCCAGCGGCGTTGAAGTCGCTCGGCGAGGAAGACGAATAGCGGTCCCCACGCGGCCGGAGTATTGGTAATAACAATTGGAGCACAAGTCATGTTAGCTACCGAAATACAGAAAGCTATCGAAGTCGCCAAACAGAACGTCCAGGCACAAGATTTCGATGAGAAAAAGTACTCATTAGACGAGGTAGTTAAGAGCCTAAGGGAGGCCACCTTGCCATCGGAGTTCACTGCTTCAATCATTCTTGAGCTGGCGACGGTCCTTAGAAAACTGGGCAAGGGCTTAAACGACAACTACAAGGACGGCAACCTCGTATTCAAGCAGACTCAGGAGGTCTTGAATAAGGGTTTAGCGATGTATCCGGACGACATAGAGCTGGTCAATGAACAGAGGAAGCTTTATTACGACGCCGCCCAATACGATACGGCTCTCGCGTCGTGGCGTAGCGTGATCGACAACGATCCGCCCCCAACCGCCGCCGAGATGGTGGTAGCGCTGGAAAACGCCGGCGCATGCCTGCGCGAACTACGAAAATTCTCTGAAGCAGACGACATGTTTAATCGAGCTGACGCTATAAGTGGACGCCCTTCAATTCGATTGCTGATTGAGCGCGGCTGGCTCCGCTTCTATCAGGAGCAGTACGACCTCGCTTTCAAAGATTTTGCCGACGCAGAGAGCCAAGCCGGACCTGATGCTACCAGGGAAAACAAGCATGACGCGATGGTCGGCCAAATCGCTTCGCGCCAGGCAGAGGACGCTCTGAATCCAGACGGCGATCAAGACCGAGCCAGACAGTTGGTTGAGGGCTGGAAGGCTGGACCATTCAAAGAGGAACTCGCCAGTATTCTTTTTGCAAGTGACTCGATACATACCAACTTGAACCTCTATCGAGCGGCCTTTTTGAATTATGACCTACTACTCGAGGCGGCTCCCGACAATCCGAACGCCTGGTGCAAGAAAATTGGGGGGCTCAATTGGTTACGCCGTTTCAAAGAGGCCGAGGAGCTATACCGGACCGCGCATGAAAAGTTTCCTGATGACATTGAACTCTGGAAGCAAATGGGCGACGTCCATTATCAGCAGAAAAGGTTTCGCGAGTCTTACTCGTATTACAGCGGCAAGGCACTAGAGGAATTGGCTAAGAACGATTCAAAAGCGCAGGCCCTTATCGACAATCTCAAAAAGGATGACGAAGCCGCTGAATGGACGATTGTAACGCTCCGGAAGTTGCATGATCTGAGGGGGGCACGGAAGAAGGTCGATGAAGCTCTCGCGACACGCGGGAACAAGATAAATTTTCTGAGCGAGAGAGCTGTCATTGATTTCGCTGAACGTAAATATGATAGCGCCATCAAATTCTTTAACCGTGCCCTCGAGATAGATGAGCACAACGACTTCGCCCTGCAATGGCGGGCGGCTTCGTACAGAAAGACGCCGAAGATGGTCAAGCCGACACCCGAGTCAGAAGAAACCCCTGACTTTACGGAGGCGAGGGAAAAACTTGAGGAAGCGCTTGAGATCCTTCCCGCCGCCGCAGGGCTTTGGGAAGAACGTGCCTGGCTTGCCTTCGATCAAGGCGACCTTAAGTCAGCCGGCGAATATTTCGACGAGTCGATCAGGCTGGATCCGTATATGATTCAGAGACAATTTAGCCGAATCGAAGTTTTCGCGCGGCTCAACCTCTCGGAAGAAGCGCTCAGTGTTTTTAGAAAGCTTGAAGATCAGTTTCCCGATGACGCCGAAGTAGCAGAACAACTTTCCTGGTTTTATTTGCGATTGGGACGGCTCGAGCAGGCTAAGGAAAACTTTGAGTCCATCGAAGCACACCACCCCGGCCATGTACTGGGTATTAATGCTAAGGGCGGCTACGAACTTGAGCGACGCAACTATCTCGTGGCGGAAGAATGTTTCCGCAGAGCCATCGACAAAGTTGATTACGAACCGCAATACTACCTCAATCTCGCCTGGGCGCTACTGGGACAACTGAAAGAGCCGGGAGAACTGCGGAGTTCAGAAATTTCTAATAGGGACAACCTTCTTGACAAGGCTACAGAAAGTTGCCGAACGGCGTTGGAACTCGATCCGTACAATGCGAAGGCATACGGCTGCCTCGGCGTAATTGCGTATAAGCGAAATGCTTTTCGCGATGCCGAGGCCTATTTCCGCAAATCCATAGAGGTAAGTCCGCAAGAGGGCAGTTACGTCGAGCTCGCAACGCTCTACTGTGAGATGGGACGTTACGATGACGCCACGAAAACACTTGCCGAGGCAGACAAGCTCAACAAGCCCGATGCGCGCGTCCATATCGAGTGGGGAAATCTGTATGTTCTACAAGAGAACAATAAAGAGGCCATTCGATCATGTCGAGCCGCGGTCAGTGCTGAACCGAATAACGCTGACGCACATCGAGCGCTGGCCATTGCGTTGATGCGTTCAGAGCAATACGACGAAGCGGAAGCGTCGATACGAAAGGCCCTGAGGATGGTGGCGCCAAACCGGCAATGGCGGCTCCATCTGCTGCTTTCGCAAGTGCTGGTCCGCCTCGGTGATATCGCTAATAAAGATCGCAAGAAGAAAGATCCCGAGTTGTACGATGAAGCTCTGAAATATGTTAACGCGGCGAAAGGATGCACGTCCTTGCCAAACGCAGATATCTTTTTTCATGCGGGCATCGTTCAGTACAAACTGGAAGACTATCGATCGTCGCAAAGGAATTTTGCCGACTGCTTGAATGCCAATCGCGATCGCTTTGAAGCGGAGCGCTACGGCAGCATGGTCCAGGCCTTGATAGATCAGGAAAAAAGACTCTTTAGGGTCAGTAAACGGTATGGCTATGTCTTGTCAGGAATTTGTATTCTTATGCTTTTGGGTCTTTGGATTTCCTATTATCGCGGTAGTACCAGAACTATTCTCGTGGCGCCCCCGGCGGCGGCCAATGGCGGCCTGGAGGCAACTAGGAAGCGAGAGCCTCAGGACGAATTTACAGTGGACAAGAACTTGTTGACTGTCCTGACACCCATCTTACTCGGGCTTCTGGTGGTCGCTGCGTTACTTCCTAATTTAAGCAAGCTCAAGCTACCGGGCGTTGAAGCTGAGACAAATGAGCCAAAGCCGGAAGAATCCAATATTTCGAGAGGCCCTCAAGGAGAGATAGGATTCGGCAGTTCACTTCCTGTCATCAGCCCAGAACCGCGCTAGTACGACGATTAGCCGGCACTAACTTCGCCGCCTCGCGCGGCAAAGTAAAAAGTCCGGACCGGATTAGACTTCCTGTATTGCACAATGGATCCCCGGCGAATTGCGACTTGCGGATCTGAGAACAAATGGAAAACCGATGGCTGACTTACGCTTTGCTTCTTATCTCTCTGACCTACGCTTGCTCAAAAAGCGCTTCCACTCAAACCGACCGTCTGATTGCTAGCGCCACGGATTATCGACAAGACAACACCGATCAAAAGCAGAACCCGAAAGATAAAGCTCGATCAGAAAGTGTCGGTCACTAAAAATGATTTTGTAAGTCCTGGGCAACACAGTCCGATTCGCGACCAGAACCCAAAAGGAACGGACCTCACCGTGGGCGAATTGCTCCGGTTTGCGATATCGGAAAGCGACGGCACGGCGAGCGACGTGCTGATGACGCTCGCCGGCGGACCCGAGGCGGTCCAGGCTTATCTCACTGAGCTCGAGATCACAGACATGATCGTGCTCAACACGGAAAAGGAACTCGCGCAGAATTGGCAGACTCAATATCGCAACTGGGCCACGCCGGAAGCAGCCGTTGCTTTGTTGCACGCACTGAATGAACGGCGCGGGCTCTCTGACTCAGCGCAGGGTTTGCTGCTGAAACTCATGACCGAATCGACGCCTGGTGCGCAGCGTTTGAAAGGGCTTTTGCCGGCTGGAACTGTAGTCGCGCACAAGACTGGAACATCAGGATCCCGAAACGGAATCACCGCCGCGACCAATGACATCGGAATCATTACGCTGGCAAATGGAAGGCATTTGGCGATCGCGGTTTTTGTTTCGGATTCTCCAGCGGATGAAACGACGCGCGAGGCGGTGATCGCGAAACTCGCCCGAGCTGTTTGGGAGAGTAAGCAGTAAGCATCCACAGATTACGCAGATTCCACAGATTTAGAACAGGCGGAAAAGTTAGACACGAAAGAAGGTCGGCACAAACCAAATATGGCCAATTCTGCTGGTAATCGGTGTAATCTGCGTAATCGGTGGATGAATCACCGCGATATCACCCGCGCGAATCGCTCCAACGGAATATTTCCACCAGTCAAAATGCCAACGACCTTCTTGCCCCGTAATTGATCGCGCAGCTTGATCGCGGCGGCGAGCGAGGCAGCGCCGGCGCCTTCCGCAACTTGCTTCGCATCTCGCGCGAGTAAGCCAATGGCGTCGTTGATCTCTTCATCGCTTACGAGAACGAAATCATCCAGCAGCTCCCACAGAATCTGGTTCGTCAATTCAAAAGGCACGCGCGTGGCGAGGCCTTCATGCTCAGTCTCCATCGTCGGACAGGGATCGAGTGTTCGATTCTTCCAGGCGTGCCACATCGCAGGAGCTTGTTCAGACTGGACTGCGATCACCCGAACAGCCGGATTGATCTGTTTCGCCACGATGCAGTTTCCCGAAGCACAACTGCCGCCGCCCGCGGGCGCGATGATCACGTCGACGTCTGGCAGGTCGTCGAAAATCTCGAGGCCGATCGTACCGACGCCTGCGATCAGCTTCGGTTCATTCGCCGAGTGCACGAAACGATGACCTTCCTCTCGGGCCACGCGCTCCGCCTCGATCCGCGTTACATCAAAATCGCGGCCATGCAGACGGACCTCAGCGCCAAGGTCGCGCATCGCCTGCATCTTTGATTCATTCACGTTCTCGCTGGGAGCGTAAATAATCACTCTCGCGCCGAAGAGCCGGCCAGCGTAAGCGATCGATTGCCCATGATTGCCGGTGCTGGCAGACACCAACCCTGCAGCTCGTTCTTTGTCGGACGCGGTGCCGACCAGGTTCACCCCGCCGCGGACTTTGAATGCGCCGACCGGCTGCAGATTCTCTAACTTGGCATAATAATTACAGCCGAGTTCTTGGGAGAGTTTCTCTACGAGCACGATTGGCGTTTTCGGCAGGTACGGTTCGATGAATTCGCGAGCCGTCAGAATGTCTTTGAAGGTTGGAGGGAGCATTAGTTAGCAAAAGCCGATTATTTTTCCAACGCTGGTTTGATCTCCGGCCATCTGTCTCTATAATTAGCGGCGCATGGCGGGGTAGCTCAGATGGTTAGAGCGTGGGATTCATAACCCCAAGGTCGGCGGTTCGATCCCGCCCCCCGCTACCAAATAAATCAACGACTTACGGCGGCCAGCGAGACTGGCCGTTTGTCGTTTGTGTCCAATTTGTGTCCACTAATTTGAGAATCAAGCATTACCGACTCAACGGCGGCTCGCTTGTTTCTCTCAGTGGCTCGGACGTAGCGGGCAGTGGTTTGAATCTGGGAGTGGCCCATCAGTGCGGCAATGGTGAAGGCGTCAAAGCCAGCCTCGCCTAGCCGCGTTCCGAATGTGGCGCGCAAGTCATGCCACACAAGACCTGAGATACCAGCCATCTTCATGGCGGTTCCGAAACCCTTCTTTACCTCTTTAATGCGTGTCTTGGTCTGTGGATTCACGAAGACAAACTCGTGTCCGTCCAACCGCGACTGCAAGGCAAACAGGTTTTTGAGAACTTCAGAATTCATTGGAATCTCGCGATCCTTGCCACTCTTTGTTTTCGTTAAGATCAGCACGCGTCGTGAGAAATCTACTCTATCCCAGGTGAGACGTAACTGCTCACCTAACCTCATTCCAGTTCCGAGCGCTACCGTTACGATCGGCTTCAGATGAGCGCGCGGCCCACTGAGAACGGCCATCAATGCGGGCTCCTCTTCCGGCAATAGGTACCGGTAGCGTTTGTTGTCCAGAGCAAATTTCTTGACCTTCATGCATGGATTCTTATCCGTAACCCCGTAATCGATCGCGAGGTTGAAAATCTTGCTTAGTATTTCAAGCTCGTGATTCACTGATGCCGGGCTACGGACTGTTCCTCTAACCGTGATCGATTCGCGTCGCTCACGTTTGAATCTTTCAACCAACAGAGGCGAGATCTCGCGAAAGGTTTTGCCTCCGAAATACTCGCAGATGGTACGAGTTCGAAATTCGTCGTGTCTCCACGAGCGTTTGTTTGCCTTAGACCAAGGTAGAAAGTCCTTCTCAATAAAGTCAGCCAGCCTGTCGCTGCCTAAATCCACCTGACCAAAGCGTCCTTCAAATATCTCCTGCTTGATCTTCGACTCCGCTTGTTCTGCTTCCCATTTTGTGTTCGCTTCGGGGAGTGCTCCCCTGTAACGCACCCGTCGCACCCGGAAGCGGTAATGCCAATGCGACCCTCGTTTGTAAACAGACATTTTGTTCTCCTCGAGGTTGCAGCCACCAAAGAGAACGCGCTCATGGTAGCAGCATTAAAGGAAAAAATCATTTGCTATTTCCGGCCTTCGTCCAAGCAACAATCTCATCAAGATCGAAACGCAGAATGTTGGAGCCTGGGAGCTTGCGATATGGGATTCGGCGTTGCGCAACCATGTCGTAGATCGTCTTCGGCTTGACCTTGAGCATGGCGGCAAGTTCGGAAACTCTCAGGAACTGCGGACGGTTCGGCAACGCAGAGGTTTGCAGACTCGCACTCATGACTTGACCCTTATTCTGATTTGGGAATTAGGAGGGAAGACTGATCGCAGTCACGTGGTTCTATTCAACCCGTGTGCCATACGTGTCCGAATTAACTGTCGCGATTGACAGGATTTAGGTGGCGGGATTTTGTCTCAGGAAAATTGACGAAGCATCAGCAGCTATTAGCCGGGAGGAAGAAACGGCAAGGGACCGTAAACGAAAGGTAAAACTGTTGTGAAATACGTCAGAGTATGTATTTCACAACACAATTCGAACAACGAGCGCTTCGCTTGAGTGCCCAAGATTAATGACGGGAGCCGGGTGTTTATTCAACCATATGACTCTTAGTTCACACCAAACCTACTAAGAAGATCGCTGGTTGTCCATGGCAGGTTCTTGCGGATGAGAAGTTCGTCAATCAAGTGGACGCGCGTTGCCGAAATTTTTGCCGCGTTACGCAAGTTGGGATCTGCGGAATAGTGCGGCGTCAGCGGAGCAGTAAAGTTAATAATTGTTTGATGTCCGTTCTCATGAGTGACCAGAATCGGAACTGACACTTCGCCGATTCCCGTTAGCAGGACAGTGCTGTTTCGCTCGATCCCTATTCCGCTCACGCTTTGTCGTTCAAGATCATCGAAAAGCAATTCTGCTGCATGCTTGGCCCGACGTTCGCTGATGCTTGGAATCTCTCCATATAAAAGGAAACGGAGAAGGCCGCCGGCGATATGTCGATCAAGGAGATGATGATCGAACTTGTTCTTGTAACCCCGTAAACATCTATAGCAAGACGAGTCGCAATCGTCCGGGCAATATTCAAGAATGTTGAGAGCCTCTTCCAATAGACCGAGCCTTAATTCTCCCGCTTGGCGTACGAAGCCAGCGCCGCCGGCTAAGGTGTCATAAAGATAGATCTCCGTTTCTAAACCTTCACTGCCTCTCCCGTTAAGCGCCGGGCGGAATTCCGCTTGTATTTCCCCAGCTTCCAGATCCAATTTCTGACAAGCTGCTTTCGAAAGAGCCTCACACAATGTGCGCATGGCAATCTCAGTGGCAAGCTGGCCTGGCTGCAACGAAACCGGTGGCCCCACTCGAAGCGAAATCAGCAAGACATCGGTAATAAAGTCTGTTCCGAGCACGATCGCCCTTGCAGTCTTGCCTCCCGGACATGTGCTGTCGCGCTCATCCGGGTAAGGTTTCTTATGAACTCCTGCCGCATCAACATTCTTCGCTACGATGGTTGGATTGATTACACCGCAAATTGTGCAGTAATTGTAACCTTCGTTTTGCGGTCCACGATTCGTTACAAGCAGAGGTTGCCGTAAGTAATGAAGGCGGACTCGCTCGTTAAGGGGTGTCCAAAGCTCTTCGTCTAAAGGCGTCGGTGCAGTGAGCTTTGCTCGCGTTGCATGGCTTCTCGGCGGCTGGTCATCTGGAGACGTGTCCTCGTCCATAAAGATAGGATGGGCGAACCCAGGCGGACGCATCCACTTTCTTTCTTGACTGAACGCACCTTGCTCTCCGCATGCTGGACAGTCTAAATCAACTTCAGGAATTGATTTGGCCTTTTCATTTGTCTTGGCGTAGTGGCAGCGAGGACACTCATAGTACAGACGGTGCGTCTCCCAAGCATGAAAGCGGTCTTCCTTAATTGGAGAATAAATAGCACCTGAAGTAAAGCGCTTGCCGGCGACCCATACCTCCTTGCCCGGTGCATATTGAGAAAGAGCAGCAGAAAGGCCTTGGGAGGGGGCGAAGCGAAATGCTGGCCTGAAGCGAGTGGAGTTGATTTGGTCAAAGACATAGAAAGAAGCTACGTCCGTTGGGAAAGCATAGCGGGGCAAAACACCCTTGTATAACAACCGATCAAGTAAAGTCTCTCCAAGCGTTTCTGAACGAGGGTTCTCCTCCCCTTCCTCAGCTTGTGTTTCGGTGGTCTCAGAACCGCTGGCCGACTCGGCCTCTGTTGCTTGTCCGATCGCGCCCGCAATCAAGCCTACTGTGTCCTCGACAATGCCATTTAGCAATCTACTTTTATCTTCCAACGACAGCTCCTGCGGTAGCCAGTCTTGTAGATCGCGCTTCAAGCTATCTCCTTCGGCTCGCAACCATTGCTCAAAATCTCGGAGGTTTAGTGTCGCTTTAGGATCCTTGAAGTCTGAGACCTTGCCAAGCACTTCAAAGAGATGTGGCTGTTCTTCAGGTTTTAAGTTCGGAAGTCGCGCTTGATGATAACGTTGCAGCAAATAGGCGGTCACGTGTCGGCGCGTGATGTCGTAATTGTTAAGAGTCAGAGTCGGATCATCTACTGCTCCCCGAATCATTTGATCAGGGTGCGTGAAATAGTGTTCGTCGTGGCTATCGGCACTTCCCATGGCCACTACCGTTGCGACGGCATTCCCCCGCCGCCCTGCACGTCCAGCGCGTTGCTGATAGTTGGCACGGGCAGGTGGCATGTTACGCAAGGCAACGCCAGACAACGTGCCGATGTCTATGCCGACCTCCATCGTCGTTGTACAAGAAAGAACATCTATCGCTGCTCGTTCTCGGTTGTCTTCATCTCGGCCGAGATCCACATCTTGAAACAGAAGTTCATTCTCTTCGGCCTTCGAGAAAACATCCTTCTCCTGTGCAGTATTGAGTTGTGCGGTATGTTCCGCCGCAATCATCGCCATCGGTGCCGCATGCGTTGCACCAATGGCTTCCTCGCTACTAGAGCGGTAGTAACCTTTGCGCGCTCGAAATACGGTGTGAGTTAACGGATCGATTGGCTCAGTACGCGGTTTGCCGCAGTTGATGCAGAGACTGGAACCAGGAAAGGGACGCTGGGTTGTTCGGCATAAAGTACAGTATGCCCATGCGCCATCCATCAAGAGTGTCAATTTGCTGCCTTGCAATCGATACTTATCGCCAAATTGTTCTGTTAACAAACTAAGTAGTTGGGGCAGCCACTGCGTTCTGAACGCTTTGCGAGCTGAACTACTGGCGAGGAAGCGCTCGATGGGGTTGAACTTACCCGTCTTATGGAGTTTGACTTCGTTGAGAGCCCATGCGGGCGGCATCCGACTTAACCAGAATCCTTGTTTTCCCCAGGCCCGGAGCCATGCCCGCGAGAGAGCCAGCTTTTCTTCAGGAGAACCAGCTATTCCAGGTATTTCGGGGAGTGACAGAATCTGTGAAGTATAAGGTGTCGCTTCCGCAATCGAGGCAAGCCCGAGCGATTCAAGACCGAGATACTGATCACTTATGACCTTAATCATCCCTCGCATCAGGGCTTCGGGCGGTGTCTGATTGCGGGCCTCCAAGAATAAGCCCAGAAGCTCGCTTTCGCGCGTCAAGATTCCGCTGTCAATGCGCTGAGAAACGATCGTTTCAAGGTTAAAGTTCTCATGGGCTTTCAGGGCCGGGCGCAGACGAATGCCAAGTTGTTTTGCCGCAATAAGCACGGCTAGATACAGGTCCTCTAGTGACAACCAAGCTTGAAATGAAGTTACGCCTTGCAGTGTTTGGTATCCAGCGACGATTAGGGGGCGAAGCGCGTCCTGATTTGAGTAGGTTTGGAGGTTTGGTGCTAGACGGGCTGCCATCTGGCGGGAATCAGAAAATATTAGAACCTTACGTCCCCGGAGTGGCGCAAATGGTGTGGCTGGAACCCCGAGATTCGGCGGTTGAACCTGTAGTTGTCTCGCAATTAGCGCTCGGAAGGGCTCATCGCCTTTCGTTTGATGATCTTGTACGGTTGTGCGGTTGAAGCCAGCTCTTTGCAGACAAACTCCACATGGTTTGAACTCGCCGAGCTTTGCGTCCGCGTTGTCCTCACCTTCTGCGTCTTCATCGCTAAAGTCTTGACTTCGATTATTCTTTAGATAGACGGTTCGGATTCGCTGCCCGAGTTGGTTCATTTTGAGTCGTCCCGTGATCAGATCGAGATCAGCCGGTTCAACTTGTGAATGCTCAGTTGGTTCCTCTAGCAGAAGATCAATCGGCTCCAACTCAGTTACACGCTCACCTGCGGAAGTTATGAATGTACCTCCGGGTTCCGTCCACAAAAAATCAGGCTCTTCCAAGTTGTCGGTATATGCGCGACCGTACGCGGTCCCGCAGTTACGGCATGTGTAAAGCTCAAGAACACGAGCGCCACAATGGTCGCAACTATCACGCGGCTGGCTATACAATTTGCCGGTTGGCCCGCCTCGCTCATCTTCTTCCAATCCCACGCATTCAGGATCTAGACAGACCCAAAGTCCAGCCAGACCACGATAGAACGAATGGATCCGACAAGGTAGGAGGCCAGGCTCTGTCGCGTCACGCCGAGCGAGACTTCCGAGGGCCATTAAAGTTGTGACAGCGCTTTCAGCGAGCATGCTCTCAACGCCTTGAAAGATTCTTTCGCCCAGTTCGCGAACCGGAACCGCCTGTCGCATCGTCAAATTAACAAGCAAGTTCATCGGCGAGAAATCCTTCAGGGCTTCATAGAGCGCGGCATTAGTATCTGTCTGGCCAGTAACGCCTCTGTACTCGATGAATGCTGCTACTTCGCAGAGTTGTTCGTGGGTTGTGGCCGCATCATAGAATCTGCTTAGGTTCACAGCGGCAAGAGATTCCGCATCTTGCTTGCTGCCTTGTCCTTCGGGCTCACGCAGTTGGAGTTCACCTTGTACCGTTATGAAGTCAATCTCAGATTTGCCAGTTAGTTGTGCCCCAAACGCAAGAGCGGCTTCTGCATCTTTGAAGCTCGCGCTCGTGCAAATTACTTCCAACCGCTCTGGTGGCAAATGAAGGCGGGAGCGTAACCGCCTTATCAAGAGGGCGACCTCCGCTCCCCCGGCTCCGCGATAAAGATGAGCTTCGTCTACCACGAGTAGAAACTTTTCATCGGGATTGGCATCGAGCCATGCGCGGGTTAGATCAAAGACCGGGCGCTCAAGCGGACGCATCAGCATATATTCGAGCATCGAGTAATTCGTGACCAGAATATCCGGAGGCGCTTCGTGCACTTCATGGCGCGTGAATAGTTCGGGGTCCGCTGGTAGTGTTACGCATCTTTTGAAAATGCCTGTCTTGCGGTCCTGCCAAGTCGAGCCCTTGCTTCCGTACCACTTGACCAAATCGGGCTTGGCTGGAAACTTACCGCGTTCGCGAAGTTTATCTACCAGCAACTTCGCGGCTTGTTGTTGAGCACTTGGAGCGCCAGAAGCTTCCAGCAATCTAGCAACGTAATAGTCTCCAATGGGCTTCAGTCGGTCCTGATCCTTCTTCGCGTCGCGTACACCAGGGTAGAGTGTACGGCTCGTATAGCGAGCAAACCTCGCCGGTCTTCCCGCCGAGTGCATGAACCAATCGACGATGCGTTGGTCACCGAATAAGAGTCGCAAACGACCTAGCTGATCGTTAACGAGTGCGTTCATCGGATACAGCACAAGCGCGCGCACGGCAGAATACTTTTTGAAGCTATCCGGCTTGTGACGTGCTTCTATGGCTAGCTTGCCGAGGATCGGCAGTACGAAGCATTCCGTCTTGCCAGATCCGGTGCCAGTCATTACGACAAGGCTGCGGCCGTTGACGAGCGATTCCCGAACGGACATCGCCTGATGCTCGTAAGGCGGATCATGAATCAATAAGTTTTGGCCTTTTATCGGGGTTGAGAGACGGCCAAACACTTCGAGAACTGCCTCATCAAGACCATCTATCTCTCCGAACCGCTCTGTCGCCCTGTAACGAGGCGTGCTCTCAAGGTACGGCTCTTGATGAGTTACTCCGACTCTATCGAGTAAGCGTTTCCGCTGGCGAATTAGTCGCTCATCGCCCACGTGGTACGTAGCTTCAATATAGTCTCTAAGCGCCCGGTGAAGTTGCTCGATTGTACGCCCGATGGTTGTCGATGTTAGGGGTGTCGCTGACACTTGATGTCGATCTCCTCTCAACTAGAGGGCGTCTTCCAGCCACAGCCTTCGCCGCATGAACTCAATTTCTTCTGTGATTTCTTTATCATCAAATGTATAGGCAAATAAGGCACTCGCCGTTCTAGTTGGCTCGCCTATAATATCCCAACGGCGCAAGGCCCATATCGGAAGTGGGGAATAGAACTCAACGATGTTGCATCGAGACTCATTGCGCACTCTGAAGCGTTGAGGCTCACTGCGCTCAGCGTCGATGGCCAATTGCAGCCTCCATGCTTCGTCGCAGCCGCGGAATCCCCTGTTCTCTAGAGGAAAATCGAGCAACTTAATGGTTTGGCCTTGTATTAGTTCAACATAGCACCATAAGTCGTTGCCGTAAGCTTGTGGACGCCGAGCCACGAAGCGCCCGGTATTATTTCCCGCATCTTCCCAGCGGCGTCGATAGTGATCTACAGGTTTAGATGAGTTAAGAATGATCAGTCCATCGATCGAGCCTTGGGTTGCCCGAAACCTGCTGGTGATCCGTTTGAGATGCTCGCTGGCCGACTCAAGAGAAGGAACTTGCTTGAGCCAGGCGTCTACTGATAACTCAGAAAGTCCAAACTGCTTCAACTCCGCGCTTAAGTCCTCATCGTTCTCTGGGAACAATCGCCTGATGTGATTAAGATAATTGATCCTCTTCTCTAATCGTTCAGGAGCCGCAGAGTTTCGATCAGGAGCGATACCGATGATGAAGACTACTCCGCTCTTACGTCGAATGAAACTCGGCGGTGCAGCGTAGATCAATGAGCTACGATGCGCACGCCCGACTGCCGCAACTTCAAGTTCCTCGAGCAGATCACCATAGGTTAACATCGCTTCTAAAGTGTTCTCCACGTCCTCGGTGAATTGCGGTGTGTCATCAATAATCTCGTCCAAGGGTTCGACGACGGCTTGTACGAGAGTTCGTTGCGGACAGGGACACGAGAAGCCGGCCACGCGGCGAAGGGCGGCGGCGATTGCCTCAATTGAGAGCAGATTGTATGCGGTGGAATCAAGGCCGAGTGTTCGTATTCCGCAAGCTTGCACTTCTTCTGCAGTTAGAGTTTTCATGTCCACTCCCAGCCAGCGTAAAGGGAACTCTGTTGATTGCGATCAGTGCTTTGGAGATCGTTACTAATTGTGAGCACGATGAATCGTGCGGCGCGCGCGAGCAGCTGATTGCCAATAAGTCCTTTCAGACCCGCAGGACACCAATCATGAGTCCAGTAGTCCAAAGTCTCAGGCGCGCTAGCAAGACGAAGGGCAAACTCAGCTTGCCATCGGGAAGACTTTGACAAAACACGATATCTACCAACACCGCCGGTCGCAGGCACTCGATTGATGAGAGTCCCCAAAATCTCAGCTAATCTTCCTGCGTGTTCCTCAGGGGAGGCATCCTTCATTCTTTGATATTGATGTTCAAGATGCTGCCTAATATTGGCTAGATCGGTGACGGCTCTACTCAGTTTCTGGACAGCACCAGCGCTGCTCGGATTTGATTGATAGGAAGTCTCGGCTCTTGCCCATTGGGAACCTCCGATCATTCCAAACATGTGAGCGGTGTAGGCTCGCAGCAGTCGCTGTCTCGCGAGCAGTGCCATCATACTGCCGGTCGTTCGCGCCTCTGTCCAGAGTCTGAATATCGCCAAGGCTTCTTCTAGCTTTTCAATGCTTAACTGCTGAGACCGGAACGTTGGCTCAATTATGGTGCGTCCCATATCAGCGAACGAGCGAACAGTTCCTGTGATCTCATGAGGGAAGATGATGCTACAGTGCCCCATACTCCCACGGGCGACATACAAACCACCAGCGGTCGTGATGGGATAATCTTCAAGAGCTTTCTTGTATGGAATCGGAATGGGCCGGTCGGGGAATGCAAATTCATAACGCTTGACCGAAGCGGTTTCGCTCGAACCGGAATCATCTGAAAGGCTGAGCACATAAGCGCCCGCGTTGCTTCTCACAACCCACCTGAGCGGGGTAAATTCGCGCTCGCAGGCCACGGAAAATATGCCAAGTTCTCCAGCGTCAAGATCAATCCGACATGACTGCCCAAAGTCAAAAGCTGACTGCAAGTCCGGCCTACGTGTGAGTCTTGCCAAATAAGCTCTACCGGACTTGGGTTCTATGGGCAAAGACAAAGCGGGGAGTGTATGCCGTCCAATTGGATCAGTAGCATTCTTGCCAAAGAAACTCGCCGTAACCTTTACCTGATGCCCAACGGGTCCGTACATTTCTACGCTTACTGCTCCACGCAGTAACTCTTCGAGGTTAGGGTTACGAGGATCAAATACCGCGATCAACGCACCCTGTTCATTGATAGCCGTCTTCCATGAACGTGGTTCGCGAATTCTAATTTGCAAACGCCCGATCTCCTCGAACTCGGTGTTGGGCGAAGCTCTCGCTGAGGCAGACAATAGATATTCTCCAATCGAAAGCGGCGGGAGTTGTAGGCAGATCGTTTGTCCCGGCCCCTCGGGATGCACTTCAAGGTTAGTGTCATCGCTATCGTTTAGTTCAAGCAGCATTCTGTCAATCGAGTGGTCGACCTTAATGCCAATGCATGCCTCATCGGTGACAAGCCATTCTCCATAACCTTCTTCGTCCCACTTGACGGCGGCAACACCCACGGGAAAGACAGCAACTTCTTCCGCTATCCTTAAGCCTAAGCTCTCAATTAGGACCTTGGATTCCTTGGATACAGTCTTCGGGATAGAAAGTCGGAGGCCGAATAGCCCTTCACAGCTTATTTCAATGCGTGAGGTCAAGGGGCTAACTCTTGCATGATTTGATTTGCTTAGTACGAGGTAATCACGCCCTGGGCGTACAAGCAGCCCGCGTGATTGATATGCGCGACCATCGCTTCCGATACGAAACAGGATCGTTGCGCCCGCACGAAATGAAAAGTGCTTTTCCAAGTACCTCGCCAGTTCATCAGGGGTTCCGTCACCATCTTCGAACGTGAGCAATGGCCTTCCAACTTCAGGACAGGCACGCAGTTGGATCAGACTCACTCCGTATAGAAGTTTGCCCCGCGCGAGCCATGTGGGCGAGCGACCCACTCGCGCGCGTGTCTTTTCCAAAAAGCCACGCCAACCGGGATGCTGGGGGAGCAGCGAGGTAAAGTCCGGTATCTCAAGGAAAGCGTCCCAGGAGGTGGCGGCGCTGCGACGAAGGACGAGACTAGGTTCGATTGTTGAGCGATCCTGACCGGAAGAAGCTTGGGTTGTTGACTGTAGGACCCTCGAACCTCGATGGCCGGAAAGGCCTCGAAGCTGAGTTACACGCGCACGGTGACGAGCGTCGTGGAGTTGATCGCGCGCCACTCCTTCTAAATCTTCCACGATTCTCAGGAGTGTGATTGGAAGTAGAATCTTACTGGAATGGTCTTCCTCCTCGCGCAACAGGGCCTGCGCGATGAGTCCCACCATTTCCACATCTTGTACGAACTGCCGAAAGCGTTTGGGCTGCTGAAAGCTGTGTGCTTCAATTAACTCACCCAGAAGTTTGGGCGACTGCAGATTCTCAACGGTAAACAGGTGTTTGATTGTCGAGAGGACTTCCGCTAGCTGACTCTGGAAATCTCTCGGTAGGATCGCGTGTGTGATCGGGTGAGAGATTATGCCGAAGTGCTCCGCCCATGGACCAGAGGGTACTGCCCCGCCATAATCGTGTTCAAATTTCTTGAACTTGTTGCGTATCCAATCGCGACCTCGACCTCGCTCGCGCCAACCGGCAGTATCCGCTTCAAAAGTTTGCCAATATTCCTGCCCAACGTACTTGTAGCCTAATTCGGCGGCATAGACGATCCATGAGAGCCAGTGACTATCCGTCGGTCGGTAGTTCTGAATGTAAGCGCAAACGTCGTTTTCTAATTCGGATACTTCTTGCTGGCTAAGACCATGCTCTAAAGCGAAAATCGGCCCGCCGCCATTTAAGATTCTTTCCTGATGTAGCGACTGAAATTGGCTACTTAATCGATCATGCCATGCGATGAGGCTCATCGGCTTCTCAGGTTTAGGACCGCAGCCACAAGTCGTGGCGACAGGAGCGGAGTCGGAGATATTACGGAGCCATTAACCGTACAATCGGATTCTCTTCAGCCGTGTGTTTTCTTTGAACCACGGGTTTTTGCAGGGCGCGGTTTCGCGGTGCTCTTCGGCTGATTTGCTGGTCGCCCAGGTCTTCGATCGGCGACGAGTCCGAGATCACTTTCCTTAATGACGTAGGCTCCAGCGAATTGCTCAGCGGGCAGGCGACCAGCCTTTACCAACTGCTGAACTCTGCGCGCGCTCACACCTAAGCGCTTCGCCGCTTCTGCCACCGAAAGCTCCTGCATGAGCTGTTTATACCGAACAAGAAAATCTTCGTCAATGCGAATGGTTTCTGTTGACAACTATTCGTATTTGCGTATAGTTTGCGCCCACAGTCGGTTCTTAAAATTCTCTACGAGCGTACATGATAATGAATAACTTAAACGGGCATGACATCATCAAGCTTGAGCAGTTCATCGAAGCGACTCGAGACTCCGGTTACAAAAGCACCGCATCATCTATTGCCGAGCTAATTGACAACTCTCTTGAAGCCGGCGCAACGGACATCGAAATCCATTTTACCGAATCTTCTAGGAGGCAGATACAGGTATCAGTTCGAGACAATGGTTGCGGTATGACACCCGGGGTGCTACGGCTCGCATTAAGATTTGGTGGAAGCACTCGATTTAATTCGCGTAAAGGCACTGGTAGATACGGCATGGGACTTCCTAACAGTTCACTTAGCAGGGCTCGCCGTGTTGATGTATATACTTGGAGGAGGCCAAAGATCGTCTGGTGGAGCTACTTGGACGTTGACGAAATTGCGTCTGGGAAGCTTACACGCGTGCCCGACCCAAAGCGTGCCAACCTTAACCCAAGCGATAGATCCAAACCCGCCAGATCCGGGACTGTCGTCGTTTGGTCGAAGTGTGATCGACTAGATTATAGGAACGTTAAGAAGCTGATTTCTAAGCTGAGCAAATTTCTAGGGCAAACCTTCCGTCACGAGATCTGGAAGGGGAAATGCATTCGAATAAACGGAGAGTATGTTCGTCCCGTCGATCCAATGTTCCTCCGTAAAGGAGATAACCTCGTTGGCGCCATTCGTTACGGATCTCCAATGAACTTCGAGATTAGGATCCCTCAAGTGGTCGGCGGCGAACCTAGTCTTTCAACTGTTCGCGTGAAGTTCTCCGAACTGCCGATCGAGAATTGGCATCATTTCTCTAATGATGAGAAAAGGACTCACGGGATTACGAAAGGCGCTGGTGCGTCAATTATCAGGTCTGGGCGAGAGATTGATTATGGGTGGTTTTTTATGGGGAGTAAGCGAAAGGAGAACTACGATGATTGGTGGAGGTGTGAGTTGCATTTCGATGCAGCGTTGGATGAGTTATTTGGGGTAACTCATACAAAGCAAGGAATCCACCCTACTGCCATTTTGAGAAGCATCCTTAGTCCTGACATTGAACGCGTTGCCCACACTTTGAACAGTCGGGTTCGTGGAAGATATCTTAAGGTGAGGTCAGGTGCGGCTCGGTCGACTGCGGTATTTCGCGCTGAAAGCAGAGATCATTTGCTAGAACCGCCAGCAAAGACCCGTCTCAAGAAAGAAAAATTGAAAAGTGGCTCGGCACATGCGAACAAGAATGGCGGACTTGTATCTGGCTTTGCTTACAGGATTGAGCACAAGGCGCTAGACGAGCCAAGTTTCTATGTACCACTACCCACGTCCAGTGAATTAATCGTGTTATTGAACGAGGAACACCCGTTTTATGAAAGAGTCTATCATCCGATCGTGGATGCTCGTGATATTGAAGTCAGGGCATTACACGGCTACCTCGAACTCTTGCTTCTTGCCGCTGCGAGAGCAGAATGCTCCGTCACGAGTTCACAAAAGATAAAGTGGGCGCGCAGCATGCGGGAGTCATGGAGTAAGACCCTAGCAGCTTTTCTGGACTAGTTGAATGACCCACGCTTACCCACCAAAGAAGATCGCTGGACGCTGTAAATGATTACTAAGGGTATGAAAGCTGTGGATTTGCGCCCGAGACTAGGGCGACGGCAGAGCCAGTTCGTCAAATTCTGCAAGCGCGCTGCGACGGCTCTGAAAAAGGCTCCAGCACTCCGAGCCCAGGTCTTGGACTCCCTTAGACAAGACGCAAAGCCTTCCAGTCGATTGACTAGTGCCGGCCAATTGGATCTTTTATTCGTCACAAACGTTGTTCTCGACCTGCTCGCCCAAGGTTGGAATTTGAACGTTCGTGGGTCGAACGTCAAATTCCACCCACCGCGCCTATTAGAGAATTCTCATTCATCCAAGGACCTTGTACGGAGCCGGCACCTACTTGGCAGGGATGCTCAGTTGGGCGAAGTGTCCGTTACAGATTTTGTTAAGAAGATGGAACGACGACGACTTCACGGCAAAGAATGGCACTCCATCTTCTCCGTGATGCGTGATGGTCGAGACCTGGCGGAAAAACTAAAGAAGGTGGAGTCATTCCAGGATGGTGAGCAAAGAGCCAAAGCGCTATCCGAATTTGTATCCCCCTACATTCAGTTCGCCGACCCCAACACAACGTGTCAATACACTGGTCTCCGGTTGGGCGATGTCTGGCGATACTTTAGACACACATGGGTTAACGAATACAAGTCCGTTCCCGGACGTTCTATGATGGTTCTAATCAGAGACTCTGCCGCACCGAATCATCCGGTAATTGGTATCGCTGCTCTAAGCAGTTCAGTTGTCCAACATCGTAGGCGCGATGAATGGATCGGATGGCAGCCTCAGACTTTTGTTGACTATGTGATCGAGAAACCATCCAAGAGAATAGCTCTTTGGTTGCTTGATTCTGTACAGCGGCTTATTCATGGACTTTACCTTGCTGATCTCATGTCTGATGGCATTTGCACTCGACCTCAAATCGCAACTCCGAACCAAGCCGTAATTGATCGGCTGGTCAAAGAGTCGAAGCGTTCTATGAGGAGGCACCGCCGCAATCCTCAGAAGAGACTCCACAAAGGACGAAAGGGAGATTTGACATCATCCAAGTACTGGAGTGCTGAGGCGCGAACGCATCTCTATCGCAGTAAACGTTGTAAAAAGTTAGCCGACCTATTGACGATTAGAAAGGGCTTTCAGGAGCAAGGTTTGCGCCACGCAAGTAAACAAGCTCTTAGTAAGGCCCTCAATTTTGCGACAACGCGCGCTTCAATTGCGCAGCTTGCTCGAATGGTAAAAGGAGAACATGTCGGGATCGACATGTTGGATATCACAGTGTGTGGTGCCGTAGCTCCTTATAACTTGCTTCTCGGAGGCAAGCTTGTTTGTATGTTGCTTTGTAGTCCTGAGATTACTAAACATTACTCGGAAAGATACGCGAAACAAGTCAGCATAATTGCTTCCGCCAATAAGGGTAAGCCTGTGGTTCGAAAACCTAATCTCGTATTGATTTGTACGACTAGTTTATACGGCGTCGGTTCAAGTCAATACAACCGAGTGAAAATTCCGCTCGAAAAAGTGGGCGGTCGCGAGGAAGAAGAGATACGATTCGAGAATCTTGGCCACAGTTACGGATTTGGTACATATCATTTTAGCAAAGAGACGATTCAACTCGGCAGCGTGTTGATTTCTCGTCGAACGAATAGCAGGCCCGTCAATAGCATTTTTGGTGAGGGGGTGAATCCACTCATGCGAAAGATCAGAGAAGCGCTTGATGCCGTGAGCTTACAAAGCGATTACCTTCTACAGCATGGCGACCGGCGGGTGACTTACGGCGTTCGGCTTGCCAGGAATTACCGCGCTGTGTTAACAGGATTCGACAAACTTCCTTCGTATCTCATTCCTCAGAGAAATGTGGAACAACACTCTGCCGAGATTGCCGACTATTGGCGACGCCGCTGGCTTTCGCCAAGAATAACTCGAACAGGAATCTTGGATGCTGTGACTCAACACAATCTCTCGTACCCAATCCGCCACGGCGCGGTAGTTCCTCTCCCTTCGAACGGTCATGATCCAGAGCTATCTGGAAGCGAATGGCTGTTATAACGTCTTCTCCAACAAACACGTTTCCCGCTGAAGGTACAGCGTAGAGTGATCCAGACGCCCTCCCTCTGCTATCCTAAGGACCATTGAGTCTTTGAAATCCGCGACTGTGCAATGCGTAGCTCGACCTCCGATGTAGTTGAGAGATGAGCATCGCCGCTGAGCATGAAAGACTCATACTCAGGGCGAACCACAAACGCAGCTACCTACCATCCGCAACAACGGATAGACCCTGCCGCGCGATCTCCATTTCAGAAGGAGGTCGCTGCTGATGGGCTACGCGCGTCGAAGGCCAGAACGGCTGGCCGAAAAACTTCTAGACATTCGGAATGCGCTTGGCCTGTCTCAGGCCGAACTCCATAGGCGTTTAAGAGTCGAAGAAGAGATCCAGTACACCAGAATATCGGATTACGAATTGGACAAGAATGAGCCTTCGCTCCTTGTTCTGCTGGAATACGCACGCGTTGCCGGCGTGCATCTGGAAGACATCGTTGATGACCGAATAGAGCTTCCCGCAAAACTTCCGGGCGCGGTGAAGTATGACGTCAAGAATAAGTCGCGTCTGAAGCGATGAGAGGTCTTGGTATTAGCTCGCGGCGAATCGCTCGAGTCCAGAAGCGGTTCGTCAGGTTCGATACTCGCTCGCTCCCCACTCGTAAGGTGACCTCTGACTATGAGTCAGGGGCTTCGCTAACCGGAAATTAACAGACCTGGAAACTGTCGATTGGTTACGCCTATATGGATAACCTGCTACTTCCATACCTCGGCGCCAAGGGGGAGTCGGAGCGGCAACAGCGTCTCGACGAACTGCTAATGGCCGAGGCCGCGCCGATCATCAGACGAATTCTTCGCCGGCGGCTCGGATTCTATGTCAGCTCACAAGGCATCAATCCTCGTCATAGCGAAGCCGAGGACCTCTTTCAGGAAGCGATGACAGGGATTGTGCAGATGCTGCACGATCTTCAAACTTCATCGAGCAAGACAGACATAGAGAATTTCAGTCACTACGTGGCGCGAGTTATCGCGAACGTTTGCGTTGACTTCCTGCGTTCAAAGTCGCCGGCTCGCACTCGGCTGAAGGACAGCCTTAGAGATCTTTTCAGACGGCATAAGGAACTGGTGGCTTGGGACTATGACGGCGAAATCTTGTGCGGCTTCGCAGTGTGGAGAAATACCGGAAAGACATTCTTCTCGGAACAACAGTCCTCCGACATCGAGAGCAGATTGGAGGCATTTCAGGCGGCACGGTTTCCGCACGAGGATGTGAAAAAGGCTCCGCTTCCGCAGGTCATCGCCGAACTCTTTGATTGGATCGGTGGTCCGGTTGAGATTGATGTATTGGTTAGGATAATGGCTGTTCTACTCGAGGTTCGAGAGCAGCGAATCGAATCGTTAGATGACGGGACTAGATCGTCCTGGGAGGCCCATTATGTAGCGAGCGCTTTGAGTAGCGACTCGTTGTTTCGAATCAAAGAACTGCTAAGCCGGCTCTGGCAAGCGGCGAAAAGACTACCGCCTGAGCAACGAGATTCTTTTTGTTTTAGTTTTGAGGATGATGATGGGCAGGACTTGTTCACACTACTGCTTTCGAATGGCGTCACGACCTTGCCGGAGCTAGCGAAAGACCTCGACCGATCGGTCGAGCAAGTAGTGCTATTGGGCGAGCGGATTCCGATGGACGCTTCGACCGTCGGTGCCCAACTCAATGCAACTCGCGACAATGTTTACAAGTGGCGTTTTCGAGCAATTCAACGGCTAAGGGCCGAGTTATCTTCGGCATCAAAATAAACTTTTACAAGCCGGAAGGTTTGGCGGCTTCTCCCGTCTTAGGATATTGGAGAAGGGGCTATAAGGATCTCAGTGACCGAACATATAGAGAAATCCCGAATGGAGCGCTTCTGCGCCAAAACCCTGCCCGAGGCCGAATTGAAGGAGACCGCGCGGCACCTCGCCGAATGCCAGCATTGTCACCAAGAGTTTGTCGAGGGTCTTCGGCATCAGCGCCCACCAGTAAACGTTGGATTCACACTGGCGCCAGAGTTCTGGTTCCGTCATGACCACATTGATTTTGACCAGCTCGTCAGCCTCGCTGACAGCAAGCTCGACGAAACGCAACGCGAAATAATCGATGTACACCTCAAGGCATGCGAAACTTGTCGAGAAGACGTTCGCAGTTTCTTGGCGTTCCGAGAGAAGACTGCCCCAGCGATGGACGTCTCGTACGCGTCGGTCCGGCGCGAACCGTCGCGCGAACAGTCATCCCGGACGAGTTGGTGGCGCGCTCTGCCGTTGAGGCCAGCTTATGCCCTAGCCGCAGTTGTGCTGGTTGTGGCAGCGATCGTAGTTACGGCGATGCTTCTTAAGCGAAGAGCCGAAACTCTTGAAGCGAAAAAGGACCAGCCGACGCAGATTAATATTCTCCCTAGCCCGACTCCGGAAAACATCAACGCGGCCAGCCAGCCTTCACCTTCCACTCCGGAACTGCCGAAAGTGCCGAGGACAGCGCCGAGTCCGACTGTGGTCGACACTGGCGCGGTGGCCGTGCTCAAAGATGGTCCGCGTCAAATAACGATGGATCGCGGTGGTCGTTTGACCGGATTAGATGAACTACCACCAGCTACACAGCGTGAGATCGCCGATGCTGCAATTGCGGAAGGAATCGAACGACCAGACGTTTTGAACAAGCTTATCGGGGAAAATAGCGGGCTGAGAGGAAGCAATAGCGGTCAATCTTTCAAACTCTTATCGCCGGGAAGAACCGTCGTGGTTGGAGACCAACCGGTATTCAAGTGGGAGAAGTTACCAGGCGCTGCCAGCTATCGGGTCTATGTCGCGGATACTAGAGGCCGGGAAGTACTCAGAAGTGATGAGTTGTCGTCCGAACGTGCGGAATGGGCCTCACCTAAGCCACTCAAGCGAGGTGAGATTTATGCTTGGACAGTGATCGGGGTCGTTGACGGCAAAGAGATTGTTTCTCCGGGTCCTTCCTCCCCGGAAATGAAGTTTCAAATCTTACCAGCAAGCACTTTGCAGAAGATTGATCAGCTAAAGAAAACGCGCTCTCATCTTGCGCTTGGGGTGTTTTATGCGAAGGCTGGATTGCTAAAGGAAGCCGAGCAGGAATTCCAACGATTAGTTCAAATGAATCCTCAATCAGAGCTGGCTAGAAAGTTACTTCGTAACGTGCGATCGCTACGAGAATCCAAACATCATTAGAGCCAGATTCTCATTTTCTGCCACACAATTCTGACCGCACTTACTGCTCAAAAGGCAGCTCGTCTGGTGCATTCCTGCGATTCCTCTGGTTGGTTTGCGCGTCCTGTTGGTTCCTGATCTCCTCAGCCACACCGTAGGCATAGTCCTTGGCTTCGTTGGTCTCCGAAATGAATCGTTCGTCGATTTCTGTTGAGTTCACCCCCCCCTCACGCAACGCCGGAGCTTCAAGTCTGTTCCATGCGATCTTGCGGCCAGCGCTAGCTTCAGCCAGAACCTCCTGGACTAAGATTAGACTGATGCCCTGAGCCCGTAAGGAAGTCTCACCCTGGCGGATCATCTTCAAGAGCAAGGTCTGGGTGGTTTGAAGGGTTTCAGCGATATCCTGCGATGGGGGAGGTTGCTCGGACACGTCGCGGTTAACCGATTTTCGGCGACGGGCGGCAAGCGCTTCATCCAACAACTGACGCACCAGCGGCGCTTCTTTTCGAGACCCGGCCGCTTCCATGAGCGCTTGGATTTGAATCGCCTGATCAGTGTACAGATTCAGGGAGGTACTCCTCTTTACCAGCGTCCTCTTGGTGCCCCGTGTTACCATTTTTCGATACTCCCAAACCTTATTTTGCTTAATCCGATCCCCGAAAAATCACCAAAAAAAACAGCCGCAAGTCATTGAACCAAAGTCGGTTTTGGCACTTCTTGAGTTTCTCAGGTTTATTTATAAAGATTCCTGATTCTAGAGTTGTTGATAAGAAAGAACTTAGGTCTAAACCGAAAGCCGTTTTTAAGCTCTATCTTGTCTGCCCACCTGATTGCGCTTCTTTTTTCCTTTTCCGCAATTCCTAAGACGCCGAGCGAAGCCAGAACTTCCAGCCAGACAGACCGAACAACGGGTTTTTTTTGCGAGGCGATTAATCGGACATTAGAAGGCCGGTAAGCTGCAATGGCCGCAGCCAGGAACTGGGCTGGCATTTGAGCAAGTGACTATTTTTGAGAAGCGCTGGATCTGAGAACGAGCAAGGCGACAAGGCTACGTAGCACAGACGAGGGTGCGCGTGAGCGCGCGAAACTCGAACCTCACCCGAGCGAGGTTTTGCTCCTCATTTACCAAAATTACGGATATCGCCAAATAGGCCGGTCGGCTCAATGGATAACACTTCGCTCTCAGGGTTTTGGTGGGCGTTGGCTTAGGTGCAGGAAAGCAAAGGAATCGGAACGACAGACAACACTTCGCGGTTTGAGGAAAGGACGAGAGATTGCTTAACCTCCGCCCAAGGCTACGGTCGCGACTGGTAAAGATAGCAGGCCAGGTTCGCGTGAAAACGTCTCCTAAGACTGCCCAACGGGATAGCTGGCTGAGGTTCAATCTTCGTCCATCGCCTCTTCATTCGCGAGACAGCCTTTGACCGGGCATGCATAAGCCGCCGGAACCAGTCCTGATTCCATTGGACCCGGGCCTTTAGCAATTCGCTGTCGAGCCGCCGCAACAGGCGCATCGCCTGGACCGCCATCACCTGCTCGCTCGTCAAGGGATTTGGTTGAGCCTCCGCCAGCAAGCGGCATAACTCTTGCGATTTGACGGAGCCAAGGTCCCGCGCCTCGCACTTGGGCGCGATAACAGGCTCTGTCGATTTGGAGAAAGAAGCTGACATCAGTTTTAGAAGTCGAAAGCCAACTGCATTTCGCTCGCGTCTCGGACTGACTGTGAGTCACAAACAAAGACAGTCGGGGGTGGAGTAAAAGCGAAATTCGTTGATGGCTCGGTTGCGAGATTCAGAACGGGTTCTGCAACCTCTTGTCCATTGTATTTGGCTGTTTCGGCTACGGCGACGATCCATTGGTCAAGGTCGACGATCTGCGCCGGTGCGATTTCGGTGATAGGTTCAGTCTGAGCGATCTCCGAATCGGGTTCGCTTAACTGGTCGTCGCTGACCATTACCGGATATTGCTTAAGCAGGGCTAAGAGTATTTCGAGACCTGCGGTTTCTTCGGTCGGAACAAAGAAGCGCTGCTTCCAATCGATCTGCTCGTTAAGCAAGCCAAGCTTGCGCAATTCGGCGAACTTGTACGGGTCCGCTCCGCACAGTTCAATGACCGGCTCTCTGTGAACGAATGCCCGCCGAAGTTTGAGACCGGAAACGAGAGTGACTTCCTCGCCTTCGTCCAGGACACCGGCAAATATCTCGTCCGGTTCGCGGAGGTCGCGAGTCGAGCCAAGCGCTCTGACAATCACCCCAACCTGTTCAGGCGGTATCCGAATGCCAACAATTCGCTGGCAGTCGTCCGTGGTCACTCGTACTACGCGCAAGCGGGCTTCTTCGTGCGTCTTGAATCTCTGCCAGAGCGGGATAATCGCGCCGCCGATTATGTGCGTCTCGTGTGTTTCAATCGGGGGCACCGTCGCATGTTTCTTTTTCCACCAGTCACGCGCTTTCGATGGAATCACGGCGCGATACTTCTCCTTTAGTTCGTCGTCGTGAATGTAGGTACTTCGCGCAGCTTCGGGCTTCCAGACTGCAAACGTGCGATAGCTGTTTCCGTTTTCAGCGTTCGTATGGAGTCCAGATTCGATTGCGAGAATGAAGTGACCATTCTTGCGATGGCGAAAGAATGCTCCGGTCTTTCGCTTCCGTACTCGTTCGGCCTCGTCGAAGCTGACGGCCTTCGAGGGTACGTCAATCTCTAAGGTGTAATGGGTCGTCTGCGCATTTGTGGTCTCGTCGGTGTGCACTACGCGTGGAGGCTTCGCTATTCGGATCGCCAGCGCTTTAATATCGGTTACCCCTTCGTCAAACGTGCCGTTGGCTTTTGCATACCGCACGGTCTGATCGAACAAGTCAACAAAGTGGTCAAACAAAGCGTTCTGGTGATCTACGTCGAGGGCCAATACGCGGTTAAGGAATCGCGGCACGTTGTACAGATCATCTTTCCGCACTTCTTCGCAACCGTCACGGTTACGAACAAGCAAGCCAATATCGCGCAAGGTCTGACGTGGGTTGCCGATGCCCGGAACATTGCCGTTCTCGACAATGCGTCGCAACATGAGACACAAAGCGGCTCGGCCTTCTTCCGTCTCAAAGTTGTACTTCGCGAGGTCGCCGCTATCGGCTGCGCCTCGGTCGCCTTTGGTCAATGCTCCCAGACTGCCAAGCCTACGCGCAATGGTTGAGCTAAAGCGTTTCTCTCCTCCCAACTCGGTTGAGAGCAACACGTATTCAGGCGGCACGGCTTGATCGCTTCGATGCGTTCGGCCAAAGGTCTGCATCTGCTTATCGGCACTCCAACCAAGTTCAAGCGTGACCTGTACGCGGCGTTGCCTATTCTCCGCACGGTTCGAAGCATGAAGCGAGATCCCCATAGCTGCGGCATCGCTGATAATCGCAACCCGCTTCTTTTGTGCCTGAAACTGTTCCATTTCGTAAACATTAGTGCGGTGCATCGCTACACCTTCCGGCGCTCGCTTCTTGTACTCGATTCGTCCGCGTGAATCGCGAATGAGCCGGCGCGTTCGTCCCGTAAGCTCGGAAACGTTTCGCTCTCCGAAGTGATTGACAAGCTGGTCAAGCGGGTTTTCGGGAAGCTCTAAAGCTGACAAGCCGTCGATGATTTCCCGTTTCATCCGCAGGGCTTCTTTGCTCTGTACTACGTTGTTCTGCGCGTCTCTTACAGGCACTTGTATTGTTTTGCCGGTTCCTGGGTCCGTTACGTCTTGATAGAGCGTCGTCGGGAATCCGCGATCGACCATCGCGGCGATCACTTCGCGCGGTGAGAAGTCCAAGTCCTCAAGCATCCCGCCATTGGCAGTCGCCTTCGCTACTTGTGCGCGTGTCCTAGCTTCGCCCGTGCCGACAAGCGAGATCACAACTGATTTGCCTTCGCTCAAAGCCGCTTCGGTTTCCGCGATCACGCTTGGCACCTTGAACGCGCAGATAACTTGGCGAAAGAACCGCTGATGATCTCCCCAAAACTTATTGAGGGCGACAGCGCGAGCGCGGGGCCCGCCGTTCGTTACCTCTAAGGCTGCGTCAATGTTCCGCAATACGCTCTGCCACGCGTCGGCGGCGCGGTTGTACATTTCGCGCTGCTGTGGTGTTAGTAGGTGAATGCGCTCCCGATACTCAACCGCTTTGCCGCTCTGAGGGCATACGCCAAACGAGATCGAGCCGGATAGATACATTCCAAGCGCCTTCATATCGCGGCTGACCATTTCCATGGCTCCAACACCGCCGGATTCAATCTCCTGCATGAACTCTTGAAAGCCTCCGGGGAATGAAGTGCCAATGCCCCACAGTCCAAGCCTCGTCATATAGGCCATGTTCCGCACGTCGGTGGCTCCGGTGGCTGACGAATAGACCACGCGATAATCTGCATTGCGCTCCGGGTCTTGTAGGTCAATGACAGCCTGTCCGGTGAGTGTCGGTTCGCCGCGTCCACCTGCAAGCGCGTTCTTCGCTTTGTGCGCTTCGTCAAAGACGACTACGCCATCACTGCCAAGCCAGCGTTGGATTTGGCATAAGCGCTTCTCTCCCGTTTTGGCTGCGGCTATCAGCGACGAATAAGAGCTAAAGATAACGCCGTGAGGTAAGGCGATTTCTCCGGCTGGTGGATAGTCATTGATTCGCGATAGCGGAATGCTCGCGAGTCCTAAGTCAGTGAGATCGCGTCTGGCTGATTCCAGTAAGTCATTATTGACGGAAAGCCAGATCGCGCGTTGGCGATTTTGATTCCAGTTGTCGGCGATGATGCCGGCCAACACGCGGCCTTTGCCAACTCCGGTGCCGTCGCCGACAAAGAATCCCGCCCGTGATCCGTCCGGTAGTCTCTGCTCGTGTCGCTGTCCAGCATAGATAACGCGCTCAAGCTGAATGTCTGACAGTCGGCCTTCGCTGACAATCTCAGGCGCGAGGTGTGGCTTATAAGTAATGTCAGGCGGCGTAACTGCCGCCATTGATGCCGATTCAACGATTACAGCCGGATGCGGTCTGCCGCCTTTCAACTTTGCGGATACGTATGGAACAAAGAGATTTCCGCTCGGTTCCTCTCTGTCTGGATCGTCGTTTGGCCGGTTGGGTGACGGCTCAACTAAGTGCTTGAGTTGTTCCCAGGCATCCTCAAGCGTGGCGGCGCTTCCCCAAGCAATCTGCTCAAGCTGCTCTTGCCAATTCGCTCCGGGTGTTGCTCCGGTCTTATCAATGACGAGGATTTGAACATCGGGCGCGGCCCCGTATTTCGCATACTCCTTGCCGCCAAGGGTGAGGTTTGCGCGGATGTTGCAGAGACAAGCGATCCGTTGCCACCATTCACTAAAGCTCGGATGGTGAAAGCTCATCGCCTCGCTGACGATTGCGACAAGCCGTCCACCCTCCTTCAATCGGCGTAAGGCGCTCGCCACGTGGCGACCGCCATACAGTGGATTGGTTTTCGTGACTCTTCCGCTGGTAGAGCTAAACGGCGGATTCATCAAGACGGCGGTCGGTTGAATCTCCGTGGGTAACAGATCGTCGATGAATTCGGCATCAAGTGGAAGCGAATCAAAGTTGAGGACACAGCGAAGTAAAGAGAATCGCCGCAAGCTGGTCTCGTTACAGATAACCTTCGCGCCAACTGCGCGAGGCCAGATCGCGAGGCTGCCGGTTCCGGCTGACGGCTCGAGAACTATGTCGTCGGGCGTCGGATTAAGTAATCGCGCTGCGACATACGCCAGCGTCGGCGGCGTCGAGAATTGCTGTAGTTCGTTTTGCTCTAACGTGCGATCCGTTTGCGTAGGTAGTCGCTGCATCAATGGACGCAAGACAGAAGCAAGCGCTTCGGTCACGTCCCTCTGCATTAACTCTTTCGCGTGTTTCTCTAATAGATAGTTATTGACGGCGATTTCTACGGCGTCGTAAGCATCGCGGGGTGTGTATTTGCCTTGCGCTCTGCTGCCGCCGAATACTCGATCAGCCGTTCGGGTTAGCTTCGGATTGTCGAACGGTTCTCCGTCCTCGATCCGTTCCTCTAACTCGGTGACTAGATCGTGGATATTGCAAACGAGCGCGTTTGTTCTGGCCGCGCAAACACCTGTACTCTGATCTGGCATCTGGCTTTCTCCTTGAAGTTGGGCAAAGTCACGGTGTAAGCGGCGCGGGTGGTGGTAACACCCGCGCTGCTCCTTCTTTCGATTTGTTCGCTTCAGTACTCGCTGGGAAGCAGGAGCGTAGTTGCGCTACGGTCTGCTTCGGTGATGATCCAAAGCTGTTGGCCCTTGCCTGTTTGGTAGTTGCTCAACAGTCGGAATCCTTGCTCAAGTGAAAGCTCGTTCTCCTGAACGTCGTCGTCTGATAGCTCTCCCCAATCGCAGGACATGTGACGGCGCAAAAACTCAATCGCTGTTTGTCCGGCGATCTGGAGTGCTTCTTCGGCTCCGGGCGTGATGAAGGTTTGGCCCAGCGCAAAGCGGGTCACGCTGGTTTGGCTGGCTGTGTTATGGTTTTGTCGCATCGATCATTTCTCCTTTAGCGGGTGAAAAATTGGTGCCTGGGCTAGGCGAGCGTTGACGCGCTTTCCTAGCCCCTTCTCGTTCGTCAATGTTCGGTTTCGTTCTCGCTTGCTTGTAGTCGTCCGGCTCGCAGGATTTGATCAGCTGCGCGGAAAATCTTCTGTGCGCTCTTTTCGGGGATGGCGTCGCCGTTGTAGCCGATGGCGGGGCATAGCCAGTTCTGGATATAGCCTCGGCAATAGTCCGCGCCTTCGAGGTTCAACGCTTCGCAGCAAAGCAAAGCGACCGCTTCTGCTTCTACTTCGCGGAGGTTCTTGGGCGTTCGTTCGGTGTCGGTAAAATCTGCCTCGCTCGTGTGCCCTAGAATGACGTGGGCGGTTTCATGGAAACGCGTTTTGTGTGGAAGCTGCGCCACCGGATTGATCGCGATCTGTCGCTTCCTCGCGTAGCCCTGACAGTTTCCGTCAAGCGCGGTAAATGGAATTTGTTCAATGTCGAGAGCGGCTAGTGCTCGCTCGGCTTCCCACTCTGGCAAGCGTGGCGCTGTGAATTCGTCGCCGATGGTCTGGCTAATGGCGAACCATCGTGCCTTATGCATAAAGGTAGTAAATCTGCGCTCGCTGTTCTCGCCTTCGCTCTCGTTGCCGCTGCTGCCTTGCTCGTCGCGAACTTTGCGAGTGATCGGCATGCAAAGGATCAAGGCTCGTTCGCCGCGTTTGACTGTGCGGCCTAGTGCTTGCCAGCCGGGAAAGGTATTGATCGGGCCGGGTTCAAGTCCGCGCAATTGGCATTGCACGAGGGCAAGGATTTGATTTCCGATCGAGTAGGAATGAAAAGCTGAGTAAGCTTCCATGATCATGCCTGGCTTGTTGACTGCTTCAACTAACAAGGCTGACCACTTTGGAACGTCGGGTGCTGGTTTGTTGGCGTGTCGTTGCATGGTTGGTGCTCCTTTCGCTGCGCGTGGTTTGGGGTCTTTGTCTTAAAGAACAAGAGTTTTCCCCCTTCGTAGCGACGTTGGGACACGGGTGGGTGCTCGACCGACACAGGGACTGCCGGAACGGAGTGGAGGACTCGGAGGCTTTGCGGAGAGTTGTCGGGCGGGCTCCCGTGGCACAATGAGAGCGAAGAAGGGGGAAACTAATTCAAAGCTTCTCGGCTGGAATGAAGCGCAGCGGAATGAAGACGAGGCGTTATGAGTTTACTGTCGAGGCTTGCTCAGCAAACAGAATTAAACTAGCAATGGTTTATCGGGTTAGCAGAATTGAAAGTGCCCATACTCTTCAGGGTCTAAATAGATCTGAGTGTATATGTCAGCATTCTCTTGCGCGAGATCTGCTTCCGTAAGTTCTGGATGCCATTCCTTTAATCGTTCGCGACTGACGGTACTCTTAAACATTAGGATCGTGGTCGGATCTTGGCCCTTATAGCGTTTGTTCAATTCCTGCAATTCTGCTTCGGAAAGTCTGATCCCCTCACGTATTTCCTTGGCCTTCTTCTGCATAAATTCACGAATGGTGAATTCGATCTGCTGTTCTTTCGGAAGCGTTGGGTCAATCAATTTCACCCCTATTAGCTGCTTGTGTTGAGATATACTGATTTCGCCATCGTGCTTTTTCCAGAGCCGATAGATGATCGAATTTCTATCTTCTGGTGGCGCATCGCCGCGCCGTGCATTGAGAGAAATTCTCTCTTCTTTGGTCAACTGATTCCAAGCTTCACTGATTCGTCGAAGGTCTTGTTTAAGCTCATCTCCGTCAACAAGACTCTGGTCCGACCGCAAGAGACCGGGAAGTAAACGCTTGTGCTTGTCGTCTTTGGTGGCGAAAATTTGGCTGCTTGGCAAATAGTAACAGTACTCCAGATCCTTTCTATCGTTCTTGTCAGGTTTAAAAAGCGCGGGATTGGTCAGGCTGAGGTGCCATAGAAAGTTCGCTTTTAAGCAAAAGAAGGCGTATGGAGCAAATTCATCAAACGGCCTTCGACCTTCCTTGAACCAACGCAAAGTGACTTCGTTGATCGACTGAGGGGGAATGTTGAAATGTCGAGCGAGGATCGCAAAAAGCCTGGGTAGCAATTTCCTGTCATTCAATAATTCATTAACTGATGCGATTAGCTCTTCATCTGACCGAGGAATCTCAAATGACAGACCGGCTCGTTGAATATTATCGAGGTACAGCTTGGGACTAAGGGGGCGCTCCATTCTTTTGCGAAATTGCTGGGCCCAGCGTCGTTCTTGTTCACTAAATTCACCACGTTGCCATCTATTGAGGATCGCATCTTCCAAAGGAGTCTCGACTATCGTTGCAAGAGAACCGCTGACGGTTCGAACGACTACTTCGCGCGATGCTAAAAACCTCCCGTCCATCGGAATTTCGTTCCCGAGCAGCGAATTAGCAAGCCGCATTCGGTAATCGAGCGTAAGTCCATGATTTCCGCTGACCCGATAAGCATGTGCAGCGATTCTGGTCGTATGTTTTGAATCGGCTTCCTTAGTCAGATCTGCGAGAATTTCATTGACAAGTATGGCAGGTACAATTTGGAAGAAATAACGATCGAGAGAATCAACTTCCGCGTTTTTCAGCCCGAAGACGACGGACTTGTCCAGGATGATTCGTTGGCCTCTCATTCAACAACGTTAGTTAAAGTCCATTGGACATCTTCAAATGAATCATTGTTTGCATCAAAATGCCGCGAAGCCGGTCTCACCCTTCCTAACTTCGAGTGGAGACAGGTTGCCTCTGCTGTCGAAGGTTATCTTTCGTAATCAGCCATCGCTTCATTCAAGCCGATCGCCTGCAGCTTAACGATTCGATCAATGAGATCCAGACAACGTCGTTGAATTTCCGCGGAGTGATTTTGAGCATAAGTCCTAATGACTAGCTTTGAGACTATGAAAGAGTCAGCCGCAGCATGAGTGCTCATGTCCGCCGCCGCTGCTCCTACTGATTCAAAGAATTTCTCGCCCGCAGCACAGGTAATCTCGGGAAGCTGGGCCGGCGTCTCATCCAGAGCGTGAAAGAGAGTGCGATGTTCCGCGGCGAAGGCTTCACTGCTCATAAAAGAATCAATCAGCGAGGCGTAATCGGGAAGCGTTTCTTTAACCGCGATGAAACAACGAGCGGCCTCTCTCCTCACTACCGGCGATGGATCGTTAAAAAGGATGAGCAGTTGTGCTTCGGAATAGTCCCTAAACCGAGCTTGTCCCAAGTTGGCCGCATACACTTGGGCGGCACCCTTCCGATGGGCTTCATTCGCAGAAAGACAAGTTTGGGCCAAAGATTGGGCTTCAGGATTAAACAAAGCCGCGATGCAGGCGAGCCGTGCGCCGGCGTTATTCGTGGTTTCATCGGCGGCAGGGATCATACGACTGATGATCGGTTCGAGAGTAGGGTAGTCCGTAGCAACATTCGCCTTTAGAAATAGCGCAACCCCTTCGGTGCGTAACAGTGAATCTTCCGTCTCGCAGAGAGCGTTGAAGAGCCTTATTGCAGTGGACCGATCGTGCCTCATGACACCCAACAGAGCGCGGGCGACCGCCGCTCTCACGGTAATTGATGAATCACGCACCAACTGTTCGAGAGTTGGCAACATGGCATCGAGCCGTGCTCCGTCGGAATTGATCACGCTGCCCACTGCCAAGGCCGCTGCTCCGCGCGTTGAGTTAAGCGCCGCCATGTCAATTGAGCCACCAAAATAAACTTGACCACTGCCCGCGGGCGTCCGCCACAACTCCTGGTCAGGGTCAGGATCTTCAGTGGCATAGAACGAGAGCATTTGTAACAGTTCATCAGGGAGTGGCAGCTCGGCCAAACGTTCGAGCAAGCGAACCAACCATCGGCCCACGGGCCTACCGGGAAGCGCATGGCAGCGTATGCAGAGATCATGCGCCGCTGCCAATTCGACCCCGCCGTCGGTGACGCCGCGAAGAACTCCTTCGAAATAGTTGACATTCGCATCGTCGGGAAAGCGGCAGGCCAGAGCTGCGAATCTGGCGGGGTCCTTTTTGGCTTCTGCCTCAAGGACACGGGACAACTCAACCGCGCCTCCCTTAAACGCCTGATGGCTAAGCTTCGTTTCGAGTGAGTCGTCGTGGTATTGGGTTATGGCGAGGAGCCATTGCTCATCGGACATCTTTGCCGCGGACTCGTCGGCAATCGGCGATTGGACGAAGCCGCTGATCATGTCTACTGGCTCTTTGATAGCTCCGAATTTTCGCTTCAACTCTTCCAGACGGCGTGTGACGTGAGGGGATCGGACAGCTGGTGCGATGCCATCGAGGAGCGTGAACTGGCCATATCCATAACTAGCCCGTCGGTCAGGTTCCAGTTCCCACGGCGGATAGTAACTGAGCAATACGTCTTCCAATTGGCTTAAACCTGCCGGTGAGCAATGATGGGAAATTGCTTGAATTAACTGACGCGCCGGCCAATGGTGCTCACTCATGTATCCGATTCGCAGCCGACTCGGCTCTTCTGAGAGAAAAGCAACTGCTTCGTCTGCGAACTGCGCTGGGTTTCCGGCAAACGCACGAATCACGAGAAACTGCGCCGTCTCGAATTCGGATGCCCGCAAGTTTGTGACGTGTGTCGTGAACTCTTGCGGCGCCTGCGCAGCCAATAGCGAGAGCGCCTGAACCATTCCCTGAAGTAGTGCATCAGCCGAACCAAAGATTTCCTGATAGTGACGGAAGCACCAAACTGAGTCACTCCACGGTGGGCCATGGCGGTGCTGCGCTGTCAATTCCATAATCCGCAGCATCACAGGCAACACGTGCAGGACGAACTCCCTCGGGGCTCCGTTGGCGGCTTTCAGGAAGTAATCCTCATGTCCGTTGCGAGTAGTGTTAAAGATGCTCGCGACGAGATGAAGTGTGCTCTCAGACTCCTCTGAGGATTTCATCTCGAGTGTCTGATCGACGTAGCGATCGTAGAAGTGACCAATGATCTCAGCGGCGCGAGCTGGATCTTTTTCCGGCAGACCGTGAGAGAGATCCCAAAAGTCAGAGTTCCTCACAACCGGTCCGCGCACCCCATCTAGGACCCCGAGATCAATCGCCTGAACCATGAACTGTTGAAAACGAGTTCCCAAGCTCACGTCGGACCACTGAATCACAAAGACGATGCGGTTGTTCCATTCAGGCGACAGGTTCATTTTGGGAGTTAACAGATCGGCGACGCGATCTGGGAGGTGACGCTGCATGCCGCGTAGCAGGTTCACGGTCAGGTTAATTCGCTCGGGCATGGTGTCATCGGATAACCATTCTTCGATGAGTCCCGTTGAATCGACCAGACCAAACCACGCCGGCGCACGGTAGAGCAAACCCCAAACCTCCGCATACAACTCATGTGCGGGATCAGCAAGCGCCGGCGCCAGCACTTTCCATTCGTCGATGGTTGGGTCACTAATCGCCGCGAGCAAACCAAAGATGGCGCTCTTTACATGAAAGCGAATCCTTTGATCGAAAAGCGTCGCCGCGAGATCTAGCAAGTACGTGTTCCGATCATTCTCTCTCTCATGAAGCAATATCTGCCTGACTTGTGCGCGACGAAACAAGTGCTGTTCATCAGACAATAAAAAATCGACGAGTCGCATGCCGCGGGATCCAAAGCGGCGGGCGAAGGCGTAGTCAAAAAAGCTTTCATGGAAGAAAGAGAAATTACCATCGTCCAGACGCAAGACATGTTCGGAGACCATCGCGCGAGCATCTCGTGAATACGGATCCAGCACCGGTGCCGGCGCTGACAAGCCTTGATGCGCATTCATGTAGTCGGAAAGTGCATCGATTACTTGCGACCACTGTACGTCGCGTCCGAGTCGAGCACTGATCACGTCTTGCTTGCGCGTCCAAAACCGATCATAAAGATCTTTCGCAGTTTCAAAGGTGAGAGCCTGAGCGTCGTCGGCTACCTCTGAGAGGAGACTGAGATGTAATGGCACTGCGAGTAATTCGATCTGTTTCGCCGTGAGATGGGATTCATCCAGGCCTAACGCCGCTACGTGCTGGCGAACCTGGGTTGCCGACAGCGCCTTCACGGGAATGGATTCCATCTCTGCGCGAGCCACCAAGCGCCGCAATCGGTGATCATTCTCGACATCGAACTTGCGACAACCGATCACGACGCGCAGGTTCGGATAACTAAGGGCCTGTTTGATTATTTCGTTAAGGCATTCGAAGAATGAGGTACGTCTACCTGAAGCAAGACTGACAGCATCAAGCTGATCGACAAACAACGCGCCGGGTCGGCCCTGAGCGATGGCCGCAAGCACGCTGGCCGGTGAGCCAGGTAGATTCAACTCTCGGCCGACCTGATCAGGCGTGCCAGATGATTCCAGACGATCGACGCGAAACGCCAGGACGGCCCATCCTGCTGTGGCCAGTGCCTCCATCACTTCCGGCATAATGCTGCTCTTGCCAATGCCGGCCTCACCCGAAAAGATCAAACTTTGGACAAACGACGGAGACACCAGCTTCTGCAAGGCCAGTGCTGCCTCATCACGCCGAAAGAGAACTCCGCCGATTGCTTCCTCTTTGAGGACGTTAACGAACCGCTGGTTTTGAGCATCGACTGCCGCGAGTACTCGTGGATCATTCTGCCACTCGCGACGACGACACCCGACCGTCTCCAGATGGCGCCAGATATCGAGCGCGGTCAACTCGTGATGAACCCGGTCGAGTGCAAACTGCGCCAAGACGGCGACGACGGCAGCGGGTGACGCACCTTCAGCCAACGTTTCTACCTGTGTTTCAATTACAGTTCGCAAGAACTCTTCGTCACTTGTGTGGATCACCACTCGACGAAGGCGGTCGAACGCTTCTTGCGGTGAACAATTTTCCCAATACGTGCGAAGCTGATCGAAGGAAGCGCGTTTGGGAGCAGCTTTTAGAAACTCCCGATCGAATTCTGTTAGCGAGGCGGCCCTACGCGCGTCGTCGGCGAGCTCATCAAGATGACGTACCGAATGCGCCGAAGCGAACACACAGGTCGATGACGGGTCGGCAAGGCGAGTGTAAAACGTCGCCAGCACTCCGCGCTCGCTTAGACTGGCGATGGTCCAGCGTCCTTCCCCACCGTGTTGTCGTTTGATTTGGTGATACTCGCGCACTGGCCCCCGACGCACCCAAAACTCAATGCCCTGCCCTTCATCACCGGGCGGCTCCAAACGGATCGAGTCGGCCCGCTCGGCCATGAGGTCAATCATTTGCCGGACGGTCCAACGCCCCTCAAAAGAATTGCCAAACTTATCTGCGGGGCCACCAGGTAACGGCATTAACTCACCTCACAAAAGACAGATTAAGAAAAACTCCACACGAGGATGTGGTCCAAGTTTTTGTCAGCCAGCAGGTTTTCCAGCCAACCAATCTTGCTCGGCGGCGTATCGATCAAGACAATCCACGTTACCCAGCGGCGCGAATATCCGGCGCACTGCCCGACGCAACGATCGAGTTCAACTTTATTTGGATTCACTTTCACCTCGAGAGCCAGCACGTCGTCCACCAGGACATCGGGCTTGGTGCCCGCGATTCCGGGCATCACTTCGATTTCGCAACTCGATTCGTTGTCCAGATAAGCACCGAGATCGAAAACAAAGTCATCTTCCCCTTCATAACTATCGGGTTCCCATTGATCGAGTACCTCTTTGATCTCTTCGCAGGTTGCCGCTACGGTTTCCGGATCGTCACGTTCAGCGCGGCTCTTGATCGCTTCTTCAGCTTTGTTCTTTACCCACCAAGCGCCAACGAGTAACCCGCCGGCCGCGCAGAGCAGATGCTCCGGCTTTAGCTGTGTCGGATTGTTTTGCACGAGTCACCTCACAGAAAAACATTTGTCTACGGCGCGTTCAGTTCTACGCAGGCCAAGGCGTTTGGACGGCTGATATCAGCGGCGAAAGGTTTGGTTGGGCATCGCTCACGCCGCTGACTCATACCAGAATTAGCGACCCGACTTGTGTTTGGTCGCATCGACAAGCGTGTACGTTGTGCCTTTGGTCGGCGGCGGTGGAAGCGGCTCTCCCTTTACGGATGTCACTTCTGGTCCTTTACCACCGCGGGGCCCTATCTGTTGATACTGACCTGAGCGTGGTGCCGGCTGACCTGGCTTCAGTCCACTGATTTTTCCCATTTGTCTGGCCTCCTTTCTTAAGCGCTACTACGGACGCCCGCTCCGCACATGCGAAGTGTATAGTTCATACCTGCTGCGCTGTTCGTTTCTGATGAGAAAGATGCTCATTTTGTTCTCTCCTGTCCTGTGTAACGAATGTGGCCGGCTATTGCTTTTTCGTCGGCAGGCCCAATCCGTTCAGCATAGCTGAGCCGGCTGTGAGCTTGCCTTTCCTGTCAGTCACTCGCTGCCTAACCAAAGCCTCTAACTGATTGTTGAATTCATCCGCCGAAGGTCGTTGCCAATCGAGGTACTGCTTGATCTCGCCGAGGGCCTTCATATAGTCACGTTTGACAGCTTCCGCGTTCGGCTCTGCTTGCATATAAGTGAGGCGTATTTCTTTGCCAGAGATTTCGCCCGCAGGACGAATTGTGGTGTAGGTATTTGGTTGCACTTTGAAGAGTTCCGAGTCCCCTTCAAATGGCAGAGCGATTACTGTCTTGGTGCCGTTCACCAAGAACGGACGGCTCCGGTCGCGAATAAAACGATTTGGATCTCGGCTGACATCCACGTTCGTTTCACCGTGCTCGCAAACGTAAATCTTGCCATCCTGCATAACCGGCACCTCAATGCGAAATTCATCAACAATCTGCTTTACGATCTCATCCTCAGTCGCCGTCAATAATTGGTTTGAATCCACCGCCTGAACTCGCTTGGAAGCTTGCTGTTTCTGATGCTCAATAACGCTGAACATATCAATCTTTGAAAAAAGGTATTCGCGCTTCATCCGATTCGTCTCCTTGATTTTCGTTTCGCTAGTTCCCGAGCGAGCCTTTCGAAAGATCAGCTTGCGGACGGACACTTTCCAGTACATTCGCCGACCCCGCACCGATGAGTGCGGCGAGTACTGAGGGCTCGCGCAACCAAAGATCTTCCTGTTTTTGAATACCGGCCTGATGTAGCGCCAGATAGTCACCACGGGTAAGCGAGACTGGTAAGGCGAGCAGATCAAGAGCGGCCGCAGGTATGCCGACTTCCAGTTGTCTCAGCAAAGCCTCAACAGATTCTTCACTCGGGCCTCGATCAATGAACATGACCAGCGCTATCTGGTGCGCCGCACGCAGATGGAAGCGGGTTGTGTCTGCGCAACCTCGAATGTGTCCATAGCTTATTGCGTTATAAGGATTGACACTGTACTTCTGCTCGATCGTTTCTGTCGAAACACCGCGTACCCAATCCCAAAGCAGCAGTGTTCGCTTGCAGCGAGCAAAGTAGTAAAAAAGGTCACCCGCATTGCGCTGTAAAGTCGTAACGACTTCATGCCCATAGCGTTGCGCGGCGTCACGAGGCCAAGCGGTCTCCGACTTCGCTATGTTCCTGCCGGCCTTACCGCGAGTTTTCATGAGGGGAATAAACACGGAATCGAGTTCAGGTAGGCCCTGAATCAGCGCCATCAATTGGTCAGCAGTCAGATTGTGATCCTGGAGCGGCTGCAACAGGTTAATCAGCCGGAGGACCGAGGCAAAGCAAAGCGACGAGCGCCCACAGACCTGTCCGAGCAAGCTGAGTCTCACCTGGGCTCCTTCTTCGTCGACCAGACCCAAGCGGATCATTTCCTTTAACAGCGCCTCCAGGCGGGTTCCCATGTCGCGGCGCCATTCTGGGTTTTGTCTGGCTGCCAAGTAGCCACCGTAGGTATTAACCAGCAGTCGCGCGATGTCTTGCCTCGGCACTTGGCTAACCTGAGCAAGCAGCCGCAGCACCCAAGTTTCAATCTCCTGAGAGTTGAAGGAGGACGTGAGGGGATCCAGTTCGCCCAGCACGTAACGTTGAAATAGCACCTCACGTTCGAAGCTATTGCCAGCCAGGATGATCGATTGACCCGTTTCATTAAAGCCGAGGCGGCCGGCCCGCCCGGCCATGTTCTTATATTCCGCGACGGTAAACTGGCGGCCGTCTTCACCGACGAACTGTTGCTCGGCAAGAATGACCGTTGAAGCAGGAGTGTTGATTCCGGCGGCGACTGTCGTGGTGGCAGCCAAGACTCGAACGTTAGCATGAGGGTCTCTGAAAGCGCGCTCGACAACCTCTTTCTCCTCGGGAAGGAGATTCGTGTTGTGAAACGCGGTTCCTCCTGTCAGGCAACGCCGCAAGGTAACCGAAGCAGCTGATAGGTCGCCTTGCGGTAATGCTGCGATAGCGCTAGTAGCCGCTGGTAGGTTGAGGTCTCTCGCGAGGTACGCGGCACAGCCTTCGGCTGGTCCACGACGGTTCCGAAACACAATAATCTGTTCTTTGTCGTTTTGCGCCAGTAGCGTTTGGACAAGCGGCACGATGACATCCTGCGAACCGGGCTTGTCCTTTCGCTGGCGGATCATTCCTGGAGGGACAAGTTGTTTCGTCTGCCTTGCACCACTCACATCGAGATACTCGAATACGCCACTGCGATCAAGCACTCCCTCCGTTAGTGGAACCGGTCTATCTGAGGTAACCAGGCTTCGGCAGGAAAGCCAATCATCGAAATTACGAATATCACCAATCACGGCGGACAGGGCGATTAGTTGAGGATTGATTCCTTTTTCGCGCGCAGCGAGCAGATAGGTGAGTAGCAATTCAACCGTGATTCCTCTGCCAGGATCAGCAATGAATTGTGCTTCGTCGATGACTACGAGACCGATCTGATTTAAGAGCGCGGGGTTACTTAAGACCAGGGCGAGGAACATCTCGTAAGTCAAAAGTCCCAAGTCATACTTTCCACGAACAAATGCCGCCACGGAGTCCAGCCGATCGCCCGTGCAGCGGATTACGCGCACACCGAATCGTTCACCATACAAGTGAGTAAACTGGTCGTACTTCTCATTGACCAGAGCCTTATAAGGAAGGAGAAAAACCGCCTTACGCCCATCAACGATCGCACGCAGAGCAGCCATCTCGCCGATGAACGTTTTGCCGGAGCTGGTGGGAGCAACAACCAGCAGTGATTCTCGATCCAGTATCCGGTGATCGTTCACCGCCATAAGCTGTAATGCGTTTAACCCGGCTTTGAAATTGACGGACCATTCATTGAGGACTTCAGGAGGAAAGCCAAAGCTCGCAAGATCCTGGATGGCCTGAGTCACCCGTATCCCTGTTACCTCGGGAAAGGCCGCGAAGAACCGCTCACCGCGACGCAGACCGGATAGTGTCAAGCCTCCCTCCACGTAGCCAAAGAGCACGGGCGTCTGAACGACACCAATTCGGGCACCGTCAGCTCGCACTCGTTCCAGCACCCGATCCATCACAGTCGGCAAGCTGATCGTCCCCGCAGCCTCAAATTCATCGATGAGCGCCTTGCTCAGCAACCCATGCCCACTACCGGGAAGTTCATAAGCAAACTCGTTGATATTCGCGGCCGCGATGAGTATGCGTCCTTTACCGCCAAGGGCTTCCAGGGGAAAGCCAGGATCGCGGGCGATCGGACTATCGTCCAGAACTCGGGCAGGCGCGCCGCCACTGAAGCAACAATCCAGAATGCAGATAACCACTCTGGCTCTTGATTCCTTGAATCGAGTCGCCAGTTCTTTCATCGAAATGGTCGTATTGATAAGCCTTTCGAGTTTCGTGTCAAAAGTGACAATCCGATGGTCTTTGGTGCCGTGACCGGAGAAAGAAAGAATAACGGTGTCGTCATCTGCTGCAGCGCCAAGGGTCGCCTCCAAGGCCTCACGGATTGCTGAGATACGGGCATCTTCGTTCGTGAGGAGCTTCGCTTCAATCCCCGGAATCGTGTCACAAAAGAGCGCCCACAACGCCAAAGCGTCGCGCCGCGCCCCCGTGAGGTCACGGATGCCCGGATGCTCGTGCTTATCAATTCCGATGAATGCTGCTTTGATCATCAAGTTACGGAATCGCCGTTAGTGTTTTCTGTCCGTTGGCGGATTGGGATCATTGCCATAACTTTCCTTATCGCGAATTTTGTTCTGCCGATCGTGAATGACCAACTCAGATTTATTTGCCTTGGCGATCGGCGTGCCTACTTTGATGGCGGCTTCCTGCGTCTGGTGCACGCTGGAGGCTCGCTTATCACCTTCGCCAATTACAGCCCATGTTTTGTCTTTTCGATGCGTAACATGAATGTTCTTTTTCATCGCCCTCTCCTCCACTTAACCACCCACTTCTCGTTCAATGAACCTGCTGAACCGGAGCCCAAAATTTTTATTTGGCGGAGAAATAGACGTATTCCACTCCGCCGGATGGTGCCGCTGCTTCGCAACGAAGTAGAAAGCCCTGCTCCCAAAGCTGCTTGAACTTAGTGCTGGCATTCGTAAGAGATACATTTTCCGACGAGTTCGCATACTCCGCAGCGCGCGCTTTTGGTTTAATCAGGGCGAACTTTAGCGCGTCAGCGATCCCCTGGCTGGGTTCGACCCCCAGCACCTCTGGTTTCCCTTGTCTATTCCAAAGTAACAATGGCTGCTTGGCGCGCTGGGCGGCAGCCTCAAAGTTCTCGCGTTGATCAATATCGATCAGGTCGACAAAGCAAAACCCTTTTCCTCCGCGATAGCGGCGCGCTAGTTGAACTATCGTTTCTGAAGCAAATGAAATATCAACTCTGCGAACACCCGCTAAGGACACTCGAAACACTAGCGCCCCAGGGTGCTGCTCAACGAAACTCATCAAGCGCTGAAACGTAAGTCGCCCGGCCTCTCGACCCCAACCCTCATTCGCATCCATAAACTCACGTAACCGCAAATCTACAGCTGGAATCTGGTTCATCGCCGTGATTGAAGCAGAATTCAGCTAATCAGTCAAGCTTAAATGTAAAGCAAAGATGGGTGCCCCAGATTAGCGGCAACCCCGAGTAACAGAATGCGCGGTTAGGCGTGTATCCGGCATTTCCAGAAACCAACAGCACGCGTTCCTGGGGCAGGCGCACATCAAGCTCAGCTCCAAACTTGATCGCTTTATCAGCGCATCCCTTAAGACCGCAGCCCCGATCAGCACCATGGCGCGACAAACCTTGCTTGAATACTTCAACCAACAGTTCTATATCACGCAGCGCTGCAAGTTTCGGAGCCTGATTTTGTAATGCAGGTCGCAAAGTCTTCAGTAAACCCAAGCCGCTATCAGATACTGCAACTTTGAGACAATTACCATTAGGGTAAACTTGCAACGCTGCAAAGCCATCCAGTTGAGTTTGGCTGTGCGCAAACACGTTATCGATCAATTCTGCCAGGATCGTCCAGGCCGCACCCTCCAGTTCCACTACATCGGGGCGGTTCTCGCAGGCGTGGCCAATGGCTTCCGTTAGACGCTTAGGGAGATCTCCATCTCGATGATTCCGATCAATTCTTTGAATCTCAACCAAGTTCGGATTGCGACCCCGGTAGTGCCTTACCTTAGCTGCAGTGGGGCGTTTTGGCAGCACGGATACGTTTGGTGACAGGACTTCGAAGAAACCAATTCGATTGAGATATCCCAGTACGTCCTCGTTGTGTTCAAAATCTATGATGACACGCCTGGTGGCGTGATCTAATTGATTAAGCAACGACAGCAGTCGCACCGCTGCTTCGGTCATTAGATTACATCGGCTGGGAACATGAAAATGAACGTCCGACGCAGAATCGTCGAATGGTGCGGGACCAGCGCGCAACGCGTCTTCAAGTGCAGAACCGTTTACCCAGCGCGGAGGTAATCTAATTGTTATTGGCTGCATCGCGTGTAATTGGTTCGAGGTTTGGGAGTCGCATGATCCTTAGACAAAAACCAGCCAGCCTTACGTGGCCGGCTCTATTTGTAAGACTTGAGATGCACATACCCAAAAAGGCTATCACTCTCACATACTGTACGGCCAGCAGTGGTCCAGTGAAAGACCCGGTGAGGACACGCCACCGTCTCGAAGGCGAGAACACCTTCAAGGGATTGCGGTCTTTGCGACGACGCCACTCAAGACTGTAACTATAATTTCGCTGGGCAGCGATTCAATTACAGGTTCTACCAAAACCAAATGGCTTTGTAGCGTAGGTGACACGTCGTTCCATTGGCGAAAATTAGCGAAAATGCTATTCTCCGCCTCATGGCGGCCTGTATCGTGTCATTCGTGGACTTGGACGGCATCCGCCATTCGGTGGAAGTTGAGGCAGAGGGGCTGTACGAAGCCTCGGTTTTAGCCTTGTGTGCCTTTCGCAAACATGAGCTTGAGCCCGGCGGGTTGACTCAATTGGAAGTTGAGGTGCGCAGCTCGGTCACGCACACCCTGCCAGTGACCAAGGTTCGAGAGTGGTTGCAGCGTGGAGTGAGAAGCCCTAAGGAGGCTGTTCTGAAGGAAAGACTCCGCACCCTCCTCGTGTCTTAGACACTTTGCAACGGCGTCCAGATCGCAAACAAATTGCCTCAGCTTCGCCTCACCAGATCCTTAATAACATTGCCGTCCCAGAAAAGAATTGATCATCCATAGGGGATTTGCTACTTATTTCTTACTTACGGCCTTTGACTTTGTTTCGCGAACTCAATTTTTGTTGAGTTAAATAAGCGTCCACGAACGACTCAGCCGTTGGAATCGAATCGGTTTGGGTGAATGTATGGAAGCACTCTCACAAATGACTCGAGCCCTAGGCTTGGAGGTTGCCGCGATTCGCAAGCGCGGCGGTGCGCACCAGACCGATATTCGTGGTGGCGAACGAATCGGTCGCTCCGAAAGAAACATTCTCTACAAGTTTCCGTTGTCTGACGAACTTCAACTTCGCGACGACACTCCGATCCGAATAGTGTACGGTCAAGAAGAGGCTGATGGGACCATCGTCTCACTACAGCCGGGATTCATAATAGTCTCTCTTGAGCACGATCTTGGGCCAAAGATCCCTTATGCGCGGCTCATCACTGACGACTCTTTTTTGGTGGAACGTTTGCGCCAAAGACTTGAGGAAGTCGGCCGCGGGGAAGCACGGCTAAATCGATACTTTGCTGATCGCGTCATAGGTGACGGAGCGATCAAGAGTTCCGATAAAGAACCAGCAGCCGAAGTGTTTCTCGATGGTTTTTTGGACGATGAGAAGAAGGACGCAGTGCGACGAGTTCTCGGTACGGAAGTAGCCTTCCTGTGGGGCCCACCGGGAACTGGCAAAACCACCACCCTAGCACGGATCGTTGAGGCTCATTTCCGGGCTGGTCGATCCGTTCTGCTGGTTTCGAACACTAACGTCGCTGTGGACACGGCGCTGGAAAAGGTCGCTCAGCGCTTAGAGCATGATCCTCTCTTTCATTGTGGCGCTGTACTCAGACATGGTCCACTTGTGAAAGATGAGTTAAAGAGAAAGTACGGTGAGCACGTCGTTCTGGACAAGATCGTTGAACGTATTGGAAAGGACTTGGATAGCCGAAAAAAGGAGCTAGAGGATGAACTCGGAACTCATGAGTCCGAGGCGCGTCGTCTTCGAACAATCCTGGGAGAGTTCGAGGCAGTGATTGACTTCAGAAAACGTTTGGATGATCGGGAACTAGCTCTGGCCGAGAAACGACGCCAATTTGTTGCTCTCACCCAGCAATCAAAGCGATGTGCCGACCGGATTAGTAAACTAACCGCCGATCTTGAGCGCTCTCGGGATATGGGTTCGCTTCGCCGGTTGATCTCAAGACTTAACCCCGAACGAATTTCTAAAGAGATCGCACAGTTGGAATCGGAGCGACGCGCTAGTGACGACACACTCCGTGCATCAGAGGCTACGATTGCAGACTATGAGTCTGAATTGATAGCCGGTCGCGGCGAGCTTTCCAAGCTGGAAGCCAAACTGCGTCAGTATGCACCCTTTTCTGAGTGTAGCTCTCGTCTCAGTTCAGCCGAAAAGAAAGTTGCGGATCTTCGTATTCAAGTCCGAGAGATCGAAGCTCAACTAAATGCTCTGCGCGAGGAAGTCATCAAGAAGTGCCGCGTATTAGCGACGACAGTCTACCGTACATGGTTGAAAGGCTTGGTGGAACGAGACTTCGATGTGGTCGTGATCGATGAGGCCTCGATGCTGATGTTGCCAATGTCCTATTACGCAGCTGGCTTGGCTCAACACGCTGTCGTTGTGGCCGGAGACTTCCGTCAACTTCCTCCCATCGTCACGTCAGAGGAAACAATGGCGAAAGAGTGGTTACAAAAGGACGTTTTCGAGAAGGCCGAGATACCTTCCTTAATCGGAGCTAACCAGCAGCCGGATTTCCTCGTTGCGCTACGCAATCAATACCGGATGGACGAGCAAATCTGTGGTTGCATAAACACAATCTTCTATCGAGATCATCCGCTGAACACGGACCTGTCAGTTCGGACTCGCCGACCTTCGCGCTTCACGCTAAGTTCGGCCCCGTTGTTGTACGTTGATACATCTCCTTATCATCCCTGGTCGTCTCTACGACTTGGTACGTTCTCTCGATACAACCTCTTTCATGCTCTTTTGGTCCGCAATATTGCTGTTCACTTAGGCGTGGAAGGCTGTCTTTCGTCCGAACCTGGGCAGAACGAAGAATTGGGAATTGTTGCGCCTTATGCGGCGCAGATCAACCTTATTCAAGCGCTATTAGACGACAAGTTCGCGAGCCGAGGCGCAGAGTTCGCCGCTACAGTACATCGCTTCCAGGGTAATGAAAAAGCTTCAATAATTATCGATCTGCCTGATTCGTTTGGATGCCGGCTTGGTGGTTTCATGAAGTCTACCCAACTTGAGGAAACAGGAGCGCGACTTTTGAATGTGGCGGTGAGTCGCGCGCGTGAACACGTTCTTCTGGTTGCGAATTTTGAATTCTTGCGTGAGAAGGCTCCCTCTTCAGGAATCGTCCCATCTTTGCTTGATTATTTTGAGCGATATGGAGAATCGCTTGAAGTCGAACGCTTATTACCATTGGGCGACAGTGATTGGATCGATGGGTTGCATCATCTTGGCGGTGATGGTTTTGAAATCCCTACTGACATGGGCGGCGCTTTCACAGAAGGTACGTTCTATCCGGCTTTCTCGCAAGACCTGGCTAACGCCAAACGATCGGTCGTCATCTTTTCTCCATTCTTGACTGCTCGCGGCTCGGGAAGATGGGCTCAACACCTCCTTGCTGCTCAGGCTCGCGGAGTATCGTTGCGGCTCGTAACGAGACCTCCGGGCGATCAAGGTGGATTACTTGAAGAGGGATTAGGCGAGACGATAGATCAGCTTCGAAAAACAGGAATTCCAGTCGATCTTCGCGCACGGATGCATGAAAAGATCTCGATCATCGATGGTGACATACTGTGGCATGGCTCTCTGAACATCTTATCTCATAGAGATACGAGTGAGAGTATGTTGCGAATTCCAAGTCGGTCCGCTTGCACCGAGGTTGCTCGCTTCGTTACGACTGCGAGAGGTAGCCGTGAGAAGGCGCCGGACTTAACCACTCTAGAGAATCCCGAGTGTCAGATCTGCGATCGAGCGACCATCTGGAATAATGGTCGACATGGTGTTTGGTTTGAGTGTGAGGTCTGTGGAGCGAAATCCAACGCTGAGCAAAGTCTGAGCAGAACCACATTTGATGGCAAGACTCCGGTGCGGCAAACAAGATATTGTCCGAGGCCGGCCTGTGGTGGGCGATTAGTAGGCCGTCAAGGAAAACACGGATCATTTCTAGGATGCACCAATTACCCGCGATGTCGGCACACCGAGAATATCCATTGAGTCTGCGCTGACTTCTCTGACGTTCGCCCTCCCGCTCCGACCAATCGGGCTCCTCAATTATGTGGCTTCGATCGCGAATATTTCTCTACTGGCGAAAATCAAACGTGTCCAAGAATAGTTGGTTCATTCCCTCGTCTTTGAAAGGCGGTTCGACCTCCTTGTTAGTTTTTCTTGAAAACAAACCTGTTCTTAAGTCGTCGCGCTGAATGGCCGTAATGCATAATGGAAGTAAGTGAGTATTGCACTGATGGGAAAACCACACTTGGATGTTTACGTTTCAGCAGAAGCCTCAGAAGATGAGAAGGCAGCTGTCGCCGAGTGCTTTGACGAATTCGATGTTTCGTTTCAAAAGGGCGAATACCGCTTCTCAGAAACGGCTTTAGCATTGGTCGTCAGCATATTTCTCGGAGTCGTCTCAGCAACCGCTTACGATCTATTGGAAGCCGCGGTCATGAGACTGAGAAGCCGAGCATCCAAAATAGATCGCAAGATTGAAGTCAAGATCCGCAGAACACGGAGGGAATACATAATCACTCCTGATGTATTCGTGGCACGAGAAAATACAGAAGAAACCTACTTTTCATCCGTTGACGAGTTATTTGACGATCTAAAGCGAGACTCTACTGACCATGACAAAGACAACACTGCTGTTTGACAGCCTGCCCACCTTTGAGCGTACGCCACTATTTTTTTCTCTGAACGACGATGTGGATCAGCCGCTGCGGACACTGCCAAACACCTACGCCAGGTGCAACGCAGCACTGCGGTTCAACTCGTGCGTGGGCGCGAAAGCCGATATGCTTGGTGTTCGCGATGAAGAACTGCCTTCAATGCATGCCGCTTATCTACGCGCAGCCCTAATGGAATTCGCAGGAATGGAAGAGACCCTAAGGTCTGAGCTCGATGCCGTATCCCAGCCTCTGCGAATCAAGGATACGAAGAACGCAATGCTGGTCGTTCTCAGGAAGCTTCGAAATGTTCAGGTCCATCTCGTCCGAAACGAACTTCTGGCCGCCAAACGGCCTGCCGTTCTGCGGTGGAAAGAACAAGAGCATCAACACGAACTTACGGCGTTAATGATTCCTCGAGCGGATCTCGACAAACTTAAAGACTCCCGTAATAGTTCCCATTACGACAGCGCTGACTTCAACCGCGCAATCGATTGGCTCGCGCAAGCCCAAGAGCATTGGGGGATCCATGACGTTGTGCGCGAAGGAATCTGGGCATACGCAAAAGCCATTGTGGATGCACACGTGCCAGCGACTAAGCAACTAAGCGCTAGCAGTTAGATCGTGACTGAAACAGCCAAAAGATTTAGTGCGCCGTTAGATTGCCTTCATTGTGGCAACACCGCTCCGATGGAGTTGGTCACGTATTCCAAAACGGAAGAATACTCGCATGAGGATCTATCGTGGTCTGCCGGTCCAATCTATGAGCTGCTGATGTGTTCAGCTTGCGACGGTGTCGTCTTGCGTCGCTACTTCTATCATGAACTGAGAGATGCTGAGGACTGGCCTTTGGAGATACTTTATCCAGAGCCATTGAGGGTGCCGTTAGGTTTGCCAGATAAGATCGAGACCGCCTACCGAGAAGCACTTAATCTCAAGCGCACCGACCCAAACGCCTACGCGGTCCGTCTCGGAAGCGTCCTTGAATTGGTTTGCCACGATAGAGGAGCCAAAGGCAGCAGGCTTGTTGACCAGATAAAAAACCTTGGTGACAGGGAAACACTTCCGGCAACAATCCTGGAATTGACGACCAATCTCAGGCACCTTAGGAATATCGGCGCCCACTCAGAGTCTGACAAATTAACCGCCTCGGAGATTCCGCTCCTCGGTGATTTGTGCCGCATCATTCTGGAATATCTCTATACTGCTCCACAACTATCTATTTCGGCAAAAGAAAGAATTGCCGAAATAGAACCCAGAGTATGAAAGGCAAATGGTTTGCCGAGGATAAGGAGATGCCAGGCATTCATCCAAAAGACTTACTCGAATATCACAATAAGTGGGACGTCTTTGAAAGCTAGCCCCTTCTCAGTCGCTCGGGGTAAGTTGAAGCTAATGCTTCTAACATCTGGCTACGAAGGATGTAGTTATGCGGGTCACGCTCAAAGCGATCTACTGATTCGGCAACTCCTAAGTGCCCTGTGAATCTGGCCGCGATCGGTTCCTTCCAATCCTCCCCCAAAAAAGTTTGACCTGATCCGGAGGAAACGCTCAAAACGAATTCGTCCTCATCAGTACTCAAGTGTGGGGCCGCCTCCTGGATACGATAATCGGCCAATACATCGAGTAACCACGGACCGGCAGCCGCAAAGGGAATCGAAATCGAGCAGTTACTCGACAACATATACGTTAAGAGACGCACCGACAGCGTGAATCTGAAATACCAAAGAGGCCGATCATTTCTAAGAACAGGTCGTGCTGGATCTTCCATTAGAAAAGTCACAACTCGACTGGCCTCCCACTCACGTCCGTCTTGTATCGTTCCCTGAATCTTTTCGATACCTGGAACAACTAATGGCTGTCCATCCATAGTCTCCAAAATGTGTGGGTAGATTCTTTGCAAGAGAACCTCATCCTGCTCCACACGAAGCCGCGGGTCCATCAAGAATATGTGACCAAGCTCGTGATCAGGAACCTTTGTTACTCGTCCGATTTTCGGCTGACTCGCGTCCTGTAGATGAGGAACCCACGATTCGGTCTTTTCCTCTAGGCGCTTCCGTAGCTCCTCGTAAGCCCAGTGCTCCGTCTTTCCTTGCTTCGCTCCCACAAGCTAGACCTCCAAAAGAAAACGGGTGAGCCCCTCCCACAAGGCCCACCCTGAGGCTACGTGTCCTCACCCCACGCAACCAATTCGCCCACCGGGGAGGCGGGCGCAGGCGCATCTTATTCAAGCCATATTCACAAATCAACCTTTTTCCACATGGAATGCTAGTCGGGCAAGATTTCTGTGTAATCATCACCCTGCCACGGCCTTCGCCGAGCAATGCCGAGATCGAAAAGCATAGTGTAGCCGCATTGGTCACACGTCCACTTCATTAGCTCAATTGATGTGCCTGTTCCATCTTCGAGTTTGAGCCGCCCCATGTCTTGCATGTTTCCACGTGATCGTTTGCATTGGTCGCATTGGCCCGAGTTTCCGATACGAGAGCTAGGATAGGTCATGCTCATTGTCATCGAGATTCTCCTCTTGAGTGTTCAGCGAGCCCTACAAGATCTGAATTTCATTACGGCAGACATGATAGTCCAAATTGGCTACGCAAAAGAAAGTATGAACTGTGAAAGGCGAACTCGGATCGAGACGCAAGACAATTGGAGAAGAATTAGGGGTGGGGCCAGAAAACGAGCCGAAAAATATTTCTTACTCGGCAACACAGATTTAGCCCACTACCGATGGCCGATAAACCTTGACATAGGATCAAACTTTTGACACCTTCTGAACGCAAAATAAACCCAGGGCTTGGGAGCTATCCAATAACCGAGCTCGCTCATAAGTTTTGACTCACTTCCTTCAAAAGGAGTAACCAACCATGGCGAATTCACCTACGAAATTAGAAGGTGATGTAGAACAAGTATTTCGTGATCTACAAGACAAGGGCATTGTTGCTTTGAGAGGACTCTACTTTCCCGAAATGAAGGGCGAGATGGAGGGGCGTTATTTGCAGGCGAGGATTCGCATCAACGATAAAGCGGTGCGGGAGGTTTGCAACCGGTTCGAATCAGAGAAAGGTGTTGGAGTCTCAGCCGGCGCACAGAATCTCTTGGATACAATTCTGAACGCGATCCTTTCCGATCCACATCCTAGCTGGCAAGTGACTCCCCAACGATGCGTCGAGATAGTAGGCGAATACATCGACAAGTTGCCTGGTTTCTTAGCGGCGATTGTGGAAGGCGAGAACGTGCGTGAGGAAGTTACGACTTTTGACGTCCTGCACTGGATCACACGCGGCCAAAATTTCGATAGTATTTGTTTTATCGAAAAATAGCGGCATATGACAACAGAAACGACCGAACCTCAGACCCTTCCATCAGTTCAGCATCACGCGATTTCCGGGCGGATCACTGACGACAAAAGCCTGCCGGTGACGGAAGTGCGATTACATTTGGCGGGGAACGAAGGCTCTCTTTTTACCGATACGGATCAAACTGGAAATTACACATTTGAGTCAGTGCCCGCGCAAACAGAATACGAACTAACGCCTACCAAACCAGCGTTTAGCTTTGACCCCGATGCGTTCACAATCAAACCGAATGCGGCGGATGTACAACAGGACTTCAAAGCAACCATTAAAAAGTACGAACTCACTGGGATTGTAAGTGATTCTCAAGGCGTTCCTCTGAGCGGTGTCACCTTAACTCTTGCAGCAAAGGAAACGAAGACGAGACAAACTGACGCGGTGGGACGCTATAAATTCGATAACGTTACGGGCGCAAATAGCTATACAATCACACCGGACAAAGCTGGTTTCACCTTTACCCCTCCATCACTACCGATAGTTTATCTTCGAGACAGCTTAACGCATAGCTTCTTTGGATCGTCTCTAGCTGACAGGGATCGACCTCCAAGTCAGTGGACAGTCTTGAATGATTACTCTAAGACAATTATTACGCTCGCTAGTGGACTGCTCGTGCTTTCCGTGACCTTTTCCTCGCAATTATTGAGCAAGAACAGTGACTGGATCTCAAATTCCACGCTTACGGCTACGTGGATCGCATTGAGCCTTACTATAGTCGCGGGCGTGCTCACCAATGTGTTTGTCATTCAATACTTGAGAAATAATGTTCACGGTCGGCGAGCGGTATTTTGGGCTAACGGATCTTACGCCTTCCTGGCTCTAGCCGGTCTCACCTTTCTCGCGTTCGGTTTTTACGCAATTTGGTTTACGAATAAGAAATGGGATATCGGCGAAACGATCGACCAAGCAACAAAGTCGCTCCCGGGGTTTGTCGGAACGAACGCGAAATGGAACTTGCAGTCAATGCAGTGGAACAAGAACGCGAACACCTATGAATTGCTGTTCGTTAAGGAGGGTACAGACGAACGAACTGAACTAGAAGTCGATCCGGTTACGAATCGAATCTCGAAGATTCTGAAAAAGAGCGAATCAAACCAAGGCCAAAATGCGAACGCTCATCTGAGCGTGAATACGAACACTAATTCGAACGTAAAGCCAACGTTAGTGGTAAACTCCGCCTCAAGAACTAAGCGTCATCGAAAGAGCAGACGCCGCAACAGGCGCTTTCGCTGAGTGGCCGTTAGCTAGCGTTGAATCCTAACGAACTCAGAACGAATTATGATTTGACTCGACGCTTAGTTCCCTCGCTCCTACTCGGACTAGGAATCTTCTTTGGAAGGTCCAATAGGTCGTCCACAAGGACATCCATCCAGACGCCGGCAACCCTGGCATATCGCGCGAGCGTCGGCAGTGAGGGCTCTCGGACGCCGCGCTCATAGGCTGAAACTTCTTCTCGGGTCAGTTTTCCATTCAAGCCCAGACGTCGAACCATTTCATTCTGAGATAGTTCAAGCTGTTTCCGAATGACGCCCAGCTTTTCGCCTAGCCGTTTGGGTCGCTCTTTGCCCATCAGAAGTTGCCTCCCGATGGCTGTGGGTCGCTGCTGTAACAGTGGCCAAGTCTAGAAACGATTGTTCCTAGTGTGATATAAGGAAGTCGTTGCGCCCGGAGATATGGTGTTGATGGCTCCGTGGCGACGCGCATCAGTAATGACGTCGTGTCGGCTTACTCATAAGTTGCGAAAGGCCTTCTCTGTTAAATCGAGGAGCACAGAATAGCAAACTCAATCATTGCATGTGTACTTTACCGGATTCGTTCGAACGTAAGAGCGGGCCGAAATAGCCTTGTCGTAGATATTGCAAATTAGATTAATCCAAGACAGCGCAATATGTTGCCTGTTTTTTACCATGGGGGGCTTGCGCGAATTTAGTCTTGGGGGTTATTCTGCGCAACTCAAGGAGATAAGGCTTCTAGCGCCGGCCAGAGCGAACAAGAAGACACACTACCACAGTCTTGCCAATCAAGGAGTTATCATTGGCAAGCGAAGATTCTTAGCCAAGTTCAGTGTTGCTTAGAACAGCAACAACACGCTTTGCAGGAAATCCGTGGCCGCCTCGGCTATGAAGTACTCAGCTCCCGAGTTAGAAGCGGGAGGAGAATTCGTAGCACCTGGATCTACAAAGTCGTCCGGTATTACTTGAGCCTCGGCACACGGTGGCGAGTTTGTCGCGCCTGGGTCGGGCGGCGCACAAGGCGGTGAATTCGTCGCACCCGCGAAAGCAGTCATTGACAGGACACAGAGCAAGGTAACGGAGATACCTAGCAGTTTTAGGTTCTTCATGTTTCACCTCTTACGTTGGGATTCGTGTTGCTAGTTTTTCTGAACGGATCAAGTCGAAGCGTGTTTCACCACCGCTAATTAATTATCAGTTGGGCAAATCGCGGCGGGCTTCGTTGCGCAAGGAGTTTATCATTAACATGGAAAGGCAGACCTCACATGAACTTGGAGGCCCAATTAACCGCACTTAAAACGCAGAATCGTAATCTCCCTCTTACAGAGCGAGTCATTCTATCCTGCCGCTTGGCGAAACAGCTTGAAAAGCTTGGCAAGTATGACTTGGCATATGAAGCGATGGCCGAATTTTGGCCTGATCGGAACGAGCCGAACGTCAACGGTCTTGATGCCATACAGCAAGCGGAAGTGTTGCTTCGCATCGGAGCCCTAGCTGGATGGCTTGGAAGTACGGATCAGACTGCCGGTGGACAAGAAAGTGCAAAGAACATACTTACAGTCAGCATCGAACTCTTCGAACAGCTAGAGAAGGCCGATAAAGTATCTGAAGCTCGCGGCGATCTTGCACTTTGTTATTACCGCGAAGGTTCATTTGATGAAGCCCGCATCCAACTGCGGACGGCATTACATATTCTTCCCCAAGGGAACGATGACTTAGAAGCGGTCCTTCTGATTCGCGCCGGCATAATCGAAGAGCGAACGCGTCGATTAAATAACGCATTGAAGTTTTACGAGCGAGCTGCTCCGCTAGTGGAGCGAAGCGACGACCATGCTCTGAAGGGAAGTTATCACTTTGAATATGGCCTTGTTCTTGGTCGCTTGTCCGCTCCTGAAAACCGCGAAGACTATGTAGACCGCGCGTTGATTGAATATGCAGCCTCTAGTTTCCATTATGAGCAGGCTGGAAACGAGCTGGCCCTCGCTCGAGTGGAAACCAATTTGGGCTTTCTGTTCTTCAAAGCCGGACGATACAGTCAAGCACACGAACATCTCAACCTCGCGCGTCACCTCTTTCTTAAGCTCAAAGACTCAGCTACGGCGGCGCAAGTTGACGACACTCGGGCGCGGACGCTGCTTGCTCAAGGTCATGCGGTGGAAGCCGAGCGAATAGCGCGACACGCGGTGAGAGTCCTGGAGAGAGGTGGGCAGCAAGCTCTACTTGCCGAAGGACTCACGACGCAAGGTGTTGCGCTCGCGCGGTTGGGTAATCATGGTCGCGCGAAAGCGATGTTGGAGCGCGCAATCGAAGTGGCGGAAACGGCCGGTGATTTGGAAGGCGCTGGTCGCGCGAAGTTAAGTATCATTGAAGAATTTGGTGACAAGATTTCAGCGAAGGAACTGATAACAATCTACCGATCGGCAATCGACCTATTGAAGTCTTCGCAGCACCCTGAAACTGGCCAACGATTAATTAATTGTGCGGATGCCCTGCTCGATACTCTGGGGCAGTTGGAACTACAGGATGAAAAGGCCGAAGAAGAAACTTGGCAAGGCTTCTCGCTGAAACAACATGTAAAGGAAAGCGAGAGAACTGTGATCGAGCGCGCGCTTCGCGACGCAGGCGGTTCCGTGACGAAAGCAGCGCACTTGCTTGGCTTCAAACATCATCAGAGCCTGATCTCGTTGCTTAATAGTCGACACACGGACTTGCTAAACGCACGATCCACAATTCGCAAGAGAAGGCGACATCTGTTTTCGCAGACCAAGTCCAGCAAGAAGAAGATATCGACAGAGACGGCCAAACCAGCACCCTCTCAAATCTCGATCCTGCATGTTGAAGATAACAAGGCCGTGACGGGGTTGATCCAAGAGGTACTTGGCTCGGATGGAGTGCGTGTAGATTCTTGTCTTAGTGGAACCGCCGCGCTTGAGATATTAAAGAGCAAGACTCCTTACGACTTGATAATCGTAGACAACGACCTTCCGGGCCTAAGTGGTTTGGAATTGGTGCTTCGGCTACAAGCTATGCCTCGCCGTAGACAGACGCCGGTCATCATGCTCGCAGGCGACGATTGCGAAGCGGAAGCCTGGCGCGCGGGAGTCAAAGCCTTCCTGCGTAAACCAAAGGGTATCGATGAACTACCTTCGACGATAGATAGATTATTGAAACAGCGCAGGGAGCGCCGCGAATAGAGTTATTATCGCGTTGATTTACGCAGCTTCATTTAGACTGCAACGGATCGGGATTTAAGGATGGTAGCGAGTGGGTCGATACTAGCGATGATATCACGCGGTTATGGGATGGCCGTGCGCCGAGATCACGCGTAGACCCGCTCGCTATCGTAGGCCTCGCCCAGGCTGATGAAGCGATTTGTTTGGTTGTGAAGAGACCGCAGAGCCTCGTAGTAGTCGTAGCCAATTAGCGAGTTCTTACGCGGCATTCTTCGGATTTGACGGTTGCAAGTGCAACCAACGCATTTGCAGCGAGTAGCTTAGGGCATTAAGGGAAAGTAGCTTGACGAGGATGGAACTGGGAGTATGATATTGGTTCTAATCAAGCGCATGAGACGCGATTGACCTTACGTCTTCACGTCCTAGTATTTTGAAGTCTCCCGGTCCAACAAACATTATGCGAAGCCTCCTAGTATTTCGGGATAGGTCACTCTTGACGGTTGTGTTTCTCATCTGTGCAACGGTCACATCGGCGTGTGCACAGGAAAAACCGAAAAGAATGATTCCGGGGTCATCGGTAAAGGAATTAGTACCTGAGTCGCCTAATGAGAAGGAAGACGGCGTAGCTCAAATTACATTGGGTCAACTATTCAAGCCAGGCTCCACTGAATATACCCATGTCGGAGCAAACGCCCTGAAGGATGCTCCACCTTTGCCAACCGGATATGTTCTATTCAAGGATCTGGTTTACCGCATTAAGACAGAAGCAGTCACGTCGAGTTCTCAGCTTATCGTCTTCAATCTTCCGTCCGCAGAGAATGAAATCGACTTTAGCAAGCTCAGCATTCTTCATCTCGAAGATGACGAGATGAGCCCATCAGGGTCTTCGTGGGCCGAGGTCACGGTGCTTCGCGGCGGCTGGGACGAACACTTCCACTTTGTTACCAAAGCCCAGTACGACGCATTGCAGCCGGACTTCAAATCAAAGCGTATCGCCGCCATTACTGGTCAGTTTGGATTATTCGCGATTGCCTTGGCTCCTGAGTCTGAGCCTAAAAGAACAGAGCCTTTCCCTGAAGTCACATTGAAAGCGACAAGTTCGCCAGAGCCAGTTCCGGTGGGCGAAGAGGTTACCCATACAATTACGGTCGCGAACAAGGGGAGCAGCGCCGCAGCTGAGGTAAATGTCAAGGAGGTACTTGACATCTATCTTGAGTATGTTTCGGCGACACCAAGCCAGGGGGTCTGCAAACAGAAGACTGCGGGCAACAACATCGTCTGCCATTTGGGAGCGTTGCCAGGAGGCGCGAGCGTTACGATCACAGTTGTTTCTCGCACACGGCCGGCCACGGTGACAAAGGATACTATCGAAGCGTCCAATACTATTGAAGCGGTCTTTAAGCAGAGCGCGACTGATTTTGTCGACGAGAGAGGTCAGATTGAAATGCAGCGACTCCCTTCAACCATAGTTAAGAAGCACTAAGCAATCAACGATTCTTTAATGCGTAATTGCAGGTTCGTGAAAGGCCCGTAGTAAAACGATCAATCCGGGGCGACGGCGCAACAGGTGATTTCAGTAAGAGCATCTTGCGCGTCCAAATTTGCTTAAGCCCTGCCGCTACTTGCAACGTACCGGCAGGGCTAACAGAAACAACAAACCTCTGTCGCCGGTTAAGGCTCAAAGGATGGCGTTCTAGTCAAACTCATCCTAGCCCAACTGGTGGCACTGGCTCAACCTGATCATCGCGATTCGATGGTGATCACGGAGGAAGCCCATGTCCATCATCAAACTTTGCGATCCCGATCACCGAAAATCTCACCTGCTGCGATTCATCGTCGCGGTTCTATTTTCACTATCGGCCTGTTTGGTGCTTATAGTCGGCGCGTGGGCGGCACGATCTAAGCCTGTCCCCGCAAGGGTGAGTAATAATCCCACTCGCGCCGTTGCGCCCGATCAAACTCCCACGCCAGGACCGTCTAATGATCTTTCTATCTCTCAGCCGCCCGCTAATATGTCTTCCAGTCAAGCGACGGCGGTAGACACAAACGCAACCGGACAGTTCTACATTGGCTTTGACGATGTTCCGTCGGGAACGGTGATATCGAATCAATTTCCGCCAGCAGTGTTTAGCACGACCTCTCAGTGGTATCTCTTAGCCCACAGCCAGTTCAACTATGGCTCGACATTTCCCAATATTCTTGACCACGGTCCGATTGTATATCCCCACGGATACGTTCCACTGTACGTTGATTTCACTACTCCCGTTAATAATCTGAAATTTTATATTCTGGCAGTTGACGATAATCGTCCGGGTATTGCGCAAATAAATATCTTCCAAAATCATCGAACAACACCTTCAGCTACAATAAGTGTAAACGGTTTTGGAAACGCGTTTGCTCCCGTACCGATCGATCTGGGAAGCGCGGGTTACAACAATATTACAAGGATAGAAGTTTTCAATATTACGGATGCAAATGGGATCGGTTACGATGATTTTAGTTTTACTGTAGCGCCACCAACACCGACCCCTACACCGACTCCGTCGCCATCACCGACGCCATTTCCTCCAACAAACTTGCATGGCGAAGGGCATATCGAGGAGATCACTCTTGTTTGGGATCTTCAGGCTAACACCACGAGTTACAACATCAGACGAAAGGCAAGCTTCGAAACATCATGGACGGTCATTGCTACCGGAGTTCAACCTGAAAATTCTCCGAACTTCGGACTCATCGGTCGCTATCGCGACTCCGACACTAACCCGGATATCAGTTACTCCTATGCTGTTAGGGCAGTAAACGGAAACGGAGAGAGTGAAGACTCGAACGTCTTCGCTGCTTCGCTGGCTCCAAGCTGCGGAGACTATGTCGAGCCGGCGCCTCTCCAGAGGCAATTCACCGGCTCCGGAAACGGGTGGACTCTAACTACGTCGGTGAGCGACAAAGACGGTTTCGTAGTTAAAGATGTAAGTCTCAATGGCCGCTATATGGCGGAGATGATGAGCGTTCCTTATTTCTTTGTAAAGACCAGCAAAATGCCCGGCTCCCAGCCCCAGCGTGGCGAACTGACGCCTGACAGCGAAGCTCCAATGATGCGGGCCCGTCTCCTCCGGTATGAACCGCGTTTTGGGCTGTCTTCTCTCGATGGTCATATCAGGGACTATTACCTCATTGCTCAGTACGCGGTCGACCGGCTAACACCGACATCCAAGAGTTGTCTTCTAATTAGCCAAGAATACGATTTTCTCGAGCAAAAACCCGGGGATCACTGCGAACCAACTGGAACCTCACCATGTGCTCGCTTTCGCCCGAAGGTGTCATACGAGTTTAAGGGACGAGGTGGCGAAACGCTTGAATCAATCAACATCGCGCAGCGCCTGCACTACCGAGAAGCTGGGAACGCCGCAAATACCGTGGGATTATTTCGGGACTGTGATGTCCCTGTGGCTCAATGTGGATTACCGCCCGGCGTCGTCTTCAAAGATTTTGTAAACCCGCTGTTGCAGGAGCGAGCGGACACGGTAGTCCAGAATGGTCGAGATATTGGCTCTTGGGACAACATGCACCAGACCCATTGGTGGTTTGTCTCTCCGCCGTTGACTGGGCTACTGGAAGGCAACCTATTCGGTTGTCCAGAGTGTGTACACACTCATTGGCGCTGGGGCGCTCTTTTTGGTCAACAGTTTAATTATGGTTTGCCGATCGTCGGAGACAAACCTACTGGATTTCATCAAACGAACCAGGACGTAGAGATCGGTATTCTTCGCTATAAGCAGGGTGAAGAACATCCAAGCTCAGACTTTCATCAGTTCTTGTCCAAAGACGAAAGCATACGAGATCGCGTTGTTAAGGTGACACCGGGTCCGCGGCATGTCCCGATCAAACTGTATGGGCCGGCAGACGTTGTGTTCTGGTACTCGGGCACGAGCTATGAACCCATTTCGGACCTGTTTTACAGGCACTACAGCTTCTTTAATCCCGAAAATAATACCCAAATGAGTGTGGCCAATAGTTCTGGTAACAGTACCAACTCTCCCGAATCCGTTCAGGACGGGATTCGATCGATTACGTATGGTCACGTTTTCGAAGACGGGGCTACAACTTTCAGCAACGTCGATCCGAGTGTGTTACCGCCACTGCCAGCGGGATACGTCGCCCTCGATAATCGCGCTTATAAGATTACGACTCAGGCGACTGTCTCGGGCCCCAATCTTGTTGCTTTTGATGTGCCATCGATCACCGATCAGACTGTCTTCAATGATTTGGCAATCTTTCACCTTGAGCAGGATCCGTTCGATCCAGATAACGCGGTGTGGGTTGATGACACGATTCTTTCACCTAACAGTCCCGCACCGGACTTCGCGAACAAAATCGTAGACGCGCGCATCGATTATGTGGGCACATTTGCTGTAGGTAAACTTATCCAGCCTCAGCCTGATCCGGGCAGTTCTGATCTCTCAGTCACGGTAAGTCATTTGCCCAATTCCGTCGTTGTTGAGAACAACTTAACTTACATGGTGCACGTCACGAATAGCGGCCCGCAGGCTTCGACAGGGGTTGGCATTGTTGATGGCTTGCCGGAGGAAACAACTTTTGTTTCGGCTTCTTCGAGTCAGGGGACGTGCAAACAGAAAGATCGCAGCGTTTACTGCAAGCTGGGAACACTGGTGACGGGCAGCAGCGTTGATGTCAGTATTATTGTCAACACATTTGAGGACAAGACCCAGATCCCGGCCCAAGGCATATCGATAGTCAACAGTGTAGGCGTGGCAGGTGATGGTGACGATCCAAACATTGATAATAATTCGGTCACTGAAACCACATCGCTCCTTCCAAATACTAATACTCGGCCATCCGTAATCATTACAGCCCCAATTACGAACACAACATACGTAGGGCCAGCAACCGTGGTAATTACCGCGACTGCGGCCGACAGCGATGGCTCTGTTTCACAAGTTGACTTTTATGATGGTGCAACTTTACTTGGCGCGGCTACCCCAACGGGTACAGCCAATCAGTATCAACGTTCATTGAGCGCGAGTTTCGGGCCGCACACTTACGTGGCCGTAGCCACTGACAATGGCGGAAGAACTAACTCGTCTGACCCGGTTAGCATCTTCGTCAACGGTGCTGGCAGTATCAACATCACCAGCCCCTCCTCAGACAGCGTGCTTGATCCCTCCGCAAACGTCGTTGTCACCGCGAATGCTACGAATTCATCAGGGCCGATTAGCAAGGTCGAGTTCTTTGCCAATTCGACGCCGATCGGAGAAGGCTCGGCGACGGGTGCAAATCAATATAGTGTTACGTGGAGTAGTGTTTCCGCCGGAACGTATTCTCTGAGCGCAGTCCTCACCGACAGTATGGGAGTAGTAACAACCTCTCTCCCGGTCAACGTCGCAATTACCAGCAAACCGAACGTTGCGATCATCAGCCCTTCAAATGGGACATCCTATTCGCTGTTATCTCATGTGACTCTAATGGCAACCGCTCAAGACAGCGATGGCTTTGTAAGCAAACTTGATTTCTATGCAAACGGTGTCTTAGTCGGTAGCGGATCTCCGATCGGTCAAGACCGATTTACTGTCGACTGGACGCAGCTTCCCAGTGGGGTCTATTCAATAACCGCAGTCGCGACCGACAACCTCGGCGTCAGTAATACGTCAGCGGCGATTACCATCGGCATAAACACGCCAAGTACAAGCGCGGGAGAGTTCATCTGGTTCGATGATGATGTTCCAGCCGGAGCGACAAAGCATGTGGATGGTGATGTGGATTGGTACTGGGTGGATGCTAATCCGGCATCATTCTCGGGAACTAAGGCACATCAGTCGCGGAACTTCGCCCAGGTAGACTCTCCGAATACTAGTGTCCATCGACACTACTTTGACGGCGCGACTTCGATTATGCCGATCGCCGGTGGCGACAAACTCTTCACATACGTGTTTTTGGACAGCAACAACTTGCCGCGCGAACTCATGCTGGAATGGAAAGACGCCAACAGTTGGGAGCATCGCGCCTACTGGGGAGCGAATAGGATCAATTCGGGGACTGATGGAACCAACAGTCGGCGCTACATGGGGGCATTGCCAAAAGCCGGGACTTGGGTAAGGCTCGAAATACCAGCAAGCGCGGTCGGACTTGAAGGAAGTACGCTGGATGGGATGGCCTTCACTCTCGACGCAGGCCGGGCCACATGGGACCTTACAGGCAAAGCGACCTCGAATTCGACGCCTCCGCCAATGACTCTTCCCGGTGACTCTGTCTGGATCGAAGATGGGCTGCCGACTGGAGCGGTTACCGCTACAGTTAATGACGTGTGGGATTGGGTTGCAAATCTAAGTCCTTTTGGGTTGGCACATCGATCATTTGTCAGCGTAAACCACAATACCATTGTGTATCGGTCGCACTCCTTCACTGGCGCCCAAACCCAAATGCAGGTTAATCCAGGAGACGTGCTCTTTACGTATGTCTGGATGGACCCCTCCGCCAAGCCGGATCAGATCATGCTGCAATGGTATGACGGTACAAGCTGGGGGCATCGCGCCTTCTGGGGCGAGAATTTCATCGGTCACCAATTCGGCAACCTTGGAATACAGGGTACAGAAAGCCAGCGCTTCATGGGTGGATTGCCTCCGGCTGGAAGCTGGTATCGCCTGGAGATTCCCGCCAGCTACGTCGGATTAGAAGGAAAGTCCGTAAGCGGCATGGCCTTTAGTGTCTACGGAAAAGAACCGACCATCGCTTGGGATCGATCCGGCATAGCATCGCAGTTGAAAGCCGGGACCGTACCTTTGCCATTGTCGGCTACCACCGCAGTCTGGCGCACGATCAGCAACACCTATGGTTATGCGTTCGAGACAAATGATCTTGGCCCTGCTGATCATACTCAACCAAAGATCTCGTTCTATTCCTATCCGAATCAGGCGGCAGGCACAGTCCCGATGTATCGTTTTCGAAGACCCGATACAAACAATCTTGAATACTTCTACGCGCAGTGTAAGAGTTGCTACGATGGCAATGGGTGGACACTGGACGTGAAAGGCGATTCCACGTCTAACGATAAAGGCGTGGCCTTCTATGTTTATCCAGACGCGACCACACCAGGTGCCATTCCGCTTTACCTATACCAAGACAGTCACTCTCATTACGTCCTGACGACGAATCAAAGCGAAGTGACAGGAACGTCAGCGGTTTGGGGCTATGTCTTCGCGGACAGCATTCCTACAACACCCAGTAACCTGGTAATTGGCTTTAATGGTCTTACTCTTAACTGGCAAGACAATTCATCAAATGAGACAGGCTTTAGGATCGAACGCGATGATAATGATTGGACTGAGGTCGGCACGGTTGGAGCCAATATTACTCACTATGACACGAACTATAACGTCGGCCACTCAGGCTCCCAATGCGTCGCATATCGCGTTCGAGCAACCAATCAGGCCGGGACGTCAGCATACGAGTCTGCCAGTTACGGTTGCCATGGCGATGTTCAGCCTGACGACGAAGTCATCATACCAGGACAGAACAGCGGGGTCGCGCCACAAGATCTCGCTATCGTAGCCAATAGCATTGATCCGAACAGCACCAGCTCTATAGCGAAAGTTGAGTTCTTCGCAAACAGTAATAAGCTCGGCGAGGTTGCTAACGCTCCATACATATTCCTCTGGAACGGCGCGCCTGAGGGGACTTACACCTTGACGGCGTCAGCCACAAATACATCCGGTGCTACGTTCAATCCGGGGCCGGTTGTAACTGACTGGCCATCGAGTGCCAGAATAGTATCTCCATCTAATGGCGATCTAGTCGATCAGAACTTTGCCATCACTGCGAACGGTTTTGATCTCGATGGCAACGGCTCAATTACAAAAGTCGAATTCTTCGCCAACGGTAATAAAGTAGGCGAAGCCGCAAATGCCCCACACGTTTTCACTTGGAACAATGCGCCGGCTGGAACCTACAGCTTGGTAGCAAAGGCTACCGATGCTGTGGGCGTCACCACCACGTCGAGTCCGGTCAGCGTTACCGTCGACGCTGCGCCGTCCGTGAGCATCACAAGCCCTGCGAACGGAGCAGCTCTTAACGCCACATCTTTAACTATTAGCGCCTCGGCTTCCGACAGCGATGGGAGCATCAGCAAGGTTGAGTTCTTCCAGGGGTCAACCAAGCTCGGTGAAACCACTTCGGCACCATATGATCTGGTTTGGAGCAACGTGGTCGGCGGCAATTATTCTCTTACGGCCGTGGCCACGGATAACCTCGGACGAACGACTGTTTCCAGTCCAGTCGGCATTACGGTTAATAATCCTCCGAACATAAGCATCACGACTTCAAGCACACAGGATGTTCCTAGCGCGCCAGCTCAGATCACGATCAATGCCAATGCCAACGACGGCGACGGAACGATCAGCAAGGTCGAGTTCTATCAGGGTACGTCACTGCTTGCCACGGACCTAACAAGTCCTTACAGCTACACGTGGAGTAATGTTGCGGCTGGCAGTTATTCCATATCCGCCAAGGCGACGGATAATCTCGGTGCGGTGACGACTTCCAACGTGGCGAGCATTACCGTAAATGCTAAACCCAACGTGAGTCTGACAAGTCCGTCGAACGGCACTTACTTTACGTCTCCGGCCTTCGTGAACATTAGCGCAGCGGCTTCTGACAGCGATGGCACGATCAGCAGAGTAGAGTTTTATCGAGGGACGACTTTGATTAGCACAGTGACCGCGAGTCCCTACAATTTCGCTTGGAGCAACGTGCCGGCGGGCACCTACACCCTCACAGCGAGGGCGGTTGATAATGTTGGCGCTTCGACGACATCGAGTGGGGTCACGATCACTGTCACACCAAACAGTCTGGCCATTGGAAAGATCGCCTTTGCCAGCAACCGTGACGGCTGCGCGCAGATCTACCTAATGAATACAGACGGCACAGGTCAGAGTTGCTTGAGCAACGGCGCTGCCAACGACGAATCTCCCAGATGGTCGCCTGACAACTCGCGCATTGTCTTTCAGAGTGATCGCGGCTTTCAAAGCAATACCGACAATCCTATTTACGGGTTCGACATCTACGTGATGAATTGGGATGGCAGTGGAGTGTCCCGTCTAACCAGCGCTGATAACGACGATATCGCTCCGGTGTGGTCGCCTGATGGGACTAAGATCGCTTTTCAAAGCTTCCGCAATGGCATCAATAGTCAGATCTATGTGATGAACGCGGATGGCAGCGGCCAGGTGAACATTAGCAACAGCACCGCGAACGACACTCAGCCTGCATGGTCTCCTGACGGTTTGAAGCTCGCTTTCGCCAGCGATCGTGATCAACCAGGCTTCCCAAGTATCTATGTGATGAATGCCAACGGGAGCGGTCAGACCAGATTAACTTTTAGCGGGACTGGATTTCTAGATCAACAGCCAGTCTGGTCGCCCGATGGGATGAAATTGGCGTTTAGCACTACACGCGATAGTACCGTTGTAGCGTGGCAATTGGATACCTTGGGACAGCCGAAGGTGCTTATCAACAAAGAAGTCTATGTGATGAATGCCGATGGGAGTTCCCAAGTGGGACTAACCTTCACGCCCGGGAATGTAAGTTACACGCGGTGGAATAGCGATTCACCCGCGTGGTCGCCTGACGGGACGAAGCTCGTGTTTCGTAGTGATCATCAAAGAGGGTGTTGCGATCCGTACGAGCAGTTATGGGTGATGAATGCCGACGGCAGCAGTCAAATGAACCTTTCGAATAATCAGTTTGGCGATTACAGTCCGAGTTGGTCGCGTTGAATGTGACTCAGATGCTATGTAGGAACGATTCTCATGAAGAATCGGCCACGTTTGTGCTCGATTAGGCACGGCCTCCCGCCCGGCGCGATAGGGAGCGACCAGTGCCAGAGGCCGCCGTGACTAGGTGGGTAGGCGCGGCGGCCTAGCTTCCGTAACTTCATTTGTTTGCTTTGCGTCAAAGATTGACGAGTAGCGCGAAAGGTTAGTTCTCACGAGCCAGACTCAGTTCCGCCGAGATTTGCACGGAGCGAGGCAAAGGTCCTTGTGAGACTGGCCGTTTTAGGCATTTCCCCGACCACGTCCTGCTCTCATTTCTAGCCAGAATCCCTGAGTGAAAGCGAACTTGCTTCGCTTTTTTGATAGGCATCACTCCCACTTAGTCGCAACTCGCCGACATAGAAGGGAGAATTTTGCCGTTGTTGCTTTAACAGCTCGCATCTACAGACGGAGATATCCATCGACGAAGCGGAATTTTTAGTTTCTTACGTTTGTAGTGTTTTCTGCCGAGGTAAACCAGACTATTTCTCCTATGTCTGGTTCTCTGCCTAGGTCATCCCACTGTTGCTTTATCGCTCGTATGATCTGTTCGGGCGACAGCTGCCACTGTTCAAATCCATGTTCTTCCGTGGGTACGCCCGCTCTTATTCTGCCGCTAATCAAAAGGCCTAGAAGAATGGCTAAGGCCAATTTACGAATTTCTTCCGAATCGCTTACTCCGGCTACATGTTTGATATTCCAGATAAGACTCCACAAACCCACAGAGTCAGTAGCGCATTCTGAGAGAAAGTCTTCTCGGATCTTATTCGCAAGTTCCATAGCCTACGGATTGAACTTAATCGCTTTAATCGCTATTCCGTTCATATTCACATCAATCGTTGCCGCTGTGTTTGGGCTCGCAGTCATTTGAGTCCGAAACCCTATCGTTCCACCATTGGGCATTCGGATCAATGTTCCCTTATAGGTCGAATCGCTGATGACTTGTCCGCCTCTAGTCAATTCATCGAACATCGCTCGTGCTTCAGGAATACCGCCCTGAACTTCCCGGTATCCGAACTTCGCGCCAGCTTGTCCAATCATTTCCCCGCCGGGCATAAGTATTTCCTCAAGGGTCCTTCCTGCTGTTGCTAATGCTTCAGCGCTGCGACCCAAGAAGGCTGCAACCTCGCCGTCCGCTATTAGTCCTCGCGCCAGAGCTCCCATTAATAGAGGTAATAGCCCGCGTGTCGCGGCGATGATTGCCAGAATCACAACGCCCGCTATGATAATTGCTTCCCCAGGACTAATTCCTACAATTGCAAATCGCTGAGTCGGTCGGCGGGATTCCATTCCCCACTCCGAAGGCGTGAACTTCACGTTCTTGTCAGTGGTATTGCGAACTGTGATCTTACTCGTAACGGCGCCCGCGTTCTCGTTGTGACTCTGAACGGCTACGCCGGGTGCAATCAGTGAGAAGTCACTGTTGTCGTTAGGAATCGGTTCAGTGATCGGTATATGAGCGTGAGCATTAACGACGCGCAATGTTGTCTGATTGGCATCAATTAGACCGACAGGATTAACGTCTATTCTTGCTCCGCCATTGAGTGAAGCAGCCAGGACATCTTTGGAGAAATTCGCGACATTGAACTTATGACATTTGTCGCTGATTATCTTGGATGCTCCGGGCGATAACTCGTCAAGCAGAGCATTGTCGGCTGGTTGTAAACGGAGTGCCTTACCCTGCTCCCAATCGCGAAAGCAGCCATGACGCATGTTCCAAACAATGCGTTGGATTTGCGCCTGGGCTTCTGGATGGTTCTGTGAGTAGGCTGCGAGCTTCACAAAAATAGGCACGAACTCATCAGGCAACAGTGTGCTCTCTGGCACTAGGTGCATCTTCTCGCCTGACTGCGGGGCACTCGCGCCAATGTCCTCACAATTGACGCGTAGCCCCATGGAAACTTCGGTGTGCGCAGGAATAGTAATTGAGCCAGTGGAGTCAGGCTTAATACTTGTCGGCTGAAAGTATCGGCTATCGAGGTGAAGAGCGTTCGCCGCCCTTGAGAACGGCATGATGGCGTTGGAGACTTCTTGAGCCTGAGCCGCTGTCAGTCGCGATCGACCCTTGTATTTAAGGCCGACGGCGTCTGCTCGCGCCATCATCGCTTGGGCGGCTGCAGTATTGGTGGGGTCGTAAATCGGTCCGGCATTTGCAAGAGAGGAAGAATTTATCTGTCGCAAATCCTGCGCACTGAACAGAGCTTGAGCTTCATTGGCTTCGCGCTTCTGCTCATCGGTCCATTTTCTGTTACCACCCGCAGCCCAAGCCTTTACCTGGTCGATCGCTTTTTGAGGATCCTTGGCTACTTCAACGGTCTTATCCGCAGCCTTCGTTACCCCACGCTTTATCCCTCCGAGAATACCTCCCTTTTCATCCTTTTTCTTCTCATCTTTCTTCTTATCTTTTTGTTGTCCTTGGGTTGGCGGGTTCTGTGCCACACAGAGGTGTGAAAGAGGAACGAAAATAATCGACCATATCAAGAGCGTGGTGAAGAGTTTCTTGCTCATAATGCTACCTCTTGCGACCTGCTGGAGGAGGACGCGGGAAATACGTTAAGACTCCAATGAATGTAATGAACGTGCCAAGATGGTTAGCCTCGCAAATTGATGACTCTCAACTGCGTCAAAAGAGGATCATTCGCAATTTCTGGAAGCTCATAGATTCTAAAGACCACCATCTCGTATATGTTTTGCCGTAGCGACTAACACCAGGAGTACTGCTGCATCAAGCTTGGGCCTTGTCTTCTAGTAGGCACATCTCCATCCGGGATTCAGGTACAAATCCATCGAATATGTGTGCTTCGTCATCCGCGTAAGCTGGATTCCCGCTAAAAAATTCTCGCGAGCCTCTCCCTGGGAGTCATTAGTTTCACCAGGACGATTGTTTAACTTTGGAGAAATTAGGAGAGCTGTATTGCAAAGACGGTCATTCTTAAATTCGTTGATCGTGAGATTAAAGCTCGGAAATTTTTGTAAGACGTCCAAAATGCGATGAGTCTCGTTGAACTTTGCGGATGGTATGGAGCGACCGTTGATGATTCCCGATATTTCGAAGCGGTAACTGTCTCCACTTTCCGGGCCGATCGTCGATGTTCCGCCGGTGTCAGACTGGGACTGCGATTTAGCGTTTTCGTAGCCTCTCTTAATAGCTTGTAACCTTCTCTCGTTCTTGGGATAGTAGGACTTCTCTTCATCAGTAACATCGCGCAGGCTACTTACGGCCGCTTGGGCATCGCGTAGCGGTCTGTTCAACTTGAACATAGCAAAGCCAGAAAACTCATCGGCCTCTAACTCGTACACTCGATTCTGCTGAGGACTCACTCGCCGCAGTGTGTGCCCATTCAAATGATGACCAATTTCGTGAGCCAAGATGCTAACTGATGCCCAGTTGGTATGTTGTTTGTTGTCAATTGCCCCCATAAAACCATTGTTATAGAAAACATATCGCTTGCCATCTCGTATGGCCGCAACGGCGTTTTGAATATTAGGGCACGGGACAAGAAAGAAATTTCTCTTTAAGCCAAGAGGGTTGAGTATCATGTCGACTGCTCGTTCGGCTTGCTGATTGGAAGCAAAGGAGTTTTCTACGTCGTTACAATATTCTGCTCCCGGATTTCCCTCGGCGTACCCGCAGGAGAACTCTTGCGTTGATTGAGCTACGCTTTGGGTTGTCTGTAGATTTCCCAGTACGAGAAGGATCGTTAGTAGGACGAGAAGTGTAGTTCGAGAGATCGTTTGTCGCATTGTGTTCTCCTTACTTGTTTTCCCGGGTTGTGAGAATGGGATTCTAGTAGCTTAACCTCATTCCTTCCGGTGACTGGAAAGTCTTCGGTAAACTATCTACACAAACTTCACGCCTGCGTACACTTTGCACTTTTCTTATCTGAGAAGGAACGCCCGTCAGTCGGCCCCCGTTATTAACGAGATCAATTCGAAAAACTGCGTTGTCCAAAAGCACATGTCTTGCAAATAACTTCTCGCCTTGGTAGTCAAAAATGAAAACCTTCTCTTTCTCACATCCAGGAGGCCCCCACCCTATCGATCCTCCGGGCCCGGTTGAGTGTGTTGGCTGCTTACAATCTTCATTGAACTGTACGTACGCGCTCTCTTCCCATGAAAGTGTGCTGGGTTCTGTGTTACAGCCCTGCTGAAAAGATATGCCGTCGTCGTTCATTGCTACGACCTTTCCCCAAATGGTCTTCGTATCCGTGTCGACGCTATCGGCAGCAACTCCTGACAAGAAAACAAGTGTTATTAGCAGGGTCGCGAAAACGCACCTACCAGGAAGTATCAAGGACATAAATCCCTCCTTTGGCGAATCGTTTCACAAGTGGGAACGCCTCAGTGTCAGCAGTTCCTAATGGCTTGAACACAATGATGAAATCTCCATCGACCATCAATAATCGATAGTGGTCCTCTGGACCGAACTCTTCCTTATTGGTTACGAGTCTTACCACTCTCGGCAATGAAGACGACGCACTACTCATGTCTCGTTCTGCTTGGTCCAACCCGGCCCTAACAGCCAACTTAAACGCTATGATGAGTATTAAAAGTATGACCAGATACGCTCCAACGCGGCGTAAGCGTGTGTACGTAACTGATTTCTTTGTCGCATACCGATCAACAACGAGCCACCCAATTGCGAGAGCGAAAGGAATCAATAGTAATGGCGCATAGGTTAGTAGGATGGATCCCCGATATTGAGAAACTGAAAGATTTAGAAGTTGATACTTGACCCCGAAACGATGGTAGTAAGAATCATTTGAGACAATACCTACGTAGAGAATCAGGAAGCCAACAAGTATCACCTCGTCTTTAATCAAAGTCGAAAGAGGCGACGCTTCGATCTCGTCTGTAGTTGAGCGTGTTTTCTTAGAAACCATGTCGATGTGCGCGAGTCGTTCAGAACGAGCCACGGTAAGAAGACTCACAGACTCTCAGGAGGAGACTCATGATATGTACTCTCAACTCACGCTGCATGTCAATTATTTTGCTACAGGCTATATCCCTATACGTTCTATGATCCGGTGCGAAGTCGTTACGGAGCAACGCCAAGGATTACCCCTTGCTTCTTCAGGAGGTCCGGAGCGGCTCACCACCGCGTGGAGCGAGGGCATGCGTGGGTCGTACCCTCTTAAGAACCTCCTAAATAGCGAAGCGGCGATGTCCCGCTCCTGACTGTGACTTTCACTGAGGGCGAGTTGAAGAAAGATTTTCTTCGTCCGTCGTTTGTTGGCGAGTAGCCCATACAGTATTGTGCTGCCATGTGTGGCAGGTTTACGCTTCATTCGAGAGACAGGATCAAGCTCAAAGGATTGGCGACACTAGATCTGCCGTTTGACGCGCGATACAACATTGCGCCAAGCCAGAGTGTCTTGAGCCTCGGCGATTTCGGAAGCGGCCTTGAAGCTCGGTTACTTACGTGGGGACTGATTCCATCCTGGAGTATAGATGGGAAGGGATTCATTAACGCTCGGGCTGAAACTCTCGAAGAAAAACCAAGCTTCAGCGAGTCGTTTCGATTGCGTCGATGCTTGATTCCTGCAGACGGCTTTTTTGAATGGAAGCGCACCGGGAGAGAGAAGCGGCCTTTCTATTTTCAGGTGGATGACGACATGCCTTTCGCGTTCGCGGGTATCTGGGATGCCTGGAGCAATCGCGGCAATGTGGTTACTTCTTGCGCAATCATTACGACGGCGGCAAACGAATTGGTCGGAGAACTTCACGATCGAATGCCTGCCATACTTCTTCATGAATTTCAGGATGCCTGGCTCGATCCGAGAACAGATCGCACCGAGCTGAAAGAAATGCTGACGCCATTTCCTTCTTTGATGATGAAGACGTATCCCGTCAGCACTAGCGTGAACTCTCCAGACAACGACAGAGCGGACTTACTCGTTCGCATGGATACCGAAGTGGGCCAGACACTAAGTCTTTTCTGATTGGAGGACGATGATCGTCCCTGTTTCGCTTGACGATGAGCTTAGCCAGATCGTAGAGTGCCGCCAACAAAAACGCCTTTGATGGGGTGAGGACATTGAGGGCGATGGCCGTCAACGGCCAACAAAGCGAACACTGATCCTTGATGAGCGCCGCTTGGCGCCCGCGAGAATCTAGAAAGACCCGCGTGAGTGAGTGAGGCACTTGCGTGGGTCGTTCGCTTTTTGGGCTTTGAGTTGGTTGTCGGACCTTGATGATCAAATCGGAACGAGGCCCATCTATTTCCACATGATTTGCTTGGGCCTCGGGGCTCCAGAAACCGCGTCGTTTTTCTTCGTCCGATCAAGCCGTGCGTTTCCGCGCTTGAGCTTGCCTAAGCTGTAATTTCTCCTTGAGGAACTCCGAAGCGCGGGTCAGTTTTACGTCAAAGCGCGCGGCCACCACTTCAGCTTCCGGCACTATCGCATCAGTTGCGGCGAACAAGTAATTGATAGCCATTAGGTTTGAGGCGGGCGCCGAAAACAAGGAGAAGAGGCGCGCCAGATTTCGAAAGACAAATGCCGGTGTCGACTTGGTACGCAGCTTGATGCCCAGCAGACTCTCATAGATCCGGACTACGTCAAACCAGGACAAAGCTTCCGGACCGCCGACTTCGAGAATCGTGTTGCGACCTTCCTCTGCAGAGCCGGCGTTAATCAGAAATTCCGCGACATTGCTACCGCTTATGAATGAATGCCTGGACTTGCCGTTTCCCGGAAGATGAGCGACGTGCCGCCGCTCAATGGAATCTTCAATCGAATCGATATGCTTGCGCGCAAAGCGGAAGGGCCGTTTGACGGTTGGTGCATTCGCGCCTGCGATGGGAATCGAACTACCCATGAGGACAAAAGCGATGTCCATGAATGCCGATGCGCGCACGATGGTGTAATCCAATCCGCTTTCGATAATCCGGGTCTCGGTCGTCCGTTTGAGTTTCATCAACGGAATCCAGTCGTCATGTGGCGTGGTTACGCCCGAGCAAAATACTAAGCGTGATACGCCCTGGTTCCTACAGGCCTCGATCAGGTTGAGGTAGCCAACATCGTCAATGCGGCGGAAATCGTCCGTTGGGGATCGAGGGATGTGGGCCGTGGCCGTACTAATGACCATGTCGACACCGGAGCACGCGGCGTCGAGCGACGCCGGCTCCATCAGATCGCCCATAGCGATCTCTACGCCGGGCAGGTTCAAGTGCGCGTAATCAGACATCGGTCGGGCCAAAGCCCGTACCGGCCGATGCTGATCAGCCAACTTGTGGACGACGACTCCGCCCACCTGACCGGTAGCCCCAATTACCAAGACCAGACCATTTCCGGAGGCCGACATCAATTCCTCCTCGCTGGTTTAGCGGTCTTGCGTGCGGCCTTCGTGGCTGGTTGCGGCCGCAGTTGATTTTGGTCTGCGAGACGGTTTGGTGGGAGATGCACTACTTCCAGCAGCGCGAGAAACTTGGAGTCGGATCGGAATCGATCAAAAACTGGATGTACCGGTAGTCGCGCCAGCATCGGCACTCTTTGATCTACCGCGCTCTTAAGCAGGGCGAGAGTCTTGGCGTCGTTTTTCAGCGCTGCATGAATTAGCGCCAGGTCATAAGGCGAAACATAGTGGTCCCGCGAAAGCGTCTTGAGCTGATTGAGAATCCGCCGGCACTCATTGGTTCGCCCCGCAATTGCGAACACTTGCGCGAGGGCAGCTAGTACTTGCGGGGAATTCTGCGACGTCTGAACAGCTGCGCTGACAGCGCTAATCGCTTCGTCAAACCGCTCCAACTCTGCCAGTGCCCATCCGCGATGCCAGTGCGCGAGGTGATAGTGTGGCTGCAATTCGAGGGCGCGGTCACACTGTTCGATCGCTCGCTCGTTATCGCGAGCGTAGTAATGAATAATGCCCGCGCAGGTGATGATGAACGGAGACAGCGGATTAATAGTCTCAGCGACCCTTATCTCTCGTAAGGCTTCCTTGAGACGAACTTGCGGCAGTAGACAGCCCATAGCGTAAAGGTGATGCGCCGTCTCGTATTCCGGATTCAATCCGATCGAGCGTTTCAAGAGCTTCTCGCTCTTTTGCCAATCCCACAGGTAGTACCCTTCGACCGCGGCTAAGCCAGCCAGGCCCTCCGCCGAGGTTGGCAGCAACTGAAGGCACTTGAGCGCCGCGTCTCGAGCCTGCGGCATCGCGTCATCAGGCTTAAGAAAACCGGCAAACCCCATCAATCCATAGGCGTGAGACATCGCCCCAAAAGCTCTGGCATATGTTTCCTGCCGCGCCGTGGCGCGACGGAAGTAGTTTATTGCGCGAAAAAGATCGACCTCGGTCGGTCGGCTCCAGTGATACACGCCACGGAGAAATAATTTGTAGGTCTCGCCATCAACTTTCTCGTCACTCATTTTTCTCATTTCCTCGAAATTAATCTTGACTTTGACTACCTCCGCGATCTTGGCGGCGATCTCCGAATGAAGACCCTGAAGCTGAGCGAACGTAGTTGGATAGCTATCGCTCCAAACTACACTCGCCTCAGGTAGCGCCAGGAGTTCCACATTGACTCGCGGTCTTGACTCGCTTCCGGCCACAGAGCCGCCCACCATGTATCTGATTTCGGCCAACTGTTGTTTGCCGAGAAATTGTTTCGTCTCCGGCGCGGCCTTAATGACATGAAGACCATCGACCCGCGATAAGGCTTTTTCCAATTCGAAGGTGAGACTCGGAGCGAGAAACGCCTTCCCCTGATCACCGGAGAGATCCTTGAACATCGTGAGCAGAACGCTCTGCGGTTTCCGCCGGGGTTGCTGTGGGAGATCGTCGGCACGCTCCGGGTGGTTGAAGCGATAGCCAATGCGAGGGAAGTTCTGGATGTAGACCTTGTGGTCACGCAGAGAGGTCCTGACAGTGCTAACCGTCGATTTGATCGTGTTCTCATCGCTATAATTTCCACCCCAGACCCATGTGCCTAGCTCTTCGTAAGTAACTACCCGACCCGCATTCTCGACCAGGACCGCGAGAGCTTTGACTGCCTTCTGACGTAACCCGACATCGGTATCGTCGCGCAGTAACTTCAGACTCGTTCGATCAATCCGGAACGGGCCGAAGGAGTACTTATCATCGATCACGAGTTTGCTCCAGAGTTTCGCGAATTATTTATGCAAGATTTATTTGGGAATTGGATCGCGCCAACAGCCTTGCGAGTAGTCTCAACGAGGCTAAAGAGGTAATCGAGAGTTTGAAGTGAACGTTACAGGGATTCGAGTTTACAGCAGCCGATGCGTGAGACGTTTCACCGACAAACTCAAACAGCAACCAAGCGAGTCTTTCCCAAACGACGGTCGGCAGGATTTCACAGTTCCAGCTTCAGAGTCAATCGGAAAGATGCGCGTTAACCTAGTAAAGGAGAGAGAGAACGATGACTACCAACATTTCACTTCGAATGCGAGTGCTCATGCTCTCATGCATGCTCGCATTGCTTACGGCACTCAACCCGTCAGACAGTAGAGCGCAAACACCAAAACCCGGCTGGTCGTCCCAGACCGGATATCATGCCGCCGAAACTTCCGTACAACGCTCGATCGTGGCCGCCGCGTCGCGGGCCCAAGGTCAGTCTTCCGGGCAATCGACGACGGGCGGCACTTGGCTTACCGACACTGCGGACGGTGACGGCGCCCGGATGCGACAAGCAATCAACCACTATCAAAGCTGGTTCTGGTCAAATCCGCGCCGCTTAACTCTGGATCAAATTAGGGCGCAGATGATGGCGGATTTAACCAGCTATGACTTTGCGCGGAAGACCGCATTGGTTAGCCAAATCGCGCAGAAATATAACGACGCGGTCAGATTCGGGCCGGTGCGTGTGCCCACAACCGATAACGACACCCTGTGGTTCCTGGGAATCCGCAAACAGTGTTTGGAATGGGCGATGTCAACCGCCATCTCCGCGGGCGGGTTGTCGAAGAACTACAGTGCCGGGGGCGTCAACGATCCGCGCGCGTTCCGGCCGGGAATGGGCTTGTACAAGCAGGACAAGACCCACGCGATGATCATCGTCGACATTCGCTGGGATTCGGCCGGCAATCCAGTCGAATTCAAGGTCGCCGAGTCTAACTATGGATCCGGATGGATGAATCCGCCCGGCATGGTGCCGTGGGAGCGCAAGGTTGATGTTCGCTCGGGCATTGGTTGGAGTCCCGGAGTCTACAAGGTGGTCAGTTACTAAGGCGCAAGCCACTCGCTCGCCGGGCGCTCGCGAACAGTGAGCGCCCGGTAGCATTAACGAGACAATTCTAATGAATGTTAAGACGGAGGAGAGATCGATCATGAAAAAGCTGACAGTTATTGCGGTCATATTGTTTCTTACAGGGTCTGTGTTCGCACAGACACCCGAGGCAAATCGGCCCCGCGACGTCCGTCCACGCCTGCAATCGAGTCAACCCAAGCTTGATTGCGAGGACGCCGAAGCGGAAGGAATGCCCCTGGTTCGCTGCGCGGGCGAGAATGTACGCTTGCAACTCGCTCCTGATACCCCACTGCATCTGGTTTTGGATTCATTCTTGCTAACGCGCGGAATGAATGATGCCACGCTCACCCGCACTTTGGTGCTCCAGTCGGCAATCGAAAGTGAGTATTGGGGCAAATATGCCGAGCGCGAGACCGTCGTCCTAACGCAGATAACCGGCCACGAATCCGGCGTCACGAAACGGGCATGGCTCGACATTGAACCGCGCCGCGTCAAGTTGTACGTCGGTCCCGCGGATTACATTATCTTTGCCATCCGGGACAAGAAACCGATATACCTCAAGCCGGGGATCTGGGACTTGATTCTGGACTGTTCAATCAAACAGATCGTTACGCCCGATGGCCAGAGCTGGACCAGAAAGGACGATGTTGAGAGAAACGTGATCGAGAATGGCAAGTTCGGCCTGGAGCGCCAAACTCAATTCACGGGAGACATGTTTACCGGACTTTCATCCTTCCCTGGAGGGCCGACGGTTTATGCCATCTCCCAACTCAAAGACCTTTGGAAGTTCATTACGCATCGCCCAAACATGACGCTGCCAACAGGCACAGATCTTTATTTTCACATCAACGGAATCATGGCAACTTATGTCAGCCCGCTCGCACCAACCGGACCAGCGACCGTTACCAAAAAGGATCCGATTGGTGGTCAGTAAAACGCGGGAAGCTAGGCCACAAACGTCTTCTAAATCAATTACCGGTGTTGGGCGATCGACGCTTCACGCTCCTGGCTGCGACTTTCGCCCCGCGCCAATTCGAGATACTGATCCCTTCTCGTAGGATCATGCTGCCTTTCCGCATAAATCTCCAGATTGATCTTCTCCTTGTCCGTGAACTTCGGGTCGCGCTCTTGCGCTTCAGAAGCCAATTCGCGCGCAGCGTCATGATAGTCCTGGGCTTTTTCAAAATCGCTGGCGAGGCGGCCGTGATGCTCTCGCGCAGCGATATGGACAGTATGGCGATGGTCCCGTTGCTCGCGCGATTCAATAGCCCGCGCAAGATATTCGGTAAGCGTCCGCGCTTCAACTTCGCGCAGGGTTCCAGTGCGCTGATTTCCTAAATGAAGTGAAGCGACTCTCTTGCTATCAAGAAAGTGCTGGAGGCGCTCTCTTGTTTCTTCGACGGCGAGGCCTGAGGTAATCTCCCTTGCGACAGCCCTACCTTCCCAATTGATTTCGGAATCGCTTCTTCCCGCGTTTCTCTCCCACTCATGTACTTCTCGCAAGAGGTTAGGATCGCGGAGCGTTTCGGCGCTCGCTTCGAGCGCGTTGATTTGATGGCGCTCGTATTTTGGTTCCGGCATGATTTCGCCATCAGACGATCGCGAACGCTGTTCAAATCGGTAGGCATTTTCCAGGAGATCGACCATTTCGCGCGCGAGATCGCGGTCTGTGACAAGCGGTGCTCGACGTTCTTGAATCTGGCGAACAATCTCCGTGCGCACGTAGGTGAGATGTTCAACTTCGGCTGCTGCTTGTTCTCGTCCGGCAGTAGAATAGTTGAGGCGCGCTAGCGATCGAAGATCCAATCGCGCAGCGCGTTCTGGGACGAGCTTGGTGTCGTCTCGCCTGCGCGAGATCTGTTTGTCGAGTACAGCAAGCGACCAGCGATCACCGGCGACTTCATAGCTCGTTAAATGGACTGAAGCTTCAAAATTCTCTAACCGTGCATCTCTGGTCATAAGGTCTGCGCGAGCTACGTTAAGCTGACCGCCAAGTATCGCGGCTTCAACATCAGTGCGCGCCGGCGCATTGTGTTCGCGAGCGAGTTCCGCGCGCAGCTTCTCCAATTCCGATGCCATCTCTGGAAGATTCAGCTTGACCGCTTGTTGCTGAAGATCCGACAAGGTTTGCCGAGACAGAAGCGCTGTCTGTCGTCTCTCTCCAGGAATTTCGTATTGCTTGGAGATGCTCCGCTCAACTGTCGCTAAGTTCGCGCTGAGGGAGCCGATGTCTCTTCCAAGAGCGGCGATCTTCGTTTCGCGTGCTTCCTTGAGTTCTTGCAGCGTTCCTGCGTGTTGAGCAAGATCGACTTCGATTGCATCATTACGGCTGGTTTGATCTCGTGGGCTTATGCGGACCGCGCGGGCCGCAGCGCGTCGGTGCACATCAAGCTCCGAAATCTTCCGGTCTTCATCAATCGACTGATCGACCACTTCAAATCTATAAGTGGTGCCGTGACGGACAGCACGGTCATGCCAGACTTCCGCGAAAGTGAGCCGAAATTCCAAAGCCAACCGCTTGCCCAAGGCTAAGCGAAAACCCTGCAATCTATCTTCGGGAAGTTGCGCATCTGGATTCCAGGTAGTTGAGACCCGCCTGAGTTCAAGTGATGTGCCTGACGAGCGATTCTTAGCTCCCGTTCGGTGAGATTGCCGCTCTGTGTTCCGCGTTTGTTGCGAAGAGCGAGACCGGGTTGCGTGTTCTGTCCTCTCCTGGCCTTGTTGATATTTGCGCGCGAGAAGTTCCCACTTCTCCGCGGGGGTCAACTCGGGCTGTCTCTCCTTGGACTTAGCGTAAAGCGCCTGCTGCTGCTCCAATGCCGCAACGAACTTGTCACCTATGGGTCCGTTAACGAGCACGTTCTTGCCGTCCTGAGTGTCCCTATGTGGCAACAGGTGCTTAGGTATTCGAGCAATTCTTCGGGGCCGCTCGGTCTCAAGCTCAATCACATTTTTGGTCATTACGATATGGGCGTGAGGGTTTTCTGAATTGCGATGAATGCCGGCGACCCAGGTTAACTCCTCGAGATTTAGTTCGGTAGCCATGCCCTTCATGCCCTCGCGAACCATTTCTCGAAAGCGTTCCTGCTTTTCTTTTTCATGACCGCCGAGCCTATCGAAATCCTCCTCGGTAATCATGACGGAGAAGTGAATCAGATCGTCTTTGTCTGGACTTCCTTCATAAGGGTCAAGAATTCGATCGGCCTTGCGATATGAAAGGTTGTCGCAGTCCTCGCTGAACAGCGGGCGCGAGCCATGGCCTTCGCGCGTTAGATCCTTATCGCGTTCGGCGATATAGCGGGTGGTGCGGCTGGCGCCGGAACCCGCACTGCCGGTGGAGAGGATGTGAAAGAAGACGCCCACGGGACAGCTATCTTCTCTTTGGGGTCAGAGGATCTTGCTTGATCATTCCTACTATTCCGAGTTGCGCATAGGTGGGAGCGCCAGAAATCGAGGCTGCTTCTTTGAGATCCAGCGCGGGACCCCTCCATTTCTCTCTATCGTCCGGCGTCAAGACGAGAAAGTAAGAGTTCGCTTCTTCGGTGTGTGGGCCAATGGGAATGGCCCAAAGTGTGCAGCGAGTAGGACTGATCCAAGTGTAGAGATAATAGTAATTGCCTAATACGAGAGAATGGCCATTGGCGCCATAACTTGGAGGATTCGGATGTTTCCATACTCCGGACTCAACTTCATTGAAGCTGGCCGGGAAGGTGGCTTTGATTTTCTGATACTGTCGTACGCCTTTGATAATCTTTAGAATCGGATCGATTTTTGGTACGTCAGCTTTGGCTCTCCATTCCGCGGCGTAGGATGAATAGGCCCAGACACCCAAATACATCACAACCGCGAGCGCCAGCAGGGCATATGAGAACCCGAATCGATGTTTACCAGTTTTTCCTTCTACGCCGCGCATTTACTCGTCCTCGTCGTGCTCGAATGGCAACTCTGGTTCCGTGAGTCGGTCAATGTCTAAAGGCTTTCGAGTTGGCGTTGATTTGTCCTTTGCCTTTTCGTCGGATGGTGTGGTGATCCCATTCCCGTTGGCCGGGGTAGCTGTCGGCTTTAGGCCGTTGTTCTCGGCGGCCAATTGAAGCTTTTCAGCCTCTCTAATTCTTTCCATTGCGGCTACAGCTTCGGCAAGTGGTGCTGGCCAAGCAATATCGCGTTCAGGCGGGATGGCGACATCGCCCGTATCGGCGCGCGGAAGAAAACGAAACAGAATCGGATCGGCGGTGTCGATAATAGCAATGCCTTGCCGGTACTTAACCATGCGCCGCAGTTCCGGCGCTTGGCGAAGATCGCGCCTGCTCTCGGACACGCGTTCCGCATCATTGATTGTTCCTTGCGCATCAACCTCAGTGCGGGAGAGAACTGTTGTGGGGCCCAGCATGGAGGAGGCGTAAGCTCCCGTTTCCGGATCGATGCCCGGCAGAAAGATCTGGGTCTTCATTCCAGCCAGCACTGCTTTGCCACCGTTTTCCTGAAACCTGTTCTTAATCTGCGAGACATCCTGAAAGCCAAGCAGGTAAGGAGTATTGCGAAATCTTCCAATCTTGAGTTTGTCCTGGAGCTTTGGGGGCGAGACATTGCCGGCTTCGTCCAGAGCCATCAAAACCGGAGTCGCGTCCTGCCGGGTCGAAGCCTGCATCTCGATTGCGGCGAGGCCAAAGACCAATTCCAAAAGAATCCGATATTCGCTCGCCTGGCTTTCGGACATGACGAGATAGACACAGGTGCCCGGCTGGCGCAGATCGGCAAGCTTAATCTCGCGGACACCGCGCGCGAGTTCTTCAGGCGTGGCAGTCTTCAAAATCCGCATCGCATTGGGCGAGCGTAATGGCCCAAGCTTATTGTTGATGCCGGTGATCACGCCGCCCTGGGTCTTCTCGGCATCGACCTTTATGAAGTTGCCCCATTCGAGCCGTGCTTCCGACTCTTTGGAGTTCTGCATCTCTTCACCCAGCTTCCTTAGATCATTGAGAGACAGATACTCCTTAATCATCGGCAGCGTCGGATTGGCCGCGATCGTAGGAAGATGCAGGCAAAGGGCTTTCAGAAGCGCGGTCTCGCCAGAGATCCAGTAATGCGTGCTGTCGTTGACCTTCATGTTTTCAGGCTCGTATCCGACGACTATAGAAGCGATGGAATGAGCGAGTTCGCCGTTTCCCAAACAACGAGGAAGCGGATTCCAGAGATCGGAGAATTGCGGATTCTCCAAATCGATGCGGTAGACGTGATCGTAGTATCGAGCCGTGTGGGCGTATAGCTCTCCCTTCACATCCATGACCAGGGCTGATCCCCACTCCGACCAGTCGCGCAGGATATTCATATAGAAGGTCGCGGATTTGCCGGAGTCGGAGGGTCCAAAGATGCCGGTGTGTGTTAGGAGTTGCTTCAGACTAAGAATCAGATCGTACTGTCGCAGGCTGAGTGCTGAACTCAGTCTGCCGATGCGAACCGCCCCGCGAGGCAGCGGTTCACGGGTCGGATGGGCTAAACCTTTCGCCTTCAGATCCGCAATGCTCGACCATCGCGCAGATCCATGCGTGAGTCTTTGATTGATGCTGTAATAAGGATAAGCCATCGAGACAGATTCAAAGATGCCGACCAGCGCCACGGTAACGGCCCCAATCAGAACGAACGTCATCCATTTGAAATCGAGATTGAGCATCTGCCCGGAACGGAAGAAGAGGTAACCGGCAACGGAACTGCTCAGCAGCAGAGTACTTCCGCGCGAAACATCCTGAAGAAATCTGGCAGCGGCGTGGAAAGAGTCCAGGTCCGGCTCGTCGGCAGGACGAGGGATGAAATAGTCCGCGTCTATTCTTTCTATCTTTGCGCGAAAACTCATGGTTCCTAAGCTCGGTTTATTTGCGACTTACGGTCTTAGACCACGCTTCGATCTGTGCTCGGTCGGTATCAGCGATCTGGGTTTGCTTGAAGAGGCGTGGCTGCCAGCCGGATGCGATGATCTGCGAAATCGGTGCGAACGGTTCTGGATAGATGATCCCGTCGAGTTGCATTGACTCGAAATAGCGAGCGCCAACGCTGACCTTCTCTCCATCAGGAATGCGGATCAAGATCGCTGGGCCGTCCCCGGGTTCGTTGGGTACGGATACCAGTTCGACACTTAAGTTGCTCGGCGAGTAGCGAAGATGAACGGTTCCACGGGGCATCTGCAGAACGCCTGGCTGATTCGTCAACCATTCATTTGGAATGAGTTCGTGTCGAGCGATGCCGAGGAGAATCTCACCAGCATCATGTGGCGGGTGTCCGGTTATGGAGTTATCCACGACGTAGGTGATCGACGCGATCGCGACGGCGGTAACGTCTCGTAGGCGTTCGGCAGTGCGAGGCACTTCGCTGTTGGGCCAACGGTACAGCAGCGCGTTTCGGTCCCGAGCTGCGTCAGATCCCATATCCCCGATGAAAACCTGAGGGTCGACCGTGGCCATCTGACCATTCTGCTGACGGTGCATTACCAGCGGCATAATGACCAGCACAAAAAAAGCGCCGGCGGCAACTGAGATTACGGGCCAAAGATTTCCATTCTCACGGCTGGTCATGCTGCCTCGCGAAGCCGAACAACTCTTTCACAAAACACTTCCTGGACCATTCGTTCTATGACCGGATCGGAGGTTTGCGCCGCCCTCTCCAGACGCGGTAATCCGAGTTCAAGATTGGCGAGATCGTCTGCGTTGCGCGCGATGAACCCAAGGTGATCATCGATTACTGTTGCCCATAGGGTTTCGATATTTTCTGTAGCCAGCGCGCGAAGGAGAGCGATGGACTCACGCAGGCCCGGCTTGTCCCGCACCGTTGGCATCATGACTCGGATATACCTGACGACTTTGATCACTTGAATCAAAAGCTCAGGGGCAACTACGGGTATGCGCGAATGCAGAATCCTTGCTTCTTCGATGTCAGTCGGTAATCTTACTTTCGTGTAAATGCAGCGCGACCGCAATGGAGGGTGAACGACATGTTGATTGTTTGAGGTCAGGATAACGATCGGTTTCTCATCCGATTTGCCAACCCCAATTTGGCCGCTATGCTCGTCAAGACGCGGGATCGAGGCATGGCCGTCAGTGAACAGTTGATAAAAGAATGCCTGGCAAATTTGCGGCAATTTTTCAAACTCATCGAGTTTCAGAATTGGCACCACACCCGTGTTAGCGAGATAGTCGTAAGCCTTCAAGACCTCCCCTAAGGTCAGGAACTCTCTACACCATTGTTGACGTCGAGCTTCTGCCAGCGACAGCGTGCCGCTCTCGACGGCTTGAACGACAAAGTTATTCTGTCCTTGTTCATCCCATTCAAAGAGAATGTCTTTGAGGCTGAGACCCTCCATCCCTTGCAGCTCGAAGTATGGCCGATTGCAAGCATAAGCCAGGGCGTCCACCATTTCAGTCTTGCCGCCACCGCGTTCGCCTTCGGTAAGCAAAGGCATACCTGATTTCAATGACTGGCAGAGGTCTTTGAGTGGCCTAATCTGGAAGACGTATCCGGATTCGCACGCAACCAACTCCGCTAGAGCTTCGCGCCCGTGCTCCCGCACCAACTGTCTCGGGTCGATCACTTGTCGGTGTGAGTCTGAGGGGATCATCGCTTGTCGTTCTCCGGGGTGACTGACTTCACAACCAATCGTTGCTGTTCGGCATTCATCAACGGCAACGCCGCACGCACTTCCTCCGGCGTACCAAAGAGGATTAACTCCATCACTTCACGATCAGTTAGCGAATTGGCCGCGCGTGCGAGTTCGTCTTCTCCGGGCGCATCCACAGCGTGAAGCTCCTTCGGGAGATCGGCGACCATTATGTAAGCTGCCTTTCCGGCTTCGACCTTGACGAATGCACGTTTATCGTCGCCGGGATTTATCATCCGACCTGCCTCATCGGTTATGGGATTGAGAATGCGGTAGCCGGCACCGTTGACGACAACTGACCCCCGGCCGGTAAGCGCCCCGGCCATCATGCCAGCCACTTGCAGACCGCTCGATGCGACTTTGCCGAGTGTTTGTTTCAGCCGATTACGATCGACGATTACGCGCTTACCTGGAATTCCAGAGCCGCCATCACTTCCCAATGCCTCGCCAGTCATCTTCACGAAACGATTGGTTCTCGGATCGATGTAGCCGATCAGATTGACGTAGGCGCGGTCGTTTTCACTTCCGTTAACATGCCCGATCAGCAACGTACCTTTGGGCAGTGACCAGCCATCACCCTGACAATCTCTCGATAGCTGCATACGTGCGTATGAGTTATTACGCAGTGAGAAGATCACACCCTGCGTGCGCACCGGAAGCATCGTGCCGAAAGGCGGCAAGACCGCAGCAATAGTTTTAGAAGTCTCGGTCGACAGCGCTTTCTTATCTAAGCGAGGTTGGACAAGACTGGCAGGCTGCGGCGCCGGAGATGACTTGGGTTGCGAATCTTCGACAAAAAGAGTTTGGGTTGGATTCGCACGAGTCTGTACTGCTTGCGCAGAAATCTCGGCGGGTGACGACTGTTGCTGTGGTTCGCTGGAGTTGCTCTGGTTCCCGTTACCATTTGATGCACCCGTATCGTTTGGTTGTGGATACGCTGGTGAATTCTCAGTGAAAGTCAGGAGATGCTGAAGGTTGGGCTTCGGCGAAGGCGAGACAGTTGGCGATGCGTTTGGCGATGGGGTGGGGTTCGGGTTAGCCGTTGTACCGGTATCCGCGCCAACTGCGTCGCGCGCGATGTTGATGGCCTCGGCGCTTAAGCCGTTCTCGGAGTAAGTCGGTGTTGGACCAGCCTTTGCACTGAGAGGCTCGCGGCGAGAGTCGGCCTCCACCTTAACGTTCACGCGATCAATTCGTAGCAGCAGATACAAAGCATAGCCGCCGCCAACAATCAGGAAAAGTATGACGCACAATCCAAACAGTCTGCGCTTCCATACCTTCCTATTTTTCGTATCGGCTTGCCTTGGCGGCGCGAAAACAGGGTTGGTGGGATCGTAGAATGTGCTGCTTTCATCTTGCATTTCATTCTCGATCACATCAACCGAACGACGACTACGGTTGCTGTTTGTTTCACTCATGATCTATTCCTCACCTTCCACTGTTCGCCAGCACGATTGACGCCGGTTCGTCGGCTGCGTTTGTCTGTCCAATCGCTAGCTTTATTCGTTGATGAGCACTCAAAACTGGCGGGACGTATGCGATGGCGTAATAGAAAACCCCGCCTCGAGGAATCACACCGCTCGGATCGCTGGGTTCTGAATGCAGCTTCTTGATTGACTCGATGTTGAGCGGCTTTCCTTGATCGTCGATCATTTCAAGAAACAGATCGGGACCGTCCGCACTTAGCTTCAAGGGATCGCTCGCGGTGTTTTTGACTGCGACAATAACTAGACCGAAATCGTTCGAGGTCTTAGGCGGCAGAATTGAGAGCGCCAGTCCGTGTGCTGGCTTAGTCCAGTGCTTGAATTGCATTGGCTTCTTCATAGCTTGCTGAAGGGCCTCGCGACCTTTTGCACTAATAGTCTCAGACTCCTTCGCGCGGTCATTTGCTTTCCCAGAGTCCAAGAGAGGAATGATGGGGGCATCTACCAACAATGAAGGATTGGTCTTGGGTGATGATTCCGGTTTAGCAAGGGCTAGAGGCGCGGCGGTGCCGGACGAAGCCGTAGGGCCGCTTTCCTTCTTCTCATCTGGCGAACTTTCCACCGATATCGAAATCGACGCGGCGGACTGCGCAGTCATTTCCCCCCTTGATTCCCCCGTATCAAGATTGACTGGCAGTCCCGCCGCGCGCCTGCGCGCGACTACTTCATCGCGGTTGTAACTCAAAACACAGCGATGAACGTTTTGCGCGAGGTCTTCTACTGGATAGAAAAGAAAAGTTACCACCAGACCGCTCCGCATCTGCGCGGTAACGGTAGCGGCCGGAGTCCGTGCCTTGGCATTGCGCAGAGGCGGCACAAACTGGGTGCCTGGGCGCACGACGATAGCGCGCTTGTTTCTCTCCAGGGCCTTCTGGTCCACTGTCGCCATTTCAGGATCGCCGGGAATAATGTAGCGTGGGCCGTCATTGGCGGGGAGTTCGATGAGAACGCTGCCATGCTGGGCCATTGCGAGCCTGACAACTGTCTCATCCTTCGTAACATCAACTCTCGCTTCGCCCACAAAAAAATCGGCTGATGCTTGCGGTACTTGAGTGGATGCGGGCGATGGCGAAACTCTCACAACGTGCCGGACGCAGGTGCGACAGCGCGCAGGTCGCTGAATGGCTACGGGCTTCGGTTGTTGGGCATGCAGCAGCGCCGAAGCACAGAACACTAGTAAAAGAGAATTTAGGATCTTCATTGGTTTGTCCTTTAACCTTGCGCAGAAGTAGCGGCAGGTGTGTCGGCCTCACTTGAGCTGAGTTCTTTGTAATCCACAGCATTAATGCGAAAGCCTGAGCGGAGATTTCTGTCGAGGCGGAAGGTTCCCCCTTCGGGCGCGTCAGGCAAGAGATCTATGGTCAGCAGAATGTGCTTGGTCACATGCTTGCTCTCGTTCTTAACGACCATATCAATCTCTTGAGTGCCATAGACTTTGACCACTAAGGGTTTGCCGGGAGCGTGTTCCAGATATTCAGCCTTCCATGTGGTGTTCCATTGCTGTTCGCGCTGAGTCTGGAGAATCTTTTGTTCCGTTAAGTACTGGGCAAACTTCTTGGCCTGGCCGGGAACCATTAATCGCAGCGCGGCCTCGATGTCCTTTGAACGAGACCGCTGATCGACGTGGTAGAGATAGTCGAGGAAGGCTTTGACGACGTAATCCATATCGGCAATCTGAAGCTTGTCTTTCTCAAGCTTGACCGCCTCGGTAGCGCCGAACTCGCGATCGTTAATCATCACAGCCCGCCCTGATGACATATCCACCACAATCCGGTCGGGCTTTTGAATCGACTTGTATACAACTCCGACAACCGCAGTGGAGGCGATCAGTAAACAGAGAACGATGATTCGCGATTGGCGACGTATCGTGCGGACATCCGCCGGGTCGCGGTAACAAATGACGTGACCATCGGCAGGATCAGACGTACGACTATACGTTTCATGATTGGCAGCCCTTTCGTCTTCTGAAACCACAACCGGCAAATCGAGGACGTTTGCACTCATAACAAATCTCCCTAAGCGAATCTTCTATCTACTTGCGGAACGATTTTGTTTAGATTAACCATCAGCGTTAGAAACTTGCGTTCGCGCCTTCTACAAATGGCGTACCAATCCGAAAATCATGCCCAGTCGAGATGAAGCGATCACGAAAGTTGTAAAACCCAACAGGCAAAATGTATGTGAAATCTGACACCATCACTGAATCTCAATGAAGAACGCGTCCACCTTTTCACTGGAACGCGTTGGTAGCACGCGATCTGCTGACATCACATCAATGCTAAAGTCGCGGTTGATAAGAATTGATGAAGTGTTACGGGTTCGCAGCGGAACAAAGGACGGCCTTGATATTCCCACTGGCTTGCTCATGAGAAGCGAGATTGCCGAGTGCACATATTGTCGGGTCTCAGAATAGGGAGGGATGCCGCCAGTTACGATGCCTCTCGGGTTGACGATCTTTCCGCTCGCAAGGCGCAGCGAATGCCCCTTCATGAAAGCTTCAACAGTGCCCTCACCAGCGTTGTAAGCGGCCACGGCAAGATCAACCCTGCCATTGAATTTCCTCAATAAATCCCGGAAATATCGAGCACCTGCGTCTATCGCACTCTGCGGATCGTGTGGATTTCCCAGTCCGTATTTGCTTGCGGTCGACGGCATGAATTGCATGGGACCACGCGCACCTTTAGGACTTATCGCATCCAGGCGATAGCGCGACTCGAGAAAACACAAGACTCGCAAGATGCGAGGATCGATTCCGTAACGTCTTGCCGATTGATCAATGAAGGGCTCCAGCTTCAACGCTCGTTCTTGAAGTGATGTCACGCGTTCATTTCGGACCTGTGCGTTGATAGCAATACCCACCAACGTCACCAAAAGAATTGATTGAATGAGTCTGAGAAACATGACGGTCGGTTGTGCAATCAGTGGTCCAATCGCGTGGCACGGCAATTGACAAGGAGCGGGCGAAAGTCAGCTAACCCGCGAACCTCCTGAAATCGAGGTGCGCAGGAAATCAAGATCGAAGGCAAACGAAAGATTTAAGGAGAAGGTGAGATGAATAACTTGATTGAGATGGTCAACGCGCCAGGTCTGGAGTTCTCTCGGGTGGCGCGTATTGGACGTCGGCTTGTTGCTCTCGGTTTGGGAATGAAGGTTATGAACGGAGCCTTGCTGATGGCTCTGATGCTGGGGATAGGGCTCGTATCCGCTTCGGGGCAGACCCCATCGGGCTCGTTCTTTAACGGCAACAGCGGTCAACTCGGCAACAGCCTGCGCTCCGTTACTTTCTTTCTGGCAGCGGCAATGATCATCGCCGGAATCATCTTCGTCGCAGTAGGAATAGTTACGTCTGGTCTGCGCGAGTCGCTATCGACGTGGAAGTTCATTACCGGCGCGGCCTGTTTCGCGTTCGGTGGCATCTGCGCGGCAATCTATGCCTTCAGCCAGGGCGATACGGTTCCACTCGACAACCAGTTCTAGTGCGGGGGCCTTTGCGAAAGGTTCTCTGATTCGAGTTGCGATTGGGAAAGGCGAGAATGCGAGTACGACCTATCAGACCAAATATCTACTTGCCGGTAGTGCGCTTTGGTGTGGCCGATAGCGACTGGTTTTCTGTACTGCTGATTTCCTGCGCGGGATACTTAGCTCCGGTGCTATTCGGAATCACGATGCTGTACATCCCGCTACAGATGTGGACCTGGTTGCTGGCAACTGTGGGAAGCATCGCCTTCTTCAACTACATCCGCATTGGGCGCAAACCTTGCTGGCTACCACACAAGTTGAAAGCAATCTTCTTACATCACCGCCAGTACCGGGCCATCCCGAATGGCATAAAACGGGGCTTCAAACGCTCGTGGATAACTGGTCCAGAAAGTGGGTTTGATTTGCCGGACAGGGAGCCGCCGTCAATAACAACCTCATTCCTGCTCGAACACAATTATGGCATCCAGGAGGCTGGCGAAGAGAGATGGAACACGCTCTTGGTTACGACGAACTAGCACATGAAACGGATCTTGCCCGCGAGACAAAGCGGCTGAGACATCCTCTCGGTAGACGGAGAGACGCGTCGATTGTTGGCCTCAACCAGGATGCCCTGCGACACAAGGATGGTGCTCTCACGGTCGCCTATCAGATCGAAATGCCGGCTACTATGTTTGCAGATGACGAGCTGGTGGACATTCGCTACGACGACCTCGCGCGAATGCTGGCGTTCGAGAAGCCGGCGGGCACCTTAGTCCAGTTCCGATACTCTACTACCCCTGATCCGGGACAAGCGATCTCAAGACTAATAGCCTCGCGCGCACGGGAAGGGACGCACACACTAGCAGGCCTGCTGCAAGCCTCGAATCTCGATTGTGCGCGCGGCGCCGCGAGGACGATCCCCTATCGTCGCAGTGTGCTGACGATGTGGGTGCGTGTGCCGCCCAAGAAGCGTGGCAACTCAACTCTGAGCGCGCTCTCAGACTTCCGACAGACTCTCGCCAGTGAATTGAGAACGCAAGGTTTGCTCACAACTCTCAGGAATCTGTCTGAAATCTACTCGCGCACTGCCGACGACTCGGTTGTAAGGCGCACTTTGGAGGATGAAGACCGGGCTTACAGTCATGCAAATAGAATTTGGCGACAGATAGAGAATTCGTCGCCCCTGATGCTGCGGCGCTTCACCCGTCAGGAGATTTGGGAGGCCGCATTTTTTGGTCACCGCCAGAATGCGATGTCTGCTCCGATCTTGCCAGAAAGACCCGGAAGAGATCTCCGAGACTATCTGTGCGCGGAAACGATCGAAGGTGAGCTGAGCTATCTCATGCACGGCGAATATCCCATCGCGATGGTTTCGATGTTCACTCCACCTAATGAATTTGTTACCGCTAATGCAATGCGCGCGTTGATTGGACGGCGAGATTTCAACAGCCGCCACACGATCGTTACCGAATATCTCTTTCCCGAGCAAAGGAAAGAAACTAAGCGTCTCGACCGTCGCATCAAGCAAGTAAAGCGTACGTTCACGAAGCGTGACAATCCAGAGGGTGCGGCGGCGCTAAGAAGCCTGCGGGCCGTGCGGGATGAAGTCGCGGGCGCCCGCGAGTCACTTTTGCCAACGCGGTTCTATGTGATCCTTTACGGAGAGCGGGCTACCAACTTCGCTGAATTGAGACAGTCGGTTGATGCGCTCGACGAACAATGCGAAAAGATCGTCTCTGCGATTCGGCAAATCCCCGGCGCGAACGCGGAACGCGAAGAGCCCGAAGCCTTGCGCGCGCTATACCCTTCGGCCATTGCCGGCGAATTGAGTCCAAAGCTCACCGGACGCGAGCTAACTGAGGTGTCTACTTCGGTCGCTGCGTTAACGCCAACTGAGGACTCCTGGGTGGGAGCCGACAGACCACACACGCTTCTTTCCACCGCTACGGGGCGCTTGATCGGTGTCGACTTGTTCGACCGGAATCGCATTCCTTCGCCCCTCATTCAAATCATCGCTGCGCCACGCGGCGGTAAATCAATCCTCATGGCTCAGTTCGCCTGCGATATGTTGGCAAGCCTGCGCGATGCAAGCGTGAACGCCATCGACATTGGTGAAACTCTGTGGCCGCTGGTGACTGTGCTCGGTGGTCGCTACATCAGACCGCAGCCAGACGAGGTTCGCGCCATCAATATCTGGTCTTATCCGGATTTAAGAGATGGTGAGATGCCCGACGACATACAGAAAGCGCTGGTCGTCGGGGATCTGAAGATGCTGGCACGAGTAAGCGACGACGATAAAACCGGCGAAGACATTATCAGCGCGGTCGTCTCACAGGTTTATGAAAACATCGTTTCCCAAAATGGCCCCGGCCGGCCATTGTTCGAGCCTACTCTCTCTCATTTCGTCGCCCAGCTTCGTACTTATCCTTTTGAATCTGAGATGGTCCGCGAGCGACGCGAAACGCTGGTTCTTGCCCTGGGTAATCACATGGGTCATCCGTGGCTCGACGCGCCTACTCACCCGGACTATGAGGACAAATCTCCCTTGGACGTGTTTGAGCTTGGCTCACTAAAGGACTTCCCACAGGACATCAAGCTCTCACTTGCTTACAGAATTGCGGCACATGTGGCGCGCTGCATCGGACGCAGACGTGCAGATGGCACTCGTGCGCCAACAGCGAACCTTTTCGATGAAATGTGGGAGATCAGGGAAGAGTATCCCTTCATTTTCAAGGTGCTCCAGCATGCGGGCCGGAAGGGGCCGAAGGAAAACTCGATCACGATACTTGCGACCCATGCTTTTGAGGATATCGAAGATGTCGCTTCGCTCTCAAAGACCGGTAACGTGCTCTTCATCGGAAAGCAGCTTGGCGACTATTCAAAGATCGTGGCTCACGCGAAGTTGTCGGCCAACAGCGCGGAAGCAATCAGCCACATCAAAACCGCGCCCGGAAGATTTTCCCAATTCGTGATGGTGATTGGCACTGGTCCCGATCAGGTAGTTGAAGTTGTGCAGCACGAACTGAGCCCTTTGATGCTGTGGACACTGACTACTAATGCTGACGAACGGAACGCTCGCAGAGTAGTTTCTGGATATCACCCTGAATGGTCGGAGATGCAGGTGCACGCTTGGCTGGCACAACAGTATCCGCGTGGCTTAACGGCGGTGGGGTTACGGGAGCTTGACGAATCTCTTCTGGAGATCGCGGCCTGAAGAGAAGGAATGGGCAAATTAGTTTGGGATCGGAAAGGACTGAACCAATGAAGAATCTATTCAAGCACATACTGCTCGGCTTATTAATCGGCTTCATTCTGACGCCCTCAACTGTTCAGGCCCAATTTACCGTCTTCGATCCGGCTCAGTATTCGTTACAGATCGAACGACAGATTGAGGAAGCTAACCGTTGGCTTGAGCGCGTGAAGCATTACACCGACGAGATCAACAAGCTGGCTGAACAGCTCAGTACGATGAAAGGGATATTGGGGCAAGCAGACAAGCTCGTGCTGCACAATGCCAACCTGACTCGAACAATGGCCCAGATAGGCCAGACCGTCCGAGACGTTTTCGCCCTCAAACGAGCGATAGAGACGATGGTGATCTCACGTCTCAACATGATCAAGTCAATCAAGACCCGATTGATGAACGGCGTCTTCGATCCACAAGCCGATCTGCGTGATTTTGAGGACTACCTGCGTAACTCAATTGGGCGGACCGAGCAGGACAAGATCGCGACCATGAATCGGATTGCGATGTTTGATGCAACCTTGGCCCGGCTCTATCACGATCTGCAAACTGCTGAAGCCAGGCAAGCAGGCGCGGCGCAACAGATGAAGCAGGCCAAGGACAATCTGGACGCCGAACTCGCAAAACCGCAAACGGAGCAGTGCGCCCATTGCATCTCCGATTTGAAATTGGAGATTGCGTCTTGCGAAAAGATGATCGCCGATCTGGATGCGCAGATTACTACTCTCTCCACTCAGATCGAAGATCGAGTGAAGCTCTACAATCTGACCATGGAAGAGCGCGTGCGCATCGCCAATCGCGTCAAAGCAACCGATGAAGCGTGGGACCAACTTTCTATTGTCAAAGACAGCATCTTCTCGGCAATCGAACGAGGGGGCGTGCTCGCTTCTTCACCGCAACCGACTCCTTAGATATCAACTCTCATAGTTTCGAACGAGGGTAAGGCACTTATGAAGCTCAAAGAACTCTTATCGCTTGTGTTTCTTTTAGGTGTGCTGCTGCTGCCAGCCATTGCGCAGGCACAGGCTCCTTCGCCAACACCCGCTCCGTCGCCCGCTCGAACTCTTTCTGACAACATTGCCTCTCTGTCGCAACGGGCCGGTTCCCTGTTGCCTTACTTTGACAATGAGATTGTCTCGAAGCTAATTGGCTGGTTTGAACTGCTCGCCTGGGTGGCAGGCAATTGTCTGGCGGGCTTCGCCATGCTGCGGATTGTGCGCGAGGACAATGGCGAGGGTGGGAATCTCTACTGGTGGTTTGGCCGTCTGGCTTTGTTCTTCATGTTGTCAGGAGCGAGTCTGGCAATCATCAACGGCATGAGCGCCATTGGATATGAGATTGCCAACGGCAACGAAACAGGCCAGCGATCAATTCTCCAAAACCTATACCTCGCGCAACGCGAAAGCTTTAACGACTCCTACGCCAAGTTTCAACAGAACATGTTTACGGTAAAGGTTGACGGCCGCGAGACGGCGATCGAGCCAGTGCCAATGGGCAGCGAATCCGTCCTCGGCATCATTGTCGACAATGAAAGCACGATTCAGGACTTCGATAAGAAAGCTGATGTATCGCAGTGGAACATCTCGACGATGATGACCTGGCTCAACTTCGAGCGCGCATTGATCGAGTTTGGGGATCTGATTCTCGTGATTCTTGGCGCAGCGATCACGTTGGGGATGAAACTCGCAATGCCATTCATGCTGGCGGGGATCGTCGATAAGCATATCGCCAGCAAGACGACCTACCCATTCTTCTATGGACTCATCGCGCTCACCCTCGTCTGGCCTTCAGTATCGAAGATCATTCGAATCGTGGCCTATATGTGGGGCAATGTCGCGATGGCTGTCGGCGATGGCAGTCCTTTATATATATGGAACTACCAAACGATGCGGGCGATCAACGATCCGCTGACGCAACCACAGTACACGGTAGCACTGGCTGCCTTTGCCATGGGCTTGGGTGCTCTCTGTCTTTATGGCACCCCTTTTATTTCTCTTTACTTCCTGTCGGGCCGAATCTATGAGTCAGTGGCCACGGTCGCCTCGAATTGGATGGGCGCCATGATTGGCACCGGCATTGAGAAGTACAGTGCCGAAGCCGCTGCTGCAATTAACCGGCAGGCCGAGAACACCCAGTATGGCGCGGGTTATCAGGCGGACGTAACCAGGTCGGGCGGTCAATTAGAAGCAGGCAACCTGCGCGCACAAGGGCAGCGAACGGCCCAACTTGCTTCCATTCAAGCGGGATTAACCAGTCAGGTAGCAGCGACGACCGGGGCAGCGACGACCCAACGAATGATCATTCAGGCAGCGGCGGGCTTTCAGAAGTCGCAAGTTGGTGCGGATGTGGCGCGCAATATTCGCGAGACCGATATTGGTGCCTCATTCGGGGTTGGGAATACGGTAATTGCCGCTAAGCGCGATCTCTACATGAACGCCGGCAATACTTCCGCGGCGAAGATTGACCAAGGCGTGAGTCTGGTCAATGCAATGGTCCCGCCAGAGGTTCCCATAGCCAGAGGTCTGGTGGAGATTCCAAAATACGACGCGATTACAAAACGGAATCGCACTGCTAATGAAGCAACCACACAGTTCAGCGCGGAGACCGTTCAAAATCAGGAGACCAATGCTACTCGGATCGTCAATTCATCGAAGCAATATCAGACTGAAATGAATCAGGCGATAGACAGACAGGCCGGCGGACAGATCGCAGGAGTCAACGCCGGCGCGGGCCAAGCTATTAGCGGTTACCAGCGCGGCGCGTCGCAAGCGCGGAGCGGGGTCGAGTCCAATTATGGTAAAGAGCTTGATGCGAACAGGTCCGTATATGTAAGCCAGGTTGATGCGGCTGGACAAATCCGCAACGCGGGTTTTGAAGCCGCCAAACTTCGGCAAGCCGCCTCGGTCATTGCCCAGGTGGGACGTGAGATTTCGAGAGAAGTCGGCCAGGGCATGCGCATACGATTCTGACCCTCGAGATTCAATTCCAAGAATGACTACCAAGAAAACACCCGCGCTTGTTCTAACGACTTTGATTGAGCGCCAAATCTATTTCATTCGAGGGCACCGAGTAATGCTGGACAGCGAACTGGCGGAGCTTTACGAAGTGCCGACGAAAGTTTTCAACCAAGCTGTCGCTCGGAATCGCAACCGGTTCCCAGAAGATTTCATGTTTCAAATAACTAACGAAGAGGATCAACTTTTGAGGTCACAATTTGTGACCTCAAAGAAAGGCAGGGGCGGGAGAAGGTATCGACCCTTTGTTTTCACAGAACAAGGCGTCGCTATGCTGTCTAGTGTGCTTAACAGTGACCGAGCGGTTCAGGTCAACATTGCTATCATGCGCGCTTTCGTCCGACTAAGAGAGATGCTTGCCTCCAACGCGGAACTGAGTGCCAAGCTTCATGCCCTGGAAAAGAAGTACGACTCAAGATTCCAAGTGGTGTTTCAAGCCATTCGAAAAATGATGGCAGGTCCATCTAATCCAAATCGCGGTCGCATCGGCTTTAGGCCAGACAACAAGATCTAGCAATGCAGTCTGACGCAATAATAGTTAGAGACGAGGAATGCAATTTCAGTAAGTGCCGTTACTAAGAACGCGCTGCCGGGCGCGTTCAATTCGCTGATAGAGGGAGACGCGATCGGCTCGTAACAGCCGAGCGGTTTGAGAATGACTGCCGGTCTTGGCAAGCAGTTGGTCGTAGAGGCCGAGCATCGTTCGATCCAGAAAGTCATCGAGCGAATCCGTATCGTGAAAGATGATGGGAACTTGTGATGTATTGCCGGTAAGGTGTGCTGCCGGCAAAGCCCTGTAGATGTCATCTGCGTTTATTGTCGCTCCGTTCGCTACGGTGGCGACTAGTCTTTCGATAACATGACGGAGCTGGCGAACATTGCCCGGCCAAGAATAGGCGGTGAGAGCCGTGATCGCGTCCTGGTTAATTCTGTGTTGACGGGACCGCCGTATTTTCTTCTGTGCATCGCTCAGAAAATGTTCGATCAGAATTGGAATATCCGAAGGACGCTTGCGCAGTGGTGGAGTGCTTATTGTCAGAACTGCGATTCGATAATAGAGATCGTCGCGAAATCGGCCCGCAGCCATTTCCTGAGCCAAGTCGCGGTTGGTTGCGGCAATGATGCGGACGTCGACGGAAGTCTCCACGTGTCCGCCCACTGGTCTAAAGGCGCTTTCTTGAAGCACGCGTAAGAGTTTGACTTGGCAGCTAGTAGACATTTCGGCAATCTCATCAAGGAAGAGCGTTCCAGTATGAGCCGCCTCAAAGAGGCCTTTCCTCTTTTGATGAGCACCAGTGAACGCCCCGCGCTCGTAACCGAACAATTCGGATTCGAGCAAAGTTTCAGTTAGCGTTCCACAATTGAGGGAAACGAAAGGCTTTTTGGCACGCCCGCTTTGAAGGTGGATGGCCCGAGCCACGAGTTCTTTTCCAGTTCCGGATTCCCCGGACACGAGGGCGGTAAGGTCGCAGCTAGCCGCAGTGCGAATCTGGCGCCCAAGTGCGCGCATCGCGGCAGATTCGCCGATGATCCCATGGTCCATTTGAGACATGTGGGACTTCATAACCCCTTGATCCGATGCCAGGCTATCAAGCCCGGGGAAAAGTGGGCTTGTCTGGTTCTAATGACGTGGAAACTGGACGGAACTTCCAATCTGGGGAAATTTATTTCACCTCCTGGGTTGGCTCGCCTCCCTAAGTCGAAAAAAGTTTTTGAGCTGGCTGGAATATCTGGCTCAATCTCCCGTCTACAGAGAATGTCACCGAATGTGAAGGGACCATAAGAGTCGCATATTCCTGCATAGGCATTTGGTTCGTATTCACGAATCAATGAACAAGGCATACGGAAATGCAAACCCCATATATTCGCCCGAGCCATCCAATACGAAGAGTCTTTGTCTTGACGATGATTCTTGCGTTGCTTGCTGGAGTCCCTGCTACTAGGGCTCAAGGGTCGGTCGGCCCTGAGAAGAACATCGAAGTGATCGGCGTTCCCTCTATCCCGGCATCACTGCCTCACGAAGTTCAGCCATACGCGAGTATCTATGGGCTGCCTCTGGCTGGCTGGGGTTCTGAAAGACAGGTTCTACTGAAGGGTCTTTCAAGTGTAACTTGGATTTCTCGCGTTAGCGGTCCGGGTGCTACGCCACAAATCTCTTCGATATACATTCAATCAAGCGGCATTTACGACGTTTATTTTCAACCGCAAGGCAAGTACCTGGCGTACACGAGAGATACAGGCGGTAATGAGACTTTTCAGCTTTATCTCTACGACATCGGAAGCGCAAAGAACACCATGCTTTCCGATGGCAAATCCAGAAACACCGAACCCGTCTGGTCCAATACTGGCGACAAGATCGTATACAGCTCAACCCCTGTCGGTGAGTCGGGAGTCAATCTGCATGTCATTAGTCCATTCGAGCCCCAGAGCGACCGGCTAGTGGCCAAGTCTTCAGGTAGTTATTTTAAGGCGTACGACTGGTCGCCGAATGACAAACAAATAGTCTTCTGTGATTTCGCCTCAAATACATCTAGCACTCTTTGGCTGCTCGATGTGACGAGTGGAAGCAAGACCTTGCTTTCACCAAACGTCGCACAATCTGAGCTTTACGACTTTCCGCAGTTCAGCAAAGACGGCAAGGGTGTCTACGTTCTCACCGATCACGATTCCGAAACCCGGCGAGTGGCATACATCGATCTGGCATCGAATAAGTTCAGCTATGTTTCGTCTAGTCTGAAATGGGATGTCGATGAATTTCAACTCGCACCGGACGGAAAGACTTTGGCGTTCATCACGAACGAAGAGGGAATCTCCCGGTTGCATTTGCTCGATGTATTAAATGGTAAACAGCGACCGATGCCGCAGCTTCCAATCGGCGTCATCTCTGATCCAAAGTGGAACAAGAGTTCCACTGATCTCGCATTCAATTTCAAATCGCCGCGAACACCAAATGACGTCTATTCCGTCAACATTGAAACTGGGAAAGTAGAACTCTGGGCCAAGAGCATCACGAACGGAGTCAATACTGAGAAATTCTCGCTGCCAGAACTTGTTCATTGGACAGCTTTCGATAAGCGAACGCTTTCAGGGTTCCTCTATCGTCCCCCAGACAAGTTCAAGGGCAAGCGTCCCGTGATAGTCGACGTTCACGGCGGGCCGGAGGAACAGTATCGGCCTGAGTTTGGTAACGAAGACAACTACTTCTTGAATGAACTCGGAGTCGCGAAGATCTATCCAAACGTGCGTGGATCTTCCGGCTACGGCAAGACATTTCTCGCTCTGGACAACGGCATGCGCCGCGAGGACGCCGTAAAAGACATCGGCGCCCTTTTGGACTGGATCAAGACTCAACCAGATCTCGATGCCGACCGCGTGCTAATTGAAGGCGCGAGCTATGGGGGCTACATCGCGCTCTCAACTGCTCTCAGTTACAGCGACCGTATCCGAGGGGTGATATCAGACAGCGGCATCTCTAACCTAGCGAGTTTCGTCGAGCACACTGATGGCTGGCGGCGCGATCTCCAGCGAGCGGAATTCGGAGACGAGCGCGACCCGAAGATCAAAGAGTTTATGGAGCGCACTGCGCCAGTTAATAACGCCCAAAAAATCCAGAAGCCTCTACTGATCATCCAGGGCCAGAACGATCCGCGCGTTCCCGTTGGCGACGCCAATAAGCTTGTGGCTGCGACCAAAGGTCGGATTCCTGTCTGGTACATCCTAGCGAAGGATGAGGGCCACGATTTCGCACAGCAAAGCAACCGAGATTACCGAACGTACGCAACGATACTCTTTGTCAAAGAGTTCTTGCTCAAGTGAGCGCTTTCAACTAACCCGCAGCGTTATCGCGGAATTAAACAAACAAGGGAGAACATGCATGAAGAAACTAAAGAAAATCGTGTCCGGTCTCTGCCTTGCCGCTGTTCTGGCGTTTAGCATTTTGCCAACCACAGTAGTACATGCAGACGACTCAGGACCCCAGGGCACATCCAATTCGAAGACGACTAAGCCACCACCACCGCCGCCGCCGTCCTCGGTGGATCTGATGTGGCTTCTGATTGCCCTGTTTACGTGGCTTTTCGGCTAGCGAGTTCCACTTTTCCAAGTTCCGGTGCAGAGCGAATAAGGCGTTCATTTTGCTCTGCACTGGAATTTGGCCGTCCCCCGAAACTGTGATTCCCATGCTACTCAAGTTATCGGCCTTTATACTTGTGGTCGGATTGCCCCTTTTGGTGCCCGGCCAATCGACCGAGCGTCAAATCAAGTCGGAGCGAGAGCTAGTCTCTGCATTATGTCGAATGCCTCAAGACCATCAGTCGAGAGAGGTGCTGCTGAGGTCGCATCCGCAATTTGTTGATGGTCAGCTATGGAGAGATTTGAACGACCGGGCCGCTACCGCTTACTACGGACAATCGCCGCAGGACTCGCTGGTAATCTACGATGTTGCGACAGAGGTTGCCGCTCATTTGGGCGACCAAAAGCTGTTAGCCGTAACCTATTACAACATCGGAAGGACCTATTCCGGATTAAATGAGATTCCAAAAGCAATCGGAGCGTACGAGAAGAGTCGAGGATATTTCGAACAAGTCGGCTTAAAGCGGGATTTGATTTATATTTTAGCCGACCTCGGAGCCTTCTATTTAATTCTAGACGACTATGCGAGAGCCCAAGAGTATTCGGACCAGAGCATCACGTTCGCTGAAAAGCTGAAAGGTACGAATGCTCCCGCAGGTGCCTGGCCCGACGACTACGGCAGAGCTAGAGCCTTACAAACACTTGCCGATATTTACCTGCGTGACGGCGATCACACGCAAGCTATCGAGAAACTACAAACGTCGCTGGCACTCTACCAGAAGTTAAATAGTGAACGTTCTTCTTATGACTTCTATGTTGCCGGCGACCTCATGGCGCTTGGGCGCGTCTATACGGAGGCAGGCGATAATGCGCGAGCCCTCCTCTGCCTCAACAAGGCTTTGGAAATCGTCAAAACACTTTCCGATCCTGACACCTTGGCGAGTCTCTTAAACAGCCTCGGCGTCTTGTACCTGGAACAGGAAGACTATGCGCAGGCGAAAGCGCAGTTTGACCAGAGCTTAAAGATCTATAGTTCTGAGAAGAACCGGCGAGAGGCGGCCCGAGTACTTCTGAACCTTGGCGTAGTTGAGCAACGCCAATTCCACTACGACGAAGCTTTGAGGCGTTTCAGACTCAGCCTGCAAACGGCGAAGGCGACCGAAAACACCGATGTGACGATCGAGGCTAGTGAAGGTATCGGTGTCGTCCTAGCAGCGACGAAGGATTTCGCGGGAGCGCTAGAATCGTTGAATTCGAGTCTCGCGATCGCAAAAGCTACCAAGGATAGGACTAGGCAAATTGAACTCTTATGGCGCTCGGCAGAGACCTATTACGACATGGGAGATTACGCGCAAGCGCCTGGGCGAGCCGAGAGCGCTGTTACCTTAGCTCGCGCATCACATTTGCCGAAGCTCATATACCTCGCTACGACCACTTTAGGCCAATCGTATGCTGCCCAGGAGAGGTTCGAACTTGCCATCAAGACTTTGACTGAAGCCGTTGAGCAAATCGAAGCATTGAGAGATGGTGTGGGAGGGCGGGAACAAGAGCTGCAGCTCTTTTTAGAAAACAAGATCGTATCTTACACTGCGCTCGTCGATCTACTTGTAAAGCAAAACAGACCTGTCGATGCGCTGCTCTATGCGGAGCGAGCAAAAGGACGTGTCCTTCTTGATGTTCTGAGCGGCGGCAAGGCTGACTTGTCGAAAGTGCTGACGCCCGCGGAGAAGGAAGAAACTCAGAGGCTCAATAGAAACATCTCCGAGATTAACGACCGTATCAGGAGGCAAGAGACCGCCGATTCTTCCTCGCGGGATTCTCTTTACGCCCAATTGGATACTGCTCGACTCAATTATCAATCCTATCAGGATGGTTTGTATGTGGCTCATTCCGGCCTGGGTGTTCGAAGCGGCCGTACGGCTGCTCTGACTAACGCGGATGTCAACAATCTGACACGGGATGATGATCGTGCGTACTTGGAGTACGTGGTTGGCAAAGCAGGTATCTCCCTGTTTGTCTTGAGCAAAGACAAATCAGGTGGGGCGGACCTGAAGGTGTATCCCATAGCAATGAAGCCGGAGGAGTTGTCTCGGAAAGTCAATCAGTTCCATCAACGGCTGGCGGACCGACATCCAGATTTCGCGAGCATCGGACGTGAACTGTATGCGCTTCTGGTTGAACCGGCTGCTAATCAACTAAGTGGCATCGACAATCTTTGTATTGTTCCTGACGACTTTTTGTGGAACCTTCCGTTTCAAGCGCTAGTAACGCCGGGCAATCGGTACTTGATTGAAGATCATGCTTTGTCCTATACGCCGTCTTTGAGCGTACTTTGTGAAATGACCAAGGCGAAAGCTGAAATGCGGAAGGGAGTGGCTTCACTCATCGCTTTCGGCAATCCAGTCATTGGTAAGGATGCTGAGCGGAGTGAGGAATTATGTCCACTACCCGAAGCTGAGGCAGAAGTATCTTCCATAGTTGAGACCTTCGGTCCGTCAGGTAATAAGTTATTAATCGGACGAGAGGCCAGCGAAAAAGCATTCAAGGCGCTGGCGCCTACTTACAATACAATTCATCTTGCGACGCATGGCGTCCTTGATAACAGACAGCCTCTTTACTCCCACCTGCTGCTGACCAAGACCGACGGCGATCCTGAGAATGACGGGCTACTAGAAGCGCGTGAGATCATGAACATGAATCTCAAGGCAGATTTGGCTGTTCTCTCTGCCTGCGAAACTGCGAACGGCAGAATCAGTCCAGGTGAAGGCGTGATGGGCACATCATGGGCATTCTTCGTCGCCGGCACGCGCTCGATCCTAGTAAGCCAATGGAAGGTCAACTCGGCGAGTACGTCACAACTTATGGTGAACTTTTATCAGGCTCTGGGATCAAAACAAAACGAGCAAAACAGGAAAGCGAAATCGCTACAGGAAGCGACTCTGCGATTGATGAAGGATGATCGCTATCGGCATCCGTTCTATTGGGCCGGATTCGTTCTTGTTGGTAGTAATTAGTCTTGTCTCAGTACTCGATTTCTGCTTCTTTGCTCTTTCGCGAAATGTTCCTTCCTTACCATTCCGCGAAGCATCATGGGACAATGCCATAGCACACACCTACGAATGCGTAGAAGTAAGACGAACAATAAGTTGGTATGGCTATAACCGCAGTGCTTCAGCGACTGCCGGGCTGGCAGTAATGTGGGCCTCAGCCTATTGAAGTCGATGTATACTCAACTGTATGAGGTCCGTTGACCACACTCGCATGCGATACTTCAGTGCAACAGCCCTACCTAGCGTGATTCTACTCTGTATGATCTTTGGCATTGCGCATGGCGGGCAGAGCATGTCTAAACAGCGCGACGGACGGTCTAAAACTAAACAGGACAAAATGGGCAAGCCCTCTGAGCGGTCTCAAAGCAAGCTCACAAGTAACACGAAGAGAGGTCTCGACGGGGCGTTCATCCAGTTATGGCCTGAGATGTCCACCGCCATGAACGACTCTGATTGGCAGGATGTGCTGAACGCGATGAATAACGCAGGCCTTCAGGTTATTATTGTTCAGTACCTTAGGCACAACGACACTGACTTGTTCCCTTCGAATCAAGCAAAGTTCGACCCTACGGAAAAAATACTAAAGTTTGCCGACGGGCATCCGGGCATGCAGGTGTTTATAGGGTTGGGCTACGATACGGCCTGGTATGACCACTGGAAGGATGATCAATTCCTTCGTAGGCTTGCGGAGAAGAATCGGACCTTAGCGACCACCTTATGGACGCGCTACGGCTCACGTCACACATCCTTCTCCGGTTGGTACATTCCTCAAGAGATGTGGAACGAGAATTACACGACAGATCAAATCAAGAATCTCCGCGAACTCTATTACGCGAGCGTGGCTGGCCACTGCAAGAGTTTGTCAAAAGGTATGCCCATCGCCGTCGCCCCTTTCTTCAATCCGAATGAAGATTATATCGGCCAAAGCGAGACGCCGGCTCAGAATGCTGAAAGGTTTGCAGCATTATTCGCACAACTCCTGAATGGATCACAGATTGACATTGTGATGCTCCAGGACGGCGTAGGAGCGCGCAAGATAGAACCGGCAAATTTCAATCTGAGGATTATCCCTTACTACGATGCGTTCAAACGCTTGTGCGCGCCCAGGGTGAAAGAACTGTGGGCCGATCTGGAGGCATACAGGACGATTGGCAGTGATGAGAGGAGGCCAGCTCAGGCTGACCGCTTCATGAAACAAATTGAGATGTTTGCTCCATTGACTACCCGGACCGTAACGTTCGAGTTTTTTCATTACATGAATCCTTACGGCCACCTCAAACCATCTGACTACAAGCGGGAGCAGGAGCAACTCTATGCGGCATACGTGCACGGATTCCTCGAGCAGCCATGACAAGGATTGGCCGATAGTCCGATTCTCAATGCGGAGGTTCAGTGAAGGGACTTGGACATGAAGATTGACTTAACCGATAGAACAGGGCGGGGTTCACCCCACACGGCGGGTTCTTTTTTCGCATTTTAGATGTTTCTATATTGAGCAACATGCGGTACCGATGCTCTTATCAAAATTTCCCGTCACCGATGGCGTCACAAATCAAGAGTACGTCGCCACGACGGGTGCAGAACTCCCAGGAAACAGAAAGCCTCCGAGGACCGCTACCGATTCAAGTGTCGGGTGGCTTCTAGGTATCCAAGCCTGAAAGTTACGAGACATAACTACTCCTTTTTCTTAGGTCCCTTCATCTCGTCAATATCCCTTCGAATCCAACGAAGGAGGGTTAAGACTCCTGCAATGAACGCCCCTATCTCAAACATAAGAACATGGGCCTCGCCAAAGAAGTGTTTCAGGTAATCGAACGACATCGCATAGACCTCCCGCGCGCCACGAGCCTTCTGCTCGCGAATCCATCCTCCATTGACATGGACTCTAGAACCTGGCTACTCAATCCGATCTCACTTTTACTCCTAGTGTCAAGACCTAGTGGTAACGCACTGTAGTGTGGATTGCTGACTGAACAGATCTTGAGGGGGTTTTCCTTGAGATTTGAAAGTAAAAACTCTAGAGTGTCCGTTTATCAACTATCGGAAGCTCCATCCCGAACCTGTTACGGCTCAATTTTAGGAGGAACGAATATGTCTCCCACGGCCAGTGAAAGGGACCATCGCGGCTCACCTAATCGGAGTATTAATCGGACAACCCAGACCGCAGATGATCTCCGTCTTGAGTTAGGCGCGCTTCAGGCCGCCATTATTGAACAAGAACGGAGGGACCTGAAATCGGCAGTAGTCACTGAAAATGATTTCGCAGCTAGGCTACGTCAAATAGAACGCGCTTATAAGGAGACGCGTTTTGATTCTTACTTAAGAAGCGCTGCCCGGCACCTTCATGGTTACCTTCGGCAAATTGACAAACATGAAACCTACGAATATTGGAAAGCGCGCACCTTGCTCTATGAGTTGAATGATGTCTTCCAGATAAGCGATGAGATCAATGAAAGAACCGCAATTGATGGTCAGAGCATTCTTGAAGAATTGCGGTTGCGTTCGGTCAGATGGGATAAAGGGAGCGACCCCAAACCCGATGATCGCAGGATACTTCGAGAAAAAGTATTGCTATGCGCATGCCGCGGCAATGAGTTGAGACGGTCGGGTGAAACAACCTTGGCACTCAGTCTATTCGAATGGTTAATGAGTTTTACGGTTAACAAACTTAGCACGGCAACGTTTCCTTGCTACGGCATTAGAGCGGCGCTTTGTTATCACATGGGTGACACGCTCCAAGCCATGGAACAACACGATCGTGCCGAAGCAATGTACTCTGAAGCATTGGACCTTTTACATTCTCTGGCAAACAAACTCGGGGCTTCGGATCATTCGTATGTCACGCGCAAACAGGCAATGGTTGTTGGTTTAGGATTTGGCTGGATAAACATGACAAGGGGATTCCTCGCTCGAGCTGAACAAGCGTTGACTACAGCCAGATCGATGCTGGCTTATGTTAATGATCCGATGCTCTCTTCTTGTGTAGAACTAGTCTTCGGAACAATCCAGAGATGCCGGGCAGGTAGCAATAAGACTAAGCTCGACGCAGTGATTTCTCAACTTCAGGTCACTCGACGCGCTTTTATGGGCCACCCGCGATATCAGGCCCGAACCTGCTGGGAGTTAGCTTTAGCCAAAACCTTGGCCGGTGACATTGCCGGAGCTCAGAAGGACCTACAATTCGTGGTCGATTATGCGGATCGGACTTCAAACCAAAAGTGGCAGGTGAACGCGCAGATTCTTCAAAGTCGTATCTATCGAAAGCAAGCAAGAATTGAGGACGCATTAGCCCTCGCAGAACTTGCCGTCGATAAAGCAAGGTCGCCCGACTGCAAATCCGTTTTGGCGTTGATGGACGCATACATAAATAGAGGGGAAGCATACTTGTCACTCTCTGACACAACCAAGTCTGAAACTCATTACTTAACAGCTCGCGGCAACTTCGAGATTGCACTGCAATGCACGTTGGAACGGAGACCGGAGGCCGGAAAGGCTGACTACTTTTCGAATCCAAAGATTGCGGCTGTCTGTAATCTACGGATTGCACAGTGTTACGTAAGGGCAGGAAAGCAAACGAATGCCAAGAAACACTTCGCAATATGGTTGCGGCTTGAGCCGCATGTCGAGCATGAATGGGTGCGCGAGCTAAGTGATAGAGTGAGAGCGGAGATCGATAAGCCCTCCATGGATTTTACCATTTCAGCTTATGACCCTCACGAGTGGAGTTATTCTGAGAATGTTGCCAGATTGCGACGCTGGCTGCTCGCCCAATCCTTGCGACTAGCTAACCAAAACTATTCAGAAGCCGCAAAACTGATTGGTGTGCAACGCAGCACACTTTATCAATGGCAAACTCAGGAGGAAGCGCGCAAACGCCATCGTGCCCGGACATCTTCCCGCGAATCCACGCGGCTTTGAATTGGACATTTCCAGGAATCATCGCTTCACCCCTGTTGATAAGGCATGGCGGAACGGAGCGGCTGAAAAGAGAAATGGCGCATCGTGGTCTGGAAACCGAATGCGCCAATTCCGTAGCGTTTCGTCGTTGGGACGAAGCTTTTGGTCAGGAAACAAACTTCTAGTTTCCTTCACTCTTAAATGACAAAACCCCTGGAAACGTTACAATATGGTTTATTGGAAAAAATCCTTGTCAATTTAGCCCAACAGGATTACACTTTCGCGAACTCCGCAAGAACCCGTCTTGCTTCTGGTCTGGAAAATTAGAAGCCTGACAAAATTGGTACTTGTTGGGGCGTAGCGCTTTGCCATTTGGGCGAAGCTTTTGGTGTTTTGTATGTGGGCTACGACCGCGCAGATGTAGACGCCCTTTCGTCTGCGTCACATCTGCACTCTCCTTCTACTAAACACCCGCACATATATGGTTCACCGAGGCTGGGGAGCTTACCGCTCCTTCAGATCTCCATTGCGCCATCTAACAGTCCGTAGGTTTTGAGCTAAGCGCCAAGTGAAAGGTTCAGTCAATAGAAGCGAATACTCTTCAGCGTTTGCCAGGTTATTCGGCGAGGGCGAACAAGCTGACACCGCGTACATGAGCCTTTGGCGCGATCTAGTTAAGTACTTTCAGATGAAAGGCGAGATAACCGAGGCGGAGGATCTGGCTCACAGCGTTATTGAACGAATGTTTAAGAAAGCGTGTTATGACGGACTTGAACTGCCAATTTCGCAAGTTAGCTTCTACTCATTCGGTATCGCGAAAAACGTTTGGCAAGAGCATCGGAGAAAGCTACATCTTCTTTCCAAACAGCAAGTCTCTCTCGAGACAGGTCACCCTCGCTTTGTTCTTGTCGGCCCTGAACAGGAACGAGATGAAAGGGAAGATCTACTCTTCGATATTCTTGACGAATGTATGGCGAAGTTATCCGACAGGGACAAAGACCTCATCCTTAGTTACTACGACCGAGAAAAAAGGAATGCGTTGGCGGCGGACTATTCAGTGTCCAGAGAAACTCTGCGCGTTAGAGTTCACCGCATTCGTCAACAGCTCGAAGCAAGAATTACTGAAAGGCTGAATGAGGAGGTGCGTCGTGCCGACAGTTGACACACAACTTTCGTTGTCCGCCCCTAGCGAGATCAGAGTTTCGCTGGTTCGGGCTGATTACCTTGCCACCAGCAATATCTTTAGAGTTGTCTTCGAGATGTTCCTTACGATTTCGTCAGCGATATTTGGTGTCGCTCTTTCGTCTGCGGTGACGAAAATCCATTGGGTATTCTTAGCTGTAACAACATTCTCAACTTTCTTGTTTTTGGGCTTGTCAATTTGGTTCAACCGACGCGCCAAAGTTGGGAACTGACGCTTCACATATCAGCCAGTAGATTCAGTATCTCGGTAATTTCATGAAAAGTTTTCTTGCCTTCTCTTCGCGCGATGCTGATGTTAAATAGGTATAAATGACCGTGTTCTGAATGTTGGCATGCCCTAACCAATCCTGACGAAGCGAACGTCAGCGCCGGCATCGAGCAGGTGAGTCGCGATGGAATGCTTGAGCACATGAAAGTGTTGCTTGTCTCGTCGAAGATTCGCCCTATGAGCATATCGTCGCATGATCCGATGGAGCATCGACCGTGAAATCGGGTTATTGCGGTTGCTCGCGAAGAGGATGGGTATGTCCGCTTTGCGTGGTCCCCCGCCCTCGACTGTGGGAGGACTTCCCTTATGTATTACTGGGGAACTTGGGATAAAATGAGGCACTTCTTAGAGAACCGATAAAATGTGAGGAGCGACTCATGAAACGCCCCTTCCTTATTTCTTTCGTTTTCTTAATCCTCGCCGGCTTAACCTGCACCGCACAGCAACAATCTACAGTTGCTAAGCAGAAGCCGACCTTGTTTCCCATATACTTGGAAGAAGACTTCAAGGATGGGCGCCATAACGCGTCTCGCGGATGGGGGTACATCAATAATCTAGGACAGGTGATCATCCCGCAGAGATTCACGGCTGCGGGTCATTTTTCAGAAGGGTTAGCCCCTGCTAGGGTTACTCTGACTCGCCAGGGGACCATTGCTGATTTGGGCACCTCGTCAACAAGAGACGATAGTAAGGGGAAATGGGGATTCATCAATGAGGCTGGTGCCATCGTGGGCAGTTTTCAATACGATGAGGCAAGTACGTTTTCATATGGCCGGGCGAGAATAAAGTTAGGCGGAAAGTTCGGTTTCGCAGACAGATCTGGAAGTGTTGTGATCACTCCTAGATTCGATGATGCGGGCCGATTTGCGGAAGGTCTGGCACAAGTTCGGATCAACGATAAATATGGCTACATAGATTTAAATGGAGAGGTTGTTATTCAACAACGTTTCGATTGGGCAGGCTCCTTCTCGAAGAATCTAGCTCCTGTAAGGATCGGCAGTCTATATGGATATATCGATCGAACCGGACAAATTGTTATTCAGCCACAATTTAATGAAGCGGGGTCTTTCTCAGAAGGACTCGCAAAAGTGAAAGTCAACACGAAATGGGGCTATATAGACAAGTTGGGGAAACTTGTCATCGAAGCCCGCTTCGATGAAGCAGGGAATTTCAGCGATGGATTAGGGTGCATAAAGCTTGACACGGGCTGGGGTTTTATTGACGCGAAAGGTGCACCTATTATTGCTGCGGAGTTTGACGACGCGCAGGGTTTTTCTGAAGGGTTGGCTAGCGTCAAAATCGCTGATCGGTGGGGGTACATCGACAAGGAGGGGAAAGTCTCAATCTATCCGAGTTACTTATCCGCAAAGCCTTTCTTCAAGGGTATTGGGATAGTCACAAAGATGGAGTATGAGACTGGGTATTCAGACAGAACAGGCGAGGCAAGCCTATTTGCATATGAGACTTGGTCTTATATTGATCCGCAAGGCACTGTTCTCGCGAAGCAGTACCGCCATCCGGAAAACTTGGGAGCCAGTGGCAGCGGGCCTGATTTTGATTACTACACAATCGATATTTATCTCAATTCACGTCCAACTGGAGCAATTGTTTATCTCGTCCCGCTATATGATTGGGAAAATGATTCAGACATGATCAACGATGACAGAAAACTCTCACCTTACCGAGTCTCTCAAGGCAACACTGACGTTCGGACTTTTCAACCTGAAAAAGTGTTCAAAGGAGTGTTTGTATTAAGCGGTCAAAGAATTGCAATAAACATAGACGTTAACATGTGGTCGAATAGAAAGTTCCAAGTGGATTTCAAATGAAGAAATTGCTCCTTACCGCCGCGGGTGTTTTTGGAGCTATTCCGGGGTTGACTGTCATGCAAAGCGGCATGGGGACGCCTCCAGGATACAAGGTTCTGTTTGGTGGGGTAATCGAAGCATTCGGCACGCTCGGTCTGCTCATCTTATGGACCAATCGTAAACGGATTAAACGATTTGCATCTCGCAGAGTCACGCGACTATCGCTGATTCTTGCTTCAGCTGCTTTTGGATTCCTCGTAGTTTACATCGTCGTGTTTCCAAACTGCGTTGTTTCTCACCCTCGTGGCACCGCTTATTACCCAATTTGGGTTACAGGTAAAGCGGCCGACATGGTCAATCGGGCCGGTAGTCGTAATGCGGCGATTGAAAGATACGGTATTGACGCAGTGAGGGAAGCGATCGATCAAGTGTCCGGCTGGCTCGTTCCTGTAACGACCGTGATCCTTCTCTTCTTGTATCAAGGAATTTTCACAACCTTATCCCTCTGCTTTGATTTGGTGGGTTTTCATGAAGGAAAGCAACTCCAAGCATCGAGCTCTAAGCGAGGGCTCACGGCAACGCCTAAAGCCAAGTAGCCTTTAGAATTGAAGCCTCGCTTTGGCGCGTTTTTGCAACTACAGCGCACTCCACTCGAATGCCAAGTAGACACGAATCCTTTTTGAGCGGTTTTCTTTACGTCAATTCGAAAGGGGTATATGATTTGGGCCGGTAGCGAAAAGCTACTTCTTTGAAAAGTGAAAGCAGGTGACTGGGCTTGGAGATTAGAAATGGAAAAGATCTCGGTAGCCTGGGTTCTGCTAATGCTTGGAATCCAAGTTGGATCGCGCGTGATATGGCGGTTCTTAACCTATGCAACTCCCTTGGTTGTCCATCATCTGGCGGTACTCGTTCGTCCACTTAAGCGGGTGAGATTCCCGATTTCAATCCACGTCAATATCCACGTCCACCTCGGTTAGATCAACCTCGACAATAATTACTTTCTGTTGGAGTAGTTCATAAACGGGTAGATGAAGCGGGCCGTAGGGCTCGGTTCTTTTTTGGGGGCGCAATCGGACTCGTCCGATGCTACTGCTGACCCAAGTTGGAGACTATGATCCAGAGAATTGCGCGCTCCTGGGCACGAAGAAGACCTCGTGGCGAAAAGTAACGGAATACGGAAAAGGAACAGTTCGGTCCCTGCCTCACTTTTATTGATCAAGGGAAAAGTGAAGCCCGCTCGCGCGGCTTTTTCGATCTTAAGTTCGTCGCAAGAGATGTCACCAACTCATCACTCGACCGACCGACTGCATATCGATGCGAACTAATGTCAAAGCCTGCTAAGAATGATTTGTCCTGAATGGGCTGCAACCTGCTTGAGAATGTAAGTTATGCCACTGCATGTCAAAGGATGCAGTGGTTGTGAAGGTGCTTTCGCAATGCGGAGTTCAGCGGAGTTAATTGGAGTGTGGATCTCGAATGATCGACAAATCATGTCGCGGCTTTTTGTGCCCAAATTGTGTCCAGAAAAAACAGCAGATGAGATATAACGACCGGTAAAGAACAGGAACGAACGGGAAATGTCTGAAAATTCTTGGTGGCTGCAACCATATAAAAGGCAAAGACTTACGTTTTTGCCGGGATGGTGATTCATAACCCCAAGGTCGGCGGTTCGATCCCGCCCCCCGCTACCAATCTTCCCATTTATTTTCAAAGACTTACAACTAACTGGCGATCTGGAGGCGAGTCTCCGTATCAATTTCCCAACAAATCAACACCCTTTGTCTTGATCATCGACTTGTTCTCGCTTGGCTCTCAGCCGTTTTCAAAAGGATTAGCACAAGAAGTCTGAGCGTCCGAATAGAACTCTTGCCAAAATCGCTCTGGGGGTCGGCCCATGATCAAGGAAGGGCACCGGCTATCAGATCACTCGAAGAAGCCCCAGACCCCCGAACGGCACTTTCACGAACGTTCGGAACCCAAGCGAATCGACTGACAGACGCGTTCGACCAGTTAGACTCACCCACCTTCGTACCACTCAGCGAGAGGAGGCTCCGAGGCTCCGTGTTAGTTTCCTTTTGTATCTTGGGGATCCTACTACGATGAGTGTGGTCAAGGATGCATGAGAGGTTGAGGTCTGAAAGGTGGGAGGAAAGCAACAACCCGAAGCCTTTCGACTTCGGGTTGTTGTGGTCTCAGCTTGCTGCGAGTTCTCCTAATGAATCTTCTGCCTACTGATTCATTCGCCTCGCGGCGAATCTGTTGGCCGGTTTGTCTAGCGACGGACGGTCAGCGCTACCGACTCGGTGGCTATCTTTGCTCCCGCGAGTTCGCGCGAGATGGCGCGCTCGGCGCGGGGCTTCTGAGCTTGCAGTCCGGAAGTGTCTCCATCAACCCAGGCTTCGGCAAAGAAATACTGGTCGCCGTAACGATGGAAGGTCAGTTTCGCGCTTTCCTGCGCCTTGCCGGTCACGGCCATCATCAACACTATCGCGCTCATCTTGCCATCCTGGCTTTGGATCTTGAGGACGACATTTGCAGAGTCGGCGTCGACTGCAAGCACCGTGTACTTACCTGCCGGCAGGGTCTTATTGCCGACGCTGAACTGAAATGGGATGTTGGCGATCAACTGAGTGCGGCCACTGGTTTGCGCCCTGGCCGCCACGGCCATCGAGCCAACGAGAGCGATCATCGCGATCACTGTGTAAGCTTGCTTTTTCATCTTGTTTCTCCTTTTGTTTCTTGGTGGCCGTGGTTGAAGCTAACCTACTGCCTCGATTTGGTGGCGTCTTTCGGACTGTCCTGCTTCCCCACCGTTATGTCTTACACTTGTTAACGCGGAGATGTCGTCGAGAATCCCTCACGCTGGGAAAATATTTGTTGTAGAATTTCGCGCGCAACGCCGCCTCTAAATGGCGAGCCCCTAATTGAGGAACGCCCCGATGCAACAGCCTGAAGGCATAACCCAACTCCTGGTGGATTGGAGCAAAGGCGACCAGAAGGCACTCGACAAGCTGATGCCGCTGGTTTACAGCGAGTTGCGCCGGCAGGCGGGTAACTATCTTCGACGAGAGCGACAGGGCCACACTCTGCAGCCGACGGCATTGGTCAACGAAGCTTACCTCAAACTGATTGATCAAAAGAACGCGAAGTGGCAAAACCGCGCGCAGTTCTTTGGTGTCGCCGCGCAATTGATGCGGCGCATTCTGGTAGATCACGCGCGCGCACATCAGGCGGAGAAGCGTGGCGGCTCAGATCAGCAAAGACTCTCGATTACCAGCGCCGGAAAGTTTGCCAAACAGCCGGAAGTGGATTTGCTCGCTCTTCATGAAGCACTGGAAGAATTGACCCGGCTCGATCTGCATCAGGGCCGCATCGTTGAACTCAAATTCTTTGGCGGCCTTTCTATCGAAGAAACTGCTGAGGTGATGGGCATCGGTCATGCCACCGTTGAACGCGACTGGAAAATGGCGCGCGCGTGGCTGCGGCGGAAGCTGGAATGATCGCCTTCGCAATCAAGACGAGGGAGTTTTTGACTCGTCCTCGCGTAAATTCATGGACGCTGAATTATCGCCTTGGCTAAGGCGTTCGTCTGTATGACTCCGGCACGCTGGCAAAGAGTTAAGGAGATTTTTCAGTCGGCGCTCGATCGCGCGCCGGAGGAGCGATCTTTGTACCTCGCTTGCGAATGCGGAGGAGACGAAGCGCTGCGTAATGAAGTCGAGTCACTCATCGCCTCACATGAGAAAGACGGAAGCTTCATTGATTCGCCTGCATACGAAGCGGTGGCTGACATGCTGACCGGCGATCAGGAATTGAAACCGGGGCAAGTGATCGGCTCTTACGAGATCATCTCTTTCATCAGCCGCGGCGGCATGGGCGTCGTTTATCTAGCGCTGGATACGAAACTCAAACGCAAAGTCGCGCTCAAGCTCTTGCCTCACGAACTCGCGGACAACAAAGATCGTTTGCGGAGATTCGAGCAGGAAGCGCACTCCGCTTCCGCGCTCAATCATCCGAACATTCTCACCGTTCATGAAATCGGGGCGAGTGACGGCGCCAGCTTTATCGCCACCGAATTCATTGACGGCGAAACGCTGCGCGAGAAAATGAACCGCGAACGTTTTTCCCTTTCAGAGATTCTCGACCTGGCCATCCAGGTGGTTACGGCAATGTCCGCCGCTCACGAAGCGGGCATCGTACACCGCGATATAAAACCGGAAAACATCATGCTGCGGCGCGACGGGATCGTGAAAGTTCTGGATTTTGGCCTCGCCAAACTATCAGAACCGGTTGCGGTCGCGGGCGGATCCAAGAAGACAGACGCCGAAGCGCCGACGCGAGTTCAAATCAAAACCGAACCCGGAATGGTGTTTGGCACGGCCAACTATATGTCGCCTGAGCAAGTGCGCGGCAAGGGCATCGATGCGCGAACCGACATTTGGAGCTTGGGGGTTGTGCTGTACGAAATAGTCGCGGCGCAAAAGCCTTTTACCGGCGAAACACCCAGCGATGTCATCGCGGCAATCTTGAAAACAAATCCTGCGCCACTCAAGGAAGTCGCCCCGGAAATGCCCGATGAATTACAGCGAATTGTTCTCAAAGCATTGCGCCATGACAAGGCGGCCCGGTATCAAACCGCGACTGATCTGCTGGTTGATTTGAAGAGCCTAAAGCAGGAACTGGAGTTCGCGGCCAGGCTGGAACGCAGCACTTCGTCGCCGGCATCCGGCTCGCGGAGCCAGTCGCTTACGCCATCGACTTCGTCCATGATCGGTCCAACGCACCCCGAAGTTCGCGCAAGGTCGAGCGCGGAATACATCGTCGCCCAAATCAAGAGCCACAAGCGCAGTGTGCTCGTGGCCTTGGCCGTGCTGTTCGTCGCGGGCGCTGCCTCGTACTTCATCTACTTTCGCGCGAACAGAACTGCGTTAGCGGCGCAAGACACGATTTTGCTTGCCGACTTTGACAACAAAACCGATGACCCCATTTTTGACGGCACGCTCAAGCAGGGATTGGCAGTGCAGTTGCAGCAGTCGCCTTTCTTGAATCTCCTGCCTGACGCACAGGCACGTCAGACGCTGCGTTTGATGAACCGGTCGCCTGATGAGCGCATCACACGTGACATCGCGCGCGAGATTTGTCAGCGGCAGGAATTGAAAGCGCTAATTGCCGGCACCATCGCAAAATTCGATCGGAATTACTCGCTCACTCTCGAAGCGCTCAATTGTCAATCGGGCGAGACAATCGCCATAACGCAAGCCCAGGCCGACGGAAAGGATCAGGTGCTGGCGGCGCTTTCGAAATCTGCCGCCGACCTGCGGGAGAAACTTGGGGAGTCGCTTGGCTCGATCAAGAAATTTGACGTGCCTATCGATCAGTTGACGACGGGCTCTCTGGATGCGCTCAAGGCTTACTCGCTCGCCTTCGATCGCTCGAATCGGGGCAAGTATTTTGAATCGGTGCCGCTGTTCAAACACGCGACCGAGCTCGATCCTAACTTTGCTTATGCTTACGCACTGCTCGCCGGCAATTACACCATGCTTAATCAACCCCGGCACGCATCAGAGAACGCTGTCCGTTCGTTTGGGTTGAAGGATCGTGTCAGCGAACGAGAGAAACTCTTCATTACTAACTTTTACCACGTGGCCGCGACGGGTGATTTGGACAAGTCCGTTGAAACGCTCGAGATTTACAAGCGAACCTACCAACGGGATTTCCGAGCTTCCGGAAATCTCTCACTGAGCTATTTACTTTTGGGCCAGTTCGAAAAGGCCATCGCCGAAGCACGCGAATCAGTGCAGCTCAATCCGAATATCTCAGCCTGGCATGTGACGCTGGGAACGGGGCTGATGAGTGTTAATCGATTTGGTGAAGCCAAAGAAACCTTTGAACATGCGATCCAAATGGGGCTTGACGATGCTCGACTGCATGCGGGCTTGTACCAGATTGCGTTCATCGATCGTGACGCGACGGCGATGCAACGGCAGATTGATTGGGCGCGCGGCCTGCCCGAGGAATATTTCGCTGCCGACTTGCAAGCAAGCACGGCGGCCTATTTGGGCCAATGGCGGCAGTCGCAGGACTTTGCGCGGCGTTCCATCGATCTCGCTACGCGCGTTGACGTGAAGGAAGTGGCCGCGCGTTACGCGGCGGAACAAGCACTGCGCGCAGCCGTTTTCGGAAAATGCGATCAGACGAGAACCTATTCGACCCAATCGCTCGCGCTTGAGCGTAATCAAGTGACCCTCGCGCGCGTAGCGCTCAGTCAAGCGTTGTGTGGCGATAGTCAGGCGCAATCGTTAATCGACGAACTCGCTAAACAACGTCCCAGCGACACAATCGTCAACGGCATTTGGCTGCCGTCGATTCGCGCCGCGGTCGAGTTGCAACGCGGCAATGTGAACGGCGCCATCGATCAATTGCAGCCGGTCTTGCGCTATGAAGGCGCGGCGGGATTCTGGCCTCAATACATTCGCGGCCAGGCGTTCTTGAAATTGAACAAAGGGACCGAGGCCGCAACTGAGTTTCAAAAGATTCTCGACCAGCGCGGGCAGGATCCGATAAGTGTGCTTTGTCCGCTGGCGGATATTGGACTCGCTCGTGCCGCGGCGCTCAATGGAGATGAATCGACCAGCCGCAAAGCTTATGAAGACTTTCTGGCGGTGTGGAAAGATGCCGACCTCGACCTATCTATCTTGCGCCAGGCGCGCTTAGAACTGGCTAAACTAAAATAGCAACTCCAGTTCTCGCGTCTGCTCAAAGTTTGCGCTTTTGCGCGAACACCCACGGCAGCAGTTCCGCCTCGTTGAAGGCTCTATTCCAAACCATGTGGCCCTCGTCCGCATACTCAGTGTATTTGGGTTGACCGCCGGCCCTGCGGATCTCCGCGATCATTTTGCGCGAGCGTTCGACACTAACGGTCTCGTCTTTGGCGCCGTGAAATGCCCAAATGGGAATCTTTGTCAGCTTTGCGGCTTGACCTTCATCGCCGCCGCCGCACAATGGCATGGCTGCCGCGAACATTTTCGGATAAGCGGAGATCGCCGCCCAAGTGCCAAACCCGCCCATCGACTGGCCGGTGATGTAGAGCCTCTGTGAATCGATCGAAAATTCTTTTCGCAGTTCTGACAGCAATTCCAGCGCGAGCAATAGCGGCGCGTCCGGCTCGGCTCCGCTCGTGGACCAAGTCTGGTTCTCGGGACATTGGGGAGCCACGACAAGGCATGGATGCTTCGACTGGTTCTCCGGCGTCGTCCAAACGTGACTGCCAATCACGTTGCCGATTGAGATTTGATTGAGGTTGTTGTCGCCGCGACCCGCCGACCCGGAAAGCCAAAACACCAGCGGGTATCTCTCCCGTCGATCGTATGACGCCGACACGAACAGACGGTAAGGCATCGTCTGATTTCGGCCATTTCGAAAAACGCGAGGAGCAAAGACTTCATTCTCTGCCGCCCTTGCGAGTTGTAGCGGCAACAATAAAGTTGCGCCGATGGCTAAACAAAACTCTCGTCGGCTAATCATTTTGTTCTCCCACAGCTTTGAAGCCGTTCACAGTGCTGTCTACAAACTGTTAACTTTGTTAACGGGCTTGTCTACAACTTTAAGCAGGATCACCTAAGTCTTTTGTTCCTGCCAGTAGACAACGTGGATATTTTGTCTACAAACGTGTACGCCACTGCCCCGAAGTTCGGGGGTGTCGTGTCCCATTTTCTCAGGTGCGTAGCACCTACTCGGGTACCATTCAAGTTGGGATAATGTCGGACTCTAGGTTAGAGAAGGTTGCTTCATTGGTTATAACATACGTTATGATGGCTTGACGGGTCTAGATGCAGCGGTCCCCGAGAGAAGGTATGGAGGCAAGCGGAATGAGCGTCCTAAAGGTCACAACTATCGGAAACTCCGTTGGAGTGATTCTACCGAAGGAGATTCTTGAGCGACTGCGCGTAGGGAGAGGAGACAACCTCTACGTTGTCGAAACAAAGAACGGGATTCAGCTTACGGCGTATAATCCGGCGTTCGCCCAACAGGTAGAGGCTGCCGAGCGCGTGATGCGCGAGGATCGCGATGCGTTGAAGAAGCTGGCGGAATAAGTCGTTATGGCTAAGATCGTTTGGCTTCTGGAGGAGACTGTCATCGCGATCCATTACCGGCAAATATCAGAGCACGGCGGCGGTGAAGGTTTACGGGATGAAGGATTGCTTTCGTCCGCCATGGCTCGCCCAAAGAACCTCCTGGCCTACAGTAAGCCTCGGCCTGATTTGGCAGCCTTAGCTGCGGCGTATGCCTATGGAATTGCTCGCGACCATCCTTTCGTGGATGGCAACAAAATCTAAAGACAATACGAAGCTCGCGCTGCGCGTGATTTGTTCGTTGAGCTAAGAGAAGTATCCTCAGCGGGCTTTGGCCTCCGTACTATCTTCACCAGCGCAAAGCGACCAACCGAATGAACAAGGTCCCGGTCGAGGATGCCGCATGGATCGGCTCGCAACTGGCGCAGCTTTCCGACGATCGACTGCGCGACACTTTTCGAGCGGCCGGTTACGACAAAGCGACTACAGAACAACATGTGCGGACGTTGCGTGCGGGGATTAAGGAATTGAATCGATTACGTGATGCTCAATTGGCGCGCCGTACCCGGAATGGCCGCTGAGTCCTTCGTGGAGCCAGGCTGCGAATCACCGGACTCTAAATCCGTCGCTAGTGGTGCTGACATTTAGGTTCTTGCCAATTACGCTCGTAAGCGTATCATCAACCGGTGTCAGAATATCAAAGGATCGATTTCTTGACCGCTAGGCGAATGCAGATCGTTGGCGCTTTATTCCTTACGGTTCTCAGTGTGCCGTCGCTCTTCGGCCAGTCGTCCAGGCCTGATCCCTGGCTCGACTTTCCCTCATACGACCAAACGCTTGTGTGGTACCTGCGCCGGGCTGCTGATGCCAAGGAGAGCAAACGACTGCTGGCGCAGAACTCCACGTCGGTCGAGACCTTTAGGCGGCTAGTCGCTGCTGAACGGCGTGACGATGCATTGCTGGTACTGGGCCGAATACTCCAAACAGCCGATGCCCAACAAACGACCGCGGCACTGCATGCGCTTAACGAGACCATATTCAGCTTCCAGCAGGATGGAACGCGCTCGTATGCGGAAACGATCCGGCAACTGCTCGAACCTGCGCGTGCCCGCAGCGCGCAGCTACCACGTGAAGACGCTGCGCGACTTGCGTGGGAGTTGTTACGGATCGACGCTTCGCTTGACCGGGGCCGCAGCCAGAACGGACCCGAGCGGCTAACGCAGTTTCTCCGCGATTACGACGGGAGTGAGGCCGCGCTACTCGCCCAAGTCGACATGCTCATGTCGAATCCAAGGCAATTGCTGAAAGAGATCGCCGATCTCGATCAGTTTGCCAGGGACCATCCCGGCACGAACGCAGGCGCGAAGGCGCTCTTCCAGGAAGGCTTCCAATTCCAAACCAACGTCGCGATCACTGGAGTCGAGCCACGCGGCTCCGATCCGACCGAGCGCCTCTTGCGCGTAGCGGCCATCGTCAAGGAACTGGAGAGTGGCAAGTTCCCGCGGAGCGAATGGGTGGAAAAGGCACCGGAGTTATTGGTCGGTTTCTTCGTGTCAGATACACCGCCACCAGCATATTCACCTGCGAACATTGATAGGGCCATCGACACATACGCCGACTTCGTACGAACGCATCTGCAAATGCCGAACGCATTGCTATCGATCGATAACAGTCTCGGCTACGTTATCGCTAGCAAGATGGGCAGTCTGTTCCAGTTGCAGGGCGACCGGGTCGGAGGCATCGAACGGTTCCTCAACGATATTGAAAAGACGGCGACAGATCCCGGTTCTGTGCAACTGTTCCGCGCGCAGTATTATGCCCGCCAATCGTCTGCAGGGCCCGAAGCCGATCGATCGTCAATGGCGGCCAAAGCACGTGCTTCGCTGGACGCTCTCGCGTCTGCCAATCGCGGCGATGCATCTCGTCACGCGCTCGCATTCGCGGCTGCGTTTGACTACTACCGACGTGACTACGCTCGTGCGCTCCCGGAGTATCAGCAATTTGTCTCGCGGTATCCGTCGAGTTCATGGGCGACGATCGCTGCGCTTCGCATTGGCGAGTGCTACGAACAGATGAAAGATTGGCCGAAAGCCTCCGTTGCTTACGAGCAGGCCGCCAGCTCCTTCGCTAATGACGCGTACGCCCGCGTGCTCGGCGGAGCATTTGCCTCGCGCACACTCAATGCGCAAGACCGATTCGACGATTCCCTGTCTGCCGCCAATACTGCACTGAATAGTTGGGACGCAGACTACGGATTCGAGTATTCGATCCGTTCGTCTCAGGCGCCGCTGTCGGGCGTGACCACCGGGCCGGTTGTTGACACGCTACGCGTCACTCGCGACGATCTGGCGGCGCGGGTAGCCACTCTCGATCATGATCTCCATCAATCCGGCGGCCGGCTGCTGGCGCGCGGACGCTGGCAGCTCGATCAGAACCAATTCACTGAAGCGATTAATACGCTGACTACGTTCCTCAAGCAGCAACCCGGATCGCCAGCGCTGACTGAGGCGCGGTCACTACTCCATCGCGCGCAACTCGAGTCAGCCCTTGATCTGGCTGCCGTGGAAGGCGCGCACTATGACCCGGCGAAAGCAGTAGCTGCTTTGGACGGAATCAACAAAGAGCCTTTTGATTCCTTCGTCGCGACTGCTGCACTGGCAAAAGCTGCGCTGAAGGTGACACAAGGACAGTCAAGCGAAGCCGAAGCACTAATGGGGAAGACACTGGACTCGTGGGTAACAACTCAGCGCGATCTCAACCGGCAACCACCCATATCGGGTATCGACGCTGACGTCGCGGAGATTCGGCAAGTAGTGTTTCGGCCGCTCGGCGATTTGCCGATCTACGGCGGCAGCGGTTGGAATGCCTTCAACTTTCCGGCGGCGCTGCCTCGCTTCATCGTGCTCCGCGCCGATGTCCAAGTGAAGACTTCGGATGGCCAAGTTGGTCGGCACACCGTGTATCAGAGGTTCCCGGATCTCGATCAGGTGCTGTTACTCAAGTCCGATGAGCTATCGCTCCTGGCGCGGCTGTTGCCAACGATCGGCGGAACGAAGCGCCGCGCGCCGACCCAAATCATGGAAACGCCGAATCAGCCAGTCGGCGATTCGATGCAAATCCTTTCGCTATTCGGGCGATTCTTCGAGGCGAGACCCGGCCACTGGGGCGGCTGGGAAATCGAGACCTATCCGCAGGTGACCCAAATCGAATTCGTCAATGCAGAGCGGACCAAAGCGAATGCCCACGTCACGATCGGTTATTCAGGCGCCACGGTCGTGCTTGAGAAGGTCGACGGTAAATGGCGTGCGGTTCGGCTAACGAATCAGTGGATCACGTAAGCACGCGCGCCGGCGTCTGCTAACTCCGCGACTTCACCGGAATTAACTTTCCGAGCGCCAGCTTGTACCAAGCCTTTCCCTTCAACGTAGGACAGCAAGCCGGATCGTTCTTTGCATAAGCCATGGTCGTTAAGTTGATCGGGCCGTTGCTGATTGCACGGAAGCTCTCGCTGAAGCGCGGCGCCAGAAAAGCGAAGATTGGTCAGGGGAGCATTGTCCGGTGCCCTGACCGTTTTTCGCGGGCGCATTCTCAGTTCGCGTATTCGGCTGATGTCTCGTTGGATCGGCGTCCGGCGCGAAAGATTTTCTGTGCGCTCTTGCCCAATTCCCTAAACTCTCGTTCCGAAGGTCCCTCCCATCCCAGCGGGCTGAAACCCGTCAAATCAAAAACAACCAATGCTGGAAAGAATCGTCCGGCGCCAGCGTTACGTTTCTTCGGGGTAGAGTCACTTCCAGATGGAAACACGAAAACGATCACGAGCCCTCGTGCAACTTTCGTCTCAGGAGAAAAAAGATGTCACGCAACGTCAGCATACCTGCCCAAACACTCGCTCGACCGAGAGTCTTCTTCAATCGCAATCTAAACCAAAAGATATTATTGACGCTGTTGCTAACAGGTCTGGCTGCGATACCTCTCTGGCTGGGTTTGGAGCGCGCACATTCGGCACCTTCCGGAGCTGCGAGTCGACCGCTAGCCATGGCCACGCCGACGCCGCCGTTGCCACCCAGCGTGACGCTTGACGTCCCTGATGAAGTGCTCATTGGCGACACGTTTAAGTTTACGGTGACGTTCTACCCAACTAACGCAGTCGGGTATGGGCCCTTCATTGATCTGGTTCTGCCGGCCGGCGGTATCGACTATAACGATTTGGATCCGTCTGGTAACCCTGGCCCATGCGACGGTGTCACATACGTCCCCGGCAGCGCGCAGATGATTGGAGTCAACGGCGGTCCTATTCCTCTGACTACCGATGTGGTTTCCGCTCCGTGCAACCACACGACTGCCGGCGCGTGTGAAACGCTAACCCACCCGTACGCCGCTAATGGGATCAGTTCGGTTGCCTTTCCCAACATAAGTGTTCCTGAGGGCGCCCAGCTCGTGACGATAAAGCTGCCGTTTGGCAGCTTCGAGCCAAATCAACCACCTATTGTGATTCAAATTACAGCGAAGCTCAGCGACCACGCAGATGTAAACGCGCCGCTGGATATCTATGCGCGCGCAGGCTTCCAATTCGGGACCACGCCGAACGATGATTTCAATACCGATCCGCCCGCGAACCGTCTTAGTCCCGGTGGCGTTACCAATTGCGCGGTCTGGACCGCCGCGGCCCAGGTCACTCCCGTGCTTTTTACTTTTAGGGTTGAGGACCGGCTCTCTGCCGCCCCAGGTCCTTGTTACGACGGTCTTGACAATGGATCGAACAACCTTACCGACTCAAAGGACCCTGACTGCCAGCATGCAAAAACCTACATTGGTCCGGAAGACGAAACCGCGACCGGGCCAAACTACCCACGCCAATACAAAATTATTCTCGACATCGCGACCGGGCAGAAAGTTAGCAATCTGACAATAAAGGATTGTCTTCCTAACAACGTGGTATTTACAGGAATGGTGGCGTCACAAACAGTGCCCACACCGAACCCGGTACCGTCGCAAACAGGACCGCAGAACGCCAATTGTTTGAGTTTTACCTATCCCAATCCCATTGTCGGAACGTCTGCTACGACAGACATAGTAATCGTCTTTGAGTTCTACGTCCCACAGTCTGATGCGAATGCGCAACCCGTTCTCGATCCTGCGACATGCGCGAATGCAACCTCGCCTAACGATGTCAAGGCATCGGGAGACTGGACGCCGATTGACCTGCGCGATCCGGTGACGACGATAACAAGCGACACAGCTACAGTGGATCATCTGCTCACTGATAAGCGCATCGCGATTCAGAAGAGTGTCGAGACGTACCCAGTCCCGAACGCGCCGATGATTCCTGGAAGTGTTTTGAAATACACCCTCAGTTTTCAGGTCTCGGATTTCTTCACTGTTGGACATATTGTGCTGACCGACTTGCTTTCCGACGGTCAGGACTTGATCGCGGCGCCGTCTGCGCCACAGTTGATCGTGAGCGACCGGCGCGGTCCAACTCCGACCACTGTGCCATTTAGCTCCGGCCTGGACATTCTCGATCTGACTAACCCCGTCGCCAATTGTGGCGGCGTGCACGGCGGCAGGAATTTAATCTTTCAAGTTTCAGCCGCCATGCAGAATCACGCCAGCCTTTTCACCGATCCGGTGCTCAAACAGGGCATCCTGACGGGTGGTTGGGCTCTTACGCCAACCAGTTCGATCCCGGCCACGGGGAAGGTCGAATTTTATGTGGTCGTCAGAGACAAGTTCATTTTTCCGCATCCGCCCGGCGATCAGTTTGTCGATAAGGATGACCCCATTAACAATTGCGTCAGCGTCAGCGCAGACATGTATACGAACGATCCGACCACTCCTGTTCCGCATGTCCCCCAGCTTCGCTGCGCGGACGACAGCATGACTGCCCTCGCCATTGTGACCGACACGATTACAAAGTCGGTATACGCCATCAGGCGGGGCACGGGCTTTTTCTGTGGGGGGTCGAGTTCTCCTTGCCCACTTCCGCCCGCTGTGCCCGAGGTACACCCGGGCGACCAAGTCACTTTCCGGGTGGGAAAGACAATCCCCTCGAGCGATGCGGAGAGCATGACAATTGAGGACTGGCCCCCGCTTCCGATCTTTAATATTCCGCCTATGAGCTTCGCCAATTCCGCGTGTGTTGGAATTCCAGCGCCAGGCTCAAGCTGTCGCGGGCCGCTCGATACGCTGCACCTACTGGTCCCGCCCGCTGTCCCCCTGTTCTTACCGCACCCATTAACGAACAGCCTCTATTTTGACTATGGAAATTTCAACGATCCGAACAACGGGTCCGGAAAGATCGATCTTCTGTTTACCAGCACAGTGACGAACCAACCATTTGCCGACGGTCTTTTCATGACAAACGAAGCGCAGGAGTGCGAGAACAACACGTTCGGCGTCCGGTTTTGTCAGGCGGCGATCGCACAGGTGAATTTGCGCGAACCCCATCTGCGGATTCGTAAAGGCATCATTGCGACGAATAATCCCAATGCCGTATTTACCCAGCCGGCATCACCTCAGACCACACCTAATCCAACGGCCACGCCACCACCGAACGCGGCGCTTAGTCTGACGGGTATGTCTGGCATCGTTAACACTTCTGCTATGGTTAGTTCTAACGATTTGGCGGCGGGCTTCCTGGACAGCAATCTTCCCAGCGGCGTGGACGCCAATGACATTGTGACTTTTGCCATCACCATCGAAAACCTGGGCGGTCATCCCGCTTACGATGTGAAGGTGGAGGACATGATCCCTCATGACAGCAATGGCAATCCGACCTGCTTCACAATTTTACCGAGCACTATTCAGGTAAAACGTGGCACAGGTGCGACCGTAAATCCGCTCCTCTATAACATTGCTCCAGCGGTCCCAACAACGACTGGCTTCACGGTGACCTCTACCCCTTTCCTTCCGATCCCTATCAACGCGTATGATCCCACAAGCGGAAAGAACATTATTGTCATCACTTTTCAGGCAAAGCTTCTCGCCGATATCATGCCGGGCTGTTGCGACAACAAGGCTGAGATAAAGCACTACGCCTCTCAACTGAATGGCCCGGACTTTGTCACCGCCGGGTTTACACCGCCCTTCAGTGACATCGCTACGGTTTGCGTTAAACCGACTCTTACAAAATCATTGGTCTTTACCTCGGAACCGCATACGACTGCATCGAATGTCACAATTGGCGAGATAGCCCGCTATCGTCTCGAAGTGGTCTTGCCCGAAGGCGGCCTTCTGCCAAACTTCCAAGTCGCCGATGCGCTTCCCGCAGGTATGAAATTCTTGAATGACGGCAGCGCGCGCATAGCATTCGTGTCGAACGGGCCGGGCATTACGCGTACGGCTTTACTAAACTCCTCTTACAACGTGAATAGCAACGCGCCTCCGTCGAGCAGCGCGCTCACCGCACTGCCGCCAATTCCGACCGGGGTGATCTCGGTTGGCTCAAACTGTGGGGACGATCCGGTTTTCAATCTTCTGAATGTCCAAAACAATGACAACGACTTTGATCTGGAATACATAGTGGTCGAGTTCAACGCGCTGGTTTGTAATGAGGCGGGTAATCAGAGCGGCACGACGCTGCCTAACACGTTCAGTGTGTCCAGCAACGGCAATCTGATCGCCACCTCGAATCCGATCAACGTCATCATCGTCGAGCCTAATCTCACGATGACAAAGACGGTCGCGCCTAATCCGGCTGTCAAAGGACAGACGCTGACCTATACGGTCCAATACACGAACAACGGCACTGCCGACGCGTTCGACGTCGAACTGAAAGATACGTTGCCGCCTGGTCTTACTCTGGGAACGATCACGGCCAGTTGCCCCTTCACGTCCGTGGGTAATGTCATAACGATGACCTGTGCTCAGGTGCCTAAAGCACCCGGTTCCGGCTCGACCGTGATCGTCACGTATCAGGCGGTGGCGAACCCGGTAAGCTGTCCAGTCACCCTCAACAATCGCGCAAACCTGACGTGGACAAGTTTGCCGGGGCTTCAGGGCACAACGGTAAATCCGACGGGTTCCAGCACACCGGGAAATTCAGGAGCAGTTGACGGTGAGCGCGATGGCGTCACTCCTCTGCTGACACTCAATGACTACTTAACAACTGCTTCGGCGGCGGTCAAGATTGATTGTCCATGCGAGGCAACTATCACCGGTTTGAAGTTCAACGACCTGAACGGAAACGGAGTGCGCGATACGGGCGAGCCGGGTCTGGCGAATTGGACTATTCAAGTCACAGATTCAAACGGCATTACCCACACCACGACCACCGACTCACAAGGTAACTACTCATTAACGGTTCCGGCGCCGGGAACTTACACGGTTGCCGAAGTCCTACAATCCGGGTGGACGCAGACTGCACCTACGTCAGGCACTTATTCGGTGACCGTGTCACCTGGCCAGGTTATCAACAACCGCGATTTCGGCAACCGGCTGGAAAAACCTAAATGCGACCTGCAGATTAAGAAGGAGATGAAACCAAACCCGCTGGTTAGCGGGCAACAAGCCACCGCCACTATTACGGTGAAGAATGTCGGTGCGGGCCCCTGCCACGGGCCGACGAAGGTGGCCGAGTCAATGCCTGCGGGCTTGACGCTCGTCTCTGCCACCGTGCCGGGCGGAAGCTGCGTGCTATCAACTGGTGTCTGCAACTATGCGCCGGCCATTCCTGCGGGCGGATCCGTTGTGTTCACTTACGTCTTCAACGTCACGGCTCAACCGGGCGCAAGCTTTGAGAACTGCGCCAAGTTGAAAAACTCTGAAGACACTAACCCGACGAATAACGGTATGTGCGTTCCCTTAACAGTCATCGGCGTTAAGCCTCCGACCTGCCCATTCATCGCCGGCCATGCGGGAAACTTCAGCACCATCCCAACGTTCGACTTCGGCACGGGCACGACGACTGCTCAGTTCGTAACAGGGGCGAGCGACGACAGAGGTCGGGGAATGGAGGTTGTCAGCGGCCTGGCGTGCTGGAACACAACAGTTGTCTATTACACTTCGATCTCGGGTGACATTCATGTGGCTCCGTACGCGGGTGGCTCAGGCGGCCCTGACATTACGGTCTTGCCCAACCCGAGGCAGGGCGGAAATGGCATCCAGGATCTGGATTACAGGAACGGGGTCCTATATGCGATGACAGGCTATAACGCGGGCAACGGGGGTGTCCCGATCGTTTACTCCCTAAACCCGTGCACGGGGGCCGTCCTCTCGTCCGTCAATATCGTGAGTTCCAGCAGGAATTCCGACGGATTCACCGTTTTACCGTCCGGCGATTTTCTGATTAATGATGGCGACGGATCGACAACGTATCGGGCTTATAGTTCGACAACCGGAGCTCCGACCGGACTGGTCATCACGTTGCCCGCGAGCGGCGCCACCGGAGTGGACTACAACCCCCCGGACAATAGCCTCTACTTCTTTGCCAATTTCGTAGGAACCCGTAAGCTCGCGCGAACAGACCTGTCTGGAAATCTCCTGGGGACCATACCGGTCGCCTGGACTGGATCATTTATCGAAGACATATCGGTTCTTCCTTGCGCGCCGAGTCTGACTGGCTCGCTTGCCGTGACCAAGACCGTAAAGAATTTGTCGCCTATCCCGTTCCCATCTGGGACAAATTTCCCCATCACTGTTTCTTGTTTACCGTCCGGGCCGAATGTGACGTTGAATCTTGCAGCGGGCGGAACCCAGACGGTGAACAACATTCCGGTTGGCAGCACCTGCACAGTGACCGAGGGAGCGTTGCCCCCACCGATCCCACATCCAGCGTGTCCCAGTTTGGAATGGGGTACACCGGCATATGCTCCCGGACAAACTGTGACGATTCCGAGTACCGGCGGTTCACAGACAGTGACAGTGACTAACACTTATTTCTGTAACACCACTCCGACTTGTGCGACTCCGCCGCCCGGCATGGTCGCTTGGTGGCCTTTGGACGAGACGAGTGGCAACGTTGTTCACAGCATCGTTGGCAATCACGACGGCATTACGCAGTCGGGACCGATTGGCTCTGGCGGACCCTCCGTCGCGGCCGCGCCGAAGGTGGGCAGCGCGTTATTCTTCGGGATGAACAAAGCGGAAGTCCCTGACGATCCGGCCCTCAACTTCGGAACGGGCGACTTTTCGATTGACGCATGGGTCAGGAGTTCCCAGTCCACCCTGCTGTCCGCAATCGTCGATAAGTTGGACACGAGTACGACTACTCACAGAGGCTACGCGTTCTTCGTTCAGAACGGCATGGTGCAACTCCGCATTGGGGACGGCGTCAATACCGGAACGTACCAGAGCAGTAATACGTTCGTCGCGGACGGTACGTGGCGACATGTTGCTGTTACGATGCGGAGAGCGGGCGGTACCCCTGTGGGCCAGTTTTACATCGATGGTGTTCCGGCAGGAGGCTCATTCGCGCCGCTGGCCATCAACTTAGACAACAGCGCAAAGCTGCTGATTGGCAGCTTCCGGTTGGGCAATAACGCCTGTAGTTGCGAAGTGTCGCTGGATGAGATCGAGATGTTCAATACCGCGGTGAAGCCGGCCGACATCAAATCCATCTTTCAGGCGGATAAGAAAGGAAAGTGCAAGGCAACTATCACCGGTTCAAAGTACAACGATCTGAACGGAAACGGTGTACGCAATCCGGGTGAGCCGGGTCTGGCGAACTGGACTATTAGAGTCACAGATTCAAGCGGAAGTACACAAACTACGACCACCGACTCAGCAGGTGACTACTCACTAACGGTTGCGCCGGGAACTTACGCGGTTGCCGAAATCCTACAGTCCGGATGGACGCAGACTGCCCCCACGACCGGGACTTATGCTGTGACCGTGTCGGGATCTCAAGTTGTCAACAACCGCGACTTCGGCAATAAGAAACAATGCGCAGCAATAGCTTTGAGTCCGGCGGTTTTGCCGGCAGCGGGAATCAATACTCCCTATAGCCAGGCCTTCACGGCGACGGGCGGGTGCGCATCGTCTTTCACTTATAGCGTGACGAGAGGCGCCCTGCCCATCGGCCTCACGCTCGGCGCCAATGGCGTGCTGTCGGGCACGGCGACGCAGCCGGGCGATTTCACTTTCAACGTGACGGCGACCGATAGCTGCGGTTGCAGCCAGAGTCAGACCTACACGTTGAAGGTTAATTGCCCGACTGTGCCGTTGCGTTTGTTCAACACCGGCGTCGCCGATAATGGCAGTCTGCTCGCCGATGGTGACATTGACCCGCACTATTCGCTGATTCTGCCAAACGGCAACGCCGCGTCGGCGCAGGTGCTTGCGCCAGCCCCATCGTCCTTTGTTTCAAACAATGCGACTTCGAAGTGGATTGGGCCAGGCAACGATTCCCAGCCTGTCGGTGTATATATTTACCGCGTCAGCTTTACGCTGACGGATTGCGATCCGGAGAGTGTTACCATCAAAGGACGGTGGTCCTCCGACAATCAGGCAGTGATCCGCGTCAACGGTCTTGACACCAACATCACGACTCGGAACGACAGCTTCAAGTCTTTCTCGAAGTTTGTCCTCGATCAGAGTACTGCCAAGTTCAGGCCCGGGCTGAACACGTTGGATTTCGTCGTCACCAACACTGAGTTCAACACTGGCTTGCGCGTAGAGATGAGCGGCACTTTCAAATGTTGTCCGGCGACCGGCTCTCTGACTGTGACCAAGACCGTAGAGAATTTGTCGCCGTCGCCAATCCCGGCTGGTACAAGTTTCCCCGTCACTGTTTCCTGCCTACCCTCTGGGCCCAATGTGACGTTGAACTTCGTGGCGGGAGAAACCCAAACTTTGAACAACATCCCAGTTGGCAGCAAGTGCACGGTGACGGAGGGACCGTTGCCGGCTCCCATTAGCAGTCCTGTCTGTGGGTCGTTGCAGTGGTCGGCCCCGTCTTACTCTCCGGGTCAAAATGTGACTATCCCAAACTCCGGCGCTCCGCAGACGGTTACGATCCAAAACCGTTTAGTATGCCTGCATAACCATCCGGTTGACGCGTACGCCTTCAAGCGAGGGATGAACGAATTCTGTATCTGGGGTGGCGGTGGTTCTGGTTCATACAATCCGCCGAACTTGATTGGCAACCCCGATTCGCCGCGTGGCTTCAATTCGCCGACGTTGGTTGGCACCGGTGGCGTGAGATACGGCGCCATCGGGCTGTGCTACGGACGGATCCTCACAGCGAACGACAAGGTTGCCTTCAAATATACCTTTAACGCTGTTCCAGTCGCCGGGCTGTCTTATCCAGATGTTAACCCTGTGTTCATTGACCGTCCCGGTCAGATTCCAGTTTCGGCGACTCGCCGGAACGTCTTTGGAGGGGGACTCTCTCCAATCGGTCTTCAACTCTATTTCCGGCCGCAAGACCGTATCAAGCCGTTCGTTAGCACGAGCGGAGGATTTATCTTTTTCAACGAGCAGGTGCCACGTCTAAACGGCGCGCGATTCAATTTTACCTACGACGTCGGCGGAGGAGTCCAGGTCTTTCGTGATTCGCGGCGGGCTTTTACCTTCGGCTACAAATACCAACGCCTATCAAATGGTGGCCGTGCCCTGAACAATCCCGGGTTCAACGGAAACGTTTTTTCCTTTGGGTACTCGATTTTCAAAACACCAAGAACCGCCCAGAGCCCGTGACCTGGCAAATGTCCCTGGCCACACGAAGAGCTTGCCTCACCCGCCCTAATCAATGGCCTCACTGCCTGCTTGAGCAAACCGGACACGACGATACAGAGGCACAACTGTGTCGAGGGAGGTCATTGGATTTGGGGCTCGGATCTCTGCGTAGTCGAAGAGAAAGCGCACTATGTGCGCGTCCGTAGAGTGGTTGAGGATCTCTGCCCGGACCTTACCAACAAGCTTGAAGGACAAAACAACCTGGGACGTATTGTTTGCCGGAGCGTGGTGGATCCCGGCATTCAGAGGTATAGGGTCCGAAGGATAAGCTAATAAGATTTCAGCTAAGATCGAAGAGCTCTGCCGACTTGATCGGCCACACTAGATTCGTGCCGATACGGGGGTGAGGCTAATCACGAAGTATGGTGTGGATGGGCGGAACGACTCGTGGCAACTCGATTGGCTGGGACCTAGGGCAGATTGCTCACTCGAGCGCGGTTCTTCATCGGCCCGGGCTCCTCGCCCGCGCATTGACCGATCAGTATTTGACTCTGCTCCTTTCTCTTCGACAAACCTGCACTTACTCGAACTTGAAGCATCTGAACTAGACCGCCAACCTCAAGACAGAATTGTGATTGAAAACTGGTCCGCGGTGGCGTTACGTTTCCGCAGACGAGAGTCACTCATAGATGCAAGCACGAAATCGCCGCAAGGCGTCGTACAATTTCAATCTCAGGAGAAAAATCATGTCAAGAACACTCACTCTAGTCTTCGCTACCCTGGTATTCATAAACACCGGGTTCGCGCAACCAGAGAAGATAGGTCAATCGCCGCAAAATTGTCGCTCAGTAGTGATTGAAAGAATGGGCTCTGAAGCTGACAGGCTGGGTCTGCGAGTTCAAGGAGATTACACTTTTCAATCAGTCAGTAACACCTTGCTGGTTGTAGTTGAGGTTGTACCTAAGGACTATAAGGACTATAAGGTCACATCCACTCTCCTCAACAAGGGCGGAAGAACCAGATTAGCTTATATTGAATCGGAAACCTCGGGGAATCTCCCAAATGGGTTTTATCTCATTCAAAGTTCTCCAGAGCTCGCCAAAAGAATGGCTGCGAGGTTTGGAAACAAGTCGGGTATTCTTGAAAATGAGAAAGTGAATTTCGTCAGTACTGCTGGACGAACAACGAAGGAAGTATCGGGAACAGCAATGATGTACGCAGATCCCAAATACCGACACTACTGGGTACGTGTAGAACTCGGTAGTGCCTTTGATGCCAACGGGGGTGGTTTCTGGGTAGATGGCGGTCCATGATAGGCCTCAAAGTTGGTTGACGGGATGAGATCTTTGGCACAATCCCAGCAGCGGCGGGTGTCGGAAACGTCACCCGCCGCTTCGGCTTCCAAGGCCGATAACCCTTTCAATATAGCTGTTGCGTAAAACCGCGGCGGGAAGGAAGAACTAGATTGGCTCAGCGCCAATGCTTGGCAAACATACCTCTTAACCAACGCGGGAGCCAAATCCTTGGCGCGGCAAGCGCGACTGTCCGCGCTCTAACGCATATAACATGATCGACGGGCTTCACTGCGTAGGTGTTTCGGTAAGCCAGCTGCACAGCGCCGCATTAACTGAATGACAAAGATTTAGAATGTGGGCCGTCGTGGAAGGAAGGTAAGCAATGCGCCGGGGAGTAGCAGGCAATGACTTGATTAGCAGTTTGGGTAAGCTGAGCAGGCAAAAGCGAGTAGATCAGAGCGGGAAAGCGGCGAGCCTTAGATCTTAAGAACGTTGATCTCGCACGCCGATTGAATTTTCGATGGCACCGCCACACCACTCACAAATGGGAGACTCTAGTTGATTATCTTCCAGAAACGGAGAGCGCGGACTGAGGGCTCCGGTTAGTGCGGGCGGCTACGATGTTTTCGAGGATCTTAGGGATACCCTCCAGTTGTGTGCTTGCGGCGGCACTCTCTTTCTCACGATTCCGGTAGTGCTCGGCCAGAGCAACACGTCTCTGGTACGCTTCTCGGGCAATCTCCACGTCTTCCAGGAATTGAGGAAGCTCGGTAAGCCTAAGCGCCTGTGGCCCATCCACCAGAGCAGTGCTGGGTGCCGGATGAAAGTCAACGAGAATCATGTTGGCTCCGGCGATGACACCCTGCGCAGTCGCGTGCATCACATCCAGAATCCCTTCTGGACCGCTCATGCGAGAGCCGACAGAGTGGGAAGGGTCAATGCACACGGGCATGTGGGTTATCCGCTTCACCGCCGGTACATGGGCGAAATCGACGAGGTTGCGATGAGGATCGCCGATGTTGGTCTTCATGCCGCGCAGCCCGAAGACGACCTTACGATTGCCTTCACTGGCAAGGTATTCGGCGGCGTGAAGAGATTCACCCAGGGTAATCCCAAAGCCGCGTTTGAAAAGTACGGGAAACTCCTGCTGCCGCCCGACAATTTTCAACAGCTCAAAGTTCTGGCTATTGCGCGTGCCGATTTGAAGCATTACTCCAGTCGGCTCGCCGGTCTCGCGCAGGGCCTCTTGAATCTCATCGATATGCGATTCGTGGGTGACCTCCATAGCGATTACTTTGATGCCGTACTTGCCAGCCAGCTCAAAGACGTAAGGCAGGCATGTCTTGCCATTACCCTGAAAGGAGTAAGGACTCGTGCGCGGCTTGTAAGCTCCCATGCGCGTGCAAGTTTGCCCGTTCTCGCGGAGCGCCCGCATCATCAGCTCGACCTGCGCCGGCGTGTCCACGGCGCACAGCCCGGCGAACACGTGAAGCGTATCCTGGCCGAAGCGCACGCCCTGGTAGTCGAAGTGTGATGCGCGCTGATCCCCTTTGTGCCGACCCAGCACTCTGTACTCCTCTGACACACGCACCGCGTGTTCGACTGCTGGCAAGCTTCGTATATCATCGAGGGAGATGGCTGCTGTATTGCCGATCAAGTGGACCTCAGTCAACGACCGTTCCGTCCCCTGTTCACGATGAACGCGCAACTGAATGTTTTGCAGACTGCCGAGATATGCGAGCAACTGCCGGTACACGGCACTTTCAGTATCAATGTTGGGAGTCAGAAGAACGAGCATGATATTTCTATTAATTCCTTCCGGCCATTAGGCTGACCTGCATTCGTAAAACAAGCTACTGTTGATGCTCAGAACACCATCGTTACCTTAAGGCTATATAGTCCCCGCCTGATAACAACCGAGCACGCGCACTTCCATTGCACGCTCATGCAGTTCGGCAAGCGCATTGGTGGTCTCGGAATCATTCGTTGAAGCCTGCAAATCCAAATAGAAGTAATATTCCCACGGCCGACCCGTAATCGGCCGACTTTCGATATTGAGAAGACCGATGCTGCGTCGCGCAAAGGGTTCTAATGCGTGATGGAGCGCGTCCCCCCGGTGCGGCAGCTTCAAAACAAGCCCGAGCTTATCGGCTTTGGAGCTCACTATTGTCGACGACGTAAGCAGTACGAAGCGCGTGTAGTTCTCCGGATGATCCTCCACGTGCTCGCGCAGAACCGTGCCACCGTAAATGTTTGCTGCGCGTATCCCGGCGATGGCTGCACGCGTCCGGTCGCCCTGCGCCACCACTCGGGCAACGCTCCCCGCCGTGTCTGCCGTTGCGATCCGAGTGAGCTGTGGGTATGCGGCGAACAAGCGCTCGCACTGGGCCAGCGCGATCGGGTGCGATTCCACTGTCCTGATCAAGTCGAACGATGCGCCCGGACAACCGATGAGATGGTGCCCGATGGGAATGACGACCTCGCCCGAGATATGCAGCGAACTTTCAAGTAAAAGGTCGTAAGATCGGTGAACTGAACCGACCAGGCTGTTCTCGAGAGGTACCAGCAGGTATTCTGCAGTTCCCTGGGCGATCGCTACGAAAACAGATTCCAGCGTCGCACATGGCACAAGTTTGATCTCTTCGCCGAGCAACTTGACCGCCGCCTCCTCGCTGAAAGCTCCGCGTTCTCCCTGAAAGGCTACCCGGGGCATGACCGTTGGCTGATTCATAGTAGGCCTTCGTCGCTAGCGACTGTTCGACCGCTCCGTGGTGGCAGCTTCGACACGACGTGACTCTCTCATAATGCAGTGGAAGAGTCTCATGATTGCGCGCTCGTCTAGCGGCCCGCGATTAGCCCTCCACGCCTGCTCGATCACCTGCCGCTCCCTCATCGGGTCACGGAGAGCGAAGCCAGCAAGCTGCTTCGATTGGCCGACCTTGACGGCGAGGCGCGCCCGGCTGTTGAGGAGTCGCAGTAGTTCACGATCAATTCCATCAATTTCCAACCGACACTCTTCAATGCTCATTTTGAACTCCCTGTTGTAGAAGCACAGTTCCCATTGCGCCCGAGCCGCATGATCCTGACTCGATGCCAGCTGCCTCGGGATTCAAACAACAGCTCTAGAAGCTAAAGGTGAGTCGTCCATCAATGCGACGATTGCCTGCGGCCGTACTTCCCGCACTGCCCATATTAAGGCCTCCGGCTGTTCCCGTGGACTGGCCGAAAAATGGCGAACTCAGATTTCCGATTGGCGTGCCCTGATTTGTATGATTGAAAAGATTCTGCACCTGGACCGAGAGTGTTAACTTATATTGATGATTGCCCGCCTGCCCATCACCCTCATCGAACTGTGGTCCGTTCTGGCGTTGAGTGGCAGCGGCCGCTACAGGCTTCGAGCTAAACCCTTCGCCGAAACCGATGGTCTTGCTCACGCGCATGTTGACCGTCATGAAGGATGGGCCATTACCAAAATTGCGCGGGATGATCTCTTGTCCGGAGGTAGGACTCAGATCGAAAGCTCCAAAGCGAGTGATGAGCACGCTCGGCCTGGTCAAGTCGGTTGCAAGAGCCGGGCGCTCTGTGAAAAGCGTGTCGCCATTCGCATCACGTCCGGTGGTGATATTGAATGGTTGCCCGGATTGAGCGACGATGAAGGGATTGAAGCGTAAGCCAAAAGGCGCATTAATCGTACCGGCCAACAGGAAACGGTGTCGAACATCCGTCGAGGAGCGTCCATATTCCGTACTCAAGTCATAAGAATCCGCCGGAAAGCTATTGACTCCATCTGCATTACTGTAGGCCTTGCCCAGGATGTACCTGGCGAAAAAGCTTACTTTCCTGTTGAGCCGATTAGTCAGCAGCACAATCAAAAGATGCTGATTGTAGATGCCGCTGGATTCATACTGGTAAACGTTATCGCCATTTCCAGAAGGCTGCGCGCTGGTACCAACTGTCATCGGTAACGCGGCTCCCTCGAGTGGCGATTTGAGGCTGCGGGCGCGTATCGCATGAAGCGTACGCAGGTTGAGAGCGGTCAGTGACAGCGTCAGGTTGAAAGGCAGTTGCCGATCTGTGCCAACCACCCACTCCATGGTGTAAGGATTGCGTAGATTCTCAGCGACACGCCAAGTTGTTTGCTGCAGAGCAACGGCCTTGAGATTGGCAATTGAAGTGACAGCCGGATATCTATCCAACACGGCCGGATCGTTGATGACAAACTGCTGTTGAGTGTCTCCGTTGAAGCGTTCAGCCTGGAGGGTAAGGTTCTCGCCGACGCGGTCATAAAAAATTCCCACGCCACCGCGAATCACCGTCTTAGGCTGGCTCGTGCCATGCGCATCCGGCGACCAGGCGAATCTCAGTCGGGGCGCAAAATTGAATTTACTATTCAGATGGCTCTGTATTTCATAACGCAGGCCCATGCTGAGCGTGAAGTTCGGTCGAATCCGCCAGTCGTCCTGGATAAAAGTTCCCAGGTCTATCTGCCTTACGCTGGATTGAGGATTGCCACCGGTAATGGAAAATTGGGTTGCACCACCGCCAAGCGCTCTTATGTCAGCGGGTGAGTACTGTTTTTTCTGAAGCCTGAGTGTGCGTTGATAACGCTCCAGAGAGCTGAGGAAGATGTTCAGCGCGTCTCCGCGCGCATCATGTACAACCTGATCATGCTCATCGAGCTTGGGGACAAACCCCCCGGCGAAGGTGAATGTTCCTCCGAAATTCTGAGACGATGAATCCGTCAACGTCACTCCTCGCAAACGTCCACCAACTTTCAAGGCATGACGCCCCGTCGCCCATGAGGTGTAGTTCTGCAATTCCCAGCGATTTTGATTATTGAAGGAAAGTCCGACCGGTGAACCACCTCCGGTGAAGGCGTCCAGCACACGGATGGTCGGGTTGATGTTATTGCCCGCTTGCTCCGCTCGGTGATGAACAAATTGGAAGCGGGTCTCATTAATAATCCGCTGATTGATAACAGCCGTTTCTGTTAGTTGCAGCGTGTGCTCTGTCTCTGCTGTGTTGTAAGCACGCGATGCGAGCGAAAAATCGCCAACGCCCGCATTCTGCTGGCCGGCATGCCAGTAACTATAGCGCAGCACCAGCGTGTTGGTCTGGTTCAGTTGATAGTCAACGCGCGGGGCAAACATTGTGAGTCGTTGGGGTGTCAGGACAGCCAGGTTCACCGGCTGAATATTTAGCGCTGAATCCAGAATGGACGCCTTGATAACCGCATTATCGTCGATTGCGCGGCGCTCAAAATCCAAGAAGAATGAAGCTTTACCTCTTTTTATGGGACCGCTGAGATAGCCGCCATAGAGCCTCGTCTGGAAGGGGGCGCGGTTGGCGGCAAATGGATTGCGAGAATTCAGGCTTTCATCACCAAAGCTCAGGAAAGCCTCGCCGCTCACCCGATCTCTGCCCGGCTTCGTCAAGACTTCGATGCTTCGCGAGCCGAGCCGGTCATTCTGTGCCGAGAAAGGATTCTGGTTAATGCGTATCTCGCGGATGTTGCTTTTCGGCGGAAGACGTAGGCTGGCGAAACCATCTAACAGGATTTCGCCGCCGTTGGGTCCGGCAGATGGGCCAGCCAGCGCTTGCAGCGCGGCGGCCAGATCATCCGGGTCATCCGGCAATTCAGCAAGATTCTCCCCCCGCATAACAATCGAATCACCATTGTTTTCAGGCTCAAGGCTCAGGGGGCCTTCGGTTGCGACCGTCACATTCTGGGCCTCCATTTGCACCTTCAGAGTAATATTCAGTTTCTCCGCGCCAAACGAAACCGGCATGTCTTCTGAGGGCGCAAAACCGTTTGCGGCAGCCCGCACTTTGTAAGTGCCTGGCGTGAGCGGGTTGAAGACATAGACGCCCTGATTATCGGTGGTCGCGGGCTTCTTGCCACCGCTCTCATCTGTCAGCGTGACGGTCGCTCCGACAATCGCGCCGCCCAGCTCATCCGTGATCACACCGCGTAGAGAAGGTGCCACTCGCTGGGCTGCTGCTGCGCTGCCGATCAAGACGATGACAAACATGATGCAGGCAACCCGCCCGTCAGACAATTGAGACTTGTATCCAGTTAACTGCATTACGATCTCCTAATTCTTTGTTGGAACGGCTCCAGGTAAGTCATCGCCAATGATGACTTACCTGAAGGCCAGTCCCCGGTTAATTCAAGTTGACATCCGCCTCAAAGTAACCCTGACGTTCGAGATGAGAGATGATTTCTTGTGCCGATTCTTCAGGGCTCAAGAAAGCTGTGTCAATGGTCACCTCCGCATCGGCAGGTGATTCATATGGATCAGAGATGCCTGTAAACTCTTGAATCAAACCGGCGCGCGCTTTTGCATAAAGGCCCTTCCGATCGCGCTGCTCGCATACTTCCAGCGAAGTCGCCACATGGACAAGAATGAACGCTCCTCCTTCCATCATGGCCCGCACCTCTTTGCGCACGTTGTCATAAGGAGCAATCGGTGCGCAGATGGCAATACCTCCGTTCTTGCTGATCTGTGAAGCCACAAAGCCTATGCGTCGAATATTGATGTCACGGTGCTCCTTGGAAAATCCCAGTTCGGAAGAGAGGTTTTTGCGCACGATGTCGCCATCCAATAGTGTGACTGGTCGACCAACTGCTTCCAGCAGCTTGACCTGCAGAGCATTGGCGATGGTTGATTTACCCGACCCAGAAAGTCCAGTAAAGAAGATGGTGACGCCCTGCTTGTGGCGCGCCGGATGAGTGCGCCGCAAATCCTGCGCGACCTCAGGGAAGGTGAACCACTCCGGTACCTCCAGTCCTTCGGACAAGCGCCGGCGGAGGTCTGAGCCGGAAATGTTCTGCGTTTCCATTCCCTCCGGCACTTCGTTCTCTGGAACATACGAATCCAGCGCCGATACATAGACCATCATTCTGAAGGGGACCAAGTCCACTCCCAACTCTTTCTCATGTTTGCGGAGCAGTTCCTGAGCATCATATGGACCATAAAAGCCTTTCCCCTTGGAATCCGCACCCGGTCCGGCATGATCGCGCCCGACGATGAAGTGTGTGCAACCATAGTTCTTGCGAATGATCGCGTGCCACAGCGCTTCACGCGGACCAGCCATTCGCATTGCCAGTGGCAAGAGGGACAGCTTGGCTGCGTCCGGCGGGTAATACGACATGATGCTCTGATAGCAGCGGATGCGCGTGTAATGGTCCACATCACCCTCCTTGGTGAGTCCAACCACTGGATGGACCAGCAAATTACACTCAAGTTCCTTAATAGCACGGAGTGTTAACTCATGATGCGCCCTGTGAATCGGGTTGCGAGTCTGAAAGGCAACCACTCGTTGCCAGCCCAAACGCGCAAACTCTGCGCGCAGCTCGGCAGGTGTCTGGCGGAGTGCGCGATAATCATAATGGATGGGCGATTCAACTCCCTCAACTAGCCCGCCAACATACCAGGTATTTGTCCGGTGCAGCAGATGCGAGACGCCGGGGTGGACTGAATCAGTTGTGCCGTAAACTGACTCGGCCTCACTAGTCAAATCGGGTTGCCACACATCTTCGACCTGCAGGACCGCCCGCATGACCCCTTCAGGATCGCGCAGAGCGATCGACGACCCTTGATGCAGTTGCTTGGCAACTTTTTCTGTGACATCAAGAACAATCGGGATGGGCCACAAGGTGCCATCACCGAGCCGCATCGATGAACAGACCGACTCATAATCGACTCTTGACATAAAGCCCCTGAGCGGTGAGAAACCGCCACACAAAAGTAGCTCTAGATCACAAAGTTGGCGCGGAGATAAATCCCATGAAATCCAGTCGCGGGAAAGGTCTTGCAATTGGGCGCTGCGCTCTGCGTTTGCAAGAAGATTTATTAGCCTTCCCCCATGTGGGGTAATTAGATGGTTAGACATTTTGCTCCTTAAGTTAGTTGATGAATTGTGATTGACCGTACTGGTCAGGTTATTGCCGGGGCGGAAAATCATTCCCGGCTTGAATAAAGAGGATCGTTTCAAGACCCGACGTGAAGACGCATCGAGTTAGAAAGCGCTGGACAATTTCGCGCTGTTCGGACCGTGCTGGCCGGCTCGCCGATTACCGCCCGACAATCGCTTGCGGTAATCTTTCGTCCTTTTGTGATTTCTGGGTGAGGCGCGGCCGGCGAAGTTCCAACTTGCTGAGAATTAGAGCAACCTCTTCGTCGTGATCCCAGTCTGCAGCACCTTCTTGCCGCGCCGGACGCTCAGTTGATACGTGTGCTCTGGTTGCTTGAACATCTGATCGAGCTGAGACAGCGTGTAGCCTTCAGCCGGCTTGCCGTCGATCGCTTCAAGGATATCGCCGCGTTGTATTCCGGCCGCGATGGCGGGGGAATCAGCCAGCAACTCCTCCACCTTGAAGTTCTTGTGGTCTAATCCGAACGCCACCAGAATCAAACCGCTCATATTATATTCGTCAGCATCAGCGAAGTTCGCGTTCGGTTCCAAGAGCAAGCGCTTGTGCTCGTAGTCAATGGTCAGATCGAAGCGGCGGAACACTTCGTCGCCAATCAAGCCGGCAACATCGCTACCCGCCAGTGCTCCCTTCGTCGTCAGATAGAACCTGGCGATCGGATTCAAGATCTCAAACTCACCGAACTGCAACTTCTGTAAGCGCCCCAGACGCTGCCGGCTCTTCCCTGCCGCGCCCACATTAAAGACTTCTATTGTTTTTGGATTCGCCGCCAGCAGGTGATGTGCTTCCACAAAAGGAGTGAAGAGACCAACGGCGGCGCTCGCACCCGTGTCCATTCCGAACTGTCCTTCAAAAACCGTCCCGTCGGCTTGCGTGACTCGGGCATGAAAATGAGGCGTGTTATCTTCCAGGGTGATGGGAATGCTCTTCGCCGAGTCCTTGGCGATATAAGTATGCGGGTCGGACAAGTTGATCCGCTTCTCGGCATACCTAATCTCCATTACAAACCTGCTGATAAAGTCATAACCGAGGACGCCGTCGATGCTTGATCCGATATATTGCTCGAGAGATTTGAGAGGGAGAACGGCGACTGACTGGTTTTGCAACGCGACGCCCGGGAGATTGAATGTGACGCCCTTTACCAGCGCCATACCAGTTGAACCGCCACCGGCGCTGACGGTAAAGCTACCCTTGCTCTGCAAGCCGAGCGCTCTCGCACTCTCTTCACTAAGCACGGAAAAAGAAGCCCCTGTATCAAGAATGAATTTCAGCGGCTTGGAATGGTTGACGCCTGCTTCGACGAAGATAATGTTGTTAATGAGCTCGAACGGGATTCCTTGCGCGCTATCTCCCGACGCGAAAGTGAAGTCCCGCTTAGACTCTTGCGGCTGTTGGAAGGCTGATTCATCCAGAGGAGTATTGAGGCTCACCAACTGAACCGACTGGAGCACGGTGTCCGTCGGGTCCGCGGTGCTGTAGCGCTGCTGGAAAGCGAACTTCACACCTTCGACTTCGCGCCAATCAGCAAACGTCATCGTGCTGGTCTGACCGTCGCCGGTCTGCTCCTCTCTGGCCGGCAAGTAAGTTGTCTTGTCCAGGTAGCAAGTAATCGCCAGACCACCCTGTGGTTGCAATTTCAATATGTAGAATCGCTTATCTTTATCCTCGCCCAGATACTCCGCAGCGCCCGCCATACGGCCGCCGATCAGGTGCGAAAAACTTCCCAGGTAAGCGGCACTGACCTCCTCAGCAAGCTCAGTGCCCGCCAGTTCGCGCACTTTTGCGTTCTGGTCGCGCACCCAGCCTTCATGACCATTGAAGACGGATAATTGGCTAAAGACTCCACCTAACTCAATGCTCTGTTTGTGCAGGCCTTCCACGGTTTGCCAATGCTCGCTCGTTCCTTCCAGCCCGCCGCTCTTAATAACACTTCGGAGGTACAGGTTCTTAATACGGGTTATCTTTTCCACGCCGCCCAGAGCCTCTGCCCAACGCTTCAGCAATTTGACGGCAGTCGGCGTATCTGACTGGATAGGCGGCGCCAAAGTTCCAGCCGCCGCGTAACCCGCCAGTTCTCCTGGTTGCCGCAACTTATAAGTGGTTAAACTATTCTTCGCACGTTTCATACGATTACGCCCAATAATTTGAACAGGCACTCCATAAAGGAAAGCTAAGAGCATACAGACGGCGACCAGCCTGGGAGGGCCAGCCAGCAGCCCCCCTACGGCCCAGACTTCGGTTTTGCTAGCGACTCTAGGACTGTTATGAGACATCAGAATTCGCCCTCGGAAAATAGTCCTGTGACTGGAAAATAGTCCTGTGACTGATTGGATAATTTACTAAATTAGATAATTCAAAAGGGGGGACAACACGGAAAGACTTGGCCCTCGTGCGGCAGGTCTACAGCATGCCATTGAGATTCGTTCATAGCAAGGGGAGCGGTAGCTTCCCAGGATGGGACACTCCATAACCCCGGCGAACATTCTGTTCGCTCGAAGTGAGAAATCCACGGGCTGCTCCTTCATCCCGGAGAACGACGACGCGAAAGTTCCTAACCGATGATTGGGCTTCATCCACCTGCCGGAAGCCGCCCGTGCCACACTGAAATATGAGCGTGACGGGAATCAAATTACAGAGCGAGCTGACACGATGTTTGAACTGCATCAGGCGGCTATTTTCAAGTATTGATACAAGTCGCGGACGAGCGACCCGATTAGGAGGTCTTTGGAAGCCTGTAAAAAGAAGTGGTCTCCCGGCAGCATCCGCAGAGAGAACGACCCACTTGTCTCCTCTCGCCACGGCTCGAGATAAGTCCGACCGACATCAATATCCTGTAGTCCCCCGAAAACCGTGACGGGGCATTCGAGGGGAGGCTCGTCCGAATAACAGTAGGTCTCACAAACCTCGAAGTCTGCGCGCAGGAGCGGAAGCATCAACTGCATCAACTCGGCATTTTCCAACATCTCAGGCGGAGTGCCCTTGAGGCGGCGCAACTCATCAAGGAACTCCCGATCTGGCAAATTGTAAGTAACCGGATCGAGGTGCGGGAAGCGCGGCGCGCGCCGTCCAGAAAGAAAGAGCTGCACCGGACTGAGGCCATGCTCGCGCCGAAGTCTGCGCGTTAGCTCGAAGCTGAGCAAAGCCCCCATGCTATGACCGAAGAAAGCGAACGGCTTGTCGAGATAGGGGACCAGCGCCCGTGCAGTTGCGTCGACCAGGTCCGAAAGTTGGTTGAATGGAGTCTCGCGCATCCGCGTTCCTCTTCCCGGCAATTGAACCGGACGGACTTCCACAGTCGGCGGAAGACTCTCCTGCCAGGACTGGTAAATTGCAGCGGCTCCGCCAGCATAAGGGAAGCAAAACAGGCGCAGCCGTGCTGGTGAGTTTCCCTGCGGGCCGAGGAGCCACGGGCTCTTGGTGCTGATAAGTTTAGAGATTGTCACAACTACCCCCCCTCCGAGTCGAAACACTGACTGATGCTCGAATATTGATCTTCAGGCTTGGCCATTAGTTTGTAGATCGTTCGGTCTTCTCTCTTCTCTACTCATGATCTTAGCGTCCTCAGCTTTGTCAGCCGCTATTGCTTCTACGGGATCAAATGCCCATGGTTCGGGGAGAAACGATTCAATGATTGTTCCCAAACCTTGCTGGCGTGCCTGCTCGCAAACAAATTTACTGACGGCCAGGTCCAGGATGCCCAATCCGAAGGGGCTGAAAATCGCTAGTGTGTGGCGGTCCTTTCTACCAGGAATTCTCCCCAGAGTGATGTCTGAGAGAGTGCCTCTCACAAAGTCTCGATTGCCGATGAACTGCTCGGTCAGATGAATCGAGGTTTGGGCGCGACTGACATGGTCCAAATCATCCACAATGTTGTCGCCTGCGAGAATGACCTCAGGCGTCAAGTCTCTGAGGGAGATATGCAGAATGGTGCTGCCTGGGGCGCAGGCTGAAAGATCGCTGACATGGGGCTCAATCGCGGTAGTGGCAAATGAGACGAGACTGCTGCGCCGCAGCAGCGTGCTGAGGTCTTCAGCCACCACGACTTGGAGCCCGGTCACCAACTCCGCGCATTTCTCCTTGAACCTATCCGCGCGCTCCTTGAGCTTGTCATAGACGACGAGAGTCTTAATCGAGGGACAAGCGACCAATAAGAACCGGGCGATCTCATAATTGATCACACCGCAACCGACCAGACCGGCTGAGTCAGAGCGTTGACCGCTCTGCAAGACCTGCGCGGCCAACGCCGCGCTGGCCGCGGTACGCTTGGCGCTAATTACCGAGCCTTCAAGAATCGCTTCCGGTCTACCTGTGGTCGCTGAATTGAGTATGACCACTGCCGACGCTCGGTCGATTCCGCGCGCGCGATTGCCCGGAAACGACGAGACCCACTTGAGGCCCGCAATGCCGCTGCCATTTCCGAGATAGGCCGGCAGCGCGATGATTCTATTCCCCGCATCGGCGGGAAACCGCAAGAAAGTCGAATGCGGTAAGGAGCTTTCCCCTTGAGCGTGAGCTTCATAAGCAGATTGCACGATCCGAATAAGCTCCAGCTCACGATTGGCGAGCAGGGCGTTCACTTCTCGCCCCTTAAGAATTAAGATGCCATCTTTAGCCATTGTATATTATCCTCTTGGCATCGTTGCCATAAGTGTGAAACGTTGCCGAAATGTTCCTTGACCCAGTTATCCGAATAGACGGTATCGAGGTATCGCTCGCCGCGATCGGCGAAGATGGCGACACAAGTTGCTCCCTTCGGGATTTCGCTTTGCACCTTGTTGATTGCCGAGAGCACGGCGCCTGACGAACCACCGGCGAGGATGGCTTCCTCCTGCACAAGTCGTCGACAACCAACCACGCAGTCCAGGTCCGAGACATGGACACACCGATCGGCCAGATGGGCTTGATAAAGATTGGGAACGATAGCGGCACCATGCCCGGGAATCAGACGCTTGGCCGCCGGGCTATTGAAGATGACGCTTCCGCGAGCGTCAACCGCGATAATTTTCGTTTTGAGCCCGTTGCTACGAACGAATTCCGCACAACCTCTCAACGTTCCGCAGGTGCTGGTCGCGCAAAACAAATAATCAACTCTCTTCAATTCCTCCACGATCTCGCTCATCGTCTGATGGTGCGCAATGGGATTGTAGATATTGGAATATTGGTCGGGCCAGAAGCTGTTGGGAATCGATTTGAGGAGCAACTGGACGCGATTGATTCGGGCCTGTAGAAATTCACCCGTAATCGGATCGGGTGCGGAGACACATTCCACGCGCGCTCCATAGGATTTGAGAATCTCGATGTTCTGTTTGGTCGTCTTCGGATCAACGACACAAATAAATTTGAGCCCCATGTAGGCACACGACTGCGCCAGGCCAATGCCCATATTGCCGGAACTGGATTCAATGACGGTCGCTCCTGGCTGCATCAGCCCGTGTTCCATGGCATGTCCGAGAATGCTCAAGGCCGTTCTGTCTTTAATGCTGCCGCCGGGATTAAAAGCCTCGAGTTTGGCGAAGAGTCGGAACGATGGATCGTCAAGCACGCGGGTCAGCCTGACCAGGGGTGTGTGACCAATCGTTGATAAGATTCCTTCATACATATTTGTATAGCCTCTAATCAGGGGTCGCCCAAACTAGTTGATGATTTAGGCGAGCTGTTGCCGAACTTTGAAGTCTCAGCGGATTCCGACTGCTGGGGCCGACTTAGCTGAATCCATGTCAGCCGGTACGTAGTTAGTGACGCTTGAGCCGTTGGAAGACTGGTCTGGTTGAAGGTCGGGTGAAAACGCTCAGGCGGCGTGCATCAGGCTGGAATCGGGAGCCACGCTCTCGGCCAAAGCGAACTTGGAATCCTTGTAAAATTGTAGTCGCAGCAAGCGCCAGTAGAGACCTCGCAGGCGGAGCAGTTCTAGATGGGTCCCGAACTCACGTACCTCGCCTTTGTGCATGACGATGATCTTGTCCACCGACTGGATCGTAGAGAGCCTGTGAGCAATCACCAGCGAGGTGCGACCTTTGATCAACCGCCCGACCGCATCACTGATCAGTATCTCCGTCTCTGTATCGATCGAGCTGGTGGCTTCGTCCAGAATCAGAATGCGCGGATCGAAGGCCAGAGCGCGGGCGAAGCTGATGAGTTGCTTTTGCCCCGACGAAAGGCCAGCCCCACGCTCCTGTACTTGCGTGAGGTAACCTGCCGGCAACTTCCTGATAAAGTCTTCTGCGTGAACGTGGCGCGCTGCCTGCCGCAACTTCTCGTCCGAAATGCTGTTGTGGCCCAACCTGATATTGCTCGCGATGTCCCCGGAAAAGAGAAACACGTCCTGCATCACAATGCTGAAATTCGACCGTAAGTGATCAAGGCCGAGTTCGCGGATATCAATGCCGTCGAGCAGAATCTGGCCCCGCTGAATATCATAAAACCGTAGCAGGAGGTTGGTGAGAGTAGTTTTGCCTGCTCCAGTGTGGCCTACAATGGCGATGCGTTCACCCGGCTCTATGACGAAAGACACATCCTTCAATACCCAGTCTTCATTATCGTAGGCGAACCAAACGTGGCAGAATTCAATGCGACCCCGCGCGCGCTCCCGAGGCAAAGAATCCGCCTGCGACTCAATCGTTACCGGCTCGTCAAGCAAGGCATAGATTCGCTCTGAGGAAGTCAACGCTGACTGGATTGTATTGTACTTATCGCCAATGTCGGAGATAGGTTGGTAGAAAGCTTTGGCGAGTTGAATAAAAGCGATCATGGTCCCGAGAGTTGCGAGATCGCGCGACACCTGCCCGCCCCCATACCAAAGGATCAACGCCACGCCGGTCGTCCCTATCATTTCCACCGCGGGATTAAAGATGGCAAAGTAAAAGACCGAATCCTCATTCGCTTTGCGATGACTCCGGTTGATGCGCTCAAATTTGTGGAGATCCTTCTCCTCGGCATTAAACAACTGCACGATCGCCATCCCCGTAATGTGCTCCTGTAGGAAAGCATTGAGCTGACCGACCTGCAAGCGCACCTCGCGAATGGCTGCGCGCGAGCCGCGCCGGAACCAGGCCGTCAGTATCACCAGCAAGGGCAGGATACAAAATGACACGAGCGCCAGCCGCCAATTACTCCTGAGCATGTAGGTCACAATGAAGAGGGCCATCGCGAAGTCGCCTAAGATTGTGATCAGGCTTGAAGTGAACAACTCATTGAGCGTATCCACGTCTGTTGTCAGCCGTGTCATCAGGCGCCCTATCGGATTGCGGTCGTAGAACCGCAACGGGATCTTCTGCAAGTGCGCGAAGATATCCTGACGCAAGTCGTACATGATGTGCTGCCCCATGCTTTGCAGCACAATGCTCTGCAAGTACTGCACGACAATGCCCAGCAGGTTAGCCATAAGGAAGACGAGCGCAATGAAGGCCACACCCCGGTATGCGCTGCCGCCGTAACCGAGCGCTTCTGCGCTTTGCCGGAGCAGCAGGGCGAAACCAGTTACCGGCTTCGCCGGATCAGGCGCCAGAAATAGATCAACGGCGGCCTTCATCAGTGGGGGCCCGGCCAGGATCAGAGGGGCGCTCAAGGCAGTTAGCAACAGCGCTCCGCAGACATAGTGTTTGTATGGCAGCAAGTAACGCAACAGCCATCTCAGCACGCGCTTCTGGTAGATTTTGCCAATGGCTTTATCTGGATAGGGTATTTCAGACATTGATGCTCGAGTTCGGAAAGTTGCTTTGAATTGAAGTTGTCTGGATGGCTGGTTGCCGGGACGTAGGCCGCGTCTAGATATTGACTTGCTACACAGTTTCCAGCGTCTCTTCGAGACACTGCTTCTCGTATAACTCGGTGTAGATGCAGTTGCGCGCCAGAAGCTGATCATGTGTGCCCTTCTCAACTATGCGACCACCATCGAGAACGACGATCAAATCGGCGTTCATCACGGTAGAAATACGGTGTGAAACGATAAGGCTCGTGCAGCCGCGCGCGATTTGGCGCAAAGAACCCAGTATCTTTTCCTCCGTGCAGGTATCAACAGACGACAAAGCGTCATCAAGAATGAGTATCCGCGGTCTGCGCAACAGTGCGCGTGCGATCGCGATTCGCTGCTTCTGTCCGCCGGAAAGGGTGACGCCGCGCTCTCCTATGATCGTTTCATAGCCTTGCGGAAAACCTTGTATGTCTTCAGCAATTCCTGCCCCTAAAGCGGCGCCCGCAATCTCTTCTGGCGCAGCCTGCCCCACTCCGAAGGCTATGTTCTCGGCGATTGCGCCGCTGAACAGGAGACTGTCTTGGGGCACGTAGCCGATCGAAGAGCGCAGGGTCTGCAGCGGTATCTCGTCAATCGGGTTGCCGTCAATCAAGACTTGGCCGGGCGCAGCATTGATTAGGCGCGGCACCAAATTTAAGAGAGTGGTTTTGCCTGAGCCCACCCGTCCGACGAAGGCCACCGTCTGCCCCGGAGCGATCCGCAAATTGATCCCCTCCAGGCTTGGCGCGGTCGCTGTTTTATGAGTAAACGTCAGGTTGCAGAACTCAATTTCACCCGCCACCTCAGGGATAGCCCGAGTCCGCTCAGTGTCACGGATAGCCGGCTCGACTGAGAGGATAGAGTGAATCCGGCCCATTGAAACCTTGCTGCGTTGAACCTGATTCATCACCAGCCCCAGCCCAATCATGGGCCAGACCAGATAGCCCAGGTACAGTGAGAATTGCACAAATTGCCCGATGGTCATCATCCCTTTGATGATGAGGTGGCTGCCGTACCAGAAGACTAGGACGGCGCCGAGTCCGATGAGAAATTGTACGCTTGGCTGAAAGATGGCCGAGAGTCTGATGAGCTTGAAATTCTGTTGGACCAACAAACGATTGGCCCGCTCGAAGTTGGCCATATTGGCGCCCTCCTGTCGGTAAGCTCGTGTCACGCGCACTCCCGTCAGCGCTTCCTGGGCACAGCTGGCGACCACGCTGTAATGCTCCTGTACGGCCTTGGACCTTTTATAAAGCCGCTTGGAAAAGAACTGTGTCAGGACTACAACGAATATCATCGGAGAGAATGCCATCAGGGTTAGCGACCAACTCAGTGACATCATCAGCGGTAAGACGAGCACAGCGGCGAAAAACGCATTAAGCGCGGAAATCAAAGCTGGCCCGACAAGCATTCTTACAGCCATCAAATCGTTGAGGGCACGCGCCATCAGGTCGCCGGTCCGAAATCTCTGGAAGAACTGAAGCGGCAGTTTTTGTAGATGGGCGTAATAATCATTGCGCAAATCATACTGCACGCTCATCGAGACGTTCATAATGGTGCGGCGCTGCGCAAATAGCAGAAGCGCTTGAATGAAGGCAATGAGAATCAGGAGGCCGCCATACCGAACCAGCTTCGCGGGCATTGCGTCAGCCATCAAGGCATCAACGGCGCGGCGCAGGATCGATGGCGCGCAGAGCTTGGTCAAATGTGCCAGAAAGAGGCAGCCGATACCCAGAAACAGTCTGTGGCGGTACGGAATTGCGCTCCGGATGAGCTTCAAAGTAGGCTCCGATAGCTGAAACCGCTTCACCTTTATGCTGCCCAACCAACTTCTAACTTTCATGTTCGGACCTATTCTTCCCGCTGGTCTTCGGGCTGCTCTTCAAAGACCTGATCCAGTCGCGACGGATTTAAACCTCAGACAGTTCGTAGAGGCATTCCACCTGCTCCAGCTGTGCTTGCCGCTCATCATCATACCGTTCAATCAGCTTGCGCTCATCCGCCTCATAAGCCAGCATCAGTTCGCTTAATGTCCTTTCCCGGTTGGCGGAGAGACTCTGCAACATAACCCGCAACTGCTCAATCATCAGGCTGACACTCGCCGCATCAAAGAGTGCGCAATCGTAGTTGAGCATCAAGATCAATTCTTCGCCCGATCCAACTGCCAGTTTGAGTGGGACACGCCAGAGGTCAGCACCGCTGAATTCATCAATGCTTAGCGTCCCACTGCCTCCCTTTGCCGGCTTATGCTGTGGGTAATTTTCAAAGACAACGATGCTGTCAAATAACTCTTCTCCTCGGCCAATCTCACTCCATCCCTGCACGTCGACCAGACTGCTCCACTCATACTCCCTCATCTCTACCTGCTGCTGCTGCATTCCGC
>JAWVEB010000012.1:0-2769 GCA_033856915.1 Blastocatellia bacterium | reverse complement strand
TGAGATTACCGCCGTCGTCGAGAATCGTTACATTCTCGCTAACGCCAAGTTCTTTGGCTTTCGCCACCGCTGCGTCCACCATTTTCTGTGCTAGCTCATAAGAGATGCTGTGTTTCTTCACCACGTTAGCCATTGAACACCTTCCTTGACTTGATTTTGTATTGCGTCTCGAGACTGTGGGGCCACCGCGCCGTCGTGCATGAGACTCGACATCATCCCCGCACTTCGCAATCGAAGCGACGGTCCCCGTTTTGCAGAATCACTTTGCCGCGATGGCGGTTCCCGCCTCTCGTCGATCAAACTTGCGCTCAGGCATTCATCCCGCCATCAACGGTAAGATTCGACCCGGTAATGTACGAGGATTCCGGACCGGCGAGGAACGCCACCGCGGCGGCGATCTCATCAACATGCCCATAGCGGTCGAGCGCTGTGGCGGCCTTCTGAGGCACTGCCCAATCGCCCGCTGCGGGATTTAAATCCGTGTCGATCGGACCCGGCTGGACGTTGTTGACCGTGATCCCCCGACTCCCAATCTCTCGAGCTAGCGCCTGAGTGAACATCTTCACGGCTCCCTTCGTGCCCGCGTAGGGCACAAGCCCGGGCGCCGCGACACGCTCACCCACGGCGGAACCGATCATGATGACGCGAGCGCCGCTCTTCATGTGCTTCAGCGCCGCCTGCGTCGCGATGAACACGCCACGGACGTTGATGTCAATCACGCGATCCATCTCTTCCAGCGTGGTCTCCTCGAACGGCTTCGGAATGGCGGTGCCGGCATTGTTCACCAGCACATCAAGCTGGCCGAAGGTCGCGACTGTCTTTTCGACCGCAGCCTTCACAGCTTCAGCGTCGGCAGCGTCCGCTTGGATCGCGACAGCCTTTCCGCCGTCGAGTTCAATTGCTTTGACCACGGCGGAAGCCGCGCTTGCGTCCTTCGCGTATGTGATGGCGACGTTTGCTCCGTCCGCAGCCAGACGCTTAGCGATTGCCGCGCCAATGCCGCGCGAGCCACCCGTAATGAGCGCGATCTTTCCTTCCAGTTTCCTAGTCATCATTCTCTTCTCCAATTCCTCTAATCTCGTTCCTTGCCGATCCAATCGCGTATGTAGGGCGAGCAGTTGAGAAGTCTGGCGCCTCGCACTTCACAAGCCCCGAGGAAGCGAACAATCTCCACATCGACTAACGTCACTTCCTCCAGGTCTAATGTGATTGCCCGTCCGCTCTCACGAATCTGCTTCTCTAACTCCTCCAAATGCTCCGCCCGCATCCGGCCTATCAGTCGAATAGTCGTGCCGTTCCCATCGGAGTACTTTTCAATCTTCAAGGTCATATTCGACCCGTCGGACGATCCACGCGTAGAGAGATGGCAATCCCAGTGCCACCCGTAATCAATTGAGTTGTTGGTCTTTAGCTTTTGAAGTCAGGCCGCAATTTCAGCATTTGCTGAAAATTCAGCTTCGGTGCGCGGGTCGAGTAAAGTCCTGCCCGTTCGGGCGCATCGACAAAGTTGTCTGGGTTGGAAAGGAGGTAAAATTCCGGAGGGCCAAAAAATGGGCAACTACACGGTCTTGAAATGATACCGGTTGATTCCGAGTCTCCGAATCTTTGATTCGAGCGTCTGTCTGGGTATACCCAGTTTCGAGGCGGCGCCCGTGGGACCCGAGATCAGGCCCTCGGTCTCGCGCAGCGCATTTTCAATCATTGCTTTCTCCCGTTCCGCAAGGTCTGTTGGTAACAGAGCAGACGTCGCAGCCAACTTGGGAGTCGCGCGCGTGAGCCAAGCTTCATCTACAAAGAAAGTTTCACCTTCAGACAGAATCACCGCCCGCTCGACTACGTTTTGCAACTCCCGGATGTTGCCCGGCCAATCATACGCGTGGAAGAGTTCCATAGTCTTGTTGTCAATATTTCGAATCTTCTTACCCGCTTTTTGGGCGTAACGGTCGATCAAGTATCCGACCAATAACGAAATATCACTAATCCGCTCGCGCAATGCCGGCAACCGAATCGGAAAAACGTTGAGGCGGTAAAACAAATCCTGACGGAACTTGCCTTCAGCCACAGCTGAAGTCAGGTCTCGATTGGTAGCCGTTATCACCCGTACGTCAACCGAAACTGTTTGACTGCCGCCCACTCGTTCGAATTCCCGCTCTTGAAGAACTCGCAGCAAAGCCACCTGCGTCTCTGCCGGAAGGTCCCCTACTTCATCAAGGAAGATCGTTCCACCATCGGCCGATTCGAAACGGCCGAGGCGGCGCTGAGTGGCCCCCGTGAAGGAGCCTTTTTCATGTCCGAACAGCTCCGACGCAATAAGGGAGGCAGGAATTGCCGCGCAGTTCACCCGAATAAAAGCACGGTTTGAACGCTTGGACCGGTTGTGAATCGCGCGAGCAATTAGCTCCTTTCCCGTTCCAGTCTCACCTAAGACCAGCACTGTGGAATCCGTGGGAGCTACCTTCGAAACTTGAACCAGCACTTGACGCAACGCCTCGGAGGAGCCGACGATTTCCTCGAACATGGATGAGCGTACGATGTCTTCGCGCAATGCAACGTTTTCGTTTCGTGTCCGGTCTTCGGCGCGCTTGCGGTCATCGATATCGGTTCCAGTTGCATACCAGCGCACCAGACGTCCCTGCTCGTCGTGGAACGGGTTGTAACGGAGGAGGAGCCAGCGATACTGACCGTCCTTCCGGCGCGTTCGTTGCTCGATTTCAAACGGCAGGCCGCGAGCCAAGCCTGCTTTGCGCTCCTCGCGCACCCTCTCGAGAT
>JAWVEB010000011.1:0-56859 GCA_033856915.1 Blastocatellia bacterium | reverse complement strand
TCCCGCTAGCAACATGGTGACTTGGAGGGGTGGATTCGCGAACGTCCTTAGACTTTGGGACGAAACCGGCAAGGACATGATGGAGGCAACACAGGAAACAAGCGAAGAGTTGGGGCGAAATCCTAATGCCATTGGCAAGAGCAAGAAGCATTGGGCATTTCTGCACAATCTTGTGTCGCGTCGAGTCACCTAAGGCGTGATTTACCATTCGAAGAGAAAGCCCTCTAGCAAGTAGAGGGCTTTCTCTTCATGATTTTGTCAACCAAACCTGTGAGTGCGAGAAAAGTGGGGGAAGACAAACCTGAAACCGGGGCCAAGCCTGCTCTGACCCCAATTTCTCACCTTCGTCCTTTCGTCAATTTGGGTATTAGCTTCTAACTGAGGTTTACATACAGCCGATGTGGGCCAGGTAGGGAAACCAAATATTTCTGCTAGAACATTGCGGGCTGTGCGTGCGCGTGGTCGGCCACGTATCGGTCAATGCGCTGGCGGATTTCCGATGAGCATGGCGATAGTAGCGCCTCAAGGTCTAATTGCGACTTCAAAGTGCGAAATTCCTTGTCAGGTGCAATATAGACCACCACGGGCTTTCCAGCGGCTATGAGACGCGCCGCGTTCACGACGGTGCCTGAACTCTCGCCGTCCCAGAGCATAAAACCGACATCTGCTTCTTCAGCCATCGCTGCATCTTTGGCGGTGAAGAATTCGAAGTCCCGTCGCTGGTGCGGCGGCTTTACGGATTTGACCTCCCATGGTCCCAAATTGTTCCGGCAGTCACCCGCTGAGCAGAAGACTTGAACGTTCTGGTATCCGCATTCCGCCAGGTAAGATTGAACCGCCTTATCGGCTCCATTCGCATCACCAAGTAGAACCTGGAGTCTCTTTTGAATTATTTGATCGAGCCGCTTCCGAAGTTGCTCATTAAGGCGACTAATTCTACGAGAACCGCCAATAAATACTTTCTTCATTTCTTTGTCCTCGTCTGTGTAAAAGCGAAAGCGTACACCTTAGACGCACCTGACGCCAACAACGTTTCGGCGATCGCGCTCATTGTAGCTCCCGAACGATACAAATCGTCTATGAGCAAGATTTGTTGACCGTTAACAGCGTGCGCGTTTGCCTCAAACGCGCCCCTCAGAAGCCGTTTCCGCTCCTCGGCATCATACACATTCTTCAGTTCCGGGATCTGTTTGGCTTTTCTGATCGCCGACTTGAGCATCGGCACTTTGAACCGATTCGCTATCTCGCCTGCTAAGGCAAGAACTGGTTGAAAGGTTCTGTACGTCTTGGTTGGTGGGACCGGAACGATAGCGGAAGACTCAATTCCCCAATCGTGAATGAAAGATTCTGCGGCATCGACTAACTCCGACATAGTGGATTTGTCGTTGTGATATTTGAGGCGATTTAGCAATCCGCCAACTTCGGAATACGTCGTATCGAACTGTGCATGACCGAACTCGTTGTAGCCAATTACCCTGCTCGACGTGGTGTGCAAATCAAGAACGTAACCTTCTGCCCACGGCCCTCTGATCTTTCGTGCCTTAAATCGAGCCATCGCTTCATCCAGAAGGAACTTCGTTTCTGTTAACTCTCGGCATCATTCAGCCTTTTCGGAATGCCATATAGGTAGTGATCGTGTTGGCTGGCGAGGTCGGGGACTCCGGTGTCGATTGCGCAGTCGGTTAGGAGTTGCGTAAGCGCGTCCCACGACCGGTCTTCCATTCCCAGCGATCGTTCGCCGTTATCTGCTTCGTGCGATGTGACAGTTACGTCGACCTGCGCGCCGTCAGGCAATGGGAGCGGCTCTTTGAGCCGAAGTATACCCTGCTCGTAGATCGCTTTGAGATTTGCAGTCATTGGAGTCTACCTTAGTAACCGCTGCTGTCGGGATAGTGGCTCATCCTTGTCAGGACGATGACTCTTCGCGCTCCAGTAGCACGAGGTTTGGCATGATCTTGTTTCCGAATATACGCCTGGCGCGCGCTTCCACGTCGGGCCACTTAACGCGTTCTGAAGGAGCAGCCTGTGGCGGCAAGTCATCTTCGAGCGCCAGGATGATCTCTACAAATTTGCGTCGTTCACGGGCGGACAGTGCTTTAACTTGTTCGACAAGTTCGGCGGTACTCATGAAGCAATGATAATCCCTTTCATCTCGGATGGACAAACCTTAATGCCTAAAAATGCCGAGCCTTGATTCGTTCGCGCATCTCATTGAGCCCCTGCTGCTGCAAGGGATCGCTGGGGGTTCGTTCGCGCGAAGCAGCGGAGAACGCTCTCTATCCGCGAGATAATCGTCGACCTCTTCCTGATGATTAAGGCAGTAGGCAATGCAGGGGTGAATATCATTTGCTTCAAACATGAATCCATACAATGCGCGCAAGTATGAGAATCAGATTTTATTTTCTCTGATAGAATCCTTAACCGCTATACCCATGAATGTGAAAGGTCCCAATGGCTAACTGCATGGAAGAAATAGAGAGTTTGAGCTTCGAGAAGCTGGATCCCAAAGCCTTGTTGCCGACGCGCGGAAGTTTAGCCGCGGCGGGACTGGACCTCTATTCGATCGAAGCAATCAGTTTGCAGCCGGGCGAACGTCGACTGTTCCGGACGGGCTTGGCCGTGGCTATACCTGAGGGGCACTACGGACGCCTCGCGCCGCGCTCCGGGTTGGCGTCAAAAAAGGGAATAGACGTCCTGGCCGGTGTAATCGATGCCGACTATCGTGGCGAGATCGGGTGTCTGCTATTTAACGCTGGTGACGAGCAGATAGATTTGCCGGCCCAGACCAAAATCTGCCAGTTGATAATCGAAAAAATAATCACGCCAGCCGCGGTGTGGGTTGATGGCTTGTCACAGACCAGCCGGGGCAGCGGGGGATTTGGTTCCACGGGATAGGCTGAAATCGGGCGAGTGCCCTGAGCTTAAGATCCCACTACCACCTGGTTACTCAGCCTGCATAGCGCGTCTAAGCGCGGCCGGAACGTTGCCGCCGCCTTCGCTCCAAGTCTTAAATCGTCCGCGAAACTCTGCCGACTTGATCGCCACGTGAAGTTTGTCGTCGCTGAGATCGATCGCCAGGATCGATTCTTCAATGGTGCATTGATGCGCCATGCAGCCGCGGACAATCAGCACGCCGCCATCACGCTCGATCGGCATCTCTGTCTGTAAACGATCGAAGAAAGATTTGTAGTTAGCGCCGAGCAAAGCACGCAGACGCGTCTTCAAACCAGGCGCGCCTTTGAAAAGCGCGCTGGGATACTGACCCACGTAACGCGCCAGATCCGTTGTGCTCGCGCTCGAGCCGGATCCGTTGGATTGGCCGGAAGAAAGTATTTCTACCTTCAGCACAAAACTTCCTCGCCAGGCATCAGCCATGCTGCTCTCAGTGACGCGAATGTGATAGTCGCCGGCTTCATCTATGTTGTCGTCAAAGATTACCCCGCCCGGCTGTCCATCCTGTTTGCCGGAAGGAAAAATCACGATGCCGCGCGTCGCGCCGCGGGCGTTGACCTCGACGCGCATATGTTGGCCGGCTCTGGCGCGCAATACGAAAACAGCTTCATCGTTAAGGCCGCGAAGATATCCCGTTGCGCGCGCCACGGTGGCGCCGCGGGCGAACGTTACTCGTTGCGGGGCTTTCTGCGCCAAAGCAGGTGAAATAAGAAAAGCCGCGGTGACCAGAACCGCCAGGGTCCAGCTTAGTGTTCTCGTTTTATGATTCATGACTTACTTTCCATAAGGACGCCCCCTTCGATTTGCCTCTGCTCGGCGGGGAATTGGTCGTTGCCGGTAAAACTTATCGATGTAACGCTTCATGCCAAACTGCGTCCAACTCATCCCGAGTTTCTCAGCTTCTTTTTTTGCCCCCGCTGCTGTCCAACCGTCGTGCGTAATGCGATAGCAGGCGATGATTGTGCCGGTGCGATCTTCACCGTGGTGGCAATGAACAAAGACAGGTTGATTCTCGCGATTGTTGATGATGTCGAGCACCTGCTGAACTTCTTTATCTTTCGGTTCGGAGAATCCAGGCAAGGGAATGCTGTAATAGCGCAGTCCCAGAGCTCGTGCTTCCTGGCCTTCCGCTCCTGTCTGTTCGTCTTTGCCGCGCAGATTCACGATTGCTTTAATGCCCATCGTTTTCAGCGTTTGCAGGCCGCCGATTTTTGGCTGGGCGCCCCGATAGAGCTGAGAGTTGACCAGGTGAAAGTTCGGCAGCTCAGCATAGCGAACTTTACTCTGCGCGAAAGTGCTGCCGGCCACCGCGAACAACAACACGCCGGCTATCAACATCCTTCGGCGGTTTAGGTTTTTCATCAGCGATCGGGAGCCCTGCTTACTTCCTGCTTATCACTACGCGCTGGATCGTCGGCGGCAGCTCGTGCCATTCGCTCTGGGCAAAGCCGGCGTTGCGAAACATTGTCTCGAGTTCGGCGAAGGTGTACGCGTCGCCCGCTGGCGTTCCACCGAGCATCATCAGACTAAAAGCCGCGGCTTGCGGTGGCGATACTCGATCGGGGTTGGGAATAAACTCCAGGGTCACAGCCCTTCCACCATCGGCTAGCGCGCCATGGACTTTACGCAACAGCGCTTCGCAAGTCTGCGGATCGAAGTGGTGGAGGAAGTTGGTTATCAGGACCAGGTCATACCCGGTCCCATAATCAACTTCAAATGCACTGCCTGGCTTGGTATGGTAGCGGTCGGCTACGCCGGCGGCTTGCGCATTCTCTTTCGCGATCTCGAGTACGTTCGACCAATCGACGGCGGTTACTTCAGCTTGAGGATTTCGTTTGGCGAAGGCGAGACCGTAGAGGCCATGACCGGCTGCGATATCCAGGATTTTTAACTTCTGGTTCGCGTTCGGATCCACCATGGGAGCGAGGAGTTGCGACGGCAAGGCCATCATCGGCGCCATCGCGCGCGCAAACTTGACCCAGACCGGATGGTCGGGAGCGATTGTGCCTTGCTCGGAAATTGTGCCGCCCTTTTTTACCACGGCGGTCAGGTCTTTGAAATTGTCGGTTAGCATTGGCGACAGCAGGAACTCGATCACCGTTCCCATATAGGCTGGCGAGTTCTTGTCAAGAAACATCGCCGAGTCAGACGTTAATCCGTAGCTGGTGTCCTGCTTGGTCAGAAAACCGATGACGACGAGATAATCGCAAAGAATTCGCGTGCCTCGTTGAGATGCGTCACAGGCGGCGGCGATCTCATTGACGGAATTGTTGCCGGCGGCGATCTCAGTGAAGAGGCTGAGCTCGATTGCCGCTTTGATAGCATTAGTTCGTTGGTGTGCGTTGATCGTGTCGAATAAGAGCGCTGGGGTCGGCGGACTAGAATGCTGTGTTTCAGGAGCCATGATTTAGTTCCTTTCAGGAAGAATAATTTTGCAAAAGATGTGCGGAAAAGCCTACCGAAGAAAAAACCAAAAGTCTAACCAGTCTTCAGAGCCTGGTCACCAGTAAGTACTAGTTAAGATTTAATACCGCCGGCTGCGCCAGGCCTTCGATCGTCAATACCAAGCCGCGTGGGGAGGACACTTGAGCTTTGTCCGGTGCGAGAAAAATAATGAAGCCCTGGCGCCGGCCTTCGCTGTGAGTGAGTGGATTTTTCAAATCCAGTTCGTAGGCGCGGACCTCCTGTTCGAATGTCTTACGTGAAGACGGGTTGTAAGCAAATACGTCGTTGGCTTTTAGAATCCGAGCGACGGCCTCTTTGACTAAAATCATTTTCCATTTTGTGCCAGCCGCGTCGGTAAGGCGGAAGTGGACCTTTTTCAATTCTATCGCGTCCCCGCTCAGGTGGTTGATCTCAATCCGCACGGGCAGAATTCCAGCAAGCTGCAGGTTTGACTCAAATAGTTCCTGACTCTCTTCGTCTGTAAGGATTGGAGTCGCACGGAAGGAGACTGAGCCCAGGTTCGCAGACGCGACTGTGGCCGGCATCGGCGGGAGTGTCGCCGCAGGCTTAACCTTAAAAAGCGAACCGCCACACGAACTGGCGAACAGCAATGCGAAAGCAAAAGCAGGCGAGATAACCCAGGCAAAGGAAAACTGACTATCCGCCATTATCGGATCTCGTTTTGGTTTACGTGTCGCCATCGCGCGCATCTTGCACGTCCCGCGGACGCCTGTCAATCAAAGTCGCGATCTGAGTCGACGCTTCGCGAAGTAAGCGGTGTCGGAACTCTTTCTTTGGCGGAAATCATTGCTCGCCATGTTACGCACCTTATTAACCAAGCTGATTGGCGGTTTTTAGTTTTCTGGTGTGCTCAGAGATCCCGAGTAATAAAAAAGCGGCGAAGTTCTTGCTTCACCGCTTTTTCAAGCGCGATCCGATGTCACAGTGACCGACAGAATGTCAGCGTCAACGCTTCTTTATAATTGATTTGCGCCGAACTCTGATCGGGGCCCGGGCTCCGAGAAGATCCTTGTGCCGGTGGTTGATGATGTAACAGAGACCCTGATGGGTTAGCTTCAGGGTCCTCGCGGCGCGCGTAACACTGCCGCCGGCAGTCTCGAGCGCGGCCCTGATTAGCTCGCTCTCACGCTTGTGCACTTCCTCCTCAAACGAGGTGGGGGTGGTTTCCTCAGCCTTGCCGGTAGCCGAATTCGCGAAGGCCAGGCGAGCGCATAAGCGAAGACGGACCGCGTTCGCCGGGCTTAATTGTTCCCCCAGCTTCTGGTCGGCTTCCTGGTACGTCGAGCAAATTTCACTGGGAGCGAGGAAACTCTTCACCTCTTCGAGAATAGTTAAAGATATCTCTCCCGATAGTCGAGAATTTCCTGCTGTCTCAGCAATGTGCGCCGCACGTTTGAAAATGCCAAGGGCGGACTGGAAACGACCCATGCGAGCCAGCGCGACGGCTTGCGTTTCCAATGCGTCCGCCAGAAGGGATTGCTCGCCTCCTGCTTCAAGTGCCGAGGCGGCTGAGAAGGCGATTTTCTCGGCGTCGACGTAGCGCCCTTGGGCGATGAATACGCGCGCCCGCGTGTCATTAACCTGCGCGGCTGTGCCCACGTCTCCCAAGGTGACGAATGTGTGGCGCGCCCGCTCCAAATGCTCCAGTGCTTCCTCATGACGACCGAGTTGAAGATGGATATTCCCCATCGTGTTCTCGACTCGGCCGAAGTAGCGGCGGTGATTTGCCTTCTCAAAGTGAAAACTCGCGGCGGCGTTTTCAATTAAGGCGCGATCCTGATTCTCGGCGCCGCCAAGCCGCTTAAAAATGATTGCGCGCTGCATGTAATAGCAGCCCAGGGGGACATCGTCTTCCACGTGATCCAACAAGGGTGATGCCTGGCCGAGTAAGGCAAGGGCCGTGTCCAATTGGTTAGAGGAGATTTCAACAGTCGTACTGCGGACCAGGATGCGGAGCCTGTTTGCGGGCTCACTCGCATTTGAAAAAGCTTCTCTGAACCAAACGCGCGCCTCGTCCATAGCGCCTTCACGCCAGTAACACAGCCCAAGATCAGATTGGGCTTCGGCAAGCCGCTCCTGCGGGCCAAGCTTCTCAAAGGCGCGAATGCTTTCGCTGATCAAGTCCTTAGCTAACGCTTGAGCGCCAGGAGCCTGGCTGGAACTTCCCAACCAACCCGAGAGCGCCCCAGCTCGCAACAATACTTCGGCCTGATCTGTTGGTGACAAGCCTTCGACTCTGGGGCGCTCGCCCAAGCCACCCCACAGGTCGCCAAGAGCTTCGCAACCAGCTTCGTACTCACCCGTCCTCATTAATTTCGTTGCCGCCGCGCATCGCTGCGCGACGCCCTCTCCTGCTCGAACCTGCCCCGTTGTTTGGTTTAAAGTTTTTGTTTCCATTTACTCTCGCTTTCTTAGATACGGTCCGCTTTGAACGTCTAGCGCCCCGGATTGCTAGCAATGCTATGATTGCTACGTTCAGTCACATCTGAGGATCGTCAGATACCACCCGGATGGGCGATCCTTCCAACAAAAAAGGACGAAAAGCACAATGATGCACCTTAGACGCTTAGTAGCGATCTCGATTCTCGTGGTTTCCCTGTTTGGCGCCGCTATGGCAGAAGGCGGAGACACACAAGTCCCGCCAGTTCCTGCGCCGGTCCCACCCGCGGGATCCATAACTACAGATTGCGCGGGGACTGAAGTATCCGTGACCCAGCAGCAAGGTCTCTCGGTCGATATCGTCACCATGGCAACGACGATGCTCGACACTTGGCTGGCAGCCGCGATGTTCTAACACACCGTCAACTGATCCCAGGCGATTAGCTCCCCGATTGCCCGCGCTGATTTTGGCGGGCAAGTATGGGTCTGTAAATTTTCCGGCGTAGGTCTTCATATGGGGGAATCGCCTGCGCTCTGTCTCAGAATGCGCGCATCGTACAACTAATCCGCCAATCTAGGCAATAGATACTCCGTCGGTTTCCTTAATGTTGGGCGAAACTGTAAGCGGCCGATGGTCTTAATGATGCGCCGCGCGGCGACGGCGCAGCGAAGGATGAGCAATGCGCAAACCGGAGACCATGGTGATGCATCACGGCCTTCCCGCGGCAATGGCCTCGGCACTCGGAGCATTCAGGTTCGCACCTAATTGCTGCAGTTGGCTCGCGTCAATCAGGTTCAGGCCTTTCTCTCGCACGTTCTTAAAGCCAGGCAGGATTTCGTCAACCGGGGCCTGCATCACGCTCTTGCTCCTTTTGTATCCGGTGAAATCAAGATAGAGATGCTTCCGCATGAAACGATCGGGAACGCCGGCAAAGCGGTATAGCGGGTACTTGATGCCGTTCCCGAACAGCTTGCGTCCAAGCAGGTAATAATACAGCGGCACACCGAGCGAGAATTTCATTGAGGACTTCGAGCGACCGTGCCAGAAGTGCATATTATATTTCCAGCAGGTGTAGAAGAACTCCCATTGAAGGTCGGTCATCTCGATGAGTTTGGCGCTGTCCTTCTGTTGCATCCGGGTATTTTCGAGCGGAACGAAGAACGTCGGAACGAACGTACCCTTGGCGTCACGCAGATCGTAAAGGAGATTCAGCGACTCTCGGGTATCTTCGTCGGTCTCTCCAGGCAGTCCGATGATGAAAGTGCAGAAGGGGAACCAGTTATGCTTGTTCAGGATCTCCATGCCCTTGAGCACGACGTCGCGCCACTGATTCGCTTTGTAAGGATATGCTTTGCCCTTCATGAAGATTTCGAAAAGGCGCGAGCTGCCGGTTTCGAGACCGATGATCGGATCGGTCATCCGCTGATCCGGGTCCGTCGATTCCTTATGCTGTACATGCGAGTACGGAACAATCAAAGGCGTCAGTCGCTCAATGATGGTTGGATCCTTAACTACCGGCGCCATCGTGATGTGAGACGTTTGCAGGGTCTCAATTCCCGGGACGCTCTTCACGCTCTTCAGCATCGTTTCGAGCGCGGGAATATTGGTTTCGAAGTTCGCTGCCTGCTCATAGAGAAACATGTCTTCGGTGGCGAGCAGGATCTCGGTCGCCCCTTCACGCGCATTCACACGCACGCTCTCCATGATGTGTTCCAGCGGAAACGATCGTCCTACTTTTGTGGCGGGGCCGCAAAACTGGCAGCCACGTCCGCAACCCCGGGTGATTTCGACCACGCCAAAGGTCGACCGGTGCCGGACGACGGGTATCTCTTCCACGGTCGGCTGCATACTCTTCGGCACCTTAATAATGCGTTCAAGTGTCGGGTCACCCGCCATTATTCTCTTAAAGAGATCACTAAAGGCCCGTTCAATCTCGCCGTCGACTAAATAATCGATTTTGAATTCGTCGAGACGGTTTGCCCGCTCCAGTTGCCACGCGCCGGGCCCGCCGACCACGATCTTCGGCTGGTATTTCTTAATGACCGGATGGGTGACGATTTTGAGAAATTCCGCCGCATTGATCGGCATGAGATTCTTGCCGGCCAGCTTTGAATAAACATCGGTAGCGTAGGAAATTCCCAGGGGATTGTGGGCGTGGATCGCTACAACTTTCGTCTCAGGCCCGACAAACCGCTCGAGATTTTCCAGGTAGCAAACGACCACTTCCTCTTCCGCGTAATCGCGCAGAAGCAGGGTCTCCACCATGCGCAGGCCATTGGGCACGTACTTGGCCCGCCCGTCGGGCCACGACTCGTTAATTAGCATGTCGGGATTCATCCACTTGTGGCCATACTTTGCCGGAATAGTTGCCGATAACATCTGTTGCCAGATGCTGTGCCGCCACTCACTGGCCTCGCTGGATGACGCCGTCAAAACGATTTTAGGTGAATGCAAGAGGGCCTCCCGCTAAACTGCTGAAGAAGAGTCTGATAAAAGGAACCGAGAACGGTGCTAACGCGGCGAATTCTAGCATCTGCGGGTCTGACTGCCAAGAGTAATTCCGAGGTGGGGCCGCCCGCTCTTTTCGACCTTTGGGATATGTACCCTCGCGGACACATGTGATATAGTCCGCAAGCACTGACAAGCTGACTTGATAATTTGAACCGCATTCTAACTACTTTGTCTAATTCCCGTCGCTTTGCATGGCTTTATCTGAAGATGGTTTGAGTGAGTTGGACTCCTCTCGAGGACCAGGAAATCGAAGAAATGAAAATTCTATTGTACAACCCCGATAATGGCGTGACTAAAAATTTCATGCCTCACCTATGGATGTTTCTGCTTAAGGCGCTCACCCCGCCGGAGCACGAGGTTTTACTGATTGATGGCAACGCAAAGCCAATGAACGATCAGGAGTTATTGCGCTTTATTCAGGATGAGCAAATCGGGCTGGTGGGCATTGGGACGATGACCCGAATGGTTCAGAAGGCCTATCGCGTGGCGGATGTGATTCGCTCGGCCGGGATACCGGTGGTGATGGGCGGGCCGCATGTAACGGAACTTCCTGATGAAGCGTTGGGCCGGGATGGCGGACCAAAACACGCGGATGCAGTCGCCCTGGGCGAGGCAGACGACACCTGGCCGTTGATTGTCGCGGATGCCGCGCGCGGACAGCTTAAAGAGATCTATGAACCGGTTGACGCGGTAGGCAAGGAACAGAAGCCGCCCCTCCAGCCTTATCCGATTATTCCGTGGGACACAATCGATCTCGATCAGTTCAATTTTATTCCGAAGTTCATGCGCGGGTTGACTTCGAAATACGGTTCCGGTGTCAGCTACTTCAATACCATCCCAGTCGAATCGGGTCGCGGTTGTCCTTATGGCTGCGAGTTCTGCACCGTCACCGGGTTCTTTGGAGATGCAATTCGCTTTCGCTCGAATGAAAGTGTCGTCAACGAACTATTGCTGCTGAAACGAAGAGCGCAAAAAGATCGCGGCAAGATTACGATCTTTTTCATTGATGACAACTTTGCCATCAATATCAAGAGAACCAAATCGCTGCTGCGAGACATCATTGCCGCCAATGCGCAATTGCCATGGCTGGCCCAGATCAGCGCCAACCTGCTTCGCGACGAAGAGTTGGTCGATCTCATGGCCGACTCAGGTTGTAAATGGGTATTCATCGGGATGGAGTCAATCGATCCCGTGGCTCTGGCTGGCGTTGCCAAGAGCTTCAACAAGCCTGGTGAATATCCTGCTGTGCTCAATCGACTCGCGCAGCGCAAAATCTATGCGATCACTTCATTTATCTTTGGACTGGACAACGACACTCCGGGTGTCGCCGACCGCACGCTCGAACAAATAGCGAGCTGGCCTCCGGGAATGCCCGTCTTCAGCCCGCTCGTGCCCTTGCCCGGGACGCCGACCTATAAGAAGCTTGGCGCCGAAGGCCGCCTGACAAGGCCAAAGCACTGGATGCACTTCGAGCACAACAAAATGGCCCACACTCCTCTCAAGATATCCATCGATCAGGCCCAGGTTGAACTCGACAAAGCGTGGATGACCTCCTATAGCCCTAAGAATAACCAGCGCGCGATTGATTGGTTTGAAGGCCAGTCGATTGACGATCAGATTATGCACTTTGTGATGCGCATGTTTTTCCGCGGCATCTACTTTCCTCAAAGGAATACGCGAACCTGGATGAAATCACTTGCCCAGAATCGAAGACCAATTCTTCAGCTCGTTCGAGAGGGCTACGGTAAGTACCGTGAGGCGCGGAAAGCCACCTCGGTGGCGACTGCTTCCGTCCGCTAGGCAGAACCTGCGGCAATTCCAGAACTAGGATTCTTCGAGAGTCCTGTACGGCATCCGTATGAGAATCCTGCTGTACAATCCCGATAACGGCGTGAGCCGCAATTTCATGCCGCATCTCTGGATGTTTCTCCTGCAATCACTCACCCCGCCCGAACACGATGTTCTCTTAATTGACGGCAACGCCCGGCCAATGAACGAGAAGGAGTTGGTAAACTTCATACGTGCGCAGAAGATCGGGCTGGTTGGCATTGGCTCGATGACCAGAATGGTTGCCAGAGCCTACCGCATGGCCGACGCTATCCGCGCCTCAGGTGTGCCAGTCGTGATGGGAGGCCCACACGTTACGGAAGTGCCCGACGAGGCTTTAGGCCGAGATGGGGGTCCGCGTCACGCCGATGCAGTGGCGCTTGGTGAGGCCGACGAAACCTGGCCGCAGATCGTCGCGGATGCCGCGTCTGGCCAACTGAAGGAGATTTATGAACCCGTTGACGAAACCGGCAAAGAGCGAAAGCCGAGTCTCCAGCCGTACCCGCTAATCCCGTGGGATAAGATCGATCTAGATCAATTCAATCTGATACCCAAAGTGGTGCGACGTTTCACCGAGCGGCATGGCTCTGGCTGGGGATACTTCAACACGATTCCGATCGAGTCTGGCCGCGGGTGTCCGTATGGCTGCGAGTTCTGTACAGTGACAGGATTCTTTGGCGACTCGATCCGCTTTCGCACGAATGAGAGTGTGGTGAACGAGCTCTTGATGTTGAAACGACAGGCCCGAAAAGAGCGAGGACAGGTTTCGGTCTTCTTCATCGATGATAATTTTGCGATCAACATCAAACGCACAAAGTCGCTGTTGAGGGACATCATCGCTGCGGGCGCGCAACTTCCCTGGAGCGCGCAAATCAGCGCCAACCTGTTGCGTGATGAGGAACTCGTCGACCTGATCGCCGCGTCACATGGCAAATGGATTTTTATCGGCATGGAATCAATCGATCCGGTCAACCTTGCTGATGTGAACAAGAGCTTCAACAAGCCCGTCGAGTACGCCGCTGTGCTTAATCGGCTGGCCCGGCGCAACATCTACGCGATCACGTCTTTCATCTTTGGTCTGGACAATGACACGCCGGGTGTCGCTGATCGCACGCTCAAGCAGATCGAGAGTTGGCCGCCTGGACTGCCCGTCTTCGGTCAACTCACGCCCTTCCCGGCTACCCCCCTTTATGATCGCTTGCTGAAAGCGGGCCGCCTGACGCGACCGAAACACTGGTTGGAGTTCGCGCCCTACCAAATGGCCAATACACCTTTGAAGATGACGATTCCACAAACGCAAATGGAGCTTGATAAGGCGTGGACTTCCTCGTACAGCCCGCAGAGAAACGCGAGCGCTGTTGACTCCCTCAGTAGCAAACCGATCAGCGTACGCATGATACATTTTGCCATGCGGCTGGTCTTTCGTGGCATCTACTTTCCGCAGATGAACAAGCGCGCCTGGGTGAAACTGATCGTCGCTAACCGTCGGCCAATCTACAAGCTGGTGAAAGAAGGAATCGGCAAGTGGCGCGCCAGGCGCCGAGAAGCGACCGTGGCGACGGTTGCGACGAGCTAAGCTCGGCCGGCTTTTTCCAGAACCAGGAAAACCCCACCGTTTATTTCTTTTGCAGTACAAATGTGCGGGGTATGCCCTGCAGGTCTTCGCGTCTCTCGAGCAGATTCCAAACGTGCCGATCAATCAATTGTTCGATCGCCTCGCTCTGACCGAATCCAATTTCAAAAACCAGATGACCGCCTGAACGCAGGAAGGGCCGCGCTTCGTGAAGCAGCCGTCGAATGATCGAGAGACCATCCGTGCCCGCCGCAAGTGCCGTTCGTGGTTCATGACGCACTTCGCGTTGCAGGGTTTTCATTTCGTCTTCGGAAACATACGGCGGGTTGGAGACGATGAGATCGAAACACCGTTCGACATGCGCGGCATCCAGGGCGGACAGGGTATCCGACCCCAGCAGATCCAAACGATCTGCGACACCATGACGTGCGGCGTTTCGTTGGGCGATTCGCAGCGCCGCCGGCGACACGTCGATTGCCACCGCGCGCGCCCTGGGCCGTTCGTGAAGCAGTGAAATCGCCAGGCAGCCCGACCCGGTGCCAATGTCCGCGATGCGCACCGCACGATCATCGCCCAAGAGTTCCAGGGCTGCCTCAACGATCAGTTCAGTCTCGGAGCGTGGAATCAGGACCGCCGGGGTGACGAGAAAGTCCAGCTTATAGAATTGCTGATTGCCGGTGATGTATTGCAGAGGCTCGCCGCCGGCGCGGCGCTCAATCAGAGATTGATAAGTCTCAAACTGTTCTTCGTTCAGCGCGTCGCCGGCGTGCGCAATAATGAAAGTTCGATCTCGACCGAACGCGTGGGCCAATAGCGAACCCGCGTCGCGCCGCCACTCTGCAACGCCGCCTTCGCGCAACCGTTGCGCTCCTTCCTTGATTGCCTCTTCAATCGAAATATTCGTTGGCTTCTTGATCACCTGGGTATTCTATATTACGCTTTACATCGAAACGTAAGAGCCCGGTTAGTGAAGATTGCCGAGATGTCTGTTCGCAGACGCTCGGACTTGGAAATTTGGGTTAGAGTTCGCCGTTCGCCGGAAGAAGACACCGATTGAGACTTTACTTTGGCTAGCACGAAGCGAGTCTCGTTTCTTCCCGTACGGACGGTGGAACCTCCGGGCCCAAGGGTTCGGAGGTTTCGCAGTTCCGAAGGCCAGAGGTTCAACAATTTTTGACGCAAAGGAGAAGCATTTCTAAAAAATATGGGCGCTCTAGCAAAAAGCCTTATTCTCTTTGCGTTGAATTGGATCGACGCGCAACTCACTCTCTTCTGGGTTCATTCAAACATCGCCAGCGAAGGTAATGGCCTGATGAACCAACTGCTCAACTTTGGTGACGGTCCCTTCCTGTTCGTCAAACTGGCTGTCGGAGCGTTCGCGGCCTATACCCTCTACCGGTGTTCACATCTTCCTCTCGCCCGTCGCGGAATGCAGTTGGTGCTGGCCATCTATGCAGGCTTGATGCTGGCTCACGCCGCTACCGGATTGTCAGCGCTGGGCTGGTCTGAGCCGCTCGCGATGATTACCTATGTTACCAACGCGCCCTACGCGGTGTTCAGTCTTTTCTCCTAACTACAGCTTGGTTTAGTAAAGCCCTCGCGCTCGTCCTACCCATCACTTTCCAAATCAATAATATTTTATTCGGGTTCCGGGAACCTGTGCTCTGCTCGCGCGTTTTGCAAAGGCCGGCGGCACAACCGTAGACTACGGCCGGCGCATCTCAGTCAACGCGTTCTTGATTGTAAGGAGAATTAATACATGTATAGACTTTCAGGCCGTCAGATTCTGGTTCTTGCCCTGGTCTCATCGCTCTTTGCCGCGGTTGCGGTCCTGGGATTCCAGCAGTTATCCGGGCGTTTTCAGCCGTACACTTCGGCTTCTATCGCGACACCGGCAAACATTACCGATCCGTCCTTGGCTACTGACGAGCAAAACAACATTGAAGTATATAAGGCATCCTCGCCAGGCGTTGTTTACATCCAGTCCATGGCCGTCCGTGATTTCTACGGCTTGTTTTCGCGGCCAGTCGAAGGAGCCGGCTCCGGCTCGGTCATTGATGAGCAAGGAGACATCCTTACCAACTTTCACGTAATCGCCGGCGCCGACAAGCTTACCGTGAGCTTTGGCAGCGGGAAGGCCTATCCAGCCAGAGTCGTTGGTCGTGATCCGGATACCGACCTGGCAGTTATTAGATTATTGGAAACACCAAAAGAACCTCTGACGATGGTGCCATTGGGGGACTCTGACAGACTGATCGTAGGGCAGAAAGTCCTGGCTATCGGAAATCCTTTTGGTCTCGATCGCACGCTGACGACCGGCGTCATCAGCGGTTTGCAGCGGCCCATTCGCGCCGAGAATGGACGGCAAATTGAAGGCGCAATTCAAACCGATGCTTCGATCAACCCAGGAAACTCAGGCGGGCCTCTATTGGATTCGCATGGACGGATGATCGGAATCAACTCGCAGATCGAATCGCCGACGGGCGCGTCGGCGGGAGTGGGCTTTGCGATTCCGGTGAATATCGCCAAACGGGTTGTGCCCCAGCTTATTCGGGATGGCTTAATCCGCCGTCCCAACCTGGGTATTGCTCAGCGTGATGTCGAGTCTTTGTCGAGCCAGGTTCGTCTGCCGGTTTCGTCCGGAGTGCTAATAGTGAGTGTCACGCCCGGGGGCGCCGCGTCCAACGCCGGTCTTCGAGGCGTGGTTCGAACTGAAGAGGGAGACCTTGAGCTCGGCGACATTATCGTTGGGATTGACGGCGAGAAGGTCGCCAACAACGACGATCTTTTCCGCGTCCTCGACAAGCATAGTCTCGGTCAGACGGTAAACGTGGAGGTATTCAGGCAGGGTCGTCGCACGAGTGTTCCGGTGCGACTGACCGAAGTCCCGCCTGGGCGTCGCAACGGTCGCGAATGAACCTTGGTATCACGCAACAGAAAACGCGCGCGTCGGAAAGCCGGCGCGCGTTTTCTTTTTGCTGATATGTCTCGGAATCTGCGGCGTTAACCCGGAGGCCAGGTCATCTCTCGGCCGCCCAGCACGTGAACGTGAAGGTGGAAAACTGACTGGCCTGCGCCGCTCCCGGTGTTAATGACGGTGCGGTAGCCGCCACTTTCGGATAGGCCGTGCTCGTAAGCCACCCGCGCTGAGATGCGCAGCAAGTGACCAAGCAGGGATTCATCCTTCTGTGACGCGTCATCGAGGGATTCCATGTGTTCGCGGGGAATTACGAGTAAGTGCGTGGGCGCCTGCGGATTCGTGTCGCGAATGACGACGCAACGATTGTCTTGATAAATCACGTCGGCCGCTGCGGTGCCCGCTAGAATCTTACAAAAAAGGCAATCGGTCTCATTCATGGGCAGATAATACCACAGACTTTTCTTCCGTCCAGTCACGCGACCCTAGTTTAGAGTTCAAGCTTTAGCTGGTTCGACTTGGCCCGCAGCCTAAAGGTTGAACTCCACACCGAATTAACGCCTCGCGGTTCACGCGGCGGCATCTTCTTCCTCAGATGCCAGGGGGGAGGTGACCGATTCACGCAGCCGTTCAATATCAGCGCCAACTTTTTTCAGCTTGGTCTCAATCTTTTCGTAACCGCGATCGATGTGATAGACGCGATCGATCAAGGTCTCGCCCTCCGCCACCAGACCGGCCAGCACCAGCGAGGCCGAGGCCCTCAAATCCGAAGCCTGCACGCGCGCGCCGATGAGTCTGCTGGGACCATCGACGGTCGCCTGGTCGTGACTGATCTGAATTCGCGCCCCCATTCGCTGGAGTTCTGAAGCGTGCATAAACCGGTTCTCGAAAATGGTCTCGGTGATTAGCGAGCGCCCGTTGGCTTGAGTCATCAGCGTCATGTATTGCGCCTGCATGTCCGTCGGGAAGCCGGGATAGGGCGCCGTGCTTAGGTCGCCGGCTTTTATTCCACGCGGGCCGCAGCGAACATGCAGAGTGCGCTGGTTGATCTCTTCAATCTCGACGCCGACTGCGCGCAGGCTGGCAATGATGCGATTGCAGTGCTCGGGATTACAATCCCTGATTTCCAGTTCTCCTTTGGTGATCGCAGCAGCGACAATGAAGGTTCCGGTTTCAATTCGATCGGGAATGATTGTGTGCTCGGCGCCCCCCAGCGCCTCGACTCCTTCGATTTGAATCGTAGGCGTCCCCGCTCCGCGCACGCGCGCGCCCATTTTGTTCAAGAGTTCCGCCAGATCGTTGATCTCTGGTTCTCGGGCCGCGTTGTGAATCGTTGTAGTTCCGCGCGCAAGAGTCGCCGCCATCATCAAATTTTCAGTGCCGGTTACGGAGACCTTGTCGAAGTGAACTTCGGCGCCCACTAATCCGTCTTGCGGCGCACGGGCTACGACGTCGCCGGCCTCGAGAAATACTTTCGCGCCCAGCTTGGTAAAGCCGGCCAGGTGCAGGTCGATCGGGCGCGCGCCAATGGCGCAGCCGCCGGGCAGCGAGACTCGCGCCCTACCGAAACGCGCGAGCAGAGGGCCCAGCGCCAGCACCGAAGCCCGCATGGTCTTAACCAGTTCATAAGGCGCGGCCATGATTTCGATATTTGCGGCTGATATCTTGTGCGTGCGCAACTCAGGCGTTAGTACGTGGGCCCCGATGTCTTCGAGTAGCCGGCGCTGCGTGATGATGTCGCGAACGTAAGGAATGTTGTGCAGAGTAATCGTCTCAGGCGTGAGAATCGCCGCCGCCATGCAGGGCAAGGCAGAGTTCTTTGCGCCGCTGATCGAGACGCGGCCCCTGATGGCGTTGCCGCCGCGAATACGAAATTTTTCCACGTCAGAAGATTAAAGGAAAAGTTATCGGAGGGCGAGCGGGCAACGGTAGGTGTCCTGATCTGGATTGCGCCTTTTGATTTCACTCCGCGCCTTTGCTCGAAAATGTCATAAGGTCGGCAGCAGGAAGGCCGCAATTTCGTCCGCTGTTTCAACCGGCGCTTTGTTGTTTACGACTATGCGAAGTTCCGCCAACTCGTAACTGGCACGGCGAAACTGAAACAGCGCCTCCGCGTTTTCGCGATCAGGGGCCATCGGCCGAATCGTATTACTGTTCGACATGATTCGGGCCCAGCATAATTCAAATGACGCGTCGAGCCAGACGCTCAGGCAATCGTGCGCGGTAATTAGTGCGCGATTGGCTTCGATGGTCCACGCGCCGCCGCCGAGCGCGATTACCCGAGCCTCGCTGTTTTCGAGCACGTCGTTTAAGCCGCTGGTTTCGATCGATCGGAAGGAACTCTCGCCGTCTTGGGGAATAATTTCGGCGGGGGAGCGGCCTTCGCGTTCAGTAATGACTGAATCCAGGTCGAGCGAATCGCCACCGAGTTGACGCGCGAGAGCCTTAGCCACGGTCGTCTTCCCGCAGCCCATGAAACCAACGATAACTATGCGACGATCCATATTGATGGAGCGCGGGCATCCCTGCCCGCACTGAGCGCGAAGCGCGAACACTAACCCTCTACTTCATTCAAAAAGAGTGTCAACCCGGGCAGGCGGGAGAGGGCGCCCGCGCTCCCAGTGATAATCAGCGCCGATTGAGACTCAGCTCTCGACCACCGATTCCAACAACTCAAAGAATTCCGGAAACGAGACTGCCACACAATCCGAGTCACTGATCTCCGTTTCGCCTTCGGCGAGCAAACCCGCGATGGTAAACGCCATTGCGATGCGGTGATCGCCGCGCGGATCGATCTTCGCACCGCGCAGACGCGTAGGACCACCAACCCGCAAACCGTCGTCGAACTCTTCCACCTGCGCGCCCATCGCGCGAAGATTCTGCGCCGTCGTGGCAATTCGATCAGATTCTTTTACCCGCAGTTCGGCGGCGTCGCGGATCTCTATGCCGCCTCCTATCTGAGACCCGGCCACCGCCAGCAGCGGCAGCTCGTCAATCAACTGCGGAACTATCAAACCATCGATCGTCATCGGAGAATTCAACCGTCCCGATGGTTGATTTTGTAATCCACGCGCGCGAATTGTCCCAACGGGTTCATTATTGGCCTCACGCGTTTGGATGACTTCGACGTCCAATCCCAGTGCACGCATCTGCTCCAGGAACAGTGCGCGCGTCGGATTCACGCCCACGTCGCTAATGTCCAACGATGAGCCGGGAAGGAGCGCCGCGGCGGCGATGAAATAAGCCGCGGAGGAAACGTCTCCGGGAATTGAGATGTCCTGACTGCGCAGTCGTGCCGGCCCGTTGACTGCGATCGACCGGGCGTTCTCGCCTTCGCGCTCCACCTCGCCGGTCTCGATCTGAACACCAAAACTGCGTAGCATTCTTTCGGTATGATCGCGGGTGGGTTGATTCTCGATAACTTCCGTGCGGCCGGCGGCGTTTAGTCCAGCCAGAAGGATGCAGGACTTAACCTGCGCGCTGGCAACCAGCAACTCGTAGCTGATCGATTTCAAATTCCGTTGACCGTAAATTACCAGCGGCGCGCGGCCGTCGTTAGACGAAATCCTCGCCCCCATCATCTGCAGCGGCTCAATGATTCGCTGCATCGGGCGCGAACGCAACGAATCGTCACCCGTCAACGTTGATTCGAAATCCTGACCAGCGAGAATTCCCGCGAGCAAGCGCATCGTGGTGCCGCTGTTGGCGCAGTCGAGAGGCTGCTTCGGCTCCCGCAAACCGTCTCTACCGACGCCGGTTATCGCAAGCTCATTATGGTCACGTTTGATAACGACGCCCAGCGCTGCCAGGCATGAAAGGGTGGCGGCGCAGTCCGCGCTGGTGGAGAAATTCTTGATTGACGAAGTGCCTTCCGCCAGCGCCGCCATCATTGCCGCCCGGTGCGAGATGGACTTGTCGCCCGGCGCTTGCATTCGCCCGCGAATCGTTTTTGCCCCATGAATAATCACGGATGAATCTTAACCTTTGGTATGTCATGCGAGAAAGTTCAGAGTTTGCGTCAAGGCTGTTAGCGCGAACGCGGCCGCTAAAGCGTGAACGCTAGACTCCCAACTTCTTGACACGCGCCCAGCGGCCATGTTACACGTCCGTCTTCCGTTTGCTAATGGATAGCAGCAGCCAAACCGTGATTCCCGGGCGAGAAAGGCCGCGCTTTTTTGTGACCGAACAAACGACTCGACTCGTTTTGCCCAGCCACATTGAGGCGGTTGCTGATGTTGCCGCCGCCATGACGGATTTCGTCAAGAGTTGCGGCCTCGATGAACAGGCTGCCTTTGGGTTAGACATGGCCGTGCGCGAAGCTGTTACCAACGCGATAGTGCATGGCAACCAGGAAGACGAAACCAAGTCAGTTGAGGTAATCTTTAGTTGCCTGTCGAACGCGGTGGAAATCGAAATCAGGGATCAAGGCGAGGGATTCGATCCGGCGAGCGTGCCCGATCCAACTGAGCCCGCTAACCTCCTAAAGACCTCAGGCCGCGGTATTTTCCTGATGCGAACGTTTATGGACGAAGTCGAATGGCGGGCACGGCCTGAAGGCGGTACCACGGTGCGACTGGTGAAACGATTTTAGACTTTTGATTGCGATTTTTGACTTTGTTGGGCTGGTTGATAGATGGAATTATTTAATAGTCTTCACTCGCAAAATCAAAAATCGACAACCAAAAAATCCGAATAGGAGAATCCTCGATCATGGCAGAACTTAAGATCCTCGAGCGACAAGAAGGTGACGTGACCGTTCTCGACATGAGCGGCCGTATCACGATCGGCGAAGGCAGCGTAGCTTTGCGCAGCGCTGTGCGGCGCTTGCTGGAAGAAGGAAAGAAAAACATTCTACTCAACCTGGCAGGTGTGGGCTATATCGATTCGAGCGGCATCGGCGAGTTGGTGTCCAGCTACACCGCAATTAACAAAGAAGGTGGACAGCTTAAATTGCTCAGCCTGACCCAGAAACTTCAGGACTTGCTGACGATCACAAAGTTGTTGACCGTCTTTGATGCTTATGACACTGAGCCCGAGGCGCTCAGCAATTTTAAATAACCAGCTCGGATACTCCGAACTTACCAACGCTGGTGTCCGTATGATCTGAGCGACGACAAAACGCAGGAGGCTTCAGAATGGCCGAGCTAAATATCAAACAACGACAGGCCGGTGATGTGACGATTTTGGATCTCAACGGCGAGGTTCGCATCGGTGACAGTGCGACCGCATTGCGCGGCGCGATCAGAGGCTTGATTGCCGCGGGCAACCAAAAAATCCTTTTGAACCTGGCCGGAGTCAAGTACATTGATTCGAGTGGCATCGGCGAGCTGATCGCCAACTACACGTCCGTAGGCCGCGGCGGCGGCCAGCTAAAACTACTCAGTCTAACCGAAAAAGTTCAGGACCTGCTGGTAATAACGAAATTGCTTACCGTCTTTGACGTCTACGAAGAAGAGGCAGAAGCCTTGAGCAGTTTTAAATAAGTTGGCGCTGGTGGAATTGTCCGAAACGTCCGCGTCTCCGCTTGGCAACGGCCCAGTGAATTAGCTGGGCCGTTTGCATGTCTTCGGGCCAGAGCAACTGATATCATTCAATTGTGAGCCGCATTAAATTTGATCACGCCGCCGGCGAAGAGCTGGCACAAGCCGTCCGCGACATCGAGCACGATACCGATGCCGAGATCGTTATCGTCGTGCGCGGGCGCTCTGGAACTTACCGCCACGCTGATTATTTATGCGGAGCGATTGTCGCGCTTGCCGGCCTTATCTTCGTGCTCTTCTCGCCCTTTGAGTTTCACACCTACTGGGTGCCGTTTGATGTGTTGGTGCTATTTGTCGCGGCTACCTTTGTGTCTTCGCGCACGGATGCTGTTAGGCGCGCCCTCACTTCAAAAAAGTTTCGAGCAAATGCCGCGCGTACCGGCGCCGCTGCCATGTTCTATGAAGCGGGTATTGCCAACACTTCCGCCGAAAACGGCCTGCTGATTTATCTTTCGCTACTCGAACGTCGTTTGGAAGTGATCGCCGATCGCGGCATCCTTAAAGCCGTGCCGGCTTTGCAGTGGAATAACTCGGTCTTCGAAATAAAGCGAGTCGGACGAGAGCCCGAACCTGAGAAACTGATTAAGGCCGTACGTGATCTGGGACGGCTGCTGGCCGAGCACATGCCGGCGACCGGCGAGAACCCGAACGAGTTGCCGGACGGTCCGCGCATTGAACTGAAATGAAATTGAACCGTCACGTCTTAACGTTGCGCCGGCTTGCTCTGATGGGAGGTGTACCTCTCGTTACGTTCATGCTCGCGTCCGAAGCGATCGCTCGCGTCGGCGGTGGCCAGGGATATGGGGGCGGCGGCGGTCATGGTGGTAGCGGCGGCGGGGGCGCTGGAGCGCTCGTATATCTGTTGGTCAGATTTCTGCTCTGGCTAACGATCGAACATCCGGTCATTGGGATTCCCGTCGATATAGCAGTCATTGCTCTGGTGATCTATTGGTTCGCGCGCCCTTCAAGAAAGAGTGTGAACCTGGACTCATCGCCTATTCTCGATGCGCCGGATCCGGTTGCGACTGCAGCTCAACAGCAGGGCTTCCAGCGCGAGTTCAATCAACTGCGGCGCTTCGACCCAAACTTTTCAGAGATCATTTTCACAGACTTCTGTTATGCGCTTTATGGGCGGGCTCATGATGCGCGCGGGCGCGGTCAGCAAGAGCTGGATTTGCTCTCTCCCTATCTAAGCGATCAAGCGCGCGCCTCACTCCAGCAATTGAATCCGCCTAACCTGAAGTCAGTTGAGGGAATCATTGTCGGAGCGATGCAGGTCGTCGGTGTCCAGGGCCTGGCTACACCCGTGGTCTTTGTCAACATTGAGTTTGACGCGAATTACACCGAAGTAACTGACAAGCAGATGAGTTACTACGTGCGCGAGCGGTGGGTTCTGGAACGCAAGCGCGACGTGCTCTCGCCAACGCCGGAGCAGGCGACCGCGTTGCACTGTCCGCGGTGCGGCGCGGCTCTACAGAAAGACACCGTCGGCGCCTGTGCCTTCTGCGGCACGAAAATCGAGAGCGGTGAATTTCAATGGTATGTCCGCAGCATCACTACGCTGCACCGGGAAGCGAAAGGGCCGCTGTTGACTTCCGACGTGCCGGAAGTAGGCACAAATTATCCGACGATTACTCAGCCCAACTTTCCCGCGGTGCGCACGGCTTTTGAACAAAATAGTCCGTCGTTCTCATGGTCCGATTTTCAGGCGCGCGCCCGTTTGATTTTTGGCGAGCTTCAGGAGGCCTGGTCGATGTTGAATTGGGAACGCGCCCGGCCGCACGAGACCGACAATATTTTCCAGATGCATCGCTATTGGATCGACGCGTATCAACGGCAGGGCCTGCGCAACGCGCTCGACAAGTGCCAGATCACCGCGATGCAGCCGGTGAAGATAAAGATGGATGCTTTCTATAACGCGATCACGCTGCGGATTTTTGCCGAAGGGTACGATTATACGGTGGACAAAACCGGGCGCGTGGTGGCTGGATCGAATAAGAATCTGCGCCGTTGGAGCGAATACTGGACCTTCATTCGAAACAGTAAAGCCAAACCCGCTCCGGCCCGGGCTGACCTTAACTGCCCTAATTGCGGGGCTCCCTTGAAGGTAAGCGCCACCGGTATTTGCGAATTCTGCGGCGGCAAGGTTACTTCCGGAGAATTCGATTGGGTGCTTTCTAAGATCGAGCAGGATGAAAGTTACGCCGGCTAGCTCAATGATCGTCTGCGAAAATGAAAGCACCTTTACCGGTTGTCTTCGATCCCACTGGACAGTTCTTGCTGGTTGCCCTTAGCACAGTTTGTCTAAGATAGCGAGGGATAGCGGGGGCTCGCGGCCGGATGTTTGCCGGGCCCCAATTGTGTCAACGCAGAAAGCTTGACGCTTCCCAAGAAGGCTTGCTAGACTCGATTCAGATCAGTTATCAAGGGACAAACCCGAACACAAATCTCGCGTAGCTTTTTTATCAATGAGCCGGACATGCGGCTTGCCAGGTGCACGTAAAAACTAGTCGGAGGGGATTATGGTAGGCTTCAAGGTCGGCCAGAAAGTTGTTTATCCGAACCACGGTATCGGCACAATCGAACAGATCGAACAGAAGCAAATCGGGGCCGTAGCGCTGCCGTTTTACACGCTTCGACTCGCCGCAACCAATTCGTTGGTCCTGGTTCCCGTGTCAAATGCCAGTGAAGTCGGCTTGCGTCGTCCGATTTCTTCGGCCGAATGCGATGGGCTTTTTACCGCGCTGTGCACTGACTTTGCCACTCCGGCCAATGATTGGAAGGATCGCTTCAAGGATTTTTCCGACAAAATGCGCACCGGTAATATTTTTGAAGTGGCCGAGGTGCTCAAGCACCTCAATTATCTTGCCCAGGTCAAACCCCTGTCATTTCGGGAGCAGCGGATGCTCGAGCGATCTCGTTACCTCGTGGTCTCGGAACTCGCCGCAGTTTGCCGCCAACCCGAGTGCAACATCGAACCTCGCGTCGATCAGGCACTTCAGCAATCTCGCGTGCGGCACGAGCAGCGGGCCGACGGCCCCGTGCGCGCGGCAGCCGCCGGCGGCTACTAAAGCCAACCAGAAAGTTTCGCTGTATGTTGCTCAGCGCCACCGCTCAACTTTGGGAGTTGTGGACGTGATACGAGGTGAACACAGTTGCTCCCGCTTTATTAATTCAGATACACGATGGATGACCCTGCTAGTTATTTCCTTGCGTCGTTGATTGATAGCGTCCCGCACTCGAATACTCTGCTGAAAATTCTGGCGAAACTCTGCGCAGTCTTTTTTTTCGTCGGCGCCAATGCGTTCTTTGTCGCCGCTGAGTTCGCACTGGTGTCCGTGCGCCGGCCGCGGCTCGAGGCTCGGGCGGCCGCGGGCAGTCGTCCCGCTAAGGCCGCTCTCCGTCTGCTGGCTGATCCGACTTCCTTCATCTCGGCTACCCAACTTGGAATCACTATCGCCTCGCTCGCGCTCGGTTGGATCGGTGAACCTACGATCGCCTTGGTTCTCGAGCCGATTGCCGCGCGGATTGCCTCGGTGGGAAGAGCAGGATATGTCGCCCATTTGCTGGCGATTATTCTCGCTTTCGCGGCGATTACTTTTTTGCACATCGTGCTGGGCGAGCTGATGCCGAAGATGTTCGCGCTGGAACGTGCCGAGGGTTTCGCGCTATTTGCGGCGCGACCGCTCGAGATATTTGCGAAGGTTTTTCAGTGGCCGCTGTGGGTCTTCAATCGCACCGGAACTTTCCTGGGCCGCTTAATCGGACTGAAGTCGTCGCTGCAGCACTCCGCGGTGTATAGCGAAGCCGAGTTGCGTCAGTTGATAGACATCTCGCGTGAGAGTGGCCATCTTCGCGCTGAGGAACGCCGCCTGATTCACCGTGTCTTTGAATTCTCAGACACTTTGGTGCGCGAAGCGATGGTGCCCCGGCCGGCGATCGCGGCGATCTCGGCCGACTGCTCACTCGAGGCAATCACCCAGGCGTTCCAGCAACATCGTTATTCGCGCCTGCCGGTGTATCGCGGATCGCTGGATAACGTCATCGGCTTTATTCACAGTAAAGATTTGATCCCTTACCTCCTGCGGCCTCAGGACTTCAGCCTCGAGCATGTTTTGCAATCGCCGATGTATGTAGTTGACACCGCGCGTTTGGAAGACGTGCTGCGGCAAATGCAAAGAGCGAAAACTCATTTCGGCTTTGTGGTCGATGAGCACGGCGGCATCGAAGGCATAATTACGCTTGAAGATTTGCTCGAAGAGATAGTCGGCGACATCTCAGACGAACACGATGAAGAAGTTAACGAGCAGATTAATCCGGTCGATGAACGCACGTATCTGCTGGATGGCTCGCTGGCCGTGCGCGATCTAAATCGTCGGCTGAAGACCTCGGTTCCTGAGTCCGAGGCCTACACTACGATCGGCGGATTTCTGATGACGGTGGCCGGCCACGTGCTCCAACCGGGTGAAGTCATCGAACACGACGGACTGCGCTTTCACATTGAAAAAGTTGAGCGCCGGCGATTGCTGAGGGTGCGCCTGGAATTGCGAAAAGATGAGAGTGGACAGGTTTCGGAGGGCGCATCGAGCACTGCTAATGTCGCTGGGTAGCGGCCTAACGTTCCCGGGCGCGGAAGAGATTACTGCTGAACATCTCCCGCGAATCAAGCCAGGTCTTCTCCAGTCCGAAACCGCTCTGCAAACCCATCGCTGAGAGTCCATCCAGATCGAATTTGTAGGAGTGTTCCATGTGTATCCACTCACCGGCCGCGAAAGAAACCGACATCTCGAGCCCCTTGATAGTCACCGACTGCGACCGCAAGCTTTCCAGATAGACTTCGACACAGCCGGCCTCTTCGTTATAGACCGATCTTAATCCGAACGACCACAGATCGAAATTCCCACCCAGTTCCCGGTTAATTCGCGCCAGCTCATTTACAATGAATGCTCGCGTCACTCCCAGCGCGTCGTTATAAGCTGCTTCGAGCGTCGCGCGATCCTTCCGCAGATCAGCGCCTAAGAGCAAGGCGTCGCCCGGGCGCAGCATGCGGCGAATTGCTCGCAGAAAATCGAGTGCGTCAGCCTTTTCGAAATTTCCGATGTTGGAACCGAGAAACAACACTAGCGCCGGACCGTGAGGAAGCGGCTGCATGGCAGCCAAACCGTCCAGGTAGTCGGCGGCGTACGCCTCAATCCGCAGCGCCGGATAAGCAGCGAGCAGGGCGCGCGAACTCTTTTCCAAGGCGGATACCGAAATGTCTACAGGAATGAAAAGCAGTTCGGCCTGATGACGCAACAGCGCTTCAATAATGCTGCGCGTCTTATCGGCGCTGCCGCTTCCGAGTTCGATCAATGTCCGGCAGTCCGGAACGGCCGCAATCATTTCATCGGCGTGCCGAGTAAGAATTTCGTTCTCAGCGCGGGTCGGGTAATACTCATCGACATGGCAAATGGCGTCGAACAATCTCGAGCCCAGCGAGTCGTAAAGATATTTTGGAAAAAGTTGTTTTGGATTCGACGAGAGCCCACGGCGCACGTCTTCGGCAAATTCCGCATTGCCATTCTGGCGCGCGAGATCATGAATGATCAAGCGCGAGGGCGGCTCTTTCGGTTTGGTTTGCGCTGCCACGTTTTCTTCTACAGCTCGGCCCCCACCGTGAGCAAAGAAATTCCAAATTGGCTCTGAATTCGGTGAGTCGCGCATTATACGCGGGCGCAACCAGGAACAGAAAGGGCAGCCGAGCGTTAACTCGACTGCCCTGGTTCTTGGCTTCAGTTATCAGCGCTGATTGGGTCAGATAATGATCACTCGCGATCCCGTACGTGTGCGCGGGGCTCTCTGCGGCACCGTCACATCAATCCTCGGTGTTGCCGGGACAACAATCTGCGGAGTCTCAATATTTATTTCCGGAATCGCCGGCACCTGGATTGAAGGGATTACGATCCGTCGGGTCCCCATTGTGCCGGGCCGCATGATCGTCGGCTCTTTGCTTTTTTCAGGCGTCAGGTTAATAGTGCGGCTATTACGGTCGCGGAGGATGGTAAGCGATATTTGGCCTTCCTGCTTCTTATTAATCGCTCGCACGATGTCTCCGGAAGAGTCGACCTTCTCACCGTCAATTGCCGTAATCACGTCGCCTGCTTTCAATCCAGCTTTCGCTGCCGAACTGTTGTCGCTTACTGAAGTAATCAAGAGGCCGCCATCCTTAGCCCCAAAATAATCCGAGAGTTGTTTGGTCAACGGTTGGGTGCTGACACCGATGCGCCGGTTTGCGCCGAATGAGAAGACAAAGTTTCCGTCACCAGACTGTATCTGCGGCCAGTCCTTCTCAATGCCTTTCATTACGCCATCGCGAATCGAGGCGCTCAGGAGGTTACCAAGGTTGTGCTTCGCCAGCACGGCACTAACTTCCTGCTCGCCGCCGCCGCGGCTGATGGTAATTCGCACTGTTTGATCGGGAGAAGATTCGTTAACCAGGCGGCCCAGCTTACGAGTGCTGGTGACCGACTCGCCGTCAAAACGGAGAATGACGTCATCTTTCTTTAGCCCAGCTTTTTCGGCCGGGCTGTCCTTTACTACTTGAGTCACGCCCACGCCGCGAACTTCGCGCATGCCATAGCGGCCCATATTTTCCTTGCTTATATCTTCGGTGCCCACGCCCAGGAAGGCCCCGCCGTCGATGAGAAATGAAAACGAACGCTCAGGGTTCGTGGGTTCCTGAACCGGCAGTGTCGCCAGGGGAGTGGTCGACTCCTGCGCATACACAATTCCGCCGGCAATCATACCGACGCCAAGAATCAAAGCTAGAATCAGAACCAGTTTGTTGCGGGTCATGTCCAATCCTCCGGAAAGATTTTAGACATTTCACGCCCGGATGGGTCCAAGGTTCCAAATTCTGCGAGGGCAAAATGGGTCGGACGGTGAATCTAAGATACGTTTAGAGGGCGGACTTGTCCGCCCGATTGGAGGGACTAGACAAGTCCCTCCTTCTAAATGGACAGGATGGGGGGCGGGACAAGTCCCACCTTTAAACTCTGAGTTGAATTGGGATCTTAGGAGAGCTTGCGATAAACCTCGCGGCCATCGCTCATCTCCATGGCAAGTTTTCCTTCAGAATGCGCATAGTCAAGATGCGCGACGGCTTCCGACACTCCCAGAAAACGATGCACGTCATCGGTGCCGGGAAACATCGCGCGCGATACCTCCCAGGCGCTGGCGCCATTGGGCGGAATCATCTTAATAACTTGCGACTGGCGCTCATCTATGGCCCGCAAGTAGCGATGAAAGAGTTCTTCGTAATCGTGTACGGGGTCGCCATGGCCGCCGAGAACCAGCGTCGGCGCCAGCGCGCGCACCCGCGCCAGGCTGACCAGGTATTCTGCGAGCGAGCGAAAGCGCCGCGACCGATCAACCGGGTCGGGGGAGAGAATTGGATTCGGGGTAATTCGCTTCAGCACGCAATCGCCGGCAATCAAGGTGCGATCAGCATGACGAATAAACGAGCAGGAACCCGGCGTGTGACCGGGAGTGTGCACCACTTGCAACGCGCCTGATTCAAATTCGAGTTCGGCTTCATCAGTTAGTTCATTACAGTGTTCGTCGTCGAGCGAGTCAGCGTACTGGCGGACGCCTTCGTACATTCGGCGCATGACCTCAACATCTTCAAGTGTCACGCCGGCGCGCACCAGGAGTTGGCGGGTCTCTTCATATTCCAGCCTGCCGGCGCGGTGACCGGTCTCCCATCCGTGCACCAGCACTTCGGCGTCTTTGGCTTCATCGCGCAGCGCGCGCGCCAGTCCACAATGATCTTCATGTGCGTGCGTGAGCACGATGCGACGAATGTCCGCGACTGCCAAGCCATTGGCGCGGAGAGCGGCGCGCAGAGCATCCACTGCTTCCTTGGTCTTGGGTCCCGTGTCGATCAGGGTGATGGGATCTTCCGCGATCAGATAAACGTTTACCGGCCCGATGTAGAAGGGCGTTGGTAAAGAGATGGGGACGATCTTCATGATGAATTTCAGATCTGAAATCTCAGATCTCAAATCTGAGATCTCAAATGCGAGATGGCAGATCATGGAGCCTTGCGATTGCGAATCTCCGCCAGCTCTTTCAAGAACTCTTCTCGTTCGCGTCTCTGCTGGTCGATCCGACGTGATTTGTCGGTGAGATAGCGCGTACCTCTAATCTCAGTGTTTTGCAGAGAATCCGCCCACGCTCTCAACTGCCTTGAAATGCTTTCCGCTTTTGATCTCAGATCTGAGATCTCAAATTTGAAATCCATGAATTCCGGGAGACGATTAAGCAGGTGCAGCATAGATCTTACTTCGCCTGCCGAGCCCCGCGAAATGTAAATGAAAGTCAGAAGTTCTTGCGTAGTCCCACGCTCGAATCCTTCTGCAATATTGTTCGATACAGAAACCGCAGCGTTTTCTAACTGGTTGCGTGTGCCGGCATGACCACGAAAACAATTCTTTGCAGTCAGAGCAAACACTCCCAACGCCAGTTCAATCGCCGCATTCCAGACAGGCAACTCTTCGAATCTGTTGTACTTCATCGGAGCTGTTCTCCCCGCGCAAGAAGTAAGTACTGCGCGCGAATTGTAGCCCCGAATTTGAAATCTCAAATTTGAAATTTCAAATCAAGGATAGCCTAACTTTCTAAACGGCTTATCTCGATTTGCAACTCTGAAAAGAAAGCAGAACCAGCGCAAAGAGAGCAGACCCAACGCTCTGCATCCTGCCCAATCAAAGTCGCCAATCGGAAATGCTTTAGTACACGTAACGGTTAGCTTCAATCATCGCCTTTGCGATTCCTTGCCGCGCGGCCACTGTGTTCATTGGCGTCATCTTCGTAAACCGCCGCAGCGCTGCCAGCAGCGTTCGCAACTCATCACCCTCGGCCATCGCCGCCAAAGTGTTTTTTGCAGCCGCCTCAATTCGCTCGATCGCATCGTTACAAAAAACACGCGTCATGGCGATGTATTGTGTCGCTGACTCCTCGCCTTGCGCCGCCGCCAGTTTCTTCGTCCGCAGGATCGCTGATTCCATCGCGTACGTGTCCATGATGATGTCGGCGACACTCATCAGGATTTCCTGTTGGTCGGAAAGTCCCATCATGTACTTTTGCGCGGCCGTGCCCAGCGTCATCAACGCAACCTTTTTCGCGTTCTGCGCCAGCTTTTGCTCGGTTGCCAGCAGACTCTCGTCCAGATCAAAACTGGCCATCGAGGGTGAAAGAATCTCGTCCATCAAAGCCTGGGCGGCTGGCAGTAACGCCAGACGTCCACTCAGCGCGGCTTTCATCAAGCGGCCGGGTATCAGCATGCGATTGATTTCGTTTGTGCCTTCGAATATCCGGTTGATGCGCGTGTCGCGATAAGCGCGTTCTGCCGGATAGTCGGCTGAGTATCCGTAGCCGCCAAAGATCTGAACCATCTCGTCCGTGACAAAGTCGCAGTATTCGGACAGCGCCACCTTGATGATCGAACACTCGGCCGCATACTCTTCGATGGCTTTCAAGCGCGCATCCATGTCCTTGGAATCAGCGACGGCGCCCAGACCCTCTTCGATCATTCCCAGCGTGCGGTAAATCATCGCTTCACCGACCCAGGTGCGGATCGCCATTTCGCCGAGCTTCGATTTGATCGCGCCGAATGACGAAATCGATTTGCCAAATTGCTGCCGCTCGTTCGCATAGCGCACGGATTCATTGAGGGCCAGTTTCATTCCGCCCAGACACATTGCCCCTAGCTTAAAGCGCCCAATGTTGAGAATGTTGAAAGCGATCTTGTGGCCCTTGCCGATATCGCCGAGCAAGTTCTCGACCGGCGTTCTGGCGTCGGCGAGAATCAAAGGCGTCGTGCTCGAGCCCTTAATGCCCATCTTATGTTCTTCCGCGCCGTTCTTGCAGCCTTCTTGCCGCTCGACGATAAATGCAGAAAACTTATCACCATCAACCTTCGCGAATACGATGAAGATGTCGGCAAAGCCGCCGTTCGTAATGAACATCTTCTCGCCGTTGAGAATGTATTCCTTGCCGTCATCGCTTAATTTGGCCGTCGCCTTGGCGGCCATGGCATCCGAGCCTGAGCTCGCTTCAGTCAAAGCATAAGCCGTGATCAAATCACCGGCGGCAATCGGCGGCAGATATTTTTGCTTGGCCGCTTCGGTGCCGAAATAAATGATTGGCAGCAGGCCGATGCCGCTCTGGGCGCCGAGCGTGGTCGCGAACGAGGCCGATCGGCCGATGTTCTCGGAGATGATCGCGCCGCTGGTCTGATCCAGTCCGAGGCCGCCGTACTCTTCCGGAATATTCGCGCCCACGAGGCCGAGATCCGCCGCCTGCTTGACCAGGCTACGCGCCAGTTTCCAGTCCTTATTTTCAAGTTCAGGAATGCGCGGCAGAACCTCTGCATCCATGAATTGCCGAGTCGTGTCGGCAATCATGCGATGCTCCTCGTTGAAATCACCGGGCGTGAAGATGCTCTCGGGCGTCTGCTCTTCAATCAGGAAACTCCCGCCCTTGACGATCTGTTTTGCTTCGATTGCGGCTGCCATAACAATGCCTTTCTGTTGTAGCGCAACTTGTTAAGTTGCGAACGGCTGGCGCAAGTTAACAACTTGCGCTACACAATTCATGGTTGAGGTACTTGTTCACTTATCTCTTTCGGCATCATGTCGCGCAATTCGGGATAGGCTTCAAGGACTCTCATCAAGTCCAGTTCGTCCTTCTTGCGCTTCGTCGGCCGGAGATTGTGGTCACTCCATGCCCAAATCTTTCCCCGCACGAGATTGCTTAAAGAGGCAACGGGTACTCGCTCGCCGAGAACCTCTCGCTCCTCGTTATTTGTCACGAACTCCTGATAACGCGGATCGAGGCTAAATTGAATTCGAAGCTGACTACCGGGCATAGTGGCATTCAACGAATGCGGAAACGGTTGTATCGAAAAACCCGCCGCGGCCAGGCTCGCCCTAGTCGATTCCAACTCTGACGAAACGACAACGATCTCCGCGTCGAGCGTGAAGACGGGCTCGACATAGCAATTAACAGCGAGTCCGCCAATCAGACACCACGGTTCGTGCGCGTCCAGAATTTGAACGAGCAGCGCGAAATCACTACCCCCACTGCCGGTCACTGATTCGAATACTTCGGATGCAGTCATTTTTTTAGCGCAACTTGTTAAGGCGGCCTGGCTGAGCAGGTTTACAACTTGCGCCACCTCCAGTCGGTTTGGAGTTCCGCCTGAAGGCGGCCAACAGTGTTCCGCCTGAAGGCGGCACTCCAAACTTAATTCAGTCTCTCAAAAATTCCCGCGGCGCCCATGCCGCCGCCGACGCACATCGTCACCATTCCATAGCGGCCGTTGCGTCGTTCCAACTCTCGCAGAATCGATGCGGTGAGTTTCGCGCCGGTGCAACCCAGCGGATGGCCCAGCGCGATGGCGCCGCCATTAACATTCACTTTGTCGAGATCGAGCCCGAGAGTCTTGATCACCGCCAAAGACTGCGCAGCAAAAGCTTCGTTCAGCTCGATCACATCAATCTGATCCAGTGTGAGCCCGGCAAGCTTCAAAGCTTTCGGTATCGCGAACACCGGTCCAATGCCCATCTCTTCCGGCGGGCACCCGGCAGTGGCGTAGGCGACAAAACGGGCCAGAGGCTTCGCTCCCAATTCCTTCGCGCGATCTTCCGACATCACCACGGCGACCGCAGCGCCATCCGACATCTGCGAAGAATTGCCAGCGGTGATCGTTCCCTTGACATGAAATGCCGGTTTCAATTTTCCGAGAGCTTCAGCCGAGGTATCACGGCGCGGACCCTCATCCTTGTCAAAGATCACTTCGCGGTGCTGCTTCTTGCCCTTGTCATTCAACTCTTCGACGATGACAGTCAGCGGTACAGTCTCGCCCTGGAACTTGTTCTGCTCTAAAGCCGCGAACGCGCGTTGATGCGAACGCAGTGCGAACTCGTCCTGTTCTTCGCGGGTCACTTCGTATTTCCGCGCAACGTTTTCAGTCGCCAGACCCATGTTCAAATAAAAGTCAGGATAGTGTTCGACCAGGTACGGGTTGGGCCGAATGATATGCCCGCCCATCGGAATCATGGACATCGATTCCAAGCCGCCGGCGAGCGCCACCTGTGCGCTGCCCGTCCGAATTCGATCGGACGCGATGGCAATCGATTGCAGTCCGGAAGAGCAAAAGCGATTGATGGTCATGGCGCTGGTTTCGACCGGCAAGCCTGCGCGAATCGCGGCAGAGCGGGCTATGTTCATGCCCTGCTCGGCTTCGGGCATGGCGCAACCCATGATCACGTCTTCGATCTCAGCAGCTTCCAGGCCCGGGACGCGGGCCATGGCTTCCTTAATTACTGCTGCCCCCATTTCATCGGCGCGGGTATCACGCAAAGTGCCTTTCGGTGCTTTGCCCACCGCCGTGCGAACTGCTGATACAATAAATGCTTCTTTCATAAACTTCCTCTGCGGCCTGTTTTTATTCCTGTGCGGCTATGCCGCCTGATGTGCGGAAAGGCTCTGCCTTTCCGGCATCGCTCAGTTTGCTTTAGGAGGCTGTGCCTCCCATTTCGTTTCGCGAGGCGTAGCCTCGCTAGCAATATCTAATTCCTTCTCGGAAAGGCGAAGCCTTTCCGCACATCGAGCGGCAGAGCCGCCCACTTCAGTTTCTCAACGGTTTGCCGGTCTTCAGCATGTGCGCGATCCGATCCTGAGTCTTGCGCGTGCCGATCAGCGAGAGAAAAGCTTCGCGTTCGAGATCGAGCAAATACTGCTCGGACACTCGCGTTGGATGATTCAGATCGCCGCCGGTAAGAATTCGCGCCAGCTTCTCACCAATCAAAGCGTCGTGATCCGAAATGTAACCGGCGCGCTTCATCATGTGAACACCCAGCTTCAGCGTCGCCAGCCCCGGCATGCCCAGAGCGAGAATGTCAGTGCGCTGTTGCGGCTGTTGGTAACCGCTCGCTGCTAACGCGAGCACTTCTTTCTTCGCGTCCGCCACCAAACGATCCCGGTTCATCGAGATTGAATCGTCAGTGCCGAGAAAACCAAATCCGCGCGCTTCCTCTGCCGAGGTCGCAACTTTTGCGAGCGCGATCGTTTCGAACGCACGCTTGACGAACGGAAATGGATCCGCGTCTTTCATGTCTTTCGGGATCGAGTCGAGCGTGCGCACCAACATCTCTTTCGTGCCGCAGCCCGCGGGGATTATTCCCACGCCAACCTCCACCAAGCCGATGTAGGTTTCCGCTGAAGCCCGCACGCGATCCGCATGCAGAACCATTTCACAACCGCCGCCAAACACCAACTGAAAGGGCGCGACCACGACCGGCTTCGGCGAATAGCGCAAGCTCATCACCGACTGCTGAAAAAATCGGCCAATCATGTCCAACTCTTCCCAGTTTTCGTCCTGCGCTTCCATCAGCATCAGCATCAGGTTCGCGCCGACTGAGAAGTTCGTGCCCTGATTGCCGACGACCAGGCCCAGGAAATTCTTTTCGACTTCAGTCAGAGCGATTTTCAGCATCTCGAGCGTGTCGCCGCCAATCGAGTTCATCTTGGAATGAAACTCGAGACACGCGACTCCATCGCCAAGATCAAGCAGCGAAGCGCCGGAATTCTTTCGGATGACTCCGGTTCGATCTTTCAGCGACTTGAGAATGATCGCGCCCGGGAGATCGGCGGCCGGAGCGTACTTCGCGGACGAAAAGTCGAAATAAAAACGCTGGCCATTCTCTTGTTTGTAGAAAGACTTTGCCCCTGAGTCGAGCATCTGCTGCACCTTCGCCGGAACGCTTGTGCCTTCTTCCTTCAATTTCGCGACTGACTTTTCGACGCCGATGGCGTCCCACGCTTCGAACGGTCCCAACTCCCAATTGAAACCCCATTGCATGGCGCGATCGATTTCCACTACTGTGTCGGAAATCTCCGGTATCAGATTCGCCGCGTAACAGAGCGTGCGGGAAAACGTTTTCCAAAGGAGAGCGCCGGCGCGATCTTTCGACCAAACCATCGTCTTGATTCGTTCGGCCGTGTCTTCGATGTTCTTTGCCAGTTCCAGCGAGGGCAGTTTCACCTTCTGCGCCGGTTTGTAGTCGAGTGTCGCTACATCAATGCCCCAGATTTCTCGCTTGTCGCCTTCGCCCTTTTGTCTTTTGTAGAAACCGGCCTTGGTCTTATTCCCGAGCAAGCCGCGTTCGATCATCTTCGCCACGAACTCCGGCATCACAAACGTCTCGCGTTCCGGATCTTCGGGAAGATTTTCGTGCAGGTTCTTTACGACGTGGGCCAGGACATCCAGTCCGACGAGATCGAACGTGCGAAAGGTCGCGGTCTTGGGGCGACCGACCGCGGGTCCCGTGATCTTATCGACCTCTTCAATCGAGTAACCGTCGTCGATCATCGCGCGAATAGTCTGCATCGCGCCGTAAGTGCCGATGCGGTTGGCGATGAAGTTCGGCCGGTCCTTCGCGACGACTACGCCTTTGCCCAGTCGTTCATCCAGGAAGCCGAACATCGAACAAGAGACTTCCGGCCTGGTCCATTCCGTGCGAATCAGTTCGACCAGATGCATGTACCGCGGCGGATTAAAGAAATGCATGCCGAGGAAGTGCGCGCGAAAATCTTCCGAGCGACCGGCGGCAAGCTGACTGAGCGGAATGCCACTGGTGTTTGAAGCGACGACCGAACCCGGCCGCCGATGCTGCTCGACCTTCTCGTAAAGGCTCTGTTTGATCTCAAGGTTTTCGACGACTGCTTCGATGATCAGATCGCAGTCTTTCAGCTTCGGTAAATCGTCTTCGAAGTTTCCAACCGTGACTAGCGCGGCGAGATCGGTTGCGAAGAACGCCGCGGGTTTGGCTTTCTTCGCTGCTTCAAGTCCGGCGCGCGCGATGCGGTTGCGCACCTGCGCCGATTCCATCGTCAGCCCCTTGGCCTGTTCATCCGCCGTCAATTCCCGCGGGGCGATGTCGAGCAAGAGAGTTGGAATACCGGCATTGGCGAGGTGAGCAGCGATTTGTGCTCCCATCGTCCCGGCCCCGAGAACGGCAGCGTTTTTCACTGTAATCATGGCGCGGCAATAATACTGAATGAATGCTCATTCAGCAAGGAAGCACGCGAGAGGGCCAACCTTGTACTCTCCTCCTCATCGTTTCAAGTTTTTCTAATGGTGGGACAAGTCGTTGAAGATCAGTTGTCTACCTCGCAGCCACCCGCCATGCGTCCGGTTTTGCATCAGCGGAAGTCGGCGGACGCTCGAAGATAGCTTCGTCGTAATCAACGTTGAACTGGTAGGTTGTTTGATTCTCCTTATCTCCGCAGTTGACTATCTGCGGCATTTGAATTCCGCCCACGTTAGCATAGTCGTCCAAACGGCAGACGTAATCCATCGAACCCTTGCCGCTGCCGCGGGCCGCGCTACCATCAATCACGATTCTGGCCGGCAGATGGGTTTTTCTGTCGAGGTAGAAGTCTGCCCTCACCGCTCTCTCATTATCAATCACTTCTACCTGCAGCCGTTTCGTTGGCCCTTCTCGCACTAGTCGCCTCATCTCTCTGTCAGCAATTACTGTCTCTACCACATCGTAGTTCTTGTGACCGACGGACTCAGTCCGCGCTCCAATGAAAGTTGGCTTGGCCCACTTTGTCTCTAAAAGATAGAGGAACTGCGCTTGTCTGAAGCGATATTCGAAGCCCTCAATGATAGATTTATCGAGATCCGGTCGTGGAGGGAGTGGCACTTTTTTCCCGGGACTCGCGTACCATCGAATGCCACGCTCCAAGTCCAGAACATTTATGCCGTACCCCATCTTGCCCGGCCGGTAATCAAAGAAATTCCACCATTTGCCGGGGAAGACGTATAAACTTTCCTCAGCGATTCCCGCCGCGACATCTGGCCTCGGGCTAAAGCGAAAGCGAGACTTTGAAGAGACGACAAAGTTGCGCACGGCATAGAGCCGCTCACGTCCTCCTTTGGCTGCGAGGGCCTGTTCCCAGAGCATCTTCGCTCTTTGTGGTGATCTATCATCGGTCTGATTCGGCACCTTAGAAGCGTGGGCTCTCAAAAACATAGTGGGAGCCACGATTGTTAAAAGCGAGAGGACGAATATGGAACAGACCCTCATAACATAAGCTCCCTAGAAGATCCTTCCCGAAGAGTCCTCCTCGAAACCCATCAACATCCACGTCAGTTAAAAGGAAAAGCGCCGCCAAACAGCAACGCTTTTTGAAACCACCTAATCCCAAGGGTAAAGCTCAGCCCCCTGGCTGACCGGTGAACACGTTCTTATCGATCTGCTGCGGATTGCCGAGCACTACGAAGCGGATGTTGCGCATGTATTTTTGCGAGACGCGTTGTACTTCCGCCGGAGTGACCGCGCGCAGTTTTTCCAGAAACGTCAGCGAGTTGCGCCAGCCGCCGCCGATTAATTCGTACTGGGCCAGCTCGGCGGCCTGGGCTGCGTTTGTTTCCTGGCCGATGTAGTAAGTCGTCAGAAACTGAGCAATCACTGCGTTGATGTCGTCGCGGCCGATCGGTTCCCGTTGCAGCCGAGCGATCTCGCTGAGCATGACCCGGACCGCCTGGTTGGCGTCGACGGCGGTAACATAGAGGCCGCCGATGTTCGCGCTCTGGTTCCGCAGGAACGCATCGGGTGCGTACGAAAGGTTGCGCTTCACGCGCACCTCCTCAAACACCCGGTCGCGTAATAACGAAGACGCGACGCGCATCGGATAGATGTCCGGCGAAGTAATTGGGGGAGCAGCGAACATCCCCTGAACATAATTGGTCGGTAGCTCGCGAGTTGTGACGTCGACCGTGGACGAGGTGAAGGCCAGCGGCGGCGGCAACTGCGTCTTGTAATCTCCGCGCGGCAGTTTTCCGAATGACGCCGCGATGCGCGTTTTCAATTGTGCCGCATCCAGGTCGCCGACGATCACAAGCAGCAAACGCGAGGTCTGCATAATCTTTTCATGGTAAGCACGCAGATCGTCTGCGGTCAGGCGGCTAATGTTCTCAGCCGTTCCTTCGGGGCGATTCAGGTACGGGTGACCCGCATAGGCAACGCGGTCCTGCAAACGCTGCAGGTAACTGTCCGGAGCATCGGTATCGTCCTGGAGGCTGGCCAGGATTCGCGATTGCACCAGCGCCACGTCCTGTTTGGTGAACGACGGGTGCAGCGCGATGTCGGTGAATATCTCCCAGGAGCGATCGAAGTTCGCTCGGGTAGCCGCCATTGAAAGCGAAGAGTAGTCATAGTTGACGCCTTCGCCGATCACAGTTCCCATGCGGGCTGTTTCTTTCCGCATGCGATCGCGGGGAAAGTTCGCGCTGGCTTCGCTGGCCACGTTGAGCATAAACGCTTCCACGCCGGCGTTAGTGGCGCTGATATTCTCGACGCCGCCGCGAATGAAGAGACCGGCGGCGACGGTCTGGCTGCCCTCGCGACGCTTCACCAGAACCTTTAGCCCGTTGACTTCGAACTCAGAAACGAGGGAAGCCTGGCGCGCTATGACGCTTTGAAAATCCGGGGCCGCAGTAGGTTGGGGCGTCGACTGTGCTCGTGCTGTTGGGACGAGCAGAACAGTAAGCAACAGACAGTGAACACTAAGCAGTATTTTGCGTTTCATTTTTAGATTATGTTTTCCAGCTTGCATCTCGATCTCTTATCTTTCTTACTGATGCGGATCGGGGTCATAAAAATGAGCCCTTCCTGACGGTCGGGCTAATGCCCCGTTTTCCGCTAGTGCCCGATCAAATCCTCGGGGGTAATCTTCGCCTGTTGCTGGGCCTGTTCCGAGATCATCGCCAGACCGATATGCGGCTTGCCCTGGATGTAGGTGGTGACGTAGCGGCTGATGTCGCCGCGCGACGTGCGCCGCAGATTGCCGAGATAGCCTCGAAAGTAATCGATGCCGGTTGTTGACCACCAGAAGCCGAGGGTCTTCGCGTACTCGTCAAATTTTTCGCGCGAATAGAGGTCGTCGGCCTCCAGCAGCGACTTTGCGCTCTCGAGTTGTTCGTCGGTGTAGTAGTCCTTGTCGTTGAAATGCGAGAGCTCGGTGTAAATAGCCTTGAGCGCGGCCTGGGCCTTATCGGGAGAGGTTTGCGCCACGATCGAAATCGGCCCGGTGTTCCGTTGGGTGTAGTATCCCATCCCGATGCCGTTGACTAACCCGGTGTCGACCAGATTGCGTTGAAAGCGCGAATCGGGCTGGGCCATGATGAATGAAAAAGTGTCCGCCGCGTAGGTAGCCGCGTCGTCTTTGCCGACGGATGGCCCCTGCCAGCCGATCTCGAGAATCACGTTGGCGACCGGCTGCTTGATTACAATGCCTTCACTCTTTGGCAACGCTGGATGCTCGACCAGCGGGAACTCGGCAAAAGGATCTTTTTCGCGCCGCGGCCATTCGCCAAAAAACTCCTGCGCCATCTTGTAAATGTCCTCGGCCTGAACGTCTCCGGTAATCACCAGCGCGGAATTATTCGGCACATAATAGCGGCCCTGAATCAGCCGCATCATCGCCGTGGTGGCGCCGGCCACGGTCTTCCGATCGCCGAGCGGTTGCTTGCGGCTGGGGTATTTGTAAAACAGTCGCTCGTTCATCTCCTTATTGAGATAGTAGCCAGGTTCTGATTCGTTGCGATCGATCTCGCCGATGACGACCTGGCGTTCCCGCTCGAACTCGCCGTCGTCAAACAGCGGATAGCGGGTGGCGTCGCGCATGAAGTTCATCGCCGCGCGGATATTTGGGGAAGTGGTGGTGAAATAGTATTCGACAACTTCCTCGCGTGTTTCGCCGTTGTAGGCGATGCCCAACTGTCCAATTCTTTGCAGATATTGTTCGGCATTCGCAATCGCGCGGTTGGCTTTAAAAAACATGTGCTCGTAGAGGTGCGACAGGCCGTTGAGCTCGGGCGGTTCAGTGAACGACCCGTTGCGTACTGCGAGCTCGATCGTCACGATCGGCACCGAGTGATCTTCAAGCACGACCACTTCAAGGCCATTCGGCAAAACCTTGCTGGCGATGTCTGAGGTTGGCCTGGCGCTTTTGGCTTTGGCCGGCGCGGCTGACTGCGACTGCCGCACTGGAAAAAGGGAAGTAGGTACGGGCCGCGCCACGATTGGCGCGATCATCGAAAGAGTAAGTGCAAGAACTAGAAGAATTCGTTTCACGGTCACTCCGCTTGTGTTCGTAGAAGAGGGCTGCCCCCATCTCGTTCGTAACAATTCGTCGGTGGGCAATAGCCCGTCGCTAAACCAGTCATTCAACGCGAGCATCGAGCCCGCTTCGGAACCAGAAACCATCGGATAAACAAATCTACCACAAAGATCCCACGTCACAGGAACGCCCTGTTATTTGGATTCTCGTACGACTTTGCGCATCTGCGCGTTTCTCTTTCGCTGCTGACTTCAGTCAATCGCAGCTTGAGTCGAAGCGGTTCGATGTTGAGTCAGGAAAAATGGATGTCAAGACGAAAGGTCAGTCGCGCGGTTTTGTGATTCCATTAGTACCGCACTTTAGCGCGGTGATTAAGAGTCCCGTGTCGCGCTAACCGTCCCAACGGTGTCTTGAAGGTAAACCGTTGAAAACGGTTGAGGGATCACTAGTCTGCTCGCGTCACCTGGCCGAAGCCAGGTGCTAATGAGAATGAGGTTTGATTGGTGTGTCGCGCACAAGTGTAGTTCCTACTGCTGGGCCGCCGCCGTCCACGGCAATACGTAACCAATCGTCTGCTCGCACGGCTTGAATGAGATTTCTTTCTTCAGGGCCTCGGCTTCGCGGAGCACTCGGGCGCGCAACGCGGACTCCTGACGGATTGGCTTTACCTTAGCCGGCTCGCCGTTATCAGCGGCTCGGGCGATCAACCAGTAGCGACCGGGAGCAAGATTGTCCAGGGCGAAGCCTCCATTTGTATCGACGGCTGCTTCGAAAAAGCGGAGGACGTTGTCGGCACTCTCGCGCTCGGCGGGGACGAGATAGACGCGCAGACCGGCGGGCGCACGTTGACCTTCGCCGGCGGAGATGTGACCGCGAAGACTGGCCGCGCCTTCATTGATGATCACAGTGAGGCCCGTAACCTTTTCGGCCGGTTTAAGAGTCAGACCATCGCGCGGAATGTTTGGATCAGAAGGCTTTGCCGTCGTGCTCGGCGGTCCGAGCGCGATTGATCGAAGGTACCAGCCGGTTCCGGGCAATTGCGCATCGATGTGGAAAGGCCCCCGATGCAGATTGCGCAAGGCGAAGTCGCCTTTGGGATCAGGCACGCCGTCCGCAGCCTGGTTCGCGGTCGCCAGCGGAACTTCTGCGATAGATTCAGTCTTAGCCGTCTTCGAGTTTGCCGGCGTTGGCTCCGGCGTGAAGCGGCGAGCGCTTATGACCGTCTCCTGCAAAGCATTTGCTTGACCTTTGACGCAATCTGCCGGCGGATTGCTTTCGAGCACGACTCGTCCGGCGATCGAAGCTAACGGCGCCAGGCTCATGCTCACGCCGTTAATATCTGCGCCTCGCACTTTCAGTCGTCGTGGATCGGAGATCATCAGATCGCGGCTTTGCAGATACTGCTGGGCGAGCACTTCGTAATCGCCGTCGGGAACGCCAGAGAAGGCGAACGTGTTGTTCGTCATAGCACCAGCCCCAGTGGACGTTACGACGGCATGGCTGCGTACATCAGCGAGCGTAATAGTTCCCATGGCCCCGCCCATGCCCTGGGAAGAGGGTTGAACTAAGCCGGCGAGGGTGCCGCTTATCACATGACCGGGTTCGCCGTGATACTGAATGTCGGCCGTGATTTCTTCGCCGCTATGCACCACTACTTCCATCGCCGTGTCGCGGCCTGATGAAGGCGCGTAAGTCGGCACATCGTTGTCGTACGCGCCTGAGATTAGGCCTCCGTACGAACGCGCCGGCCCACCAGCCGAAATCACATAAGTGCCGGGCATCAATCCATACAAGCGATAAATCCCGCGATCATCGGTTGGCCGCTCGCGCGGCTGAACCATGAACGGCTCAGGTTGTCCATTCTCATCTTTGACTCGGAAGCCGCGCACTGCGGCGGCGACAACCGGCCCGTTGGTAGCACTGGTCACGGTTCCGGTTATGACTCCGCCTTTGATCAGAGTCAGAGTCACAGAATCGCCTGGGCGATAATAACGGCGCGGCTCATCCGGCAACGCGGGCGCAGGTACAAATCCAGGAAGGTAGGCCGAGACGGCATAGACGCCGGCGGCGAGAGCGTCAAACTTAAAGCTGCCGGTACTATCGATAGCGGCGCTGCGGGGTTGCAATCCCATTCCAATCGGCGAGGCAAACGCCGTCGCGCCGCTAATCGTTTCTCCTCCCTGGCTGATAACGCGTCCGCTGATGGTGCCTTCCGGCAGGGTCGCAGGCGTTTTTTCTGAAGCAGCCTTTTGCGCGCGCACTGCTGGAGCCGCACACAGCACGACGCCAAGCATGACTGGAAGGATCACTGGAATGATGCGTCGGAGTCCTGGCTTAGAGAAGGGCATCATGGACCCCCTTCTTTTGGTTTGAGATCGACGGTGAAGTTGACTTCAACTTCGGTGTCATCAGCTACGGTTACGAATTGTTTCAGCGGCTGCCGAGGATTTTGAGGTGATTGAAGCGCCGGAGCGTAGAAGCCCAGGTTGAGATTCACTTCGTAATTTCCCGGCGGAATGTCTGTGATCACAAAATGTCCGCGGGCATCAGTTGTTATCCCCCGTTCGAGCGGCCGACCGTCCCGCTTGATCGCGACGTACATGCGAGCTTCCGCCGGCGGGCTGCCGTTTTCGAATTTTACAGAGCCGCGGATTACACCGGTACCATAGCTGATAATTACCCGTAAATTAGAAACGGCGTGGCCGGCTTGCAGATCAACTCCCTGCGTTTGATCCACACCATCGGCCTCGACGCGGGTCGGCGGAAATCGACGAGAGTTGGGATTTTCAGCAGAGTAAATAAAGAGGCTTGCCTTGCCAGGCGCCAGCCCCGTGATACGGAAACTGCCGTCAGCCGCAACGGTCGTCGACCCGGAACTATTCGTGGGCGGATTCGCGGTCGTCCTGACGCCGGCCGTTATCGTTAAGCGACCAAGTTGAGCGAGGAGGTTCTTATTTGACTCGCCTTCAACTACGACGACACCGCTGAGGGTCAAGCCGCGGAGGGCCTTGAGTTCAAGATCCGTTACGTCGCGATCCACGACATCGAAAACAATCGGATCGCTGTAGAAGTCTCCGCCGTCGAAACGCGAAGAAACATAGATGGTGTAATGACCGGGCTCCAGGCCGTCAAATCGGAATTCGCCCCGAGGGTTGGTGGGTAAGCCGCCGAAAAACGCGCCGGAGCCTGAATTGGCCTTGGAAATTCGCCCATACGTAGGTCGTACGCCCGCTACTGGTTCTCCATTTTCGGAATTAATCACCCGCCCGGCCACGCTGAAAGTCGCCGCGCGATGACCGAGACGGATGTCTATGTTGGTGGCTTCACTACCTTCGCTTAGCTCGACAACGGCGGCCTTCGCAGTATCGTTCGTGTCTCCATAAAAAGTTTGAGCAAAGGTCCCACGACCGTTGGAGCCTGAGAAACCGCCGTTCTCGTTGCCCACGCTGACCTTGAAGCGGCCCGGAAGTAATCCGTAGATTCGGTAGATGCCTCGATCATCGGTCTGATACATCGGGCCGTAATTGTATTGCTGCGACATCTGCATGTTTGGACCGCCGGGAGGCATGACTGGTTCGAGAATGACTCGCTCTTCGATCACCGGCTTACCTTCTTCATCGGTGATACGGCCGGTGATGACAGCGCCGCGCGCTAGTTTGAAGTCGACATCTTCAACGGACTCGGACGCCGCCAGGAGAATCATTTTGCCGGAGCCATAAGGCGAGTTGTTGCTAGCGCCCGTGACCAGGGTGGGGGCCAAAGTCGTCACCTGATAAGTTCCCGCCGCCAGACCGAACAGCCGGTAGCGGCCCTCGCTATCTGTAGTTGTTTGCACGGCGGCGCGGCGAGGATAAATGTCGCCGCCAAACACGCCCACTGTGATACCTGAAGCGCCCTTCGCGCCGACGGTCACGCGGCCGGCAATCGATCCAGTCCCTTTCGACTTTGCGTCGGGTGTTTGACCCTGGACAATTCCCGAGGCGCAAACCAGCGCGGCCAGAATTAAGGAGTAGCAAGACAGGCGTGACGGACAGGTCATGGGGGATCCTCCGATCAATCGTCGAGGTCAGCCGGTGCGAATGGGCACATCATCGCACTCTCCTCAAAGCAGGGCAAGAGCGAGATCAGGGCTTTGACCTCAATCGAACCGTTCAGACTCAGTTCAGAGTTCAAGCTTTAGCTTGCCCCTGCGCAGGTGGTGCTGACTTCATGACCTCTGAACTCAAACCGAAATCGATCCTGAGGTCGATGTTGTTAGGCTGAAATGGTACTTACCTTGTAGAATCAACCCTCTGAAGGATCTTTCGGAAATTCATCTTTGAAGTAATCATCTTTTCAAATCTGTATGGCTCAACTGAAGGTCACCGACGCCAGCGGACGCCAGGCGCAGCATCCACTCGACTCGCGCACCACCTGCATGATCGGGCGCGCTCCCGACAATCAGATCGTGCTCGACGATCCGCGCGCGTCGCGACATCACGCGCATGTGAGAGCTGATGCCGATGGCTCGTTCATGATTGTCGATGGAGTCCTGGTCAACGGTCAGATCAAGCGCAGCGCGAACAAAGTCTTCGTTAACGGCGAACAAAAGTTCGAACATCTGTTGAAGGACGGCGATCGCGTCACTATCGGAGCCAGCACGCTGCGGTTTGAGCAGCCGAAGGAAGAGCGCACTGCCGATCTCAGCTATGACGATAAGCCGCTGGGCCATACTCAGCTCTTGATGTCTGCCAAGGACGTCCTTACAACCGTGCTGCGCCAGTCCGATTCCAGCACGGCCGCCGGCGCGCCGCGCGACAAAGTCCTCGAATCGCTGCAACGCAAGGCCAATATCCTGAGCGAGATTTACGAGATGAGCAAAGCGCTCGGGTCCGGTTTCGATCTCGATCGAATTTTCAAAATGGCCACCGACATAATCTTTCGCTCGACGCCGGCCGATCGCGTGATCGCCCTGCTCGCGGAAACTGTGGTCACGGAAGCAAATGCCGACGACGCAAAGTTGTTCCCGATTGCTACCCGCGCGCGTGACGAAAAATTGGAAGCGCACGCGCGCAAGATGACTATTGGCCGCACCATCACCCGCAAGGTCATGAAGGACCGCGTGGCGCTGCTGTCACAGGATGCGGCCGCCGACGAGCAATTCGCCGGCGTTGATTCGATCGTTTCGCAGGGCGTGCGGTCGACCATCTGCGCGCCGCTCTTTACGGAGTCCGGCGTTCACGGCGCGCTTTATGCCGATCGGCTCGATCCTTTTTCCGCTTTCAAGCCAGACGATTTGGAGTTGATTAGCGCGGTCGCGGCGCAGACCGCCATTGCGGTCGAGAATGTGCGCGCGCACGAACGCCTGGCGAAGGAAGAAGTCGCCCGCGCCAACTACAGCCGGTTTCTGCCCGAGTATGTCGTAAAGCAGATGCTCGAAAACCCCGAGTCTTTCAAACTCGGCGGCGTACTGCAGACAATCACCGTGCTGTTCGCCGACATTCGTGGTTTCACTCGGATCTCAGAACACGCGCCGCCGGAAAAGATCGTGCAGTTACTCAACCGTTATTTTTCGGCGATGACTGACATCATCTTTGCGCACGGCGGGACCCTGGACAAATATCTCGGCGACGGATTGATGGCGTTGTTTGGCGCGCCAACCGTGACGGCCAAAGACGCGGCGAACGCGATTGCGGCGGCCGTGGCGATGCAGCGGCGCATGCTGAGCATCAACGACGAGTTGCGCGAAGAGGGCTTTCCCGAAGTTGGTATCGGCATCGGCTTGCATACCGGCGAAGTCACCGTTGGGTACATTGGTTCCGAGCGGCGTTCGGAGTACACGGCCATCGGCGATGCGGTCAACACGGCCTCGCGCCTGGAATCAAATGCAAAAGCCGGAGAGATTCTGGTTAGCGAAGTCACCGCCAAAGCCGCGCACTCCCGCTTTCAATTGGCTGCCCGCGAACCCATCAGCGTCAAGAATCGAGAACAGCCGGTGCCGCTGTTCGAAGTTGAATGGCAACACGTCACCAGTAATGCCTAAAGGAAAAGTAAAAAGGAAAAAGTAAAAACTGCCCCATCACGCTCATTGTTACCCCGGCGCCCGGGAACAACTGAGTAAGCCGGGAGGTCTTAACATTTTGCCTTTTTACTTTTCACTTTTGCCTTCTCTCAAATGTCCGCCAACTCCACCGGCTTTTTCAAACGCCAGATATTGATCGCGCGGGTTTATGGAATCCCCGTGCACATCGACTATCGCTGGTTCATCGTGTTTGCGTTGAGCGTTGCGCTGATTGCCTCGAACGTGCGCAAGCACCCGATGCAGTTGTTCGGCTATCACCTCCCGCCCACCGGGGAACTGACCGCCTGGGTCCTGGGAATAGCGACCACGCTGGGACTCTTCCTCTCTGTCTTTGGTCATGAACTGTCACACGCTTTGATGGGCCGCACGGAAGGGATAGAGATCGAAGAGATCGTGCTGCATCCGTTCGGTGGTCTGGCGCGTCTGCGGACGCAACCGGAAAACCCTGGTGCCGAATTTCGCATTGCCGTTGCCGGACCCGCGGCCAGTTTTATCTTCGGGCTGATCGGCTTTGGCGGAATGATGTTGACCGCGCTAATGAAGTTCAATTTTGGCACCGCGTTTTTCTTTTTTATCGGCGCGGGTAACCTACTGCTGGCCGTTTTCAATCTATTCCCGGGATACCCGCTCGATGGCGGCCGAGTACTGCGCGCGATCATTTGGAAGCGCAGTGGCAGCATTCGAGACGCCACCCGGATTGCCGGCTTCTGCGGCCAACTGATATCGCTGGTGCTGATCGTTTTCGGACTCTACATGGCGCTGGCGCCGACCTTTCACGCTTACTTGATGGGGCTGTGGTCAGTCCTGGTCGGAGTTTTTCTTTTGGGCGCTGCCACCAACGTGGTGAGAAGCGTCCGCGAGCCGGTTACCGTGGGAGACGCGATGTCGCCTGCGGTGGTAATCGAACCTGACTTGTTGATCAGCCGCTTCGTCGACGAGATTCTTCCCCTGCATCGCTATTCGAGTTTTCCGGTGGCCCAGGGCAAGAGCCTGCTGGGAATCCTAACGCTGGAAGACATGAAGAAGCTCCCTCGCGAACAATGGCGCAACCGGCGTGCGCGAGATGTAATGCGGCCGGTTAATTCGTCGATGTTCGTTAAAGCCTCAACCGACATGGATGCCGCGAAGGAATTGATCGAAAGAAATGGCGTGGGCGCTTTGGCGGTGATCGCAGAGTCAGGCGAAGTGGTTGGGTTTTTGCGACGAGGTCGGGTGAGAAGAAAGAAGTGAGAAAGTAATAAACGACGTAAAGCGATCCATTAGTTTCGCTCCGTTAGGAGCGAGATGTTTATAGGACTCCCGGCTGTTGATCTCTCATAGCTCCTTTACGAGCGGAAGGTGAAACCGAAGTTCAAGACGAATATTTGGCATGGCTCAAGAAGTTTGAGATTCCATTTGACGAGGAGTGTGTCTTCAAGTTTATCGAGTGATCACATTTCGCTCCTAAAGGAGCTTGGATCGATTTAGTCGACGCGGTGCTATAAACATCTCGCTCCTTATGGAGCGAAGAGGCTTTCTTCCAAAGTTGTGAGCCTAGCCCTCCCTCACGGTGCCCCTCCCTCCCCGAATGATCATTGCCTCTCATCCCTTTTTCCGCGATAATCCCTGCGGAGCGTCTCGGAGTGTCGGCCCGGGCGCGACTGTCTGCTCGGCCCCTTTTCAGGCAATCAACTTGGTTACATAAAGTCGACTGATAGCGCGGCGCATGCGCTCCGCTATTGGAGGCTAGTCGACTAACTACAAATCGCATGCTGTTGCTACTGCTGCCATTAAAAGAGTACCTCAGGAGACTGGCCGAGCTGCGTTCGATCGCGGACATTGTGCTCGTATTCCTGGTCGTCTATGGCGTCCTCAAACTTGTGCGCGGCACCCGCGCCGCGCCGATGGCCGCCGCGATTGGCGCCTTCGCGCTTTTGTATTGGCTGGCAGTAAATCAAGGCCTGGTGACGCTGGAATTTGTCTTGCGCGGCGCACTGCTTTACATCGGCGTGGCGATTATCGTCCTGTTTCAGTCAGAGATTCGCCAGGCGTTAATTAGTTTCGGCAATCGGTTTCAGGTGCCTTTCGCGCGTCGTCATCGCGGACAATTCGGCGAAACCATCTATGACGAAATCGTCCTCGCCGCGACTACGCTGGCTTCGACCAAGACCGGCGCGCTGATCGTCATCGAACGCAACGTCGGGTTAAGAGGAATCATCGAGGCGGGTGTGCGGCTGGACGCCGAGCTTAGTTATGACTTAATCGTTTCGATCTTTAATCCCGCTTCGCCTTTGCACGATGGGGCAATTATTGTCCGCGGTGATCGCATAGCATCGGCAGCGTGTTTTTTGCCGCTCTCTTTGAATCCAATGCTGTCCAAGGACCTGGGCACGCGTCACCGAGCGGCGCTGGGTATCACCGAAGATTCAGACGCGGTGGCAATCGTGGTATCGGAAGAGACCGGCTTGATTTCGTTCGTGCGGGCCGGACGGATTAAGCGAGCCCTCGATGCGACTCGCCTGCGAGCGATAATTTTCCAAACGATAGAAGGCCGCGATGCCGCGACGGTTAGTGTTGACGCGTCGCATGCGGCGGAATCCGACCGAGACCGCGAAGAGACCGCGTCGGCTTGAGGTTAAGTCACTGATGCCTTTACGCGAAAGTAAACAGGTCAACCACGCACCGCGCTCCGGCGAGCGCTGGCTGCGCCGCATCTTCGTTGAAGACTGGGGCCTGAAATTACTGGCCCTGGCGATTACGTTGGTTCTCTGGTTTGTTGTTTCCGGCCGTGAAATTGAGCGCGAAGTTGTGGTTGAAGCGCACCTGGAAGGCAGGCCGGCGCCCACGTGCGAAGTCAAAGAGGTTTCGGTTACGCCGGGCAAAGTGCGCGTCACCGGACCCGCGAGTCACGTCAACGCGCTCGAGAAGGTCCAGACCGAAGGGATATCAATCGAAGGCCGGCGCGAGAGCTTTGACGTGCCGCATGCGTCGATCCATATTTCCGATCCCAAGGTTGAGACGATCGATAAGGTCAACGTTCGCGTGACGATTGTCGTTATTGAAAATTCCAAATCAAAGTTGCGAGCAACGAATTGAAGCCGGAAAACACAAGCAGGCTTTTCGGCACTGATGGCATTCGCGGCGAGGCGGGGAAATTCCCTCTCGATTCGCAAACCGTACGGGTGATCGGCCGTTCACTCGCCAAACACCTCGCCGAAAGAACCGTGCGCGTGCCTCGAATTGTCACCGGGCGCGACACGCGTGAATCCGGCTCATCGATTGAAAGCGATTTAATTGCCGGGGCGCGGGCAGCCGGCGCTGAGGTCCAATCTGCCGGAGTCATAACCACGCCAGGCGTTGCGTTTCTGGCGCGCAGCTTACCCGCCGATGCCGGAGTCGTCATTAGCGCGTCGCACAATCCCTATCAGGACAACGGCATCAAGGTTTTCGATCCGTCAGGGCGAAAGCTGGATGAAGCGACCGAGCGCAGAATCGAAAAAGATATAGCGGCAGCCGCTGACGAGACGGGGAGCGATTTGCCGGAGAGTCAGCTTGCCGATGAAAAGCACGCCGCCGAATTGCGGTCGCGATATCTGAGCTATCTTCAGCACGATGTTGCTCATGATCTTTCGTTGAGCGGTGTCACGATGGTCGTTGATTGCGCCAACGGGGCCGCATACGAACTAGCGCCGGAGCTGTTCCGCCGGCTCGGAGCCCGCGTCGTTGCAATCAATAACGAACCCGACGGCCGCAACATCAATCGTGATTGTGGATCGCTGCACATAGAAGGTTTGCAGCGCCGCGTGGTCGCGGAAGGGGCGGACCTCGGCGTTGCCTTCGACGGTGATGCTGATCGGGCGCTCTTTGTCGACGCCGGGGGAAACTTTGTCGACGGCGACGCGACCATGTGGGTAATGGCCGGCGATCTGAAAACGCGAGGCGAACTGACGGGTGACGTTGTGATTGCCACCGTGATGAGCAACATCGGCTTAGAGATCGCGCTCCGTTCCCTTGGCGTCAGTCTTACGCGCGCGGATGTCGGGGATAAGTACGTTCTCGAAGAGCTGATCCGCAGCGGAGCCGTCATGGGCGGCGAGCAGTCGGGTCATATAATTTTCCCGCGTTTGAGTTTGGCCGGTGATGGCATGATCACGACGATAATTTTACTGCGGGCCATGCGACATCATAATAAGACTCTCGACGAATTGGTCGTTGGCTTTCAGCGTTACCCTCAAGTGCTGGTGAATGTGCGCGTGCGAGAAAAAAAACCTTTTGAAGACCTGCCCGCCGTTCAGCGGCTGGCCCGTGAGATTGAAGAGCAGATGGGAAGTCGTGGGCGTCTTCTCTTGCGCTATTCGGGAACTGAATCCCTGGCTCGCGTTATGATCGAAGGCGAGAGTGAAAGCGACGTCAAGTCAAAGGCCAATGCGCTGGCCGAACTCATCAGGGCTGAACTTGGCAGCGACCGTCCCCAGTAAAGCGAAGCTTCTGCCGAGTCCTTTCCTGGCAAACGTTACGGGCCGTGATGAATCGAGAAATACTTACCTGGTCGAGGGTGAAAAAGTTGCACTCCTCACTCTCTCGGATTGACTAATTCGCGAACAAAAAGCTGAGTTTCCGTGCGTTTCGCGATGCAAAGAAGTTATTAGCCCGCGGCATGGGTGTTGCGAAGTACATTGTGGGGCAAGAGAGACGGTTGGTGGATCCTCCGTCTCAAGTGGTTGCTGGGGTGAGGACAGTAACCACGAAAATGAACGGGCGTTGCGACACCCACGTTGCAACGCCCGTTCGCTTTTTTGCGAGCTCTCAAACCTTCCAATTCACCTGCCAATCATATCTTGTAATTTGACTCAGGATCGCATTTCGTCGTAGATACATGACTGTTCATGCATACGCCTTTGGCCATCTTATCGAATATTCAGAAGGTGATCGTCGTGTTTGCGGGATTGTTCCTGCTGGTCGGAGTCTGCGCCTGTCGCAGAGGAGCCAAACAGAACCCAAACGCAAACGGAGGCGGGTCATCGTCAGTGACCGCGACTGATCCTGAGCAAGCAAAACGCCAGGCACAGACACTGGTTGATCAAGGCAAAGAGCTTTACAAGAACGATCAGGACGAGCAAGCAGTCGAAGTTTTTAAGCAGGCAATTGGTCAGGATGCGAGTAACGCCGAGGCCCATCTGCGTTTAGGGATGGCTTATGCCGCGCTGGATAAGAAAACTGAAGCTGAGGATTCATACAAGAAGGCAATCGAACTCTACAAGAAGAAAGTCCAATCGGATTCAAAGGATGCCGACGCCTATTTTAACTTGGGCGAGGCGCATAGTTTTCTACATCAGGAAGAAGAAGCCGCGCGCGATTATCGCCAGGCAACTCGCCTTAAGCCTGATGAGGAAGAGGCATTCTATCAATTAGGAATGTCCGAAACGCGGCTGGCTCATTATCCGGAAGCCATGACTGCTTTCAAGCGGGCTCTGGAACTCGACCCGGATGATTATCGGGCCACCGATGCCATCGAGAGTGCCCAGGAGGGCGCAAATCGAATCAAGGAAGGCAAGAAGCACGCTGAGGAAATGCTTAAGAAACAAGCGAATGAAAACGCGAACGGGAACACAAACGCGAATTCCAACACCAATTCCAATTCGGGCGGAAGGCCCGCGCCCAAGCACAGCCCGACGAAGCCTGCTGTGAAAAACAATAACAAGCCCGTCGGCTGAACGGACCCGTTCGGAGAAAGCTGAAAACTAATGGCCACGTCCACACCTCCTCCGTATTTCCCCCAAAGCTCATTATCGCCGCCTGACGAGAAACGCTACCGCAAGTTCAAGCTGGTGATTGCCGGCGGAATCTTTTTGTTGTTAATTCTTGTCGGCGCAGCGATCGTGGGCGCGGCGTACCTGTTGAGATGGTTGCTTTGAGCGATCGACATGGGGTTTACTGAACAGTAACCCGACCTGCGCTTGACACGGGTATCGGCGGCCCCGTATAGTCCCTCGTTTCGGACTCACGTCTGATTCCCCAATGAGCAACGCTGCTACTGGTTCTGTGGCGCGGAGGCGTTGCCCGGCTTGAGGATATGGATCATCAGCCGTTTGACACTATTGTGGCGTAAGATCTCTCGTTGGCGGTCGCAAGACCGCGAGCGTGAGTGCGTATTAAGAGAAACCGCTCTTTCAATGCGACGCTACAGAAAAGTTTCGGCTCCAGGGAAGCCACTATCCGCGCCCGCCCTAAAAGCGAAGTCAGAACGTCCCTAAACCAGAATTTGTAGCAGGGCAGTTGCCTGCGCTGACTGCCGGACTTGTTCCGGAAAGAGGCAGGCTCCGGCCCTTCTGCGTTCATTCGAGGGAAATTAACAGTGCCGACGATCAATCAGCTAGTTCGCAAAGGCCGCCAGCGGGTCAAATACAAGACCGCCAGTCCGGCCCTGCAAAGCTCGCCGCAGAAACGCGGAGTTTGCACTCGCGTCTACACGCAAACGCCCAAGAAACCGAATTCGGCATTGCGAAAGGTGGCGCGCGTTCGCTTAACCAACGGCATCGAGGTGACGACTTACATTCCAGGCGTTGGCCATAATTTGCAGGAACACTCGATTGTCCTAATCCGCGGCGGCCGCGTAAAAGATTTGCCGGGGGTGCGTTACCACGTTATTCGCGGCACGCTGGATTCAGTCGGAGTGAGTGATCGCAAGCAGAGTAGATCGAAGTACGGCGCTAAGCGTCCGAAGGGAGGCGCTAAGTAAGCGATGCCCAGAAGAAGAGTTGCAGAAAGACGCGCCGTGCTGCCTGACCCGGTCTACAACAGCGCCCTGGTGACCAAGTTTATCAACGGCATTATGTGGGGCGGCAAACGTTCGATAGCCGAGAGAACTTTTTACGACGCTTTGGCTCAGGTGGGCGAAAAGGCCGGCGATGAGCCGCTCAAGGTTTTCAAGCGCGCAATCGAAAACGTTCGCCCGACAGTTGAAGTGAAATCGCGGCGAGTAGGTGGATCAACTTATCAGGTACCGGTTGAGGTTCATCAGGAACGCCGCGGTGCTTTGGCCATCCGTTGGATCGTTGCTTACGCCCGCAGCCGGGGTGAAAAGACAATGACTGATCGGCTGGCAGGAGAGCTGCTCGACGCGGCGAATAATCGCGGAAACGCGGTTAAGAAGAAGGAAGATACGCATCGCATGGCCGACGCCAATAAAGCGTTCGCCCATTATAAGTGGTAATGGCAAAGGCAGACCTCAGCAAATTTCGGAATATTGGCATCATGGCGCACATTGATGCCGGTAAGACCACCACGACCGAACGTGTCCTTTATTACACGGGCGTCTCGCACAAGATCGGCGAGGTGCACGAGGGCACGGCGACGATGGACTGGATGGAGCAGGAGCAGGAGCGTGGCATCACGATTACCAGCGCCGCGACCACTTGTTTCTGGGAGCGCAACGGAGTCGATCATCGCATCAATATTATCGACACGCCGGGTCACGTCGATTTCACGATGGAAGTCGAACGCAGTTTGCGCGTGCTCGATGGCGCGGTAGCTGTATTTGATGGCGTTGCCGGGGTCGAGCCGCAGTCCGAAACCGTCTGGCGTCAGGCCGACAAGTACGGCGTTCCGCGCATTTGCTTTATTAACAAGCTCGATCGCGCCGGCGCCTCGTTCCAGCGATCCTTCGATTCGATTGTTTCGCGCCTCGGTGCAAATCCCGTCGCTCTCCAGATTCCCATCGGCACAGAAGATCAATTTATAGGCGTCGTCGATCTCATCTCGATGAAGGGTTTGGTCTGGAATGACGAGAGCAAAGGCTCAGAGTATGTGACCAGCGATATTCCGGATGAATTGAAAGAGGAAGCCGCCGCTGCGCGCGAGCGGCTGATCGAAGCGGTCGCTACCGTTGACGACCACCTGATGCAGAAATACGTCGAAGGTGAAAAGATTACCGAAGACGAGATTCGCGTCGCGCTCCGCAAGGGTTGTCTGGCGCTCAAGCTCGTGCCCGTCGTCACCGGCTCGGCATTCAAGAACAAGGGCGTACAGACGCTGCTGGATGCGGTCGTCGATTATTTGCCTTCGCCGCTCGATGTTCCTCCGGTTGAAGGGACCAATCCCAAGACCGGACAGATCGAGACGCGCGCTGCGGATGCATCCGCCCCTTTCAGCGGCTTAGTGTTCAAGATCATGGCCGACAAGCATCTCGGCCAGCTTTCGTTCGTCCGCATCTATAGCGGGACGATCAGGTCGGGCTCTTACGCTTACAACACGGGCAAAGACACACGCGAACGCGTCGGACGATTGATGCGCATGCACGCCAACAAGCGCGAAGACACCGAAGAGGCAAGCGCCGGCGAAATCATCGCGATTGGCGGCATGAAGCAGGTAACTACCGGCGACACGATTTGCGACGATAATAAGCCGATCATCCTGGAAAAGATTGAGTTTCCCGCGCCCGTCATTCGGGTGGCGGTTGAGCCTAAGACGCGCGCCGATCAGGACAAGCTGGGCGTTGCGCTCGGCCGTCTGGCTCAGGAAGATCCTTCTTTCAATGTCTCAACCGATCAGGAAACCGGCCAGACAATCATCGCCGGTATGGGCGAGCTGCACCTCGAGATTATCGTCGATCGCATGAAGCGCGAGTTTGGGGTTGAAGCCAACGTCGGCAAGCCGCAGGTCGCTTATCGAGAGACGATTACGCAGGCGGCAGCCGGTAAAGAGATTTTCAAGAAACAGACCGGTGGTCGTGGTCAGTACGCGCACGTTGAATTGGAGATCGAGCCCGCGCCCGGTGAAGGTTTTGTTTTCGAGAACGAGATCAAGGGCGGCTCGATTCCGCGCGAATTCTTCAAGCCTACTGAACAGGGCGTTCATGACGCGATGGAACGCGGATATCTCGCGGGCTATGACATGGTCGACATAAGAGTTCGCCTGGTCGACGGCGGTTTTCACGAAGTTGATTCGGATGAGCGCGCATTTATTATTGCCGGCTCGCTCGCATTTCAGGATGCGGTTAAGAAGGCGAAGCCGGTGCTGCTCGAGCCGATCATGCGGGTTGAAGTAGTGACCCCCGAAGAGTATGTCGGCGCCGTCAATGGAGACCTTAGCAGACGCCGCGGTCACTTTGACAAGACTGAGCTGCGGCCTGGCGGCGTGCAAGTCATCACGGCGTTCGTGCCCTTGTCGGACATGTTCGGGTATACGACTGACTTACGTTCAGCCACGCAGGGCCGCGCTACTTCGACTATGCATTTTGAGCGTTATGATCAGGCGCCCAAGCACGTTGCCGAAGAAGTGATCGCAAAGGTGCAGGGCGTAGCAAAATAAGGTGGCACAGACTTCAGTCGGTGATTGCGATGAGTCACTGGCGAGAACCACAGACTGAAGTCTGTGCCACATGAGGAATAGAGACAAAGATGAGCAAAGAGAAATTTGATCGCAGCAAGCCGCACGTGAACATCGGGACGATTGGGCACGTGGATCACGGGAAGACGA
>JAWVEB010000010.1:0-4775 GCA_033856915.1 Blastocatellia bacterium | reverse complement strand
AATTTCTAATAACCGACGATGTCGATGAACAAGACATGCCCGATCTCGAATTTAAGGTCAGGTGCATGATCCATCGGCAAGCGACTTTGCTAGCAAAACGATAGAAGTTTCACGAGCCGATTTTCTGGCGCAGTGATCTTGAGAAGACGTCATCAGATGGCAGCGTCATAACAAGCGGCGAAATTGGCCTAACGAAACTGTCGGACGGGGGTTCTTGTAATACGGAAAATTCCGCAAAGCCTACGGATTCCCGTCTCCCGCCAGGGCGGGTCATTTACGGTTTTTCTTCCGACGAATCTGACTTCTGATTTCTATCCTCTGACCTCTGATTTAAGAGGGTTACGGACCTTCGTTTGATACCCTTTTGACACTGATGTTGCTATAGGTTGCCTGTTTTAGCTTCGTAGAAAACGAAGGGTATTTACTGATTTCGTCTTTTTCTGACAGAGGCTTTGAAAATGCTCGCCTAATCGATTACTGGTTTTCCGCAGCGAAATTCGGGATCGCAGGCTAGAACCTCTTTTTCACAGCAACGTACCAGAATCGCCCTTTCGCATTCGCAGTCACTTCGTCGAACCCGTTTTCGAACGCAGCCGCTACAAATGGCGGCTCTAAGTCGAAGACGTTGTTCACGCCCAATGTGATGGTCGTATGATTCAACCAAGATCTCCAGCCGCAGGGATTGTACTCGGCGCTCGAGATTGGCATGATTTTTTTTTCACCGGTTTTCATCGGCCCTGCCGTTCCGGCATCTTTGGTGTATCCGGCGACGTCCGTCTGAGCAGCCGGCGGTGGCAGGTTGAACGTGTAATTAAAGATAAGATCCAGCGTAGTCCATTCACGCACCTTGCGATCACTCCCGTTGAATGTGAAGTCCCGGTTATCCCAATACTGGCCGATGTAATGAACGACTGCGCCGGCGTCCATGCCTTGCATCCATGTTCCTGATGCTCCGTCGTAAAAAAGACTCGCGTACCATCGATTGTGACTGTAGTTGCCGCCGCTCTGAGTTCCTTGGAAGCCGCCGCCGAATTTGCCCACCGCCGTGAATCTCTTTGCGCCCGGAAAGGTTTGCACGTCCACATCGATGAGATAAGTGCCATTAAACGTGGCCGTAAAAGTTCCCCAGTCACCATGGCCAAGGCGCGCAGTTTCAAATACCTCTACCGCCTCGTAATCGACGTACGATTCGATAAATCGACCCACGTTTTGCTCCGGATCCCGGACAAGAATAATTATGTTGCCTTGAGATGGATCGCGGACGACCAAGCCAGGAAACTCTGACTCGTGGTGGACGATAAACTGTGGGTCCAACGTAGATTGGAAACCACGGACGTCCAGCCGCCCATAATCCACGGAAATTGTCAGGCCGTGGGGCCAGCTCCACCACGCTTCGGGCGTAAGGACGCCGCCGAAGGTGCGCTCGTACGCGATTTCTGGTTTCAAACTGCGATTACCTGAGAAGTCTTGTTCGACCTCCGGTTCGGTCCCCGTAAGCGGATCGTGAATTTGCCCAAAACCACCTTGCACGGCGCCGGCAAAGAGGTCGCTCAAGCTTGGGGCGTGAAAGGCCTCGATATAGGCCGCTCTCAACGTGAGTGGAACGGGCGAACCACCGAGTGGCTGCCAACGCACCGAGAATTTCGGTCGCTCGGTTGTACCGAAATCGCTGTAATTTTCGAATCGCTCCGCATAATCGAACTCCAGGCTATTCGCGCCGGGGAAGTTCCACATCGGACCAGTCACAGGAATCCTTAATTCCCAATACTCAGACCAAGCGTCGCGGCTGCCGCGAGTGGGCGCAAAGTTGGTCGCCCCAGTAGTCTGCCCAGACGCGGTGAGCGCATCCGGATTATCACTCGTTGTATTAGACAAGTGCTCGACGCCGATGGCGAAGGAGACTACGCCGCCGGGCAAATCCCAAAGATCGCCGTCGAGCTTGAAGTCTTCGGTCAAAAGCGTCGTCGACCCGATGTGGTTGGTGGTAACGAACACTCGATCGATCACCGCTTTGTTGTTTTGATTAAGACCGAAGGCGTTGAAGGCCGTGGCCGGATTGGTGTCGAGCAACGCCGTACGCAGTGCATTGTTATTAACAATGCCGCCGAAGCGCTCGGTCCGAAAATCTTCGTTCCAGCGAACACCGGTTTCCCACTCCCAGGTCTTTAATTTGTCCCAGGCGCTGGTGAACTCACCCAGATTACCCTTTAACCCACCGGTGAAGAGATAGTTCTCGGTTGTGATTTTGTCCGTGCGCAAACCGGTTTCCAAAGAGCGGTAGCGGACCCCGGTAGTGAGCTCTGTGCCCGGAGGCGCCTCACTAGCCCGGGTGTTCGGGAATGCGGGGTTGAAGCCGCCCGGAGACGTGTAATCCGCCACGGTGAACGGGTTGAACGCGTTCTGGATCGGCACGCTGATACCGCCACTGCTAATTCCGAACGGATGGTTCGCATCCGACCAAATATCTGGCGCAAATGGCGCTGGCGCCAAACCGCCATCCCAGAATTGGCGGAAATATTTGAAGTCGGCAAACACGGTTAGGTACTTCTCGCAAATGTCGCGATCAAATGAACCGTAGAGATACTCACGGTCTGTCGGTGCGATCGCAGGCGTGAAGTCGCCGAAATTAAAGGCCAACTGTTCTCGTGGAATCAGGCCACTGCTGCGAGAGAGATACTGCGGATCGGTATTTGCGTTTGCGGCAAAATGCGGGGTCGGGCTCAACAAGCCTGACGCAGCAGGATTGAACTTGGGAGCGAATTGAAAGCCGCGGACTCGTCCCGCGAAATTGCCGCTACGGGCGTCTATACCTCCCCATCTTGTGTAGTCCGAATCGTGTCCGATATTGGTGTCGCGCGAATAGATCGCCGCTTCGTTAAATAATCCGGCATACACAACGATGTTCGTTTTGTCATCGCCAGTGCCTGCCAGCAAGTAATCGACCTCCTGACCCATATCGCCGGCAAACCCGAGATTGGAGTTGCCGTAGCTCGTGTACAGTTCCAGGCCGCGAAATCGATGGATCAAGAACACATTAATTACGCCGGCGACTGCGTCGGTGCCATACACAGGCGAAGCACCATCTTTCAGGATGTCGATGTGATCGATTAATCCGAGCGGGAACTCGTTGAAATCCACCGAAGTGCCGGCGAAGCCAACGTTGGCGAGGCGACGCCCGTCTTGCAAAATGAGGGTCTCCTTCGGATCGATGCCGCGGAGGTTGACACGAGTGCTGCCGTCGGCAGGAATGAGAATACTATTGGTATTGTTTTCAGTATTACCAAAGCCCGTTACAGCAGGAATCCTTTGGATGAGGTCGGTTGGAGTACGTGCACCAAGCCGGGTGATATCGTCCCGACGATAGGTGTCCACTGGGTTCGACCCAACTTCTTCGGCGGTAGGAATATTTGAGCCGGTGACGATGACTCGTTCTGCTTCCGACATCGCGTTGCCGTTAGCATCAACCGGTGTCGTCCCGGACGGGGGCGAGGATGGCCCCTGGGCAAAGGCTATCGATCGGATCGCGAATAGAAACGCGATTAATAAAAATATTTGGCGACCATGCTTAGAGTCGCCAACCTTCCTTCGGTTCGCGTCAGACCCGGCTCCGACAGGTAGTTGGGCGCGGCCCATTTTGGATGTAGCTCGCCGCATTGCATCGGGGAAACGGACTGATGTCGAGAGCAGAATGAGCTAATCAAAGATAGCATTGCATCAATCTTGTAAGACTAAACCTTACTAGATATTGCGTTCAGCAGGTCGGTCACGTTTTGGGCGGCAGATTTTCAATTCCCAGATTGCGGCAGCGGCAACCTCAACTTCTGGCCGAGCGCGGCGAAGAGGGGATCGTCGCGATAGTTATGGATGAATGGTGCGGTTAGTAGTTGGGTCAGGCCGGCGTTATTTCCCGCGGGTAATTTTTTGCACGAGCGCTTCGAAACGCGGATCGCCGCGCAGGTCGTCGAACAGTGGATCTACTTTGATGAGAGAAATATAGAATCCGGTGTCGTCGTAGTTATGCTCCAATTCATCGATCGCGTGCGCCTTATCGCCTAACGCAGTAAGAACAACCGCGAAAGCATAGGGCGAGATGTATTGCGATTTTGCCTGTTCCCTCAGGCGGGCGAGAACCTTTCGCGCCTCGTCCGGTTTTCCCTGGCGAGCAGAGGCCTGGCCGAGCATGGCGAGCGAGAACGGATCGTTATTTGATTCGAAGGATTTCTGATACTCGGCAGTCGCGTCAGTGAGCTTCCCCTTAAACTGAAGGGCTTCCCCGAGATAGTAATGCGCCACATAAAAACGCGGGTCCATTTCCAAAGTCTTGCGAGCCTGCGCCTCCGTTTCGTCGTAGCGGCGTGCATTAAAATAGACCCAAGCGAGATCGGCGTTGCAAATTAACGAGAGCGGATCGAGCTCGATCGCGCGTTTTCCTTCTACAATCGCGCGATCAGACTGGCCGATCGCCATCAACGGAAGTGCGATCCAATGGTGCGCCGTCGCATAATTCGGATTTAACTGAATCGCGCGCTCTAATTCGGTAATCGCGCGGTTGAGGTCGAGTTCGAGGTTAGCAAGCAATCCCGATGATGCGTGGGCCTGCGCCAGCGAATCATCCAGGGCCAGCGCTTTCTTTAGAGCGGCTCTGGCGGGAGAAACTGCCTCTTTCGTAGAAATAGCGCCGTAGGCGGTAAGAAGCAGATGAGAATCGGCCAGGCCGACATAAGCGAGCGGGTAACCAGGATCCTTTGCGATCGATTGATCGTAATACTCTATCG
>JAWVEB010000009.1:0-82039 GCA_033856915.1 Blastocatellia bacterium | reverse complement strand
CCGGAGTTTAGCGATGAAGAGATCCGCAGGGAGCTGAAACGCTCCAACTTGAAATTTGAGAAGTGCGAAGACAAAGAGTTGACTGAGCGAGCGGCGCGCGATATAGCCGCTGGCGCAGTGGTGGGTTGGTTCCAGGGGCGGATGGAGTTCGGTCCGCGCGCGCTCGGCAATCGCTCGATTGTCGCCGACCCGCGCCGCGCCGACATGAAAGACATTCTTAACCGGCGGATCAAGCGGCGCGAACCGTTTCGTCCGTTTGCGCCTTCGATTCTCGCGGAACACGGCGGCGATTATTTTGAGCAGACACATCCCTCACCGACCATGCTGATGGTCTACCAGATCAAGCCCGGGCGTCGGGCGGATATTCCGGCAGTCACCCACGTCGATGGCTCGGGCCGTTTGCAGACCGTCACGCGCGAAATGAATCCGCGCTATTACCAACTGATCGAAGATTTCTACAAACTCACCGGCGTGCCCGTGGTCCTGAATACTTCATTTAACGAGAACGAGCCGATTGTCTGCTCTCCGCGTGATGCGATTGATTGCTTTCTGAAAACCAGTATGGATGTGTTGTACATCGGCAATTATGTGCTGAGACGATGAAGATCGAAGTGATCCACAGATTACGCAGATTTCGCAGACAAGGACAGTCATCTGGATCGAGAAGGTATAGGGCCGTGAGTATCGTCATTCTTATTTCTGCGTAATCTGCGGATTCAAAAACGAATACGCAATCTAAACAACTTTGAGAGTCCTGATCCTCAATCAATGTTTTTGGCCCGACGTTGTGGCTACGGCGCAGCAGTCGACCAGCGTCGCGCGTGTCCTTTCAGAACGCGGCCATAAGGTAACTGTGATCGCAGCGCGAGGCGGTTATGACGACGCCACGCTTCGCTTTCCCAGGCGCGAGATCTGGGAGGGAATCGAAATCATTCGCGTACCGTCCCTTAGCCTGGGCAAGAGCAGTCGCTGGCGCAGGGCTTTGAATTTTGCGAGCTTCTCTGTGGCGGTCGGCTGGCGCTTGATTTTCACTCGGCGACAGGACACGGTGATCGCTTTGACTTCGCCGCCACTGATTTCGTGGCTGGCATCTGTGTTCACCCGAATCAAGGGGGGCCGCATGATTTTCTGGGTGATGGATCTAAACCCGGACGAAGCGGTCGCGGCGGGCTGGCTCAGCCAGGATTCATTTTTCGCGAAACTGCTGGCAACGCTTCTGAAAAGCAGCATGCAGCACGCGGAAAAGATCATCGTCCTCGATCGATTCATGAAAGAACGAATCATCCCGAAGGGAATCGCTGAAGAGAAGATCGAGGTGATTCCTCCGTCGCGCGACGACGCTGTTAACTATGACGAAAAGGGCAGGGAAGCATTTCGTCTGCGGCATAACCTCTCAAACAAGTTCGTCGTGATGTACGCGGGCAATCACAGTCCGTGCCACCCACTTGATACTCTGCTCGACGCTGCGAACAAGTTAAGGTCCCGCGACGATGTTGCCTTTGTTTTCATTGGCGGTGGCAGCGAAGTAAACAAAGTGAAAGAGTTTGTGCGGACTAATCAGCTTACAAATATTCTCTGTCTGCCGTATCAGCCACAGGCAGAACTACCCGCTGTGCTCTCGGCTGCTGATCTTCATGTGGTCGTTATGGGCGAAGCTTTTCCGGGCATCGTTCATCCGTGCAAGATTTACAACGTCATGGCGATCGGATCTCCCTTTCTGTACATCGGTCCGGGGGAGAGCCACGTCGCTGAGATCGTTTCCAGTTTGACGGACCAGCAACAGGCGTCTTGCGCGGAACACGGTCGAGTGGACGAAGTAGTCAAATCCATTTGCGAACGTGCCGATCGCTTTCTTGGTAATCGCGGCCGCATTACGAGATTCGCAGTCAGTTCTGTGGCGACAATGCCGCAACTAATAGCTCAGATTGAATCAATGCCTTCAGATGCAATCACGGCAGGGGCCGACCGACCCGCTAAATTAGAGTTAGGCTGACACGATTCGCGTAGCCCACTAAATGAAAACTTACTTTGCATTGTTCTTGATTTCTGCCGGCGCGTCGCTGACGTTGACGCCCCTTCTGCGGCGATTCTGTGAGCGCTATCAAATTCTTGATGAGCCGCAGGATCAGCGGCGCGTGCATCTGAAAGCCGTGCCCCGTCTTGGGGGTATCGCCATCTTCCTGTCGCTCGGCATTGCTCTCTCAGTCCTGCCGCTGGTTAACAATCTCCTGACGCAAACACTGCGGCCTCAGTTGCGCGAGATCCTCGTTTTTCTCATCTGCGGCTCTTTGGTCTTACTGCTCGGTATTTACGATGACTTGCGCGGCGCCAACGCGTGGGTCAAATTTGCAGGACTGGCAGCAGCCACCTTGCTGTTCTACATACTCGGCGGACGCATCTCGGGTCTGTCGATTCCCTTTGTTGGCAACGTCACTCTTCATCCCGTGCTCGGATTTCTGTTGACCCTCGTCTGGGTCGTGGGCATTGCCAATGCCTTCAACCTTATCGATGGAGTCGACGGCCTGGCGACGGGCTCGGCGCTTTTCTCGTCGTTGGTACTGTTTACGGTTTCGCTGATTCAGGGCAACGCTCTGGTCGCGGTGATAGCCCTGGTGCTGACCGGCGCGCTCACCGGATTTCTGCGATACAACTTTAATCCCGCCTCGATTTTCCTCGGAGATTCAGGTTCGTTGTTCGTTGGCTTTGCGCTGGCAATGCTTTCGGTACAGGGATCGCAGAAAGCGTCGACAGCGGTCGCGGTCGCGATTCCCATCCTCGCCTTCGCTCTCCCCGTGGTTGATACGAGCGTGGCCATCGCGCGTCGCTTCATTAGCGGCAAACCAATCTTTCAGGGAGACCGCGAGCACATTCACCACATGCTGCTGGAGCGCGGCTGGTCGCAGCGACGCGTCGCGCTGGTGTTATATGGCGTGAGCGCGTTGTTCGGACTGCTGGCGATGCTGTTTGTGAATAGCGGCAACAGTCTCACCGCCGTCGTTCTGTTTGTCGTGGGTGTGGCGGTGGTTTTAGCTCTGGGAAAACTTCGCTATCACGAGGTCGACGAACTGCGGGCCAGCGTCAAACGAAACATTGGTGAAAGGCGCGCGCGCGCTTCGAATAATTTGCGAATGCGCCGGGCGTGCCAGGCGGTGTCGGCGGCGTCCACGCTGGCCGAATTGTTCGAAGGCGTGCGGGAAGTTCTAGAGCTCGGTGAGTTCGCGTATGCGACGGCGCAGTTAAGCTGTAACGGACACGGGGAAGTGGATGCACAGGCCCTGGCTGTGGCAGGAGAGAGCGGCTCGTTGCACGATGCGTTGATCGACGAAGGACAAATTCACTGGACCTGGAAACACAGAGATTTCAATCTCGTCTCCTTGGTGGGCTCCGATAGATTCTGGTCTATGCGTCTGCCGCTGGGAAGTGAACTGGGTTCGCTCGGTTGGCTTGATCTATCTCGCGCGCTGGACGCGGACGTGCTGTTGTTTGACGTGAACTACCTCACGGGGGTCTTCCAGCCGGCAGTCGCTCGGGCAGTGGCACGGATCTTTGCCGCCGCTGAGGAATCCGCTCCCCGACGTCTCGCCGCTTCCGCACGATAGTTCCTTACGCCGTTCCCTCACTTAAAAAACATCACGAACATTTTGGATCGCTTGCTCAATCAGTCAGCACGAGAAACCACGCCCGATGTGCCGCCGGACCGACTCATGGTCTCGCTGCTTGATGCCTCGATCTTCTACGGACTAATTGTGGTGATTGCACTGACCGCGATCCCTTACGGGACCGTCGAGCCATGGTCGGAAGCGCTTTTTGAATGCGCGGTCTTCTTCCTGACTCTCCTTTGGATCGTTCAAGGATTCATCCAGGGCTCGTGGCGTGTAGGAAATGTTCGTCTCCTGATCCCGATGGTTGGGCTGGCGCTTTTCGCCGCGATGCAAAGCTTCGCCTCGGGGAAAGCGGACGTAGCTGGAGAGAGGGTCTGGTTTGCACTCAGCGCAGATCCTTTCGAGAGCTGGGTTTTCAGTCTAAGGATAGCAGTGCTTGTTTTGGCGGCCATGCTGGTAATTCGCTTCACCTCGAGCACTAAGAGGTTAGGAATTCTCGTGCATGCAATTATTGCCGTCGCCATCGGCAGCGCGCTGTTCGGAATTGCCCGGCAGTCAATGCAACACGCGCAGATGGGCTTTGGGCTGGCGCGGCTCCCACTCGATCAGGGCTTTGGCCAGTTCATCAACAAGAATCACTTTGCTTTTCTAATTGAGATGGCGCTCGGTGTGACCATTGGCGTAGCGTTTATGCGCCGGCGCCACCGCGAACGGGTCCTGCTTTACCTGGCGCTGCTGCTGGTCATGTGGGCGGCGATCGTGCTTTCGAAGTCGCGCGGTGGTTTGCTTACCATCGCCGTGCAGATGATCTTTGCGGCGCTGCTGTTCGTTAGATCAAGAGCACCCAGCAGAGAGCCGGAGAGAGCGAGAGGCTTAATAAGGTGGACTCGGTCGATCGCGGTCACGACTGTGGCGGCTGGCGCGCTGCTGCTAATCATTGTTGCCGGCGTCGTCTGGCTCGGCGGGGATCAGTTGGCCAGCGGAGTCGAAACGGCCACTTCGGAAATGACCGGCGTCGATCGCTCAGAGATGCACGAAGCCGCGCGCCGACGCGACATCTGGCACGCGTCCTGGCTGATGTTCAAGACGCATCCGATCGCCGGGGCGGGTCTGGGCGGCTTCTGGGCCGAGGTGCCTGTCTATCATTCAGCGTCTGGGGTTCTGACTCCGCAGCAGGCACACAACGACTATCTGGAACTGGCTGCTAGCGGCGGAGTCCTGGGCGCGTTGCTCTTCATTTGGTTCGCCGTCGTTTTGATTCGCCAGGCGAGGTTAAGCGTCAAAACAGCCGAAGGATTTCAGCGCGCGGTGTCTTTAGGAGCGATCATCAGCGTGGTTGGCGTCGCCGTGCACAGCATCGTCGACTTTGGCTTGCACATCACAATCAATGGGGTGGTGTTTGTGGCTTTACTCGGAATCTTGAGTCTCAGCCCCATGCGAAGGGCAAGCGCCGGCGCGAGATCAAACACGCGACATAGCGGCCGCCGGCATCGCGACCATAGCCCAGCTTAATGCGTTCAATGTCGCCCACCAGGATGAAGGTAACTCCGCCAGGCGCAAGCGCATCCAAACGCGGCGTTCAATCAAGTGAGGCAAAAGCAATCAAGGGCGAGATGACGACTCTTACTTTCAGTGAAAGGTTTTTCCTGTTTGCAGAAGCGCACAAATAATTTAAGCAAGCTCGGACTGTTTCTAATCGTCGCCCTGTTGGGTCAGACTCTTTTCGGCTTGCCTCAGGACATCGCCGGCGGGGCCAGCTCACTGGTCGGCCAGGATATCATCGGCGGCGCGGCAATCGTTTTCAAACGGCCCCCCCGAGTTCGCGATCTTTCCGGCGGGGCGAGTTCGTTGATCGTACGGCACAGGGCTCCTCGCCGACCCACTGAGCCCACGGAGGTCGCGCGCAACAGGCCGCCCAAGCCACCGCAGCCGGGTCAAATTGAACCTGAAGTAAAGACGCCGCAGATTTCCGACGAAGAGAAAGTCGACGCCTTCAACAATCAGGGCAATACTCTTTACGACGTGGGCCAATATGCCAAGGCCATCGAAGCTTACAAACAAGCGCTGGCGGTGAAGCCGGACGCTCTAACCTTCAACAACCTCGGCGCCGCGTACTTCGCAATGGGGCAGAATAAAGAGGCCATCGACTCTTTCCAGACGGCGCTGAAAACGAAAGCCGACGATCCGGAAAGTTATCTCAATCTCGGAATCGCCTACAACACGACGGAAAAATACGACGACGCGGCGATCGCTTTGAACAAGGCCATCGCCTTGAAGCCCGATTGGCCCGAGGCCTTGAACGCGCTCGGCGATACCTACCTCAGTCTCAACCGGTACGAGGAAGCGGCGAAGGCCTATCAGGCCGTGGTGAAACTGCAACCGGATAACGTGAACGCGTATAGCAATCTGGCCTTTGCCTACGATCGCTTGTCGCGCTACGAAGATTCAATTGCTGCTCTGCGGAAAGCTGTGCAGTTGAACCCCTCGGACGCCTTTGCCTATAACAACCTGGGGGCCGCGTCTTACAAGGCCGGCAAGTTCAAAGAAGCCGTCGATGCGTTTGCGCAGGCTCTGCGAATTAAACCCGACGATGCCGAGACGCAAAACAATCTTGGTGCGGCGCAGTATGCGTTGGAGAATTACAGAGAAGCGACGACTGCATTCCAGCAGGCAATCAAGCTGAAGCCCGACTTTGCCGATGCCCAGTACAATCTTGGCAACGCTTTCCTCATGCTGGCCAAACTCAATGAATCGGCCGAAGCCTTTCAGCAGGCGATCAAGAGCCGAGCTGATTATGGCGAAGCACAGAATAACCTGGGAATCGTGTTGACGAACCTGGGCCGCTTTGAAGAGGCAGTGAAGGCTTTTAGGGAAGCCGCGCGCTTGAAGCCGGATCTGGCGATCGTCTTCAATAATCTGGCCTTTGCCGAAGACAAGCTCGGGCACGAGCCGGAAGCAATCGCGGCCTACAACCAGGCCATCAAGCTCAACCCAAAATATGCGAAGGCGCTCAATGGGCTGGGTTACGTTTATGACAAGACCGGCAAGCCGGCGGAAGCGATCGAGCCGTTGAAACGCGCGGTGGAAGCAAAACCGGATTACGTGGCGGCGCACTACAATTTAGGCAAGGCTTATTTCGACGCGGGCCGTTTCACCGAAGCAGTTGAATCATATAAACGTGCGACGCAGTTAAAAGCGGACTATGAACAGGCTTACCTGGGCTTAGGAACCGCGAGCTTCCGCGCTGGTCAATTCAACGAGGCGGCCGAGGCCTTCAAGAAAGCCGCCGGCCTGAATCCTTTAAGCGTTGAAGCCTTCTATGGCCTCGGTAATGCCAGTTACAAAGCCGGAAAGAATCAGGATGCGGCTGCCGCCCTAAAGGAAGCGATCAAGTTGAAACCGATGTACGCGCAGGCGCATTACAGTTTAGGTTTGGTCTATGCGAGCCTCAACGATAAAGAAGGGTTCACCAGGGAATTCGCGATCCTGAAACGAATTGATCCGAAGCTCGCCGAACAGCTCTATAACGCCGTGAAGAAATAATTCAGGCATAGTCTTTCGGCCGCGCTATCAGTCTGTGGTCTAAAAACCGTTGACCTTCTCCGGGTAAGGGAAGTACACTTCACCCGCCAATCAGCTTGAAAGCATAGCGGTCAACCAATCGAGAAGTCCGAGGAGTCGACGGAAGATGGATACGAGAAAAAAGAATGCTTTGAAAGCGCTCGCGGTAATTCTCGCGTTTTCGTTTGCGCAGGTCTATGTGCAGGCCGGATTGCCGAACCCGGCTCCCGGCGCGCCGCAACGAGCGATCACGGCGCGGCTGCTCACGAAAAACAACGCGCCAATTACCGTGAATGGAAATAACACCGGCACCGGCGCGACGATTCTTACGGGCGCGACCATTGAAACTCCCGATCAAGTCAGCGCCACCATCGATCTGGGAGACGGCGGAGTCATTGAACTGCAACCGAATTCCAAGATTCAACTGGATTTCGACGAGAACGGCAACGTCCGGGTGAAGGTTCTTCGTGGATGTGTGGTCTCCAAGAAAAAGAACAATGTCCTGCCGGGCGAGATGGAGATCTATACGGACCAGGCTTCCTATAAGACAGACAAGAAGCAACACAGCCTGGCCGGATGTCTCTTGCCGAATGGCCAGTTGGGTCCACTCAGCACGACCGCCACTGGACTCACGAGCGGTGAGATTGGTGGCATTGTCGCTGGCGGCATTGGCGGCGCGGTCGTTCTCGGCGTGGTGTTGACTCGCGGAGGAAATCCGAGCCCGGCCAGATAGCTCGTCCTGAACTTCTTAGTGAAGCCAGCCCTTCTATTTTGGAGGGCTGGTTTTTTGTTAGGTGCTCAGGATTCCGCATTTCAAATCCGTATTATCCGTCGCCCGATTTGACTGGGCCCAACGTGAAGTTCCGATTCTGAAACCAACTTACCAATGAAACGCATCCTTATTGCCGTTCTGGCTTCCATCCTCTGCGTTTGGGGAATCTGGCAGGCAGCGCGAATTGGCTTTGCGCGAACTCTTGATGAGTACGCCGCAGAGGGGCGCCGCGACAATGTTGCTGCGGTCGTCGCAACCCTGGCGGGGTTATCCGACTCGAAAACCGCTGCTGATCGGGCGGTCACCCTTCTGCCCGCTGACGCGGAGAGCCACGCAGCGCGAGCCGAAGTGCTCCAGCGAGTCGAGGATTACCAACAGGCCCGGGACGAATTTCAACGCGCCGTCCAAATGCGACCTCGGGATTATTACCTATGGATGTTGTTGGGGGTGGCTCGCGATGAGACAGCGGATCAGGCGGGAGCTTTGCGCGCTCTGCAACAATCAGTCGCGCTGGCGCCGGCATACGCACAACCACACTGGCAACTTGGAAATCTTTTGTTGAGATTGAGCCAACTGGATCAGGCCTTCGTCGAACTTCGCCAGGCAGCGCAAGCGAATCCCTCCCTTTGGCCGAACGTCGCCGATCTAGCCTGGGGTGTTTATGGGCACGACGCGGATGCAGTTGTCCGAACGATCCGGCCCGAGACCGACACTGCGCGCATGGCTCTGGCTTTATTCTTTGCTCGTGAAAAGCAGGGCGCGGCGGCTGTCGATCAGTTTCGCGCGATCCGAGTTAAGCCTGATAAGACTACTGAGAGTTTGCTGGATACGCTATTGGGGTCGAAACAATTTCCTGAGGCTTACGAAGTCTGGGCCAGTCTGCGTGGCGTTCCTGTGACGAAAGGGGCGTTGACGGACGCTGCTACGATTCGCGACGGCGGCTTCGAAGACGTGCTCACGGTGGGCCAAACCGGATTCGGTTGGCAAATAACACCGGACGTCGTGAATGTGACCATGTCGATTGATGAAGGCGCGCATCAGGCGGGCTCCAGAAGTTTGCGAGTGGACTTTCGCGGCAATTCAAATCCGGTTGCGCCCCTGTTTACCCAGATGGTGCTGGTTCAGCCGCGGACTCGCTATCATCTGGGGTTGGCTGCCCTCTCGAAGGATTTTGTTTCAGCGGCAGATCCAATGATCACATTGATCGATGCATCTGATTCTAATAAGGTCGTGCTGGCACAATCGCCACCGCTGCGCTCAGACCCGAACGTTTGGCGCGAGTTCGCAATTGACTTCACCACCAACGTCGATACTCAGGCAATTGTCATTAAATTCGCGCGGCAGGCCTGCGCCAGTGATCCGTGTCCGGCATTCGGTACTGTCTGGCTGGATTCAGTTTCAATGGAACGCCGGTAGAGATCGAGTTTGCAGTCGCGGCTTGAGTCAGATGGTGTCGCGCAATGGCGGTGTCTATGATCGACGTAGTGTCCTACTCTGTTTTCTCAGCGCCTTCCGTGTTTGCTTCGCGCCTTTGCGTGAAACAGAGTCGAGTGAAAATGAATTCCGCGCAAAGCGCAGGGCGGAAATCGAAAGGCGCAAAGGGAAATTAGAATACTGCCCAATTCGAGACTACTATTGACGGGTCCGCGTCAGCGTGATATTTTCCGAGTCTCACTAGCCTGAGAACATTTTTATCGGCAGGCTCTCTGTCGCTTAAGAAGCGGGAGTAAGCAACTCACAGATTGAAGCTACACAAAGCGCGCGCGAAGATCATTTTAGGAGACACGAATGAAGGAAAAGGCACCAAACGCAAAACCAATTGCCAGAAAACAAGGGCTGGTGATTCAGGAATTGCCGGGCGAAGTGCTGGTTTACGATCTCGACCGCGACCGCGCGCATTGCCTTAATCAAACTGCGGCGTTCGTTTGGCGGCGTTGCAACGGTAAGAACACCACCGCCCAAATTGCCCGCAATCTGGGACAGCAATTCGATTCTGTCGTTGACGAGAAGCTCGTCTGGCTGGCGCTTGATCAACTGGGAAAGAATCACTTACTCGATAGACAGCCACCGCCGCCGCCTGAATTGATGGGGATGAATCGCAGATCGATGGTGCGCGCGCTCGGTCTCGCTGCCCTGGTCGCGGTTCCGGTCGTTACTTCGATTGTGGCGCCCACTCCAACCCAGGCAGCGAGCTGCTTTCCTTCCGGGACGAGCTGTAGCACTGGTGCGCAATGCTGTTCGGGGATATGCAATGTCACGTGTCAGTAGTGAGTCCAGTGCGCGACAAAGGGAACGAGCGCTGCCGGAATGTTGGCAGCGCTTTTGCTTTGTAACACCCGAAAAGACTAGATGAAGTCTCCAAACTATCGCCAACAGGGACAACTCGTCGCCGACTTTCTGGCCGGATCATGGCGAGCTAGCCAGACCCGGCTCGAAATGTCTCCAAAGGATCTTGAGCGAGTTACCAGCCTGCTCTACAACTCCGGAGGCGCTGGTCTCGCGTGGTGGCGAATTCATGAGAGCGATTTGGCGGCCACTCCTTGCGGAGAGTTACTGCATCAGGGATATCGTTTGCAGGCGCTGCAGACTCCCATCAACGAAGAAAGGATCCTGAGAGCCTTCCGGTTGCTTCGCGGCGCAGAGATCGAGCCGACTCTCGTCAAAGGCTGGGCTGCCGCGCAGTTTTATCCCCATCAAACTTTCCGCCCTTACGGAGACATCGATCTCGTGGTGCGTCCCGCGGAATACGCAAGGGCGCGTGAAACGCTGAAGCAGGATGAAGAGGGAACCTGGTGGGTCGACCTGCACAAGGGCCTGCCGGAGTTGGACGATCGATCTGTCGAGGGACTTTTCGAACGTTCGCGAATGCTTGCTCTCCAGGACGTACCAATTCGCGTTTTGTCTTTCGAGGATCATCTGGCCCTGCTGGCTATACATTTATTCAAGCACGGCGGTTGGCGGCCCACGTGGCTCTGTGACATCGCAGCCATGGTCGAGGCACTTCCGGAAAACTTCGAAGCAAGCATCTGTTTGGGATCGAACAAGAATCGCGCCGCATGGATTGCTTGCGGGATTAACCTGGCGCATCAACTGCTGGGCGCGAACGTTGCCGGATTAAAATTAGAAGTACAGCAAGAGGATTTGCCCGAGTGGATCGTGCGCGCCGTCCTGGAGCAGTGGGGAAATCTGTTCCAGGCTGTTCATTTACCCGTTCAGCCGCGCCCGTTGATGGCGTCTGCCGTCCGCAGCCCGAGAAGATTGGTAAAGGAAATCCGGGAACGTTGGCCGCGTCCGATCGTGGCCACCTTCAATTTACGCGGCCAGCCGAACAATTTGCCGCGCCTGCCATACCAGCTTGGATCTTTCGCGGCGCAAGCGGGGCGGTACTTGTTCGATCATCTGCGCGCGACTCAATGATCGCGAGCAATGGCGCCCGAATCAGGGCGGCCAGGAGTTTCGGGTTGTCTCCCCACGCCAATTCGCCGATAATGACCGCGCGCATTGAGGTATAGATGAAACGCGCAGCCTTCCGCAGCCACACAGTTATTGCTATTTTGATAGCAGCCCTGCTTTCCTCTGTCGCACCAGTGGCGGCAGCACCCGTATTCTCAAAGAGCGTTCAGCGCAAACCTAAGGCTTCAGAAATCACCCTCGCCCATACTGCAGAGGTGAAAGTGACGGCCGGTCCCACAGGCGTTCTGGTTGAATGGCGTACTTCCTTTGAGCTCGATAATCTTGGGTTCAATGTCTATCGCGATAGCGGCGGCAAGCGCACCCAGGTGAACCCTGGAATCATTGCCGGCTCCGCTTTGATCGCAGGGCAGGGGACACCGCTCTATGCGGGCTTCAGTTATCAATGGTTCGATGCGTCGGGAAGTCTCGACTCTCGTTACTATCTCGAAGACCTCGATATCAAAGGGACGCACACGGTCAATGGTCCGTTCATTCCGGTTTGGAACGAGAGCCTATCAAAATCTCAACAGGCAAAACTGATCAGTGAGGTCGCTGCAGCGCAGGCGGCGGCGACAACCCAGACAGGCGGCCCAGCGGGAGTGTTTGAGAAACCGCCAATTGCGCCCGCTGCGATTCAGGATCAGTGGGCCATCGCTGCTCAGGCGGGCTTGAAGATCGGTGTGAAGCAAGACGGATGGTATCGCGTGACACAGCCGGAGATGGTTGCCGCCGGTTTCGACGTGAGCGCCGACGCGCGCAATCTTCGTTTGTTTGTGGACGGCACAGAGGCGCCGATCGAAGTCTCCCGAAGTGGCGGCCCGCTAACCGCCAACGACTTTTTGGAGTTTTACGGCGCCGGCCTCGATACTCCGACAACCGACACGCACGTCTATTATCTCGTCAATGGTTCCCAAGCCGGCCTGCGCGTGCCCGTGTTTGGAGAGATTCAACCCGACGCGATTCCTGTTTCGTCTCCACGGCCTGCACCGCTTGCCTCGCCGGCGGCCGACACTGCCGGCAGGTTTTCCAGTGGCAGTTGGATTGGCGATATCTCTTCCGGAGTCGCAGCCGATAGAGAAACGCGAAAACAACAGGTCGACCCGACTAATCAATCCCAATCAGTAAGTTGTCCGCTTAGCGAGGAGAGTAAGGTCATCAACTCCTTGCCCTTCATCGATACTCCGAAGGCTAATTCCGCTGCAGCGAAGATCGCCCCGCCTGACACTGCGACGGTAAGCCGCGCCGGCAATTCTTCGCTGAACCCTAAAGCCCTGACGTCACCCGCGCCATTCCTGCAAACGCGACAGTTGCGTCGCAGAAATATGTCTCGTCGCCGTCGCGCGACCCGGCGTAGACGACACGCTACTTACAGGAAACGAAATCATGCGGCTGCAAACGTGACTCCGGGCCCCGGGTTTCTTTATGACGTACAGCTTAAGGAGCGTTTTGTCTATTTCAGTTCACTGCTGAATGGCGCCGCTGAGAATTTTTTTGGCGGGTCGCTCCTGAATCCCGCAACGACAAAGACTCTAAAGGTCACCAGCCTGCAGACTGATTCGCAGGGCACGGCTCTTTTACGGATTGGGCTCCAGGGAACCACGAACCAGGTACATGTGGTTAACGTGCTGGTCAATGATTCGATGGTTGGCACGATGAACTTCGCCTCGCAGCAATATGCCCAACAGACCTTCAACGTCGCCGTCTCGCAACTCCAGGAGGGCGACAACGTCATCAAGTTTGTAATCGCCGGAGGAAGCGGCGACCTATCGCTCTATTCGTACGCGCGTCTGACTTACCCGCGAACTTTCCGCGCTGAGAACGACGCTCTTTCGTTTGCAGTCAGGTCTTCACAGAGCGCGAAGATCGACGGTTTCACTACGCCGAACATTCGCGTACTGGATATCTCTAATCCGTCGTCCGTACAGGAAGTACATCCGTTAGTCGCGGACACTGGTTCAGGATTTTCAGGAACAGTCCCTTCGGCAGGAGCGAGAAGCAAAGGGACGCGCACGTTATTGGCTTTATCCTCGGATTCCTTTTTGCATCCAGCCTCAATCACCGGTAATCAACCGTCGCTGCTCAATCAGGCCGGCAATCCTGCCAACGCCGCAGACCTCCTGATAATTTCGCACCAGGCATTTATCCCGAGTCTGGCGCCTCTGGTTAGCAAGCGTCAGAATGAGGGCCTGACCGTAAAAGTCGTTGACATCGAAGACGTGTTTGATGAATTCAGCTATGGCATGCACACCCCGCAAGCCATAACGGATTTTCTTGCTCGGGCGCGTACGACGTGGGTGAATGCGCCGCGCTATCTGTTACTGGTCGGCGATGGCAGTTATGACCCTCGCAATTACGAGGGAAGCGGAAACGCCGATCTGGTGCCGACGCAACTCATCGACACTGTCTTTATGGAAACCGGATCGGATGACACGCTCACGGATTTCGACGTCGACGGTATCCCTGAGATTCCGGTGGGCCGCCTGCCCGTCAGAACGGTTGCGGAAGCAAATCTCGTGGTCTCGAAGATTGTAAACTTTTCTCCCGGCAATGTTCCGCAAAGCGCCTTAATGGTGGCGGACACGCAAGGCAGTTACTTTTTCAACTTTGAGAAGGCGAACGACGATCTCATTCCGTTGCTACCGTCGAACATGCAAGCGAATGTGCAGAAAATCTATCGCGCTCAACAGCCGTCAGACGCCGCGACGCGGGCAAGTATTATCGCCGGGTTTAACCAGGGCGCGGCGCTGGTGAACTACTCTGGTCACGGCAATGTGAATGTTTGGACCGGCGCCCCGATTTTTTCCGCCAGTGACGCGATGGCCCTAACCAACGGTAATAAGCTGCCGCTGGTAATAGTGATGGATTGCCTGAATGGATATTTTGTCGCGCCGTCTATCGATTGTGTCAGCGAGGCGTTGATGAAAGCACCGAATGGCGGTGCAGTGGCCAGCTTTTCTTCATCCGGCCTGACGGTTCCCACCGGCCAACATCAAATGGGCCAGCAACTCTTTCAGTTACTCTATAGCGGTCAACCCATCTCGCTGGGCGACGCGACGCGGCAGGCCAAGGCAGCAACCAACGATAACGATGTCCGGCGCTCCTGGATTCTCTTCGGCGATCCGTCGATGAAGATAAGGTAAGCGACGAGGACCCGCCTGGCTGACTTCTTCAGCCAAAAAATACTTCCGCTACACGGTATATCTCGGGGTCGAGTTGCTTTAGCTGTCCAACCGCTTCAGCCAGCGGCACACTGATGATCTTATTGCCGCGAATGGCGGCCATCTCTCCCCACTTCTCGTCGCGAACCATTTCATAGGCTTTGATGCCGAACCTGGTTGCCAGAATCCGATCAAACGCCGTGGGAGAACCGCCACGCTGGACATAACCCAGCTTAGTCACGCGGGTCTGAATGTCGGTGCAGCGTTCGATTTCTCTGGCCAGCACCTCGCCGATTCCGCCCAAACGATCGTGACGATATATTGCGTTGGATTGATCTTCATTCACGAACGGCTCGTCGGGATGTGGATGAGCGTCTTCGGCTACTACCACGATCGAAAAGTTGCGGCCCCGTTTTTTCCGTTCCTCGAGCAAAGCACAAACACGGGAAATTCTGAACGGGTATTCAGGAATCAAGATCGCGTCCGCGCCGCCGGCGAGACCGCCGTACGCCGCAATCCATCCGGTGTGCCGGCCCATCACTTCCACTACCATCACGCGGTGGTGCGACTCGGCCGTCGAATGCAGGCGGTCAACCGCGTCGGTAACAATTGAGACCGCGGTGTCAAAACCAAATGTGAAGTCCGTGCCGTTGATGTCGTTGTCGATCGTTTTCGGAATGCCCACCAATTTCAGTTGGTGATCCCTCCAGAGTTCGTGAGCTGCTGAAAGCGAACCTTCACCGCCGACAACGATCAGTCCCGCGAGTTCGTGTGCGAGCCAGTTTTCTTTGAGATGGCCCATGCACGCGGGATCTTTGACCGGGTTGTATCGCGAAGTGCCGAGAATCGTGCCGCCACGTGGCAGTATTCCGGTAACCGACGCCCGATCCAGTGGCATCACATCGTTCTCAACCAGACCGAGCCAGCCGTTTCGAAAACCCACAACCTCAACCTCGTCAGCATGAGCCCGCCTGACGATGGCGCGGATCGCAGCGTTCAGCCCTGGACAATCTCCGCCTCCAGTTAAGACCCCAATTCGCATAATTCAAAACCCAATCCGCCGAGCAGCCTTTGCTTCAGATTCAATTATATGGTTTAAGATCATTGCGCCCACAACGCTCAGTGTCAAACGACAAGAGATATAGTTTTTTGGATGGTGGGGTAATGTACCCCAGTATCACTTTTTGTTACGACGGCAATGTCAGACGACAAAGCACCAATGATTCTGGCGATTGAGACGGCCACGCGCGCGGGTAGCGTGGCACTCGCGCAAGGCAAAGAAATTCTGTGTGCTGATAGCGGCGATGCTTCGGCATCGCATTCGACTGACCTGATTCAAACCGTTGAAAAAACTCTGAAAGCCGCCGGAGTAAAACTGAGCCAGGTTGACCTGTTTGCCGCGGCCGTCGGGCCGGGAAGTTTCACCGGCCTACGCATCGGCTTGGCAACCATAAAGTCCTTCGCGGTGTGCACCGGAAAAAGTTGTGCGGGAGTTTCCACGCTCGCCGCCATAGCTTACGCAGCGGGCGCTTCAGAGCGCACGGTGTCGCTGCTACCCGCCGGGCGGGGTGAACTCTTCGCGCAATTATTTTCAGTTGGTGACGGACAGGTAAGGGAACTGGACACCGCAGCGCACCTTTCCCCGGATGCACTCCTGGTAAAATACGGAGAAGCACAGAAGATCCTGTGGGCCGGCGAAGGCGCCCATCAGCAAGTCGAAGCTTTGCGAGCCTGGGCGGACAACCACAACATCTCGTTCAGCGACTCAGGTGCGAAGCAGAATGCATGGAGCCTCGCTCCTCGGACGAATCAACTCGCAAGCTCCATCGCCGCCCTGGCGCTGAACGTTTACCACCGCAAACGGACTGTAAGCCCGAATGAGTTGCAAGCTGTTTACGTCAGAGCATCCGACGCCGAAATAAATGAAAAATGGCAACGCGAGAAGTAATCATTGATTCAAGTCTCTCGATCGCTCGAATGACTGAGCACGATTTGCTCGAGGTGGTCGAGATCGAAGACCTATCCGGTATCAGCGCCTGGGGATGGGATGCCTATCACAAGGAATTGCAATCGCCCGAAGATGTGATCATGCTGGTCGCCAGACCTGCGACGACGGGCCCGGGTCAAGGCCAGAAGGATGTTATTGCCGGTTTCATCGTCTCGCGGGTAATAGCGGGTGAACTTCACATTAACAATGTAGCGGTGAGACCAGAGTTTCAGCGGCAGGGAATTGCGGCCAAACTCTTATCCACTTTACTGGCACAAGGTCGCAAACAGGGGGCGCACCTCGCATTCCTCGAGGTGCGCTCTAGTAACGATGCGGCGCAGGGCCTTTATCGACGGTCCGGGTTTGAAGTGACGGGCAGGCGCAGGCGCTATTACAATGACCCCCTGGAAGATGCGCTGCTAATGTCCCTTAAGTTGGAAACTTTGCCTTGATTTGCGCCCACTGTTGGGCTAACATTTCGGCCATGACGATTTGCCTCGGGCTTTTCTCACCTGCAAGCAGTTTCTTTCCAACCAATCGATCGAGAGGAGAATACTAATATGGAAATAACCAAGACGGAGAGCGTGAAGGACGAATTAATGACGAGTAACTCCGAGTTTCGCGAACTTGCCCGCGAGCACGGACGTTACGAAGAGCGTTTAGGTGAACTGTCCGCACTTGCATATCCGAGCGATGAAGAGCAGTTGGAAGAGGTTACACTGAAGAAGAAGAAGCTTGCGATAAAAGACCAGATGCATTCATTGATGCTCCAACACGAGAAGTCTGCGCACACGGAGCACTAAGTTTTGTTTCGCCCGGGCAGGCGTCCGGTTGATTCTAATCTTTAACTTAAACGGGGACGACAGAGCTACTGGTCGCCCCGTTTTGTTCTTTACAGGATTGATGGAAATTGGCACCGGCGTCTCGCCGTGAAACCACGCGCAGGATGCACGTGCCACAGCAAACCATGGTTCGCGACGGAGTTCCATATCTAGTCATCCCGCTGTTACTGGCTGTCGTGCCGGTCGTTCTTGGTTACTGGGTGCTGGCAATTCCCCTTATCCTGGTCGCGGCGTTTATGGCGTACTTTTTCCGTGACCCGCGGCGGACGGCGCCCGCGGAGGCCGGCATCGTCGTGGCTCCCGCCGACGGCCTGGTCACATTAGTCAGGCTGGCCGATGGCAAAGATAATCCAGACTCACTCATCAGCATCTTTCTTTCGCCCATCGACGTCCACATAAACCGCTCGCCGATCAGTGGCGTGATCACCGAGATCGCGTATAAAAAGGGACGCTATCGCATGGCGACGAAGGAAGATTCCCGCTTGGTAAATGAGCAGAATACCTTGACAATTCAAGGCGATGGGTTGACTGTGAGGTGCACCCAGATTGCCGGCATCCTGGCCCGCCGCATTGTCTGTTGGAAGCAGGCGGGTGACAGGGTAAAATGCGGGGAACGTTTCGGCATGATAAAGTTCAGCTCACGAACGGATGTATTGTTACCGCCCAATGTCGATGTCATGGTTAGCGAAGGCATGCGGGTCCGCGGTGGCGTTACCATTGTAGGAAGAATCAAAGGATGAGTGTCCCACGTCTCCAATCGGGCGCGCGCTTTGGCCCAACGCCGGCGCCGGCAGGCCACAAGGGCCTGAAAAAAGGCGTGTACCTGGTCCCGTCCTTGTTTACGGCGATGAATATCCTCGCTGGCTTTTATTCGCTGATGGCCACTATGAGTGGTTTTAGTCTGCTGGGAATTGGGGGTCCCGCTCAGATAAAAGCAGCGGAGCAGCGCTTTGATTATGCGGCGATGGCAATCGGCTGGGCTTTTGTCTGCGACTGTCTGGACGGACGGATTGCACGCATGACCAGGAGCACGACCGAAATCGGAATCCAACTCGATTCGCTGGCGGACATCGTCTCATTCGGTCTGGCTCCGGCGATTCTCGCTTACGCCTGGGGTTACGGTACTGCCTTACAGGACTGGAGCAACGCCCGGCAACTCGCCTGGTTTATTTCGTTCATGTTTGTAATTTGCGGCGGCTTTCGCCTGGCCAGGTTTAATGTTCAGGCTTCACGTCCGCGTCCGCTTGCCGAGGGAACGCCCAAGGTAGATAAGAAGAGCTTCGTTGGTCTGCCAATTCCGGTGGCGGGCTGCCTGATTGCCGCAATAGTTCACTTTGCGCCGACGCCGATCAAATACGCACCGCATCGCTCAGAAGTCCTGGCGATTCTGACGATGGTGTTGATGGGATTCCTGAGTCTGCTGATGGTCAGCACTTTACGCTTTACCAGTTTCAAATCGATCGGCGTGGGCAGGCGCAACGCCCGGCTGGTGATCGCAATGATCGCTCTGGTTGGTTTGATCTATCTTTACTCGCAATGGGTCCTGCTGCTGCTGGTCATTGCTTATGTGGTCCATGGCCTGCTTTCCCGCGGCCTCACTTCACTGGGCCGGCGCTCGCCGGAAAAACAGCCCGCAGAGATGCGCGAAATCTAACCGCCCGCTCCCTTTCTTTCATTAACAGATCTCTATCGCGCGGGGCTTTGCTGTGGAGAGGCAAACGCTAGCAATCCGTGTGAAGTCGCTATGAGAACCAGGTTGTCGATCACGATGGGCGCGGCGCTGCTGCTGTTTTCTTCGCCGAGCAAAAGAGTATTCGCGGGTTTTCCATCATGGAGACTGAGGACCACCGCGCTATCGGTGGACAGCGGCGTGAAGAGGGCCCCGTCTGCCGCCGTCACAGGCCGCGCGGGTATCCGGCCGGGAAGCTGACGCCGCCATACCAGAGCACCCTTGTTGAGCGACAGCAGGTAAGCGAAATTGTCGAGAGACGCGGCGACTAATCCGTTATTAACTATCGCTACCGCCTGCACAGCGGCGCCGGTTCGACGACGCCAAAGCAGTTTGGCGCGCACCTCGCTGAAGGCATACACGTATCCGTCCCCGGAGCCAAAATAAACTGTGCCGTTGGCAACGGCGATTGGACCTTGAATGGCGCCGTGTGTGCGATACTGCCAAACCAACTGGCCGGTCGCTTGATCAAGCGCGAGGAGATTGCCGCCGTCACTCCCCAGATAGACGAGCTTGCCCGCCAGCAATGGCTGACTAGCAAACGCTTCGGAATATTGATTGATCCACAGCGTAAGCCCGGTATGCTTGTCAAAGGCGTAGACTCTGCCATCGATGCCGGCGGCGAAGAGAGCATTCTCGCCGGCAACCAGACTCCCGGCGAGCGGGCCGGGTAAAGTTCTCATCCACAAGGTCACCCCGGTTGACTTGCTAAGGGCGCGCAACGTCCCATGGACCGGGCCGTGGTCGGGTTCTGAATATCTTGTGGCGGCATAGACACTGCGAACATCAGTAGTTGGAGCCGCGGAGAATTCGCCGCCGGCTTCAGCTCGCCAAAGCAGTTTGCCGTCCGGTGCATTCAACGCGACCAGAGTGCCTTGCGCCAGGGAGACGAACACAGTTGTCTTATCAGCCGCGGGAGTCAGGTTGGATATTTGATCTGATTGATAGCGCCACTTTACGACGAGCGGCTGCGAGAGTTCGACCTGGGCCCGCACCGCGGATCCGGTGAGGGAAACAAACAAAACCAGAAAGCAAAGAGCCTTTGCAATATTCTTCCAGGGTTTCATTTGTGAGGATACAGAATCGCGATCCATCTAAATCAGCGTACTTTCATTTCCGGCAACTTGCTTTGCTCGGCTCTCTACTGCCAACCTATAATCCAGAGCTAAAATAAGTCCTGTCATCTTTGACGCATAACCTGGCACGGAGGTTTTTCTTTTTGCAGAGCACAAGTCACGAAAACGTAATCATACTCGACTTTGGCGGCCAGTACACTCAACTGATCGCGCGCAGGGTGCGAGAAGCCGGAGTTTACTGCGAAATTCTTCCTTACAATGTCTCAACCGCGGAGATTCAATCGCGCCAGCCCCGGGGATTAATCCTCTCGGGTGGTCCCGCCTCCGTCTATGACAGTGACGCACCGCGGACTCAGCCTGACTTGCTCGAGAGCGCGCACTGTCCGGTGTTGGGTATTTGCTATGGGCTGCAACTGATCGCTCACGGCCTCGGTGGAGAGGTGCGTCCTTCGACAAATAGAGAATACGGCTATGCGCGGCTGCAGGTGGTGGACCCGACGAGCCGTTTATTTTCCGGACTGCCGGTTGAAATGGACGTGTGGATGAGTCATGGCGATCATGTCACCACTTTGCCTGAGGGCTTTCGCATGACCGCCGAAACGATTGACGCGGTCAACGCATTTGAGAACCCCGAGCGCGGGATCTATGGGGTGCAGTTCCATCCGGAGGTCGCACACACACACCTCGGCGCGCAAATCTTGCGCAACTTTCTATTTGAAATCTGCGGCTGCAAAGGTGACTGGACGCCCACGGCTGCCATCGCGGAACAAACCGAGCGTATTAAAGAGCAGCTCGGCGAAAGCGGCCGTGCCGTTTGCGGACTGTCAGGCGGTGTTGATTCTTCAGTAGCCGCCGCCCTCGTTCATCGAGCGATCGGAGACCGGCAGATATGCCTGTTTATTAACAATGGCCTGTTGCGTGAGGGCGAATTTGAAACGACCCTGGCTTTGCTGAAACAGAAGCTGCAACTAAACATTCAGGGCATCGACGCGAGCCAACGCTTTCTCGACGCGTTGAAAGATGTGACCGATCCGGAAACTAAGCGCAAGCGCATCGGCGCTCTTTTCATAGAGGTCTTCGAAGAAGAAGCCAAACGGATCGGCGGTGTCGGTTTCCTGGTGCAGGGAACTCTCTATCCGGACGTGATTGAGTCCGTGTCCGTCCGCGGACCGTCGGCAACAATCAAGAGCCATCATAACGTTGGCGGCCTGCCGGAAAAGATGAACCTGAGATTGATCGAACCTCTGCGCGAATTGTTCAAGGACGAGGTCAGGCTCATCGGCAGCGAACTCGGTGTCCCCAAAGAGATCCTCTCTCGTCATCCATTCCCCGGTCCGGGTCTGGCCGTGCGCATTCTGGGCGACGTGACCGAAGAACGGCTCAGCATCCTGCGCGCGGCCGATCGGATTCTCGACCAGGAACTGCGCCGCGCTGGTTTGTATGATTTTGTTTGGCAGGCTTTGGCGGTCCTGCTGCCTATTTCGACTGTGGGAGTGATGGGCGATGAGCGAACATACGAGCGCGTGATTGCCATCCGCGCCGTCACCAGTGTGGACGGGATGACGGCCGACTGGGCGCGTCTGCCGCACGACGTGCTGGCACGAATCTCGACGCGCGTCGTCTCCGAAGTCAAAGGAGTCAATCGCGTCGTTTACGATATTAGTTCAAAGCCGCCGAGCACGATTGAGTGGGAATAGGCCGTTACCGAACCGCTCGCGATCATTCTTCTGTAGCGACATCAGTTGAAGGACTTCAGAAACCCCAAGGTTGAGGCCCAGCGATAACGCAGCGTGGCGCGCGAACCCTGCCCACGCTGAAACCGAAGGGAGTGACATTAATACGACGGAACCGTCACTCCCTCACACGAGATCGCTGACCAGAGTCTTCCAGCGATCTGCCTACGCCACCGAACCTGGCTGACTTACCTCCGTTGTCGTCGTGGGGGGCAGCGGCGGTGGGTTTGGCGTGCTGGTCGTGGTCGTCGTTGTTGATACGCTTGCGTCGACGCCCTTCGCCGTTACATAAGAGCCTCCGCTGATTCCCAATAAAGCCAAGATGCCGCCCGGGATCGCTGGAAACGCAGGCTGGGGCTGGGTGCTGACAATTATCAAGAACAGGCCCATCGCGATCACGAACGTAAAAATCAGGAACTGAAATCGCGATAAGCTGGCGTTGTTATCCGGCGGGCCACTGATCAGGTACTTGAGTTCAATTCTCCCGATCAAGATCTGGAAGATAATCACGAGCGCGAAACTCCCGAGGAGAATCGCAATGATCCATCCCATTACCAATGCTAGAGTGTGCATGCTTAGTCTCCTTATTCTTCTGGTTGTGCGGTCTTAAGCTTTACTAAGTAACTGAATCGCTGTCTTGCAGACTGACTCACGGTTGTTTGAACAGGGAGTAGCTCTTACCTCCCAGGTAGATTGCGTGGCTACCGAAAAGGGCTAAGAACCATTTCGGGTCTAAGGTTGGAAACCCAGGCGCTCCGAGAGTAATGGACTCTAGAACCTGCGAGAAAACATAGGATGCGCACGCCAGTGTAACCAAGAGCAACTGCAGTCGTCCCGGACTAAAGACGCCATGCTCGTCTTTGAGGAGTCCCCGAGTGTTAATTTTGCCGGTAAGGATCTGATAGACCGCTATTGCTGCCAGAAAACCCAGCAGAAACTCGATCTCATGTCGAGCGAACGTCATCAGCGTTCTCATCTAAGACTCCTTTTCAGTGGTCAGGCAACTCCTCAGGCGACCTGGATCGAGCGTCGCGAGGAGGTTTCCCAGGAGGAATGCGAAAAGAGCGGCATGACAGTATTCCAGCAAGGCTAACAAAGTCAATAAGTTTTCGGGCTTTAGTTATTGAAAGTGTCCGCTTAACTGGCGGACCGATTTTCCGCATGCAACTTTCCTTACTTTCGCTCCTCGACTCTTCCGTCTATTATGCCGCCCCAGATTTCGAGTCCGCGGCGCGCGGACGAATGATATTAGCCCAGCGATTTATCGCTGCACCTTTTTGTCTCCAGATTCAGTTGTCATGAAGTCATCCTCCCAAGGTGAAGTTTGAGTTGACCGTCGTAAGATGGTTGCGAGTGGCCGTTGCGCGGAGGCGAGCATTTGCCTGGCAACGATCGGTTAACTGAAACGATTGTGAGTTTGGCTGAATCGCTGAGTCAGCCGCTTATCAAACCCGCTTGATGGCGGGAAGATAAATCAGACGGCGGAGGGAGGTCATTGGAAAGAAGTGAGCAGTAATTAAAAACGAGTGTGGCCTAAGCCGCAGAGCGGCGGAAGATCTGTAGCCCATGGCGTAAGCCATGGGAAGTCGTGAAAATAAACATTAGCCGCGGAGCGGCGGCACATTTATTTTCCACCTGGTCATCGCTACGCCACGCTGTGGCTTTCCTTTTCTAAACCCCTTTTCCCACGGCTTGCGCCGTGGGCTACAGATCTTCCGCCCACTAACGCGGGCTGGTAGCCACTATCTCTCAACGCTCACTGCACACCGCGTGCTGCGACGTGATATAGTGCCGATCCTCCGAGTGGTTATCTAACAACCCGATTTGAAATTGATTCTTTCATCATGCCAGACAAAGATTTTGTTCATCTCCATTTACACACCGACTACAGTCTCCTCGACGGCGCGATCCAGATAAATCCGCTCGCCAAGCGGACCCAGGAACTGGGAATGAAGGCATGCGCCATGACCGATCATGGCAACATGTACGGGGCGATCACCTTCTACAACACGATGAAGAAGGAAGGTATCAAGCCAATTATCGGATGCGAAACTTACGTTGCAACCGGAAGCCGCAAGGATCGCGGCGGTCGAGCGGCGCCAGGCGAAAAAACCAACCATCACCTGATTCTCCTGGCGAAGGATTTTGAAGGTTATCGTAATCTCTCGCGGCTCACCTCAAAGGCTTTCACCGAAGGCTTCTATTACAAACCTCGGATCGATAGGGAACTGCTCGCCCAACACAGCAAAGGTCTGATTGCGCTCTCGGCCTGCCTGTCCGGCGTTCCCTCGGCGTTGCTGGCTAAAGAATGCCCGGATGACGCGGCTGCGGCGGCGCTCGAGTTTCAGGAAATAATGGGCAAGGGAAATTACTTTCTTGAGATTCAGGAGCACGGGCTGGAACCCCAAAACAGGATTCGCAAACCCCTGGTCGAGTTATCGAAGCGCACGGGCATTCCGCTGGTTGCTACCAACGACGCGCATTACCTGATGCCTGACGATGCGCGCGCGCACGACGTGCTGCTGTGCATCGGTTCCGGCAAGACGGTGAACGATCAAAATCGCCTGCGATATGGCACACCAAACTTTTATGTGCGTTCGCCCGACGAGATGTGGCAGATTTTTGGCAACGAATTGCCTGAGGCTTTGGAACGCACGGTCGAGATCGCAGAAAGATGCGATTTGACCTTACCGACCGGCGTGAACTACCTGCCGAACTATCCGATTCCAGCTTCCGACGCGGGACTGACCGCCAACGAATACTTTGAAAAGACCGTTCGCGACGGTTATCAGACCCGCAAGGCGCAAGTATGGGACGGAGAATCCGCCCGAGGGGAACTGACTCATACTTTCGAAGATTACGAAAAACGGCTCTGGCATGAGATTGAAGTCATTAAGCGCATGGGATATGCCGGGTATTTCCTGATCGTCTGGGACTTTGTTCGCTACGCCAAGCAACATGGCATTCCGGTGGGGCCGGGGCGAGGTTCATCCGCCGGCTCGCTGGTGGCTTACTGCCTCGGGATTACCGATATCGATCCTCTGAGGTACAACCTCTTCTTTGAGCGCTTCCTGAACCCGGAGCGTGTTTCCATGCCGGATATCGACATCGATTTCTGCGTTCGCGGCCGCAGCGAGGTTATCAATCATGTGGCGGACCTGTACGGACGCGATTCAGTCTGCCAAATCGTGACCTTCGGGACCCTGGCCTCGCGGGCCGCTATCAAGGACGTGGGACGGGCGTTGGATATGCCGTATGCCGAGGTCGAGCGTATCTCGAAGATGATCCCGCCGCCGGTCCGCGGCCGAAACGTCAGCATCACGCAGGCAATTGAACAAGTACCTGAACTCCGGAACGCCATGGAGACCAACGATCAGGTCCGCGACGTGATCGACCTCGCGCGGCGGCTCGAGGGCTGCGCGCGCCATGTCTCAGTCCATGCCGCCGGGGTGGTTATCACTCCTGAACCTCTGGAAGAACTAATCCCCATCGCCGTCTCAGCCAAAGACGAAGTCACCACGCAGTACGAGATGTCGGACCTGGAGAAGGTGGGCGTCCTTAAGATGGACTTCTTAGCGCTTAACACGCTTACGATAATAAGCGACTGCTTAAAGAGCATAAAGCGTTCGCTTAGCGAAGAAGTCGAGTGGTCAAAGGTTTTGCTTAACGATGAGAAGACTATGCAACTGTTTGCCGACGGGCGCACAGACGCGATATTTCAGTTTGAATCGTCAGGGATGCAGGACATTTGCCGTAAGCTCAAGCCCAAGGGTATCGAGGACCTGTCCGCGCTTAACGCCCTTTATCGGCCGGGTCCAATTGATGGCGGCATGGTCGATGACTTCATCCTAAGGCACCATGGGAAGAAGAGCGTCCGATACATTGTCCCGGAGATGAAAGAGATTCTGGACAGTACTCAAGGCGTGATCGTCTATCAGGAACAGGCCATGCAGTTATCGCAGAAGCTCGCCGGGTACACCATGGCCGAGGCCGACAGCCTGCGCAAAGCAATGGGCAAGAAGAACCGCGAAGAGATGGCTCTGCAGGAGCAGAAGTTCATCATGGGCGCGGTAGCCCGCGGCATCAAGCGCGACAAGGCCCAGCAGATATTCTCTCTCATGGCGCAGTTCGCCGACTATGGCTTCCCCAAGGCGCATAGTGTGGCCTATGCCTATCTTGCATTTCAGACCGGCTATCTCAAGGCCCATTATGGCGAGCATTTCTATGCCGCGGTCCTCTCAAACGAAATCGACGATACCGCCAAGGTCTTCCGGTATACGAAAGAGATGCGGGGCCAGGGAATCGTTCTGCTGCCGCCGGATGTTAATGAAAGCGACATAGGATTCACTGCGCTTAAAGGTGCGATCCGTTACGGCCTGGCGGCCATCAAAGGCATCGGCTTCAATAGCGTCACCGCCATCATGAAGGCGCGGCAGGCAGGCCCGTTTAGATCGATTTTCGATTTTACCGAGCGAGTGGAGGAGGGTTCGATTAATAAGCGCGTCCTGGAAGGCCTGGTATGCAGCGGGGCGTTTGATTCTCTGAAGTCAGACGCCAGCACGAGTCATCATTGGCGCGCCCGCCATTTTGCGGCGATCGACATCGCGATGGCGCGTTCAGCCAGGTCGAGGCGCGCGAAGGCCATCGGCCAGAACGATCTTTTTGGCGGCGATACGGCGCCTGCCCCTGATGACGCCAGCGATTTGCCTGACGCTTCGGCATGGACGGTTTCGGGAATGTTGGCGGCTGAGAAAAAGGCGGTTGGGTTCTATGTTACCGGCCACCCGTTGGAGGCCCACTTCGAACTCGTCGCGAAACTAGGGGCCGTGACCTCCGCAGAACTCAGTCAACAGGAGACTGGCTCGCGAGCGACAATTGCCGGGCTCATTACTGACCTGCAGCTTCGCACGACTAAGAAGGGCGATCGCTTTGCCATCTTCCGTTTGGAAGATCAGGCGGGATCGGTAAAATGTGTTTTGTGGCCTGAGCCTTTCAGAAGGCAGAGCGCCATGGTCGCTGATGAAGCGACGGTCCTGGTGAATGGCAGAGCTGAAATTAGCGACGACGGAGTAATAACTGTAATTGCCGAAAAGCTCACCGAACTCACTCAGGCCGTCCAACAGAAAGCGCGAGAGATAATTATCGGCTTTCCAACTCTGACGGATTCAGCGCAACTTTGCGAAGCCGTCAGGAACCTGCTCGAGCAGTCGAAAGGTGATTGCGATGTTTTTGTTGAGGTGATTTCGGACGGTATGCGGGTGCGGGTCCGCGCGCATCCTTCCTTGAAAGTCCAGGGTAGCGCGGAGATCGAATCGGCGTTGCGTAACCTGGGCTGCGAAGTAAGGTGGGAGGGTTTCGCCGCCCCCAGGCAAGCCGCCGCGGCGCAAGGCGCAGCCTAAACTTTTATGGTAGACAAATCCGAATCGAGTAGCGCGGATTCCACCCCCGCCTTTGAGCGGGTCAAACTCGCGCGGCATCCCGACCGGCCTTATACCCTCGATTTTATCGAGCGGTTATTCGAGGACTTCACCGAGATTCACGGCGACCGGCGCTACGCAGATGATCCCGCCATCGTGTGTGGCTTTGCCCGTTTTCATGGCATGCCCGTATTGGTGGTAGGACATCAGAAGGGACGCGATACGAAGCAGCGCCAGTTTCGTAATTTCGGAATGCCGAAGCCGGAGGGCTATCGCAAGGCGATTCGCGCAATGAAGCTGGCAGAGAAATTCGAACGACCCATTTTCTGTTTCATCGATACGCCGGGAGCCTATCCGGGCATCGACGCTGAGGAGCGGGGACAGGCTGAAGCAATCGCATACAACCTGCGTGAAATGGCTAAGTTGGTGGTGCCGGTGATCGTCACCGTAATCGGAGAAGGAGGATCCGGCGGGGCGTTGGCCATTGGTGTCGGCGATCAGGTGCTGATGCTCGAAAACTCGATTTACTCGGTTATCTCACCCGAAGGTTGCGCCGCCATTCTCTGGAAAGATTCGAGCCAGGCTGCGCGCGCAGCGGAAGGACTGCGACTCACTGCCCAGGACTTGCAGCGCGAGGGTATTGTCGACCAGATAATCCCGGAGCCCAAAGGTGGCGCACAGAATTCCCACGACGAGGCGGCAGGTTTTCTTGGTTCAGTGCTTTCGGAGAGGCTGGCAGAATCGGCCACGAACAATATTCCGGATCGGCTCACCCGACGCTATCAAAAGCTGCGGCAACTAGGTAAGTGGGGAACCGGCGAACCAGCCGGCGACGGCTGAACTTCTCCAACAGTTTCAGAACGGAACGTCGTCGTCGCTTAGATCAGTCGCGGGTTCATGGGCTGAATCGCCTGGCGCAGCCGCCCCCCGGGCTGCTGGCGCCCCAGCATCTTCGCCTCTGCCGCCAATGAACTGCATGTCAGTAGCATTCACTTCAAGCGAGTGACGAGGCTTGCCGTCACGGTCAGTGTATTCCTCAACGCGAAGGCGGCCTTCGATGTAGACAGATTTGCCGCGCGTTAAGTACTGAGAAGCAACCTCAGCCTGGCGGCCCCACAGCGTGACGCGAAACCACGTCGTAAGATCCTGGTTTTCGCCGGTGGTGCGATCTTTCCGCTTTTCGTTTGTGGCTAAACTGAAGCTGCAAACGGGAGTGCCTTGCGGCGTATAGCGCAACTCTGGATCACGCCCCAGATTGCCGACCAAAATAATTTTATTAAAAGACATTCTGCGTCTCCGATTGCCTTCGTCCTCGGCGGAGTCAGGAGTTATAGAGCAAGAGCGCAGATACTACTCGGAGCCGTGCGTAGCGTCAAGCACGATAATCTTGCAAGGAAGGCGTTTGCGATAATAGGAACGACACCGCGAAATCTGTTAGACTTTGCCCGTTGTCAACGAAATCCGAAATGGGCTCGACGGTCTACCTCGAAACATTTGGCTGTCAGATGAACGTCGCTGATAGCGAGCGCGCCGACGTGCGTTTGCGCGCGGCTGGATTCCAATTGTCCCCATCTCCTGAAACCGCGGATGTAATCATTTTCAATACGTGTTCGGTGCGTGAACGCGCCGCCCACAAGGTGCTGACGCGCATTGGAGAGGTGCGCCGGCAGCGTCTGGGCAACGAACCGGTCGTGGGAGTCATGGGTTGCGTCGCGCAGTTGGAAGGGAAGACCCTTTTTGATAACAGCCCGTCGGTAAACCTGATCGTCGGCACGCGCGCAACGGACCGTCTGCCCGAGTTGGTGAACCGCGCTCTGGCTGGTGAACGCCGGGTGATCGATCTCGACGAACGCGCCGAGGATGAGAAATGGGATGTGCCGGCGACGGCTCGCACTTCGAAGCACGTAGCCTTTGTTCCGATCATCGAAGGCTGTAACAAGTTCTGCACTTATTGCATCGTGCCTTTTTCACGCGGCCGCGAGAAGAGCCGCGCCGCTGATGACATCATCGCCGAAATAAACGAGCTTCACGATCACGGCTTTCGCGAGATTCACTTGATCGGACAAAACGTGAATAGCTATCGCCCAACAACCGCCGCCGGGCTGGAAAAAGTTGAAGGCGCCACGCCCTTCAGCCGGCTGTTGCGGGCAGCGGCGGCTACCGGAATGGAAAGAATAAAGTTCGCGACGTCTTTCCCGCGCGACTTTCATCCGGACATTGTGGCGGCCATTGACGAACACGATAACCTTTGCGAGTGGATTCACCTGCCGGTGCAGTCGGGCAGCGATCGCGTGCTGCGCGCGATGCGCCGCGGGCATACCACAAGTGATTACCTGCAAAGGATCGCGGCGATCAAGAATGCCCGCCGCCCAATGGCAATAACCAGTGATATCATTGTCGGCTTCCCGGGAGAGACAGCAGCGGATTTTCGCGAAACGCTAGGACTGGTCGAGCAGGTCGGATATCACGCACTCTATATCTTCAATTATTCAGAGCGGCCCGGCACGCCGGCGGCCAGGCTCGACGACGACGTCAGCAAAAGCGAGAAGACCGCGCGGTTTCTCGAGCTGGAAGAAACTCAGCACCAGCTTCAGCAAGAGATTTACGAAGGCTATATTGATCGCGAGATCAAAGTCCTGGTTGAGCGCCCCAGTTCAAAGTCAGACCAGGACATGAGTGGACATTCGACCTGCCACAAGGTAGTAAATTTTCCGGGTGCTTCATCCGCCCCCGGCGATGTGGTAACGGTCCGTGTGACTCAGGCCAAGCCAAATAGTCTCTATGGCCAGGTAACGCCGGCGGTCTGAGTCTCACAGGATTGTGTACAATAGCGGGGAACAGAAAATGGAAATAGAGGTCAAGATTCGGGCGCTGATGATGGATCCCAATAGTGGCACGCCGATAATTATTCTCAAGGACGTCAATAGCGAAACGATGCTGCCGATTTGGGTGGGCGCATACGAAGCAAACGCCATCGCGCTGGAGATTGAAAAAATTGCTCCGCCTCGGCCCATGACTCATGACCTGCTGCGCAATTTGATCGTCGAGCTGGGATTAAGAGTCGAGCGCGTCGTGGTTACGTCTTTACGCGACAACACTTTCTATGCAGTAATTGAGCTGACCGGAGAAGATGGCGAACCAATGAGGCTCGATTCGCGTCCCTCTGATGCGATTGCCCTGGCGCTGCGGGCAGATTGTCCGATCTTCGTCGATGCGGATGTGATTCAGGCTTCGCGCAATTCGGTCGCAACTGAGGACGAAGGCGACATCGAAGTCGACTCCGCGGAAGAAGATTGGCCCGATGTGATCGGCGACGCCAGCGACTTGCCAATGTGAGGTTACGGCTTTTCACCAGCGAGGCAAACAGGTCCCAGTGATAATTGCAATCACTAATCAAAAAGGCGGAGTAGGCAAGACCACTACCGCAATCAACCTTGCGGCGGCTTTCGCGCGCCGCGGCACCAGGACGCTGCTTTTGGATCTCGATCCGCAGGCTAATAGTTCCATCTCGTTTCTCGATCCGCTGGCGATTGACCGCTCGGCTTATGAATTGATGATGGACGGACAGGCAACTGACGAATTGCCCATCTACAAAACTCCGGTCGAAAACCTGGACATTATCCCGGCCAGGATTAGTCTGGCTAAGCTGGAGTCAAAACTCGTGGGCGACTTTGATGCGCCTTTCCGTTTGAAGGACCGCATCGAGCCGTTGAAGAAAACCTACAAGGTGATTGTGATCGACACGCCACCGACGCTTGGCTTAATTACGGTTAACGCCCTGGTGGCTTCGAGTCACGTGCTGATTCCGATCCAGTCGTCTTATTTTGCCCTTGAAGGAACGGACGACTTACTGGAAACGATCGAGAAAGTGAAAGCGCGCCCGAATCCGAAGCTGGAAATGGTCGGAGTCGTGGTGACCCTGCACGACAAGCGGACGACGCTGGGCAAGGAAGTCTACGAACAAATTCGCCGCGTCTTTGGGCCGAAGCTCTTTGATACGGTAATTACCAAGAGCGTGCGATTGGAAGAATCGCCGGCTTACAAGGAATCTATTTTTACGTTCGCGCCGCAATCTTCGGGCGCGGTTGAGTACGAAAAACTTTGCAATGAGGTGATGAGTCGTGTCTAGTAGAAGAGGCTTGCCCACCGGTCTTAGCATGCGCCACGACGCGCACTACGTCGAGGAATTGACGCAGTCCAACACTACTGTTCATGTTGGGCGTCTGGTTCCGATCGACAAAATCGATCCCAACCCCGATCAGCCGCGCACAGACATTGGTGATCTCACCGAACTCACCGCGTCGATCAGCGAGAAGGGCGTGCTTGAGCCGCTCCTGGTCAAGCCGTCGATGGGTCGTTGGATGATCATCGCCGGCGAACGTCGCTGGCGCGCAGCCACCGCGGCCGGCCTGACGGAGGTTCCATGCATTGAGATGGACGTCGATGAAAGCGCTGTCGCCGAGATCGCGCTCATCGAAAACATGCAGCGCAAGGACCTGACGCCGTGGGAAGAGGCGGATGGTTTGCGCGCCCTCTGCGAACGTTTTGGCTACACGCACGAGGACGTGGCCCGCAAAGTCGGCAAGAGCCGCAGCACCGTCACCGAAGCCCTATCTATCGCTTCAATCCCGAAAGAGATCCGCGAGATTTGCCGCTCGTCGGAAATTACTTCGAAATCGCTGCTGCTACAGATCGTCCGCCAACCGGATGACGAATCAATGCGCACGATGGCCGAGCAAATCGCGTCTGAGGGCCTGACCCGCGACGGCGCGCGTAAGGCCCGACGCGCGTTCGTCGATCCGACGGGAGCGTCTGAACCTTACGTCTACCGCTTTGAAGCTCCGGGAAGGGAATTCAAGGTTGAGGTGAAGTTTAAGAAAGCGAACATCTCGGCTGAAGAACTTTTCGATGCTCTCAACGCCGCCGCTCAAAACATCGACGAAGCAAGCTGATCTCGGTGGTGGTCTTTAGTTTGTCACCAGCGCCACGAGCCGGATGTTCCGCGTCGAGCTTTCGCTGACAGGCGCTTCTGCTGAGATCAGGTGAGCATTCCCAAAACGACCAACTCTCAGATCTCTGACGTCATTGCACGTGGCGGCGTCATTGCCTATCGAACCGACACGTTCTACGGCCTGGGTGCGGATCCTTTCAATCGCGACGCGGTCCGAAGAATCAAGCAGCTAAAAGGCAGAGACGACCACAAGCCAATCCTGATTATCATTAGCGATCGCCAGGACTTCTCGCGCTTTATCGCCGAGCCCACCCCGCAATTCAATTTGTTAGCTGAAGCATTTTGGCCGGGACCATTAACACTGATTGGTCAGGCAGCGTCGGATGTTCCGGATCAAATCACCGCGGGCACAAAGACGATCGGCGTGCGCTTACCTAACGATGACGATTTGTGTGGTCTGGTACGGACATGCGGCGGGGCATTGACAGCAACGAGCGCTAATCCCTCGAACCAGCCGCCCGCTACATCTGCGCAGGAAGTTTTCCGTTACTTTGGTGAGGCAATCGATCTGATTGTTGACGGCGGTGAGGTCACAAGCAATCAGCCTTCAACAGTGGTGGACGTTTCCGATGTGGGGCCAAAGCTGATCCGCGAAGGCGCCATCGCCTGGTTGGATATTCAGGCCGCCCTGGCAGGCAGTTAATCTCTTTTTCTTAGCACGCCAAAGAACGATCCACGAAAGCTACCGCTGCACCGTTAGATCTCTTACAAATCCCCAATCGCCGCTGGCGTTGACGTGAATGTTGCCCACGTTCTTTTTCGCGATCACCATGTTGGCCTGGTACCACAACGGAAAGACCGGGACATCGCGGCCGATGATCTCTTGTGCTTTGGCGTATAACGGCGCGGCTTTCGCATGGTCGTAGGTGTTGGCGGCCTCATCAAGAATCTTATCGAGCTCTGGATTGCTGTAGCGGCTGCGATTGCGCGCGGCCCGCGTTTGCGTAGGAATTTCCGAGGTCGCGAACAGGTCGTGATAGAAGATCGGATCCTGATTGCCGCCGACCCATTGCCCATAGGTCATCTGGAACTGGCCGTAACGCAGTTGGTCGAGCATCGTCGTGAATTCGGAAGTCTCGATCGTGACCGGGACGCCGACGTTCTTCAAATAGTTCTGAATGACTCCCGCATACTGGCGCGCCGCGGCGCTGCTGCCGGAAACTCGAAATAGCAGAGGCTTCGCCCAGCGCATCTGCGGCCCGTCGCCATCGGGATCGCGAAAGCCCGCTTCGTCAAGCAATTGCTTTGCTTTGTTCGGATCGAATTGGTAAGCCTGAGGCTTCGCATAGGCCCAGGATGCTTCCGGTAAAATCGAATGAGCAATAGCGCCCTGACCCAGCACGAGATCGCGGATCATGCTTTCGCGATCGATCGCGTAGGCGATGGCTTGTCGTACCTTGACGTTGTCGAGCGGCGCCTCCGTCGTATTAAAGGTAAGCAGGTTCAAGTTCGATCCGACGAACTGGTGCACGGACAAATTCGGATTCTGGCCGAGCGCTTTGATCGCGTCCGGAGAGAGGCTGGTAGCCAGCGGCGCGATATCGACGCGCCCGCTTTGCAGTTCGGCCTGCATCGTATTTGATTCGCTGATTGACCGCGCGCGCAACGCCGGGATTTGCGGAGCACCGTCGTAGTAGGTTTGATTCGCTTCGAGGTCGACGACCTGTTGCACTTGATCGTAGCTTTTGAATTTGAACGGTCCGGTGCCGAGCGGATGTGTCTTCTGTGATTCATAGCTGTCTTTCGGAATCATGGCAATGGGAACCAGGTTGGGCAGCAGTCCGGTCCATTGCTTGTTGAGGCGAATGATTAGAGTATGCGCATCGGGGGCTTCCACGCTCTTCACATACGCGGTGCGACTCGCGCCGGCGCCTTCAAAAAAACTGGCAGCCTTGGCAAAGTTTGAACTCAGCACCGTGTCGAGAGTGTACTTGGCGTCGGCCGAGGTGAAGGGCCGCCCGTCATGAAAAGTCACGCCGTCTCGCAGAGTGAACGTGAACGCCAGACCATCTTCAGAGCGCTGAATATTCGAAGCCAACTCCGGAACGTAGTCAAACTTTTCATCCTTCTTGACCAGTGAATTGAACATCAACGTGCGCACGCGTTCGCTGGCCGCGTCGACCGATGGCGATCCAATCGGATCGATGGTCTTGATGTTATCTGACAGCGCAACCACAAAGACATTGCTTTGAGAGCGCTTGCAAGCGGACGGCAAAATAATAGCTGTCAGCAGCAATAGACTTAAGCCAAAATATTTTAGGAAGCGCATTCGTAACCGGCAATGTGCTTTTCGTCCGGGCTTATTGCACATTGGATTCTCCGGGATAACGATATTGAAGTGTCTCATTCAGTGTTCGTATTTCATCTGCCAGGCCCTTGTACTTGTCCATATCCAGCGGCGGCGGCGGTTTCACCGAAGCCTTCGTAGCGGCGATGCGCTTGAGGGAGGTCTGAATGCGTTTCTCGCTGACCGAACCCTTGCGTGCAGCCTCTAATAAAGCGCGATAGCCGCGCAGAATCGTTGCCGGCGTCGCGCAAATCAGCAACATGTCCTCGCCCGCTAGGAAAGCCTTCACAGCGGCGTCCTCGATTTCGCAATGCTTGGCGATTGCTCCCATCTCCAAATCGTCGGTCACCACCAGATGCTTGTAGCCAAGCTCCTGACGCAAAAGTTTCGTGACGATGCTGGGACTAATCGACGCCGGCTCGAGCAATCCGCCGGTGGTCCCTTTCGCAATATCGATGTTGGGAAAGCCGCCGTGGCTGACCATCACCACGCGAACTCGATCGTCCGCCCGCTGAAACAATTCGATGTAGGGAGCCAGGTCCTGTGCGAGTAGATCATCGTGAGACAGCGGCACGAGAGGCATCTCGATATGCGAATCGACATCCCCAGCGCCAATGCCAGGAAAATGCTTCAAGCAACCGAGGCATCCGGTGGCCTGCAGGCCGCGCATGTACACGGTCGTATATCCCAGAACCTCGCCGGGGGAACGGCCGAACGAACGGGAATAGAGACCATTGGTTAGTTGGCTGCGCTCCTGGGTGATGATCGACATGACGGGCGCGAAATTAATATCCAGCCCGAGCATTCGCAGGACTTCACCAGTGACGCGCCCCAGCGTTCTCACGCCAGACAGATCGCCATGCTGGCGCAGCGCGCGCGCCGATGGCATTGGCTCAAAGATGTCGCGCAGACGATCGACCAGACCGCCTTCCTGATCGATGCCGCACAACGGCGCGACCGGGAGCATCGCTCGCGCTCCGTCAAGTAGCTGGCGCACCTGACCGGCCTCTTCAACGTTGCGGCCAAAGAGAATGATGCCGCCCGGCTTGATCTCTTCGATCAACGCCCGTGCTTCCTCATCCAGTTCAGTGCCTGGAAGACCGATAAAAAAGAATTGACCTATCTGCTGTTCAAGCGGCAGCGAGTAAAGTTGATCTAATGGCATTGATTATCATGACAGGTTTCTGAATGAAATGACGCCTGCTAGCTTACGACACCAAACGATGCCGATTCAACTAGGAACGAGTTTTTCTCCCTTCTGCCTTTAGGAGACGCGACGGGGATGAGGGTTTGCGAGAGGAAATCGATTTCTCTTATTTGTGCTCGGTGGGCGGCGAGTAGTATGCAAAGACAAAAGACCAGTTGGGGCGATTGTGGTAAGCCCTCACCCTAACCCTCTCCCAGTGGAAGACGGGACTGAGTTAGAATGTCTGGTCTATGAAAGCGATGATTCTGGCCGCTGGATTCGGAGAGCGGCTTTGGCCATTGACCTGCGATCGCACCAAGCCCGCGCTGCCGGTTCTCGGCAAGCCGCTGGTCGGTTATGTGGCGGAGTACCTGGCGAAATATGGAATCGACGATGTGATAGTGAACCTTCATCACCAGCCGGATTCAGTGCGTCAGGCGCTCGGTGATGGAAGCGATTTCGGGGTGAGGTTGGAGTACGTTCACGAGCCGATAATTCTGGGGACCAGCGGCGCGTTGGATAATGCGCGCCGACTCTTACAGGATGACACCTTCGTGGTGGTGAATGGAAAGCTGATCACAGATCTCGATTTGAAAGCGGCGTTGGAAACTCACCGGCAGACCAAGGCGCTGGCCACTCTGGTTCTGCTTCGCAATTGGAAATACGAGCGTTTTAGTGTAGTTGAGACGCTGGATGGGCTGGTCAGAAACTTCGCCGGAATGCCCTCGTCAACGCCTAATCCGGACGCGGAACCGCCGCTGATGTTCACAGGCATCCACATTCTCGAGCCGCGGATTTTCGAGTACATTCCACCCGGCGTGTTTTCCGATTCAGTTACCAATGTCTATCTGCCGGCCATTGCAAAGGGTGAGCGAATTGCCGCCCATGTCACCGAGGGAATGTGGTACGAACTGTCGACGCTGAATCGCTATCTGGATATTAGCCTCGCGCTCTTAAGACGGCAGGGAATGGGTCTTTATTCAGGCCGCAATCCTTCGATCGACCAAGCGGCCGACGTACACGACGCCGTTTTGTGGGACGACGTAAACATAGAAAACGGAGCGCACGTCAGGCGGGCTGTCCTGGGTGATGGCGTACGCATTCGTAGCGGCGAACGGATCGAAGATGCCGTGGTCGTACGCGCTGAACTGGTTTCCGGAATGACGCCGCCGCCAAAGGCTCTCAAGGGTCATGTTGAGGGGGACAACTTTGTCGTCCCGTTATCGCAATGATAAGATTCGCTGATTCAGCCGTCATCGATCAAAGCCGCGCGGTGAGAAAAGGTGAACGTTAAGACCGCTTTTCAGAAGCGCCCCGCTGTATGAGTTCAGCCATTCAAATGAGCCCTAAAGCATTCACGACCAGCGCTCGCGATCGCCTGGAGAGTTACCTGGCCGAGCGTAAGACTGGGCGGGAAGCAGAAATTGTGGCGCTGACGCCCGACGCTTCGACGCGTGAATATTTTCGTATCCCCTGGGATCGCGGGACCGCAGTCGCCGCGGTTTATCCCGAGCCGTTCGATCCGGACGTGCATCCTTACCTGGATATTACGAAGCTTTTCATCGAGTGCCGGCTGCCCGTGCCCAGGGTTTATGACGCAGACGGAGCGGTTGGAATTATCGTGCAGGAAGATTTGGGCGACCGCCAGTTGTACCAGGTTTTCGAAACTGCTTCCGCTGAAGAGTCCGAGACCTTGCTGGAGCAGGCAATCGAGATCATCGCGCAAATCCAGGCCGCTACGCCCAAAGCATTCGAGCGGGATTCCATTTCGAGCAGACTTGCCTTTGACGAGCCCAAGCTCGCCTGGGAGTTGAATTTCTTTCTTGAACATTACTTTGGCAGTCTGCGCGGCGAGACGTTGCGGCATGATGAAGCTGCAGAATTGAAGGTCGAATTGAATGACATCGCGGCTGAGTTATCGGCGTGCCGGCGCGTGCTTTGCCATCGTGACTATCATTCGGCGAATCTGCTGGTCGACCGGCAGGGTCAGATACGAATTGTGGATCATCAGGATGCTCGCATGGGACCGGCCAGCTATGATCTGGTGTCGCTGCTGATGGACCGGCAACCCGAGCCGCCCTCGTTGGCCGAAGTCCGCGGGCATCGTTTGTTTCTGCTTGAAGAGAGGCGGCGTCTGGGCCTTGATGCGATTGACCCCGACGACTTCGTGAAAGAGTTTCGCCTGATGACGATCCAGCGCGGATTGAAAGCGATCGGCACCTTCTCATATCAAACCGCGGTCTGTGGACGCGGCGCCTTCTACGAGAAACATATTCAGCCAACTTTCCAAATAGTGTTACAGGCCGCCGACTGGCTGGAACGATTCCCGGTTTTGCGGCGAATGATTAATGAAAGAATTGGGCAGTAAGTGGCGCGGACTTCAGTCTCTGATTACGATGATCCAATCACAGACTGAAGTCTGTGCCACAGCTCTTATACTTAAATGCAAACTTACATAAAAGATCTTTCCCAACACATCGGCGAAGAAGTGACTCTGAAGGGCTGGCTTTATAACCTGCGTTCGAGTGGCAAACTGCTGTTCCCGCAACTGCGCGACGGCACCGGGATCGTGCAGGGCGTCGTGGTGAAGAGCTCGGTGCCGCCAGAACTTTGGGACGCGCTAAAGCCTCTGGGCCAGGAGTCCGCGCTGATTGTGACCGGGCATGTGCGCGAAGACAGTCGCGCGCCGGGCGGAGTTGAGATCGACGTCACCGACGCTCAGGTCATTCAGAACGCGCACGATTTTCCCATCACGCCGAAAGAACACGGGCCGGAGTTTCTGCTGGACAATCGCCATTTATGGCTGCGCTCGAAGAAGCAGCACGCGATTCTGAAGGTGCGCCACACGGTCGTGAAAGCGGTGCGTGACTTTCTCGACAACGACGGCTTCACTCTGGCGGACACGCCGATCTTTACGCCGGCGGCTTGTGAAGGAACGACCACGCTGTTCGAGGTCGATTATTTCGGTGATGAGAAAGCTTACCTGACCCAATCCGGGCAGCTTTATAATGAAGCTACTGCGGCAGCCTTTGGCAAAGTCTATTGTTTCGGGCCGACGTTTCGGGCTGAAAAATCGAAAACTCGGAGACACTTGACCGAGTTCTGGATGGTCGAGCCCGAGATGGCTTATGCCACGCTCGACGATGCGATGAACCTGGCGGAAAGGTTTCTCACCTACATCGCTGCAAGCGTTTTGGAAGAGCGCGCGGAGGAATTGAAAACGCTCGAGCGCGACCGGTCGAAGCTGGAAGCGATCGTGCCGCCGTTTCCGCGTGTGCACTATGACGACGCGGTAAAAATGCTGCACGAAGGCTTTGACAAGGGAGAGTTGGAAAACAAATTTGAGTGGGGCGGCGATCTCGGCGCGCCGGATGAGAGTTATGTTTCCAGCAAGTTCGACAAGCCGGTGATGGTTCATCATTACCCGGCGGCAGTGAAGGCTTTCTACATGAAGCGCGATCCGGAGCGTGAAGAGATCGCGCTCGGCGTCGACGTGCTGGCGCCGGAGGGTTATGGCGAAGTAATTGGGGGCGGAGAGCGCTCAACCTCGCTCGAATTTCTCCAACAACAAATCGCCGCGCACGGCCTGCCGCAGGAAGCCTTTGAATGGTATCTGGATCTGCGCCGCTATGGCAGCGTGCCGCACGCCGGGTTCGGCATGGGCATCGAGCGTTGCACGGCCTGGATGTGCGGAATTGAACACGTGCGCGAAACGATACCGTTTCCCAGGATGCTGTATCGACTGAAGCCTTAAACTCAAGTTATGAGTGATGTGTAACGCGTGATGAGTAGAAGCGTCCGGGATTTGCGACGCCTCACTTATCACTCATGACTCATCACTAATTTCCGATATGGACGATCAACTACGAACCGAATTCAACGAATGGGCCCGTGCCGGTAAGGGCGAGAGCATGGAGAAGGGCCACAGCCCGATCGGCAAGCAGGCGCTGCAACTGATGCGCGTGCCGGCCGACGCGCGAGTGCTCGATGTCGGTTGTGGATCCGGATGGGCGACGCGCTTGCTCGCGGGTTATGCGATTAATGGCCAGGTCACGGGCATCGATATCTCGGATGAAATGGTTCGCTTGGCGCGTGAGTCATCGGGCTCGTTTCCTAATACCGACTTTGAAGTGGCCAGCGCCGAACGGTTGCCGTTCCCCGACAGCGAATTCACGCATGCCTTCTCGATGGAATCGCTCTACTACTACGAAAATATTCATGAGGCTGTCACAGAGATTCATCGAGTCCTGCGGCCGGGCGGATTGTTCGTCGCGGTGGTTGACCTTTATTGGGAGAGCGAAGCCACGCATCAGTGGATTGATACGTTGAAGGTGCCGGTAGAACTGCTCAGCGTTGAAGACTACCGCACTCTATTTACCGACGCAGGCTTCATAAACATTCGCGATCAGAGGCTGTTCGATCCTACTCCGATCCCGGAAAACTACACCAGCGGATCATTCAAAAGCCGCAAAGATTTTGAAGAATACCGGCGCGCAGGCTCTCTAATGGTGAGCGGCGAGGTTGGATAATGCGCCACGGGCATCCTGCGCGTGAGCCCACCGCAGTAGGACGAAGTCTCCGGACCATATGGCCGGGAACGCGGACGTCCCGTCCGCATCCGGACTATTCGAGGTCGCAAGTGATCGAATCCCAGGAACGAATCGTCACCATCTTTGGCGGATCCAAGTGTCGCGAAGGCGATCCGGAATATGCCCAGGCGTTACGTGTCGGAGAATTGCTCGCGGACTCAGGCTTCACGATTTGCACGGGCGGATATGCGGGCGTGATGGAAGCAGCCAGTCGTGGCGCGCATGAGCGTGGCGGGCGCGTGCTCGGAGTCACGATGAATCAGTTCCAAGCCGAACCGAATCGTTACCTGACCGAGAAGATTCCTTCCGAACATTTCTATGCACGCTTGCAGAGACTGATTACGCAGTCGGTTGGTTACATTGCGTTGCGCGGCGGCATGGGCACGGTGACGGAAATCTCTCTGGTGTGGAATAAATTGCAAACACGCGTGCTCGATCCGCGCCCGTTAGTGCTGCTTGGTGATTGCTGGCCGCCGGTTGTCAAAGCCTGGCAAAGCCAACTCGTGGTTAGCGACAGCGACGTTCAGACTTTAGACTTCGCCGGCACACCGGAAGCAGCCGTGGCCATCATTAAAGAAAAGTCAGCGGGCGTTTTAGTTTAGGAAAACGAATCCACAGATTACGCAGATTTCACAGATTCAGACGGGAGGAAAAGCCCGGGTGGGTTAGTTATAGTCTTTGGTTAATGAGATCTCATTCTCTGTGTAATCTGTGAAATCTGCGGATATCTCTTATGAAGCGTTGTCCAAAATGCAATCGCAAGTATGAAGACGACACGCTAAAGTTCTGTCTCGAAGATGGAGCTTCGCTCGCGGTCGCTAGTTTAGCCACGCGTGACGATAACCCTCCAGCGACAGAGATCATGCCGCGCGGCGGGCCGACGCTAAAGTCGTCAGCCGATCCAACCATTCCGTCATACGCGAATGCCGAAAGCTTTCGCCCGTCACAGAGCGCGCCGCGCCAGACGAATCCGTTGTTAACCGCCGGCGTGGTGGCGATCGTTTTGCTGTTGCTGGCGCTGGTTGGGATCGCGGGCTTCTTCGTTTTCAAACAATCCGCTGGAGACGGGACGGCCAAGACTAGCCCAGTCAACAACCCGACACCCGATCGCGTTAGTAGCCCGACCGTGAAGGAGGGCGCACCAACCAACAACGGCGAGATCATTTCATCTGGATCCCAAACCAGCACGCCCTTGAAAATCACGCCGAGTTCTTCATCTGTGCGCCTGGCCGTGCAATCCAACACCTATTATCCAGCCAATGCGATTGACGGCAAACGCAGCACTGCGTGGATCGAAGGAGTGGACGGCCCGGGCCTGGGCGAATGGATTCGCTTTGATTTCGATCGCGAGATCAATCTGCATCGCATACTGATCCAGCCCGGCTATTTCAAGAGCCCGCAGATCTGGGCCGAGAACAATCGGATCGCGGTCTTGACGGCTTACTTTTCTGATGGCACGTCACGCGATCTGGCGTTTTCGGATCGCATGGATAGCCAAAAAGTTGATTTAGGATCGGTAAAGACCAGTTGGGTAAAGTTCGTTATTAAGTCAGTCTACTACGGCACCGATCCCGACACTGCGATCTCTGAGATAGCGTTCGAGTGGAACTAATTTGGAGTGCGGCGAGTTCTCGCCGCTTTGGTATGTCCTATAAAAGCGGTAACAAGTTACCGCACTCCATACGCCTCCGATCGATCTGCTAAGCCTTCTCCCAAACATCCCGCACTCTGGAAGGCTGCTCACGCTTGCTCGCAAGCATTGCTTCGCCGTACGACAGCGCTTTAAGATAAAAGTTGAGTCCAGAAACCTGGTCTTACATTTATGATTGACGAGTCCATCACACGACAGAATAGCCGCGACCTGCCCGGTGAGGGAAAGCGTGTGAGTCTGCTCGGCGTCCCGCTCAGCTTCGGCCAGAGCATGGCTGGGGTCGATCTCGGTCCCGGCGCGATTCGCGTCGCCGGGCTTGCTCAGCGAATCGCGAAGCTCGGCTATGAGGTTGAGGATCTCGGTGACTTACCGCTTGAACGTCCGCGCTCTCTGCCGGCAGCCGGCGAAAAGGTGAAGTATCTGAGTGAGATTCACCAGGCGTGCGAGCGCCTGGCATCAGAAGTCGAACAGATCACGGACGCCGGTAAGTTGCCGATTACGATCGGCGGTGATCATTCGATCGCCATTGGATCACTCGCGGGAGTAGTTAAGTCATTCCGGAAGCGTGACGAGCGTCTGGGCCTTATCTACTTTGACGCACACGCCGACATGAACACGCCGGACACTTCTCCCTCTGGTAATATTCATGGGATGCCTTTGGCAGTGTTGCTGGGTTATGGCGCGCCGGAGCTGGTGAATGTTGGTGGCTTTGCGCCAAAGTTCGATCCGAAGTTATGCGCGCATGTCGGGGCGCGCGACATCGACCCGGGCGAGCGAGAAATGATTCGCCGCCTGGGCATGCGATTTTTTACGATGCGCGAGATCGACGAACGGGGTTTAGCCGTTTGTATGGACGAAGCGATTCGGATTGCCGGCCAGGGGAGCGGCGGTTACGGAGTAACTTTCGACGTCGACGCGCTCGATCCCGGCGACGCGCCGGGTTCGGGTACGCTGGTCCGCGGCGGTCTGAGCTATCGCGAAGCTCATCTGGCAATGGAAAAGATCGCCGAGGATGGGCGGATGCGTTTGCTGGAAGTAGTCGAGATAAATACCGCGCTCGACGTAAATAATCGCACGGCTCAGTTGGGGGTTGAGCTGATCCTGTCGGCATTGGGCAAGACGATTTTGTAAGTGTTCCACAAACGTCAAGAAGCTCTGATCAAGTCTAAAGTGTGAATGCAGTACCGCGAAGCGGTTACGAAACCTAGCCCAGGGTTGCCGCGCTTTTGGCGGCTACCCTGGGTATTAGGGTTTAACGATAGCAACCCCAACGGGGTCGTACTCCTTTCAACTACTCGATCCCAGGATAGCCGCCAAAGCGCGGCAACCCTGGGCTGAGTTGCACAACCGCTTCGCGGTAGTAAGAACCTGGGCTTAATCAGGCTTTTTGTCACACAACTTAAAAGGCAATGACTAAGAAACTTCGCATCGGCGTAATCTTTGGTGGTCGTTCAGGCGAGCACGAGGTCTCGGTCCGTTCAGCGCGCGCGGTGATCGAGGCCATCGATGCGACGAAATACGAAGTGGTGCCGATTGCGATCACGAAGGAAGGGAATTGGCTGGCGCCGGCCGCGGCTGCTGAGTTGTTGCCGCCAGCAACGCAGCGTTTTTTCCCGGACAGCATTCGGAAGGGAAAGAAAGAAGATGTGATGATCGCCGGCGATCCTTCGCGCACCGGCTTGATGCGTCTCAGCCGGAATGGAGGACCGGCAGAAACGATCGATGTGGTCTTTCCCGTCCTGCACGGAACGTATGGTGAAGACGGCACGCTTCAGGGATTGCTGGAGATGGCCGCGATTCCCTTCGTCGGCTGCGGCACGCTCGCCTCTGCGTGCGGAATGGATAAGGTCGCGATGAAGGCGCTGTTCCGCAATGCCGGCTTACCCATCTGTGACTACGAGTGGTTTTTGCGGACGCAATGGGAAAGCGAGCCGGGTAGAGTGTCCCGGCGCATCATCCGCAGCATCGGCTTTCCCGCTTTCGTGAAGCCCGCGAACCTGGGCTCGTCAGTTGGGATTTCGAAGGCAACGGACAAAGCCTCTCTGGCGCGTTCGATTGATTTAGCCGCGCGTTACGATCGCAAAGTAATCGTGGAAGCCACAGTCGAAGGACGCGAGCTCGAGTGCGCCGTGATCGGAAATGACAAACCACAGGCGAGCCTGCCCGGCGAATATGTAATCCACGATGAAGCCGCGCGCTTTCTTGATTACAACGAGAAGTATGCGGGCACCGGCAACGTCGAGTTTGTCGTGCCGGCGAGAATCCCCAAAGCTACTGTGAAGAGAATTCAGCAGATGGCCGTCCAGGCGTTTCAGGCGATTGACGGCTCGGGCCTCTCGCGCGTTGATTTCTTTCTGCGGCCCGACGGCAGCTTGCTCCTTAACGAAATAAACACGCTGCCCGGACTCACCGACGTCTCCGGCTTTCCGAAGATGTGGGCAGCATCGGGGATTCCTTTTCCTCGCGTCATCGATCAGCTCATCGAGTTGGCGATCGAGCGACACCGCGAACGCGCGCGCAACGAGACAAGTCTCTGAAATATCTAGTTCAGAGTTCAACCTTCAGGTTGCGGCGGGCGGACCAAGCTAAAGCTTGAACTCTAAACATTCATCTGATGATCGAACCGATAACATTGGAAGGGCGTCACGTGCGTCTCGATCCCCTTTCCCCTTCTCACCAGGACGGGCTCGTAAAAGCCGCCAGTGATGGTGAGCTTTGGACGCTGCCTTACACCATCGTTCCGTCAAAGGAAACAATCGCAGAGTACATTGAAAAGACGCTCGCGTCTCAAGTGCAGGGTTTGGAACAGCCATTCACGATTGTGGACAAACAACGCGGAGAGATCGTCGGCGCGACCCGTTACACACAAATAAAGCCGGCGCACCGAAGGCTTGAGATCGGGTATACGTGGCTCGCGCAGAGGGCGCAACGAACGGCGATCAATACCGAAGCGAAGTATTTGTTATTGAGCCATGCCTTTGACAGCCTTGGTTACATACGCGTGGAGTTGCTCACCGACATTTTGAACGAGAGGTCGCAGGCCGCCATTCTTCGCCTCGGCGCGAAGCAGGAAGGGATCATGCGCAATCACATGATCATGCCGGATGGCCGCTACCGGGATTCGGTCTGCTTCAGCATCATTGAATCAGAGTGGCCGAGTGTGAGAGAGCGTTTGCTGGCTAGACTAGACCGCACCGAGGTTGACTGATCAAGACTTCGGTGCGCGATAACCTTTGCGGGTGCGGATGGTGACGCCGGGGCGGCCTGTCTTTATTTGAATGGCGCGGAAGCGCCCGTCACGCTCGCGATTTAGCGAACGATAAACGAGCGTGTATTGATGGCCCAACTCTTCCGCAATCGCGGCAAAGGAATCACGAAGTGCCTGACCTCCCGGCGATGCGACATAGCGGCCTCCGCTTTTTTCAGCGAGGTTCTTCAGAATTGATTCGCCAACAATGTCGCGACCCGGACCTGTCTCTGACATATTCACGGCGTAAATTGTCGCGCCTGCCTGCAGCGCGTGGTCGAGCGCTTTGCCGGCACTGGCGCTACTGGAATTCTCGCCTCCATCTGAGAGCACGACGATCGCGCGCCGCTTTTCCTGTCGTTTGGCCAGATCGTCTGCCGCCCGCAAGACAGCGTCGTTGAGTGCGGTCACCATTTTCGTATGCAGTCCGAAAGCCCGCGCGGGCAGATCGCGCCCGGGCGAGAAGTCCTGCAACTGCTCGACCTTGTTATCAAAGTTGTAGACAGCGGCGACGTCTTCATCACGCAAGCCTTCGAGAAAGCGAATCGCGGCCGACCGTCCCAGAGTAAGGCGCGTCTCCATGCTGCCCGATGTGTCGAGCAAGATAGCCGCCGCGAAAGGCGTCTCTTCCGCCGAGAAGCCGACAGTTTTCTGTTCGGCCCCGTCCTCAAAAATCTGGAAGTCAGTTAGTTTCAGTCCCGGAATAAACTTGCCGTCCTTGTCGAGAACCGTCGCATTCAAGACCACCAGATCGGTATTCACTCTTATTACGTCGTCTTGATCCTGTGCGGGCGATTGTTTGAATGATGAAGGTTGGGCGCCGGCTTGCCGGGGTGCAAGGAATGCAGGATAGAACAGGATCGATAGGGCCAATAAAAATGTCAGTGCCGGAGGACTATTTCTGGAGATATTCCCGGACCGCATCATGGCTCGTCCTACGCCCACAGTGATTGGTTTGCGACCGCGCAAGCTGACAGCTTGCGTTACATTATCGACCATCTCTTAAATGCTGAATCAAGCCGAGTAGTTTGTTGGCCTGATCGATTACCGACGCCGAGACGACGTGACGCGGTGTATTCTCCACCAGCTTTCGCAGGTCATCCGCCAACTCGGCCATCCTTTTTACCGCAGCTTCCATCGCGTCGGGAATGTCTTTGACATCTGGATCGGTTTCCGAGCCGCCGGCTTCGTTGCGAATTTTCTTCGTGAGTTTTTCTAAGCGCTCCAACTTCTTGGCGTCGTCGGAACTGAGGAGCTTCTTTGCTTCATAGCTGTCGACGAGTTGGGTGGCTAGCTGCGAGGCTTCGCGGGCGCGCGCAAGATTTTCGTCATACTGTTTCTTTTCGGCTTTCAGAATGCTCCGCGCCTTCATCTCGCTTTCCGGCGAACCAAAGTCGGGAGACGGAGAATCGGGCTTGCCCGTAATCGAAGACGGCTCGGGTGGCGGGGGAGTCAGACCCGGCTTACTCTGGCAATACGCCGCAACCGATCCCAAAAGCAGAACCGTTCCGACGAACAACAGCGCGCGAAGGCGATCGAGGGGACGTGCTTGATTATTGCGCAAAGCCATTTTGGAATTCTCGGGAGCAATCCTAGCCGAAGCCAACCGAGTGCTCAAGCCAAAGTGCGATGCTGTGACGAGCAAAACGGGTTGATAGTTGGCCGGTGAAAAGAAAGATGTCGCCGAAGTCCTGCCGGCGTCTATGGAATGCGCCCGGGAGTGTTGGGAGTGTTAATGAACTCTTCGCCCTTTGGTGCGGGACGCTTGACGATAATCGACTTTGAAGCAGGCGCGTCCAGGGGCGGTCGCGATTCGCCGGGTATTGCTTTGAAGGCGATCGCGGCATGATCGTCGCCGGCGATAACGCGGAAAAAAGTTACGCTGATGTAGTCCTGTACCGGTAGCTCGAGAGCGTAGCGAGCTTTTCCGTCGGGCGTTAGCTCTGTAGTGTCAGGCTTGACCGCCCGAGTCTCAACTCCACCACCGACTCGCCGCCGCAGTTGTAATTCGACGGCCACGTTGTGCAGGAACTCACTCGAGATGTTGTGGAGAGTGCCACTCAGAAGAGTCGTTTTTCCGTTAACCGTTGCATCGTCGACAAAGACTTCAACCTTGGGAGCCTTCTTCTTGTTCTCAACCTCAGTTGCCGCCGCTACCTGGCGTTCGTGCCGTTTGCGCAGGTAGAGATAGCCTCCCAGGACTGTGCCGGTTAAGAGCAGGGCACAGAGCACTCCGATCAGCAGGCGACGGCCATGTCGCTTTTCGTCTTCCTCAAACGAAATTGGTTCGGCTTCCAGTTGATTTAGAAACTGCATTAGGTATTCAGAATAGGCGCGTCGTCTTACGGCTTTTGGGCTGGAGCGGCCCCGGTCACACTTTCGATCAACGCACCGAGAAATTCCTGTTCGGCAAAGCCGCTGCTTTGCAGAGTGGTCCACTCGGCGCCGGTCGGGCCGTCAGTGCGGCCTTCAATCTTCGCGTTGACTGAGACGTTGGCACTCGTGCCGTCGATTGGCTGCACCTCGACCGTGATTGTATAGCGGCCGCGAGTCCAACTGCGAGAATTCGAGTTATCGATGCCGGCGTAGCGATACAACTCTGACTGGGTAACGACTGCTCCTTTAATGAAAGTGTAGGGCTGACTCACAATGATTCCTTCGTCAGGCTTCGACGTTGCGTCGTCAATAATCAGTTTGCGGTCTCGCATTACCTCGCCGACTGCCTTGATGATCGCATCGCGACGAGCCGTCAGGCGATATGGATTCGGAAGCGCAGTTATCGGAGAGGACTTTTCTTTACCAAAATTGATCCCCGATCCAGTCGTGCCCTGGTCCTGTTTGGTGCCGTTATTCGCCGGCGCGCGGTTACTGCTGTTGTCAGTGATGCGTTGGTTCTGGGAATCGACGCCTTTTCCCTGTCCGAACGCAGATGCCGCCGCGATAACGACGACGATCAGACTAAAAAAGCATCTTGAATATTTCATGAGCTCACCTCAATAACGAGAAAGACCCGGACGGAGGGGAAACAATTTGAGAATAGAGCACCTGATCGGCAAATACAAGCAGACCGTATGATTGGTATCGGACCCGTCTAGAGTTCAAGCTTTAGCTTGCGCTTGTAGTCAACAACCAAAGGTTGAACTCTAGACGCAATGCCTTGGCTCGTCAGTCGACAGGCGCGCTTAGCGCTGCGCGTCGCGAGTTCGCTCCCACTCTCTTAAGGCCCGCACGCCTTTCTCGAAATCAGCCTCCTTACTATAGAAGTTATGCGCGCCATCGTTCCGCGAGGGCTCGCGCACGTAATACAAGTAATCGGTCTGCGCCGGATTTAGCGCGGCATCGATCGAGCTTTCACCCGGCGAGCCGATTGGTCCGGGCGGTAACCCCGAAAACAAACGCGTGTTGTAAGGCGAGCGCCGATCGACATCGCTCCTATAAACCTTGCCGTCGTCGCGCCATTTACCTGCCAGCTTTGACGCGTAGATAATTGAAGAGTCGACGCCCAGCGCGATATGTTTGTTAAGCCGATTGTAGATCACCGAAGCGATCATCGGGCGCTCATCCTTGAGCTTGGCTTCGGTTTCGATCAGCGAGGCAATGATCACGATCTGCCGGGGCGTCATTCCCAGAGCCCGGGCTCGCTCAGCTCGCTCCGGCGTCCACTCCTGGCGAAACCGTTTTACCATCCCGGCGATCATGGCGGCAGGTTTGGTATCGTCGGGAAAACTGTAGGTTGCCGGAAAAAGATATCCCTCCAGATTTGTGGCCGACGGATCCAGGTCGCGAATCGCCGTGACGTCGTCCATCAACGCGAGCGCTTCCTCTTTGTCGCGCAAATGCAATTCAGGAACATGAGCCAGTGACTCAGCGATGTCCCAGCGCGTCCAACCCTCGATCACAGTAAAACGACTGAGGCGCTGCTCCCCCTCTTCGAGCTTTCTCAAAACTCCCAGAGCTGAGATTGGAGAAGGGAAGCGGTAGTCGCCGGCTTTGATCAGCTTCGCGCTGCCACTGAGTTTTATGTAGAAGAGCAGTGGCCAGGTGCGGCGAATAACACCTTCGGCAAGGAGTTTGTTGGCGATCCCCTCGGGCGTGGACCGGCGCGGAATTTCGATGTAGTCATTTGCTTTTCCGTGGGTCACCGTCGCATGCAACTCGCGGTATATCCACAGAGAGAAAATGGCGGGCACGGCAATCAAAACCACCGCGATTGCGAGCAAGAGCCACCTGGTTTTTGTTTTGATAACCACCCCGAATCGTTCTTCTTATTTCTCGCTTAGCTATTGGCGAGAGAGTTGTGTGCGATGAAGTCCGCCAGGATCACTGAGGCGGATTCACTGTCGACCTCTCGATCAATCTCGCGCGCGGTCCGCCCGGCTGCCTGCAACCGTTCCGTAGCCGCGACAGTGGTTAGACGCTCGTCATGTAAATAGACCGGGACAGGCAGCGATCGCTGAAACTTTTCGCCTACAGCCCGTGCCTCCTGCGCCGCCGATCCTTCGGCGCCCGCCAAACTGAGCGGCAAACCAATCACGAGGCCGCGCGCATCGTACGACTCGATTATGACGCTGACGCGACGCAATAGATCTTTCCAACTTCGACGTTCAATGGCCGGCAGAGGGTTCACAGTGATTTTTAGTTCATCGGAAACGGCGACGCCCACGCGTTTGGCGCCGAGATCGAGGGCCAGCAGTCGGCCCGCGGAATCGGGCAGGGTCGCTCGGGATGGTACTGTTTCCGGTTGTTTCAATTCAGTGAATCCATCCAGAGTAAGTGGCACGGACTTTAGTCTGTGATTGGTGCATAAGATCACAGACTGAAGTCTGTGCCACTAAAGCGCATCGCTTGCGCACGTTTTAGAGCCACGGTATGATACAGGCGTTTGGCGAATCGTTTAAGTCTTCCCTGCGCAGCCAGGCTTGATAATTGATTTGAGGTTCCAATTGATGTCATTCAAAAGCAAATTTACCCTGATTATCCTTTCGGCAACGCTCGCAGTTTACACGATCGCAGGCGCCTGGTTGGCGACTCGTGCCCAGCAACCGGCGAACGACCCGGGAGCTCAACAGAAAATTTTCGAGAGCGTGCTCCAACATATTCAGAACGATTATGTTGATGAGCCAAACATGGAAAAGGTTCGCGCCGGAGCTTTGCGCGGGCTGGCCTACGGGCTCGATCCATACTCGACCTATCTTACTCAGGATCAGGTGAAGGACTACCGTGCCGGCAGCAAGGGCAATCAAGTTGGGGTGGGCGCTGAGTTGTCGCAGGTCGCTTCATTTCTTTACGTAGTTGCGCCGGTGAAAGGTTCCCCCGCTGATCAGGCCGGCGTCCGAGCCGGTGACATCATCGAATATATCGACGGCAAGGCCACCCGCGACGTGTCGCTGTATGACGCTCGACAATTGCTCAACGGTGCGCCTGGATCAGAAGTAAAACTCCGTATCCTGCGCGCGAGTTCGCTCCCTTTGACGCTGGCCGTGAAGCGCAGTTCATTCCGCGCCCCAGCCGCGGAAGCGCGGATGGAAGCCAGCAAAATCGGCGTCCTGCGAATTAACAGTCTGGATAGCGGCGAAGCTGCCGATGCCCGCGCGCGCTTGCAGGAACTGATGAAGCAGGGAGCACAAAAGATTGTGCTTGACCTTCGCAGTGTGGCCGGCGGTGATATCCAGGAAGGTGCTACGGTCGCAAACTTGTTTATTCGCGACGGACAAATCGCCAAGACAATTGGCCGGGAACAGAAGGTCTTGAAGAGTTTCGAAGCCGATCCCAAGGTCACCGTGTTCAATGGACCGGTAGTGGTGCTGATCGATTCAGGCACGGCCGGCGCGGCGGAAGTAGTAGCTTCGGCTTTTCTGGAAGATAAGCGCGGCGACGTGGTTGGCGAAAAGAGTTTCGGCGCCGGAGCCGAACAGGAATTGTTTACCCTGCGCGATGGTGACGGGTTGCTTCTTACCACCGTGAAGTGGGCATCGGGTAGCGGCAAACCTTTTCTGGGCGAAGATCGAACCCATTCAGGAATCGCCCCTTCGGTAGAGGTTAAGCGCGCGGAAAGTCAGGATGCCGGCGATGTCGAGGACCTGACGGGCAATAATGACGAGAAGCCGAACCAGCCTACAATCAAACCGCCGCCGTCCGAACCAATCGCGCCGAAACCGCAACCGGAAGATACTCAGATGAAGAAAGCGATCGAGCTATTACGCGACAAGCCGGCGGCGCAACGCCCGGCGTAGTCGCGGCGCCAGTTAATACCAGCAGGGCCGGAGCGACGCTTTTCGTTTGCGCCGGTCCTTTTTCTTTTTCATTCATCGATTCCCAAAACGATGTCCATTCTCATCGGGCTAATTGGTTTGGCACTAATCATAGTCGTCCTTTGGGACGTCTTTGAGACTATCGTCCTGCCGCGTCGGGTCACTAGACGCTTTCGTTTGACGCGGCTCTTTTATCGCTTCATCTGGGCGCCCTGGTCGACGATTGCGCGCCGCTTCAAGAAGAGCAAGGCGCGCGAAACTTTTCTCAGCGTCTTTGGTCCGCTTTCACTCCTGGCGTTGCTAGTGCTTTGGGCCCTGGCTTTGGTCTTCGGTTTTGCTTCGCTCCACTGGGCGTTTGGATCGGAGCTAAATCTCGTCAACGGGCACGCGGAGTTTTTTTCCGATGTCTACTATAGCGGCACGACTTTCTTTACTCTTGGTCTTGGCGATATAGCTCCAGCCGGTACAGCCGCGCGGGCGATAACAGTAGTCGAAGCCAGCCTGGGTTTTGGCCTGCTCGCCCTGGTAATCGGGTATTTTCCCGTTCTTTACCAAGCCTTCTCACGGCGCGAAGTGAATATTTCCATGCTGGACGCCCGCGCCGGTACGCCGCCAACCGCGGCCGAGTTGCTGCGGCGGCATCAGGAAGGGCAGAGCTTGGACAGTCTCGACCAGTTTCTCCGCGATTGGGAGATGTGGGCGGCCGACTTAATGGAGAGCCACTTGTCTTATCCGGTCCTGTGCTTCTTTAGATCGCAACACGACAATCAATCCTGGCTGGCCGCGCTCAACACGGTGCTCGATACGTGCAGCCTCGTGATGGTCGGCATTGATGGAATACCGAAGTGGCAGGCTCAACTGACATTCAAGATGGCCCGGCATGCCATCGTTGATATATCGCAAATCTTCAATACCTCGCCGGTTAAGCACGATGGCGCGCGCTTGCCGAAAAAGGATCTCGATACCCTGCGGCTGATTCTATCCGAAACCGGCGTTGCCCTTCGGAATGAGGAAGGAGACGAAACCACCCTCGAGGAACTAAGGGCGATGTACGAACCGTACACGCGTGTCCTGTCTCGCTACTTAATGATGCCTTTGCCCGGCTGGCTTCCGACCGCGCGCGCCAGCGACAACTGGCAAACCAGTGCGTGGGAGAATGCCGCCGCAGCTCCTAATCAACCCTTTCGCAAGTGCATGCTTGCTTCGCCCTCTAATAGAGTGCCGGGCGGCGGTGTCGGGGCCGTCAGCGAGCGATCCGACTAAACGTTTAGAACTCAGGTGATCATTTGGAATGCGTCGTGATCCCATATGGAACATTCTCAATTCTTATTTACTCCTGAACGGACTTCAATCGCGATCGCTTCATCGTTAGCTTCTTGCAATTCAATTGCGATCGCTGTCGCAATTCGAAAGCGATGTCCATCCCTGCGCGGAAATTCGCCGAAACCGCTTTTCTAGTCGCGATCATCGACCAGAATGCCGTCTTTGGGGCATGCATCTTGCCGCACTAAGTACGCGAGTTTAGAATCCAGGCGTCGCAGCCATCAGGCAAAAGGAGAATATTGGAAATGCTAGTTACAAAGAAAATGCTACTTATTTTGACATTGGTCGGTGCGCTCGTTGGTGCAGGCATCGGCTCACTCATAACTCGTTCGGCCTCGAGCAACAGCTCGGCGAATACGGGTTACGACAATACTCAGACGGCTAACGCCACTGAGAAAACGCCTGATCAAATCGCGGCTGATAAGAGCTCGCAGTTCAGCAGTACCCAGGAACAGACAGCTTATCGGCAGGGTTTTGACGAAGGCTACTCGACGTGCACCACCGCAGCCAATAACCGGACGGGTACAACCAATCCGGCGAGCTACACGAACTCAACGTCGCGGACGGCAGTGCGCCGGTCGTCGAACAATCGTCGGGTCTATTACGACTATGGCTCGGCTCCGCGAGGACGCACCTTCTGGCAGAAGCACCGCGATAAGCTGACTTTGGCCATGGGTACCGGCGGCGGCGCCTTAATTGGTGGGCTCATAGGCGGCAAGAGGGGCGCGGGCATTGGTTCGCTGGCCGGACTTGGCAGCTCGGCTCTTTATACCTATAAGCTGCGCAAGCGGGCTCGTCGTTACTAACTAACGCTGACAACGCACATGAGCAGTAAGGCTAAACTTTTGTTTGCAGTACTGTTGTTTGTGACAACGGTGGGAAGGGCAGTTTCATTTGGAGCTGCCCTTTCTGCTGTCCGTAATCCCGGACAAATCCAGAGGGCTGCCGCTGCCACCATGCCCAGAGTTCCGGAACCAGTCTCATTTCGTGAAGTGCCCGGGCGAGGTTTGATCGTTCGCACATGGATCAATTCTGTCGGGCCGTTTGATTTCGCCATAGATACCGGAGCGGGCGCGACGATCCTGTCGCAAAGGGTGGCCGACGAGGCCCGGGTTGTGATCAAAAGCGGTCGCACCTCGATCGCCGGCCTCAGCGGGACATCGACTTCAGCGCGTAATGCTTCAATCCAGACTTTAGCGATTGGTGATAGCGATAATTATTTGCCGGCGAAAGGCGAGGCGATGGTGATCACTGGCTTGCCGCGCGACCTCGACGGCGTGCTCGATCCGACTGAAGCTTTTTCGCCGCTTGGTTATATTATCGATCTGCCGCAGCACGAGCTTTCAGCGTTTGATCCGCGCAGCACTCCTTTGCGAGCAAATGAACAGCCTGAAGATGGAGTAGTTGTGCCCTGGCTGCGCGAAGGGGCAGGCCGCAGGCCATTCGTTATGCTAGACAACGGCGACCGGGCGCTGCTTGATACCGGATCGAGTCTCGGCCTCGCGATTCGAGATCCAGGGTCGCCCGATCGCAAAGTACCCGCTTATACCGTGCGAGATGTCGGAGGGGGACAGATATCATCCCGGCGTGTGGCCGCGACTACCGTATCGATTGGATCGCTGGTGCTAAGACGAGTTCCCACCGATCTTGTCTCGGGAACGGAGGCCGACGCGCCTGTGCTGCTTGGCTTGTCCGCGCTGCGACCGTTCAGGCTAAGGTTCGATCCTTTACACCGATTGATCGAAATCGCACCGGGACCAGGCGGGCGGGAACGACGTTGAGAGTGCCGGCTTCAGTTATCTACCTTGAACAATTCCTAAAACATATTACCGTTGTTTAGAGGCGGGACTTGTGCCTGGAATCTACAACCTGTCAGCCGGCTCGGAATTCGACACAGGGCTCTGGATTGATTTCTTCATCACGAGCAGCTTGCGAGAGTAGCCCTCCCGTACGGTCGGGCTTCTGACACTCCACGGTTGATCCAAACACACCTTGACGCGCATCATGAGTCATGGCGAGTCGCCGTGCTCCCTGAGCGATACTTCAGAAAAGGAAACCGACATGAAAACAGGATCTTTCCTAGGGTTGATAATTCTAATCGCTTGCTCTGCTCTAACCGTCGCGGGCCAGGACGCTCAGGCTGAGGCAGCTTTGAGAAAAGCGGCCCAGGATGGAGACATACAAACAGTAAGGGATTTACTCGCTAAGGGCGCTAACGTAAACGCCAAAGACGAGACCGGGAAGACCGCGCTTCTATGGGTTGCGCCCGCCCGCGATAATCCCGAAATGGTAAAAATGCTGATCGCGAAAGGCGCTGACGTCAACGCCAAGGATAATGAAGGAGTAACTGCTCTGATGATTGCGGCCAGTCAGAGCAACCCGGGAATCCTCGCCGAGCTGATAGAGGCCGGCGCCGAGATCAACGCTCAGAATAATTCAGGAGGTACAGCCCTGATGGCGGCTGCATCTCGCGGGAACCTCGACGAGATCAAGATCCTGCGGGCAAAAGACGCAGACGTTAAACTGAAAGACAAGAAAGGCCGGACCGCGTTCGACGTGGCTATGGCCGGCTCAAAGAACTATACGGATGAGACAAATAAAAAGCGCTTCGCTGAGGTATTGAAGCTCCTCGACCTACCGATCGACTGATAGTTGAGCAATCTCACTTCATGAGGCGTCCGAAAAATGGGCTGGTCATAGAGAGCGACTGGCTCAGCCATGATAAGACTGCGGCCGTACCCAGAGGCCTCGTGATTCCTCCGCTAACCTGCGCACCTTTTCCAGCCGGATTAACCCCACTCGAATCTGGACCAAGATCGAGCGTCTTATCAACCGCACTATAAATCTTTAGATACATCTGGGTTTCAGCAGGGATCAGCGTACGCCATCCATCTCCGCCGTTCTTCAGGTAGAGAGGCAGCCGACCCGGATTTGAGTTATAACCCGCGGCCAGAAGTTCGGGCTTGGTGGCGATGCCATTCCGCAGTGCGTTCTGGACCTCCGCGCTCTCCGCTAATTTATTCCAAGTATCGTTCATGTAGAGCAGCATCGCTTCCAAAGCGTTCGCGTGATCGCGCATCCCCGTAACAAAATCCGGCTGCAGCGAAACGTCTGGATGCTGCTGTCGAATCCCTTCGTATGTTCGCGGAATCATCTGGATCATGCCTCCAGCGCCGGCCGTGCTTACCGAATATCGAAAAGTGTTTCCCGCATTCAAAGCGTATAGAGAAAGAATCTCAGGGAAGAGGACTGCCTGGTCTTCATTCATGAAACGCTTGTGGTCCGTGTGCTCAACGATGCAAAGGTGCTCGGCGACATCAACGATGTCCGGCGAGATCATGACGCCGCCCTGGGCCATCCGGGCCGCGACCGCATCGAGCATTTGGCGCACGTACGTTTGTCCCGCGGAAGTGATAGCGGACGAAAGCAGCGCCGGATGCGCCGAAGTGTAATAGGCCATCTCGGTGACAGCGCCGCCCTTGACGATTGGAAACTGAACCAGAAGAGGAACGAGCGAACGGCCGCTCGACACATCGGTGACCGTCACCGCCGTGTTCACGCCATTGGCTCGCACAACGTGCACGCGCACTGGGCCGCCAGGTTGTGCAGTCGCCAACAGGTTGGCGTCCTTTATCAAGAATTCGCTTTTCGCAAAAGAAAACATTCTTGTCTGCGACGTTGCTGGATCGAAGGCGGCGAGGGTCACCTGATCGTGCGACACCCCAGACGCTTGCCGCGTGCTCAGAGAGCGCCGCGCTTCGCTAATCTGCCTGACAATATCCGATGCGGAAAGAGCAGCGGCAATAGTTCCCTCGGAAGCATTTGCTGCCTTAGCTGAGAACGCTAGTGATACTACGTTATTGGTCTGGGTGTTTGGTTCTGACTGAGCAGACGCGACCGTGGATCCGAGCGCGCACACAAATACCGCTAAGAGGAAAATAAAGTTTGTTCTCATCAACTTTCAGCTTTCGGTTATTGATATTTCAGGACTGCCGGGGTCTTGCCGCACGTTAGAACTTATCCAGCAGGCTTCCGCGCTGGCGATCTTTCTCGAAGCAAGTTGTCGGGATATGTATTGATGCGCGCTCACACACACGAGTTGCAAAGCGATTGCAATAGCTCTGCATTTCAATTAGACCGAATGATAAGAACACACACTTGCGTTATGAACCCGGCGCACTCTCCAACGACCGCAGGCCCGGTGATTTGACCAGTTAAGCGAAATTTCTGAGGCGCCACCCTGGCAGGCGGTGGTAACGGCCGTGATAATGAAAACTGAAACGAAATTGGCCGAACAGGACTCCGCGCAGCAACTCGCGAAATTGAAGACTATGGAAGTGAACGAGTGCGAGGATGAACTCGATGGCGTGATGAACCAGATGGCAGCACACGTGGACAGCGTCGCGGGCGGCGATGAAGCAAAGATTCTCAGCGCCGGACTGGACACACGCGCGGCTGCCACGTCAACGACGGAACCGCCGCCACCACCACGCGCGCTTGATGCAACGGTCGGCGATCGCGAAGGCGAACTCGATGCCTCCTGGGACACCGTCGCGGGATCAAAGAGCTACGTCATCGAGACCAGCGAAGATCCACCAACACCAACAAGCTGGAAACACACCGGAGTTTCCACCAAATCAAGATTCACCATCGAAGGATTGCAAAGCCGCAAACGCTACTGGATCCGCGTCGCCGCATTCAACTCCGCCGGCCAAAGCGGCTGGAGCGATCCGGCCACGAAGATCGCACCGTAACGCGGCACCGCCAACATCGCATCACAGCACCAATGAGGTCAGTACCGCGAGCGGTAGCGACCGGGTTGCCAATGAGGTGACAGTTGTGAGGCGAGGCGTAGTATTGCCGCCCGGCATAGTTGCAGAGGGCGCCGTATGGGTAGGCCGACCCGGTCGCTACCGCTCCCGGTACTGACCTCACAGCCGACCGCGTTGCAATTTCCGTTACTTGATCGTCCACATCAGATCGCGATATAAGACGCGTCCTCCGATGTGGAACGACACTGATACTCCGCTCGCCTATCTGATCACATTTCGATGCCACGGCACGTGGCTGCATGGAGATGACCGCGGCTCAATAGATCGTTTCCACAATCGATTCAAGTCTCCTTACATTGACCCAAACAAGAAATGGCATAGGCACAATACGGAAGCTCTTGAGGGCGAGCCGGTCACCTTGGACGCGTCGCAGCGCAAATCAATTGATGCAGCCCTTCGTGAAACCTGCACCATTCGCAAATGGCATGTGCACGCAATCAACGTCAGAACAAACCATGTCCACGCGGTCGTCTCAATCGGGCCAATCAAGCCCGATCGCGCTCTCATCGCCTTCAAGGCAAACGCCACCAGGCAAATGCGTCAGGATAATTGTTGGCAACACGATTACAGCCCATGGGCGGAAAAGGGTAGCAAGCGATCGCTTTGGAATGAGCGCAGCGTGGCGCGCGCAATTGACTATGTGCTTTACGGGCAGGGCGATGAACTGCCGGACTTTGACGATGAGTGAAGGCCGGCTTGGTACCCGGTCGCTACCGCTCCCGGTACTGACCTCACCACTCACAACGGAATATTCCCATGCTTCTTCGGCGGGTTGGTGTCGCGCTTATTTTCTAACACTGCGAGGACGCGGATGAGTTTCGGTCGTGTCTGCGCCGGCTCGATGACTCTTGTCTTTTGGCTCAGCAAGGAGACCATCGTGGGATGTCGTTCACCTCGGCAAGTGAAAATCGTGTCTCGTTATCCCAGCTAACTAAAAAGATCTTCCGTTCTTTCGGTGTGACGGTTAAGAAATAAGTGGGTTTCCACTCTATTATTCCTAGAAACTTCGAATGATCGCTCTGCTCGCCAGACGGATGATCGTGCCTCTCATGACTACCCAGGCGAACGCATTTATCTATTGTCCGTATTAGCTTCTCCACGTCATTGGAATTGATCTTTGCTTCGACCGCAATGTGCACCACCGGCCGTAACGGAGCTTCGTGCGGCAGGCTAGGCCTACCCCTATCGAATATCAGACCATCGAATGCGTATTTATTGGCTCGTCCTCTTGCAGGCGGTTCTGCCACGACATTCTCCACTGGCCGCCGTACGCATCGATCAATTCGGTAAGCGCCGCGAACTGCGTCACTACTTCACGGCACTTTCTGGGCTGATGTGGAAAGAAGAAAGACGTAACGTTGCGCGCGTTGCGCCCTAGATGTCTGCCTAATCGCTGGTAATGAAACAGGCCGTCATTCACCGCAAACAGGCCGAGTTCCAGTCCGCGCATAAAAAATTGCGCTTCCCAATCCTGGAACGGAACACCCACGCAGGGTGGCAGTCTTGTAGGATCGGCCCCGCAATATTCACGCGCCTTGTTGCTAATGAAGTCTTCAAGATCACCGACTGTGGGTGAGGGTCTCCTGACCATTCTTCGGCTCTTTCTCTCTTACCGAGCAAACCTCACAGTGGAATATTTCCATGCTTCTTCGGCGGATTCGTGTCGCGCTTGTTCTCTAACAGCGCCAGCGCGCGGATGAGTTTCGGTCTGGTCTGCGCGGGCTCGATCACTTCGTCGATGAAGCCTCGTTCGGCGGCGATGTAGGGATTGGCGAACTTGTCTTCCAGCTCGGTTACCTTCGCACCACGGGCGGCGGCTTTGTCTGAGGCTTCTTTGATTTCGCGGCGATAGAGAATGTCGACTGCGCCTTCGGCCCCCATGACGGCAATCTCGGCGGTGGGCCAGGCGAAGTTGATGTCGGTGCGAATGTGTTTTGATCCCATGACGCAGTACGCGCCGCCGTAGGCCTTGCGCGTAATCACGGTAACTTTGGGAACCGTTGCTTCGGCATAGGCATAGAGAAGCTTGGCGCCGTGCTTGATGATGCCGCCATGCTCCTGCGAAATTCCCGGGAGAAATCCGGGCACGTCTTCGAAAGTCACGATGGGAATATTGAAGCAGTCGCAGAAGCGCACGAAGCGCGCGGCTTTCAGAGAGCTGTCAATATCGAGCACGCCGGCGAGATACGCAGGCTGATTCGCGACGATGCCCACCGGCCGTCCATCGAGCCGGGCAAATCCCACCACGATGTTCGGCGCATAGTCGCGATGCACCTCGAAAAAATAGCCGGCATCGACAATCAGGTCGATCACTTCGCGAATGTCGTAGGGCTGGTTGGAAGCTTCCGGAACAATCGAATTAAGTTTTGGTTCGACTCTATCCGCGGAATCTTCCGGCGTGAGCCGTGGTGGATCGTCGACGTTGTTTGACGGCAGGAATGAAAGTAATTCGCGCACCATTCTCAACGCATGCTCATCCGAATCAGCGGCAAAGTGCGCCACGCCCGATTTTCGGTTGTGCGTGGACGCGCCGCCGAGTTCTTCTTTGGTCACGTCTTCGTGGGTCACGGTCTTGATCACGTCCGGGCCGGTAATGAACATGTAGGACGTGTCCTTAACCATGATGTTAAAGTCCGTAATCGCGGGACTGTAAACCGCGCCGCCCGCGCACGGGCCCATGATGCAACTGATCTGCGGCACGACTCCGCTGGCCAGAGTATTGCGCAGAAAAATATCAGCATAGCCGCCGAGGCTGACTACGCCTTCCTGTATGCGCGCTCCGCCGGAATCGTTTAGGCCGATGATCGGGGCGCCGACTTTCATCGCCAGGTCCATCACTTTACAGATTTTTTCCGCGTGCGTTTCGGAAAGGGAACCGCCAAAGACAGTGAAGTCCTGGGCGAAGACAAAGACTTTGCGGCCGTCGATCAATCCGTGACCCGTTACCACGCCGTCGCCGGGATAGATCTCGTTTTGCATCCCAAAGTCCTGTGAACGGTGCTCGACTAACTTATCGAACTCCTGAAAGGTCTCATCGTCGAGGAGGAACTCAGCGCGCTCACGCGCGGTCATCTTGCCGGCGGCGTGCTGTTTCTCGACGCGGGCTTGGCCGCCGCCGGCCGCGGCGCGCTGCTCACGCTCGCGGAGTTGATCGAGTTTGGATAGTTTGGCAGGTTTTTCTTGTGACATCAGTCTGTATTCTCAGGGAAGATCTTTAACCGCAAAGGACGCGGAGGTTTCGCAGAGGGACGCAAAGCTTCATTCGCGGCGCCTTGCAATTTTCTTCGCGTCCGATGCGTTGAATGTCTTATGTTAGCCGTCTCAACCTTAATCTTGCCTGCGGCATGAGCGATTCGTCACTAACCAACCATTCTCCGGCGCAGACTTCTCATCGCCCATTCGCAGGCCGCAATCGCAAATACTACCAGATAAGCGGCCTCGTAGACGTGCCGCCAAAGGAAACGCCCGGTCAAGAACGCCCGCGTCAAATCAATGGATTCGGTCAGGGGAATCGCCCACGCCACTATACGCAACCACGCCGGCAGCACCTCGACGGGGAACCAGCAGCCGCAGATTAGCATGACGGTAAAGAAGGCGGCCATGTAGATATTGAAAGCGTCTATGTCGTGAACGTGCGCCGTTACGCCGAGCGAAAACCCCGCGATGAAGATGCTGCCCACCAGCAGAGGCACTGGCGCGAGCGCGGCCCACGGCGAGGTCGCGGCGCCAAACACCACCAGCACAATGATGATAATCAGTGTGTCGAAGGCCGCGTGGGTAACCGCCCAAAGAATCTCGGCGAACGCCAGCGATTCAGCGTCGACTGGTGTCGCCAAAATAGCGTCGTAGGTTGATTGATAGACCATGCGAAAGTACGCGGCATACGTCGTTTCAAACATCGCGCGCATGAGGACGGTGAGACCAAGAATCCCCGCGCCTACAAACGAGAGATAAGACATACCCGAGACCTTGCCGGCCACCAGCGCGCCCAGACCCCAGCCAAAAGCGAGCACGGAAAAGACCGGCTCGATTGCGGGCGCGATCAGATTCATCTTCCATAGACGCAGATGAACTTCGACGTCACGCCGCCAGACGGCATAAGCATCGCGCAGATTGATCTGAGTTGTGGCGAACGTCATGGGGCTTAGGGTGTGAGGCTAACCCGTCGACGGTCTTCCGGTCAAAACAACGCACCCACTTGCTAAGAGTTTGGTCCGAACAAGGTTAGTTCCTGGAGCGGTACAACTGCCGCCGTCATTGTTCTTGAGAATAGCACTTCGAACTTGACCCGCGATGGTGAAAAAGCGCAGTTGTGGTTTCTAAGCGAAGGGGAATTGGCGCGCTTCGATCAGGGAAATTAGCTCGTCGACTGCCTCATGGGCCCGGTCTGTGATTTGTTTTGGATATTCATAACGAGCGGCATTAGCTTCGAACTCATCTAAGTCGAGCACTTCATAGGAAAAGTCCGGCTGCACTAAAATATCCAAGTCCAAATCAACGTAACTAAGGACGCCGGCCTTGATGGTAGGAGGCATGTTTACGTTGCAATAGTAAAGTGTCGTGGTGCCGTCGTTCGCCAGGAACTGAAAGATGTTGTACCAGCGATCAAGCCAGTAGTATTCAACCGTTCGCGTTCCACGGCTAATGTCCCCGAGGAGATCGTGCTGCACGTCGGCCTCGAATTCCGCGTCGAGGACGATTAACGAGTCCTCGCGACGTGCGATCGTCGCGCTCCAGTGACGGTATTCCCCGCCGTCGTACTTAGACACACGAACTGTGATGGCTTCGGGCTTCATTCAGCATTCTGTGTGTACGTGCCTTGGCGAGAGAGTTAGCGATCGTCCACCAAGGCCCTATCTGTCCAGACTCAACTCAGCCCTCATTGCGGCGACGAAACTTCATTGTCGCTGACTAATTGAAGAAACACATCTTCCAAGTTCGACAAACGAATCATCCGGCGCCGGCCCTCGTACTCTTTCATGAGCGGTGTCAGCGTCTCCGCGTCAGCAGCAAAATAGAAATGTGCGTTGTTCCGCATCACGGCGCTGACGCCAGTTCGCGTCGGCCGGAGCGATATGTCGCCGACGTCGCGTATCTCCAACGCATAACGCGACACTCTGGAAAGCACTAATTCTTTCGGCGTCCCCGTCGCCAGGATCTTTCCGTGATCTATTACGACCAGGCGCTCGCAAAGCTTCTCAGCTTCTTCCATGTAGTGAGTTGAGAGCAGAATGGTCACCCCGCTGACGCGTCGCAGCTCTTCCAACTTCTGCCAGATTTCCTGTCGCACCTGTGGATCGAGACCGGTTGTGGGCTCGTCCAGCACCAGCAGACGCGGTTCGTGCAAAAGCGATCGGGCAATCATCAGGCGCCGCTTCATGCCACCGGACAGGTGATCGATCTTGGCGTTCGCTCGCTTGGTTAAGCCTATGAAGTCGAGCAATTCCGCCGCGCGCTCGGCCGCCCGGTTTTTTGGAATACCGTAATAGCTGGCGTAGACAACCAGGTTTCGCAGGACGTTTAGATCGGGATCGAGGTTGTTTTCCTGTGGCACGACTCCGATAAGAGATCGAATCTCGCGAGCGTCCGTCCGAACTTCGCGTCCCTCGACGAAGAGTTGTCCGGCCGTAGGCGGCGTGCGACAAGCAATCATTCGCATCGTCGTGGACTTACCCGCGCCGTTTGGCCCGAGCAGGCCAAAGGTCTCTCCACGATTGACAGCGAAGTCGATACCATCGACTGCCCGTTGTTGGCCATAAATTTTCGTGAGGGAATTCGCCTGAACCACGACAGGAGGGAGATCCGGGGTTAGGGTTTGGGGGATAGGGGGTAGGGACGTGACCCGAGAATTTTCTAGCATCTAATCCCTACCCCCTAAACCCCAAGCCCTAAGCGTTGGCGGACCGCTTCTTCCAATCTGCCAGAAACTGATCCTGTCCCTTATCCGTAAGCGGATGCTTCAGCAGTTGCTCGAGTACTTTGTAAGGCATCGTACCTATGTCCGAGCCTAAGCGCGCTGCTTCGATCACATGGATCGGATGGCGCAAGCTCGCCGCCAGCACCTCTGTCTTCCATCCGTAGTTATCGTAGATCTCAATTATCTCTTCAAGCAGACGTAGACCATTGTCACCAATGTCGTCCAGCCGACCGAGAAACGGACTGATGAAAGAGGCGCCCGCTTTGGCAGCGCAGATCGCCTGAGCCGCCGAGAAGCAAAGCGTCACATTAACCTTGATTCCTTCGTCATTCAAAATTCGCGTCGCTTCCAAACCATCGGCGGTAAGCGGGCATTTAATGACAACGTTAGGAGCGATCTTCACGTATTCACGCCCCTCGCGCAGCATCTCATCTTTGTTTGGGCTGGTGACTTCAGCCGATACCGGGCCCGAGACGATTTTGCATATCTCGGCAATGTGCTCCTTGAAATCGACGTTGCCTTCCTTTGCGATGAGCGAGGGATTTGTGGTCACGCCGTCGACCAATCCCAGAGCTGCGGCTTTGCGAATCTCATCAAGATTCGCTGTATCGAGAAAGAACTTCATAATTGCCTCCTGATTTTCTGCTTGGCGTTAAATATAAGCGAAACCTCGCGCGATTAACAGCAGAGCGAGACGTCGTCTGTCGCATCACTAATGACGATCGGCGAATCTTCCGCGCATTCATCTGCCCTATACGGTTCACTCGATGACGATATAGGGTCGTTCCCTCAATCCGAATCAGCGAGACGCTAACCTCGAACATTTGGAATAGCGATTGCCATGAGAACAGCGAAAATACTTTCCCCTCAGCCTTTTTCCTTTAGGAGGTAGTCATGAAGAGTAATGGTTTCAGCCGGCTTGCCCTGGCCTTAGCGGTGGGAGCGGTGTCTCTGATCGGTACGGGCAGTATCGCAAGCGCACAAAATCAAAATCGTGAAGATCGACGCGCCCAGCGCGAAGACAAGAAACAGCAAAATAACCAGTCGCAGCAAGCACCGGCTCAGCAGCCTCAGAGTGGTCGTCGCGGCGGCGGTGGCCAGGACAATCAGCAGCAGCAGCAGCGCAATCGGGCTCAAGATCAAGCGCGTCAGGCCCAACAACAGCAGCAGCAACGTGCTGGCCAACAACGCCAGCAGCAGGATCAGCAGCGTCAGGCTGAAATGCAGCGCCGGAACAACGAACGGCAGGCCCAGGACCAGCAGCAGCGTCAGCAACAGCGTTCGCAGCAACAGCAGCAGCAGCAACAGCAGCGTGCCGGGCAACAACGCCAGCAGCAGGATCAGCAACGGCAAGCTGAAATGCAGCGCCGGAACAATGAGCGGCAGGCCCAGGACCAGCAGCAGCGTCAGCAACAGGGGCGCCAAAGTCAGGATCTACAAAGGCGCCAGGCGGAAGAACAACTACGTGTGCAACAACAGAATAATCAGATACGCCAACAGAACAATCAGGGGCGGCAGTGGAATCGGCAAGGCAATACCCAAGGGAATAACGCGCAACAGATTCGCCAGGCTCAGGATAACCGCAATCGCCAATTCGGTAATCAGAACCAAGCCCGTCTGTCTGATCAGCAACGCAATGAGTGGCGCCAGCGTGAAGGACAGTCATGGCAGCAACGTCAGAATCAGTTTCGCTCGCGGGCATCCGACCAGCAGCGTTGGTGGCAACAGCGGGACCAGCAGTTACAACAACAAAGACGCCTTAACCAATACCGTTTTCAACAGAGCTACTGGCAACGTCTGCGCCAGGATCAGTTAAGACTGCAGAGCTTTAGCTATAACGATTACGGATATCCTGACTATAGTTATTCTCGTAATGGTCAGTACTACAACGTCAATCAGTACGGCGCGGATCTCTTAAGAAGGGCAGTCCAGTCCGGGTACGAAGAAGGCTTCCGCGCAGGTCAGGCAGACCAGCGGGACGGCTGGAATTTTGATCCGAACAATTCCGATGCGTTCCAGGATGCCAGCTACGGTTACGACGGATACTATGTCGACGTCTCTGAGTACCAGAACTATTTCCGCGAAGGGTTTCAACGCGGTTACGAGGATGGTTACTATGGCCGCAGCCAGTACGGAAGTTACTCGGGTGGCAGATATAACATCCTTGGTGACATCCTGAACTTAATTCTGGATATCAGACGGTACTAGAACCATGGGAGTAATAACTTGCCCCGGAGAAAGTGCGGGGCAGTAGCCCGACCGTTAAGGGAGGGCGCACTTAACCAAGAGCCCGGTTCCGTTAATGCGGAGCCGGGCTTTCTTATGCAGACTTCCTTTGAATACGCAGAGAATGTTTGCGAGGGCTAGGGCACTGCTTCGGAAACGACTTCAGATGACGGGCTCGCGTTGCCGGCCTTGTCCACTGCTACGACGTAATAGTAATAGGTCTTGCCCGACTCAACGTTCTCATCGGTGAAGGTAGTCTTTGTGTACAAGGCGGGCGTCAGTTTGGTCCACTTGTCTTGAGACAGATTCGGATCAGTTGAACGATAGAGGTAATACCCAGCCAGATCGGGTTCCGCATTCGCCACCCAGAAAATCGAAAGCTTGCCTGCTGCGGCGCCAATGGAAGGCTTCTCGGGTGCAGCCGGCGGGTAGGTATCCACTGGCGCCAACTGAATACTGTTTGAGTTGAGACTCTCAACTGGCTTGCCTTCAGTGCCCAGCGATACAGACCGTACAACGTAGACGTACTTCTCGCCGAACGTGAAGTTCCGGTCCTGATACTGCGTCGCAGTAATCGGTTGAGGATTTAGTGGACTCTGGCCGGCCTGCGGCCGAGAAGCTTCCGTTCGATACACGTTATAACCAAGCAGATTAACCGGAGTCGAACCATCGGTGTTTGTCTTCGGCGCCTCCCAGGTAATGACATTCGCTGTCTCTGAATATTCCTTGCCGGTCTTAATAATGCTGGGCGGTTTCGCAACCTTGGCTGCGGGCTCCATCAAATAGAAGTTCGAGAAAGCCGCGCTCTGACCAGCAGCATTCACATAACGAACTGCATAGCGCAGCCGCGCGGGCACTCCCGCCAACTCGAGCGTATCGATATAGGTGAGAGTGTTGCCGGCCTTCTTTATCTCGCCATAGGTGAGGGAGCCAATCAGGGTGGCGCGGGCGGCGAATTCTTCCTCAGTCAAAGGCAGAGGGGAATTGGGCCGCTCGGCCACGCGATAGACATCAACGCGGCGAATGCTCTGGACGCTGCCCTCACTCGCATTCCGGAGCGGCGCCGGCCAACTAAGGATCACCTGATTGCCGCGCTGAGCCCCGGACAACAATTCAGTGCGCTGTGGAATTCGCTCGATGGGCGACAATGGTGGCCTGCGCTTTCCACAAGTCGGCGCCATCGAAAGGACACAGACGCCTAGAACCAGCAGCAGGTGACGGGCGAGAGGCTTACGTCTTGTCATTGAAATTGGTTGCGGTGCAAGCACTAGAGTCTGGAAATTAGTTAGAGAGAGGGACTAAAGAATATAACGACTTAGATCCTGATCTTTCACTGTGTCGGCGAGCATCAGCTCGACATAGGCGGCATCGATGGTTTTGTTTTTCGGCTCAAGGTCGGGTCCCTCAAAACTGATCTCATCCAACAGCCGCTCCATGATCGTGTGCAAACGCCGAGCGCCGATGTCTTCCGTGTTCTGGTTCACTCGCGCGGCAAAGTTAGCGACCGCGTCGATGGCATCTTTGGTGAAATCAAGGATCACGCCTTCGGTTTCCATCAAGGCCAGGTATTGCTTCACCAATGAGTTCTTGGGTTCAACCAAAATGCGTTTGAAGTCCTCGATGGTCAGCGATTCGAGTTCGACTCGAATCGGGAAACGTCCCTGCAATTCCGGGATTAGATCGGACGGCTTCGAAACGTGGAAGGCCCCCGCAGCCACGAACAGTATGTGATCGGTGCGCACCATCCCGTAGCGCGTGTTTACGGTCGTGCCTTCAACTATCGGGAGAATGTCCCTCTGCACGCCTTCGCGCGAAACATCGGGACCGTGACCGGACTCGCGCCCAGCGATCTTGTCAATCTCATCGAGAAAGATAATGCCCGACGATTCCACGCGCTCCAGCGCGGCGCGCGCCACGGCATCCATGTCGATCAGGCGCTCTTCCTCTTCCTGCATGAGGTACTCCATCGCCTCATCGACACGCATCTTGCGGCGCTTGCTGCGGCCCTGGAACATGTTGCCGAGCATGTCTTTCATGTTAATGCCCATTTCTTCGACGCCCATGGGCCCGGCAAATTCAATCGTGGGAAAGCTCTTCTCGCGCACCTCCATCTCCACCAGGCGATTGTCGAGCTTCCCGGATCGCAGTTGAGTACGCAGCTTCTCGCGCGTGCGCGCAAAGTTTTCGTCCTTTGGTTCTGACTCAGTTACCAGAACCGGAGCCGTCGTTTCGCCCGAATCGAAATCGAAAAGGGGACTGCCCGAAGATGACTTCGGCGGCGGCAGCAGGATATCCAGAATTCGCTCTTCAACATTCAGCTCGGCCTTGTCGGCGATCTCTTCTATCTTTTCCTGGCGCGTCATCTCAACAGCGATTTCGGTGAGATCGCGAATCATGCTTTCGACGTCGCGGCCCACATAGCCAACCTCGGTAAACTTCGACGCCTCCACTTTCAGAAACGGCGAGTTCGACATGCGCGCCAGGCGCCGCGCGATCTCGGTCTTGCCGACGCCGGTCGAACCAATCATGATGATGTTCTTGGGAATGACATCAGCCGCAAGATCGGCGGGAAGCTTCTTGCGGCGGACGCGGTTGCGTAGAGCAATGGCTACGGCGCGCTTCGCCGCGTTCTGTCCCACGACGTGCTTGTCGAGTTCAGCCACTATCTGCCGCGGCGTCATCTCATCAAGACGCGCCTCTTGCTCTTCCGTGTCGCCTGCCAGGTAGATAACCATTTCAAATCAAAGCCAGTAACAGATAAGACGCTTTATAAGTGTCGACGGCCAACTCCTCATCACAACCTTGAATCAAGTTCTGATCACAACTCTTCGACGATGATGTTCGAGTTGCTGTAGATGCAGATGTCGCCGGCGATTCGCATCGCCTCAAGCGCTACCTCACGTGCCGAAAGTTGGGTGTTCGCTACTAGTGCGCGCGCGGCCGCCAATGCGTAAGACCCGCCGGACCCGATGGCGAGCACGCCGTCGTCCGGCGAGATCACATCACCATTGCCTGAAAGTAGAAAGGAGCTCTTCTCGTCGGCCACGACCAGTAATGCTTCAAGGTGACGGAGCACTTTGTCGGTTCGCCATTCCTTGCTGAGTTCGATCGCACCGCGTTCCAGGTTGCCGTGGTATTGTTCCAGCTTCCCCTCAAACCGTGTCAGAAGCGAAAACGCATCGCCGGTAGCCCCGGCAAATCCGGCCAGAATTTTGTCGTTATAAAGCCGCCGCACCTTTTTGGCGTTAGCCTTCATTACGGTTTCGCCGACGGTAACCTGCCCGTCGCCGGCCATCGCGACCTTCCCGTCACGCCGCACCAGCAACACGGTTGTGCTGCGCACTTGTAAGGAAATTTTTCTGCTCATCGGTGAAACAGCACTATAGGAACTCGCGCGAAGATTAGTCAAGCGATGCGCCTGAGAGTGTGCGATACTCTGTTTTCCTTTTGCGCATCTGGCTACGTTGGGACACGGCAATGTCTTTGCGTTATCATGTGCGCTATCATAAAGAGAGTTTGAAGTCAGATTCTGAAAGATAAAGCGAGCGAATGGAACCACAGATACGACCACGCATCGGGATCACGATGCGTCTGGAACTCGAAACCAATCGATTTTATCTGGCGCGAGATTACAGCCAGGCCGTCGAGGCCGCAGGTGGATTGCCGGTTCACATTCCTTTGATTCCGCGCGCGGATTTCATCAAACAGGTTCTGGCCGATATGGATGGCCTCCTATTGCCCGGGAGCAATTCGGACGTTGATCCGCAGCGCTATGGGCGAAACCCGCATCCGCAACTTGGCGTCGTGCATCCGGAGAAAGACGCCACGGACCTGTTGGCGCTCGCCGAGGCCGAAGAGCGCGCGATGCCGCTCTTCGCGATCTGCTTTGGCGCGCAGGTCTTGAATGTTTCGCGCGGCGGTACCCTTATCCAGGATATTGTCAGCCAGCATCCGGGGGCGATTAAGCACGAGCAGGGGCCACCCCGTGATCGGCACTCGCACGATGTGCGCCTCGTTGCAGATAGCATCGCCGGTCAAGCGGCCAATGCCGAAACCGCGCCGGTAAACAGCCATCACCATCAGGCGATTGAGACGGTGGGCAGGGAACTGGTGGCGACTGCCTGGGCGCCGGATGGTCTGGTCGAGGCGGTCGAAGATCCGCGCGGCGATCGGTTCGTAGTGGGAGTTCAATGGCATCCCGAAATCGGTTGGGAACGAGACCGTTTCTCTCAGGCTCTCTTTAATCGATTCATTGCGGAGGCGCGCTCGTATGCAGCAAAGAGAATTCACGAGAGCGAAGCCCGCACGTCTGTAGCTTTATAAGATCTCTAATAGAAACCGAATCCAATCAAGGGCAAATAAACTGCTTGAAGGAAACTACACTGGAATTTTCGCCGGCCCTGATCGGCTCGCTAAACCTTAAAGACCGAGTCGCGTTAGTTACCGGCGGCTCACGCGGCATTGGCCGCGCCGCGGTGAATTGCTTCGCCAGGCTCGGCGCGAATGTGGTCGTCAACTATGTTAAGGACGAGCGGGCTGCGGCAGAGACAGTTAAGGCTGCGGAAGATTCCGGTGTGAGGGCGCTGGCTGTCAAAGCCGACGTTTCGCGGCTGGATGAAGCACGGCGCTTGATTCAAGACGCTGTCGCCGGCATGGGTCGCCTCGACTTTCTCGTCTGTAATGCGGGTATCTGGGAAGGCGCGGCGGTTGACTCCTTGAGCGAGGGCGCCTGGGACCGTACGATGGATTTGAACCTTAAGGGGACGTGGGCTGCTTGTCGCGCCGCTGTTCCGGAAATGAAAGACCGAGGGTTTGGACGCATCGTGATTGTGAGCTCGACTGCTGGACAGAGAGGGGAAGCAAACGTTTCAAACTACGCCGCTTCAAAAGGGGGCCAGATTGCTTTTACCAAGTCACTGGCAGCGGAACTCGGTCCTTTGGGCATCAATGTCAACGCAGTCGCGCCGGGCTGGGTAGATACCGACATGTGTTCAGACGTTTTTGAGGACGCGGACTTTCGCCAGTCGATCGAGAACTCGATCCCGGTTGGCCGCGTAGCCACGCCGGAAGACATCGCCTGGCCAATAGTCTTTCTCTGTAGCGAATGGGCCCGTCATATCAATGGCGAGATCCTTAACGTGAATGGCGGGTCGGTGCTGTGTGGTTAGATAATGACTAGGAGTATCCAACCTATCAATCTGGGCATTGAAAGATTGCTCACTGAAAAGATCGAGCTGCTGCGAGGTGCGCGGGTTGGCCTTGTGTGCAACCAGGCTTCTGTAAATCACGGCTTTCACCACGTCGCCGATCTCTTCCACGAACACCCGGACATCAATCTCACAACGCTCTTTGGTCCCCAGCACGGGATTCGCGGCGACGTACAGGACAATATGATTGAGACGGGGCACGCCACCGATCGAAAGACTGGACTGCCTATCTATTCTCTCTATAGTGAAACCCGCGAGCCGACGGAAGAAATGCTGCGCGATGTCGACATCATCGTTTTTGATTTGCAGGACGTGGGCACGCGCATCTACACCTTTGTTTACACGCTGGCCAATTGCATGCGGGCGGCAAAAAAGCTGGGTAAGAAGGTGATTGCCTGCGATCGGCCTAACCCCATTGGCGGGATTAAGGTCGACGGCGTCGTGCTCGATCCAGCCTTCTCCTCTTTCGTGGGCCAGTTCCCGATCGCCACGCGTCACGGAATGACAGTGTGTGAGCTGGGCCGGATGTTTAATGAGCAATTCGGGATTGGTTGCGATCTGGAATGCGTAACCATGCCGGGCTGGTCGCGAGAACTTTGGTATGACGACACCGACGGTCCCTGGGTCCTGCCTTCGCCGAACATGCCGACGCCACAGACGACTGTTGTATTCCCCGCGACTGTGCATCTGGAGGGCACGCAGATGTCCGAGGGAAGGGGGACGACAAAGCCTTTCGAGTTCGCGGGAGCGCCGTACATCGACGCGGACGACTTCGCCGCGGCCATGGCCGCGTTCGATTTTCCCGGCGTATATTTCCGGTCCTGCGGATTCATGCCCACGTTTCAGAAACATGCCCAACAAGCCTGCGGCGGAGTTCAGATTCATATAACGGACCGAGAAGCCTTTGAGCCAGTGATTGCCGGAATAGCAATCGTGAAGACGGCGTTCGACATGTACGGGGATAAGTTTCGCTGGAAGGATCCACCGTACGAATACGAATACGATCGCAACCCTTTCGATCTGATTGCGGGAACCTCGAACGTTCGCGAAGCAATCGAGCGAGGGGATCCTTTGATGGGGATTCAGGACTCATGGGCGGCTCCTCTTAAGGAATTCAAAAATATGCGGGAGCCCTTCCTCCTTTATTAATAGGTAAACGGTGGTTGAGCCGACAGCTAAAGAATCGATTCATAATAAGAGCCGAATTCCGGCAGGTAAGAAAGCGTCCTAAGAGACGCGCGATCGCCAGAGAAACTTAAGGCGATTGATGAAGGGAGATTATTCTTGGTCGCAAAGCAGATGCAGCAGACATCCCGCGTGGATACTCCGCCCCGCGCGTGGTTGATTGGATTGGCGGCGTGGGCGGTGCCCGGGCTGGGACACTTGATCCAGCGGAAGTGGAGCCGGGCCCTCCTTTTGGGAGGCGCCGTGTGGGCCATGTTCTTCGCAGGCCTCTGGATGGGAGGTCATCTCTTCACACTCACCGCCAACGATCAGGGTATCGGCATCGTGCTGCAACTCTTACCGATGATCGCGAATGTCGGCGCGGGATCGCTCTACGTCTTCTGCTGGCTGACGAACACGGGATTTGCGGATCATGCTCAGATGGTCACGTATGAGTACGGCAACACGTTCCTCCTCGTAGCCGGCCTGCTTAACTACCTGGCAATGCTCGACGCTTTCGATATCGCCGCGGGGAGGAAGCAATGAGGCACCTTTTCTGGATGGCGGTTTTCGCGGGTTTGACTGCGATCGTGTTTGGAGTCGTGGCGAAAGGCTCTGACCGGCAGCGTCTGGTTTATGGGCTGAAGGTGTTTGGCGAGTTCCTTTTCATCGCTTTTATCCTCGGCTGGATCCTCTACTTTCTACCCTTGCGTTAAAGGGATGCCTTAATGAACGGGGCGTGCGCATGGCTCTGGTTAATACAGACGCGATCGTTCTGCGAACCTACAATTTGGCCGAAGCAGATCGCATAGCCGTCTGCCTTACACGTAGCGCGGGCCTGGTGCGAGCAGTAGCGAAGGGCGCGCGGCGGATGAAGAGCCGCTTCGGTGCCGCCCTCGAGCCATTCACGATCATCCGGCTGGCCTTCTACGAAAGAGAGAATCGCGAGCTCGTCTCAATTTCCAATGCTGAGATAATAAAGTCGCATTTCGATCTTGCGGCTCAACTTGAAGCGTCAGAGGTGCTGGCTTATATGGGAGAGCTGGTCAGCGAGTTCGCTCCACCCCACGAAGCTAACGAAAAACTATTTCGCATGGTGACGGCTTGCGTGGAAGCGCTCGAGGGCCCGCCGCAATCCGCGCGTCTCGTGCTTCGGTACTTCGAGGTGTGGCTGCTCCGCCTGGCCGGGCTTTTCCCGGATGTACGTTCGTGCGCAGAGTGTGGCGCGCGCCTTAGTGAAAGTGACCCGGCTTGTCTGGATGTTGAAGTGAATCCTCACTGTCAGAGGTGTAGCCGGGGACCGGCGACCAGATTGCTGCCTGAGACCCAGCAGATTGTTGTCGCTAGTCAGCAGCTTCCACCGGCGGATTTTGCATCTACGTTTAGAGGGCTCTCGGAACAGTCGGACGCGCAACTGTCTGAGTTAACGCATCGCTTGATAGTGCGCGCGCTGGATCGACGGCCCAGAACTTTGGTGGCTGCACGGCGATAACTTTATTCTGCTGGGAGGTAGAAATTCCTCAGCGAGTTCAGTTGCATCGAGCCCGCGAAGCGCGGCGATAGCCCTTATAGGATTGTGCGGTTGGTAGACTTAGGGAAGTCTCGGAAATTCGGGTCTTTATCCGCGCGGCTCCACTTTGCATTGATTGCTTCTTCAATAGGTCGGCGTCATGGCGAACAAGAGATTAATAGAGCGGTACATCCTGCGCACGATATTCCCCTACATCGTCGCCTCGCTCATCCTTCTTACCGCCATTCTGTTTGCACAGCAGACTGGTCGCTACTTCGAGACCATCTTTCACGGCGTGATGCCTTCCAGTTTCGTCTACGGCCTGGCGCTGGCGCTTCTGCCCACAGTCCTGGTTTTCACGATTCCGATGGCGGTCTTATCCGGCACGATTATCGGATTAGGCCGGATGAGCAGCGACAGTGAACTGGTGGCCATGCGCGCCGCGGGAGTCAGCACGTGGCGCATGATCTGGCCCGCGCTGGCGCTCGGGTTGATCGCCACGGCCGCAACCGCCGAGCTTAACCTCAAAGAAGCTCCTCGGTCCCAACAACAACTAAAATCGGTGGCCATCCGCAGCGCCCTTTACAAGCTGGATTCGCCGGTCGAGCCGCGCACCTTTGCCACCGACATTCCGAACTATGTCATCTACGTCCGAGATGGTGATAAGGAGCACGGCCAATGGGGCCGCGTTTTCATTCGATCGCAGGAAGCTGATCGCTCGACTCTGCTGGTGACCGCACGGGCCGGCCGGATCGATTCCTCCCCCGAAAAGTCTGAGCTGGTGTTACAGGATGCGATGCAGACCAGGCTGCCGTCGCCAGAGTCACGCGATCAATCGTTTAGCGTCGACCGTCTGGATCTGCTTCGCATCGTCTTTCCTACCGGACGCAGTGGTTTGCTGGAACGGATGCAAAAGGAAGAGTCGGGACCAGACTCGTTGGGATTTACCGAGCTGCGCGCATTTATCGCCCAGAGCGACGGGGTACAAAAGCGCGAAGCGAGCATCATCTTTCATAAGCGCCTGGCTTTCTCGCTTACGCCGTTTGTGTTTTCGCTGTTTGGAGCAGCCCTGGCTCTCCGCATGCGACGCGGCAGCCGCGGCTTTGGCGTCCTCTTGTCTCTTCTGGTTTTGCTTGTCTATTACCTGGTAACGCTGGGCGGAGATCAGATGGCCCGGGGAGGCTCTCTGCCACCGATCGTGGGCGCATGGCTGGCGACGGTTTTAACTTTGATCCTCGGAATAGGATTGCTGACCTTCACGCGGCGGCAGTTTGGGTTTCATTTTCGCCGCGCCAGAAAAGATCGCACGCCGATTGCCCCCACAGAGCAAGTAGCGCACGGATTCGTTTCGCAAAATGCGCGGCGCTGGCTGATCACCTTTCCAACTTTGTTGGATGTCAGCATCGTTCGCACAATGACCTTCAGCTTCTTCTTTGGCTTCGTGTCTCTGGTATTAATTTTCAATGTCTTCACGACCTTCGAGCTGTACCGCTTTATCGCGGCCAATAAAGCGAGCGTGATGCTGGTCGCACAGTACCTCTTTTATTTGCTGCCTCTCGTAAGCATCGAGTTGTTTCCCGGGAGCGTCTTGGTCGCTGCGCTGATGACGTATGCCTTGATCGCCAGGAGAAGGGAAGCAGTGGCCTGGTGGGCCAGCGGCCAGAGCGTGTACCGATTGATGTTGCCGGGGCTTGGCTTTGCGATCTTGATTGCGGCCGGTTCGTGGTTCATTCAGGAGCGCGTGATGCCGCAGGCGAACGTGCGGCAGGACAGCCTGCGCGCCAGAATCCGCGGGAACATAGCGCAGATGGCAACTGGATCCGAAAGACGTTGGCTGGTGAGCACGGACGGCGCCCGCATTTATTCATACGAGTTCGACGAAGGCCGGCAGGTACTGCTGAAGCCCTGGATATATGAGTTCGATGACCACCAGATCGAATTGAAGCGCGTGACCTTCGGCGAGGAAGGGAAATGGCTCTCACCGAATGAGTTTGAGATTAGCAAAGCGCAATGGATCGATGTTGGAGACGCGCGGGTCACCCGCCAGTCGGCGGCGCAACTGAAAATCAGCGGAGTCGATCCGCCTTCCGTATTCAGGCCCACAGTCGATCGGCCATCGCAGTTGAGCGCCGAACGGCTTAGCGTCTACATCAAGACTTTGAAAGATCGCGGCGCCGACACGGCCGCCCTCGCCGTAGCCCTGCAACGAAAATATGCCGCACCCTTTGGCGTGATTGTGATGGCCCTAATCGGAATGCCTTTGGCAATATCCTTTGGTAGAAAGAGCACCGTGGTGGCGCTCTGTTCCGCTGTGGCAGTGAGCCTGGCGTTCTGGTTGGTATCGGGCGGCTTTCAGCAACTCGGCGAACATTCTTTGCTGCCCGCGGCCCCAGCAGTGTGGACGCCAATCGTGCTGTTTGCGTGTGGGGGGCTGTACTTCATCTCGCGCGTCAGAACGTGACTCCTGCGATTCATGCACAGCGGAAGGATTAAGCAAGCGGTAGCTCGACCGTAAGGAAGGGCTCGTGGGTTAGCGAAGAGTCTCGGTTGAACGAACGCGCCGATGATTAGACTGTTTCTGAACACACCACTCCCAACACTCTTCATAACTAAGCTCATCTTGCCCTGATTTTTGCTTGACAGCCGATTCAGTCGGGAATAGAGTCTTGCCACTTTCCTTCTAGGCCATTTTAATCCGTACTTTCACAGGAGGAATCTCTCATGGCAAACGAGTCCGGGGATCTTAAAGTTCTCGGCAACTTCCGCAAACTCATCGATTTTGTTTCGGCGGATACGTATTACAATCCGGCAGATGCTGATATCACCAAGACCGCATTAGCGATCCGTTACACCGCAACGCAGGCGTCGGTTGACGACGTGGCGGCGAAACAGGCGCCAAGCAAGATCGCCATCAACGATCGGCAGGCAGCTTATGACCCACTGTCTGGTCTAATCAGAAGATCGTTCGCGATGTTGAAGGCATCGGGCGCTTCCAAAGGCACCGGGGATCAGAAGGAAAAAGAGGTCATCGCAAAGCACCTCCGTTGCGGAGTCGAGCTGCACATCTTTCAGGAATCCGGCGAGACGCGGGATCCGGATTGTTTCTACTTCATAGTAGAAGCAAATCGCCAAATCGCCATTAGGTCACGAGTCGATAACGGTAAGATCAGGGAAGTAACAGCAACCAATACCCATGAGGATATTGACGACTTCCTGGACGTCTTTGATCGAATGAAGAGGGGCTCGACGCCAATCAGGTATCTACAAGGCCAGCTCGGTTACTTGCAGTTAGGGTTATGAACGACGAAAAACCAGAGGCCACGCCGACTGCGGAGTCATCGCCCGGATCACCGCTTACGGAGAAGAACGAGCGGAAGCTGGATCTCGAAATAGACAATCTTAAAATCAAGAACAAATGGGAGGCACGGGGTCCGCTAATGCCGATCGCGGCGACGCTCCTGGCAATAGCCGGCTTCCTGTTTACCGTTATTCAATTTCAATGCGGGCGCGCTTCTGAGCAACAGAAAGACCGGGCTAACCGGCAAGCGGAGCAACAAAGGGATCGGAACCTCAGAACTGCCGAACAACTGGCACGATGTCAAGATCAGCTTCGCCTGGACAGCAGCGAGTTGATCAAGTCGGCCCAGGAACAACGACAGACAAGCTCGGGAGTGTCATTTCTTCTCGAGGATGTAAGAGCGGCGCTGGCATGCAAAGTCAACGAGACTCAAAAGCTCTCAGATCTTTTCCCCGATTACGAACATGCTCTAACTGAAGGCCTCGTCAATTTGGTGCGGGACGATTATGACTTCGTAAAAAACCCTAGAGACGTTAGCCTTGCCAACGCGATCATAGAACACTGGACTGATTACACAACTTATCTGAAGAAGGAACCTGGAGATCTTGACTACATACTTTACAAGTACACCGATGCATTACAGGATTTGCGTAATCAAAATCCGGGTTATATGGAGTGTTTGGCTGTTGATAAGGAGACCCAGCAGGTTACGGTATGCCGAGAGTTCGAAAAGCATAAGAACCAGGAGCAGCTTTACAACTATTTCGCCGATCTGGTTGCCGGATTTGAGAAACATGCCGAGCTTTTGGGCGGAGAACCTTTGCAGGAAGATGCCAGGAAGAGACGAGACAAGATCTATTTGGATTTTCAGGAAGCCATTTGTAACCGGGTTATTTCAGAACACTTCCTGCGCAAGTATCTTCCCGGGGGAAGATGCCGATAACGCCCCTAACAACTCAGTATTGAAAGGAGAATGATCACATGGTACTAGATGACCGCCACAAGCCGGGGAGACCTCGCCCCCAAAAGCCGTCCGAATAAAACCGGAAATTGACCGTCACAACAAAGGAGAAACCCAATGGCTACGAAGAAAAAGACTGCTAAGAAGGCGGGTAGGCCGCGTCCACCCAAAAAGGGCGCTAAGAAGGCATCTAAGAAAAGATAGTTGGTGAGACATAAGTTTCGTCGGATTGGTCGAGTCCTGAATCTGTTCGACTTGATTGAGATTTCCGCGACAAAATCGCTGAGCGCAGACCCACGCCCGCACCAGCCATGTGCCAGGGTGGTTCGCGCTACGATTGGGCCAGGCCTTCCAGATGAACGCGAAGCTCCGACATGTTCCGAATCAACATGTCGGGTCCGGCGCCTTGGAGTTCATCTTCTGATCCATAACCCCATAACGCGCCGGCCGTGCGAAGCCCGTTGGCGCGGCCACCGCGAATGTCCTGGGCCCGGTCACCAATCATCCAGGCTTCGCTCGCTTTGATTTGATCCTGATCGAGCACGGCCCTAATCAGCTCCGATTTGTCCGCGTTGCGCCCATCCAATTCCGCGCCGCGCACGCCGCTGAAGAATGAACTGAGGCCAAAGTGATCGATAATTTGTTGCGCATACACTCGTGGCTTGGAAGTTACCACCCAGAGTCGATGGCCATCGGCAGAAAGTTCTCTCAACCCATCCGTTACGAATGGATAGACTACGTTTTCGAACATACCTACGGTCACGTAGCGCTCCCGGTAGAAGGCGATGGCGCCGGAAATAATCTGCGGGTCGTCTGTCGAGAGAAGTTCAGCGAAAGCATCGCGTAAAGGCGGGCCCACGAAGCGCGCCAGATCAGGGCCCGAACCGGGCTCACAACCAAGCCGGGACATCGCGTGTTGGATACACCGCGTGATGCCGGCTCCCGAATCAGTAAGCGTGCCGTCTAAATCGAAGAGGAGATCCATTTCGCAATCCATGCGTCAAACTACTGATGCCGTGGCGCTCAGGGAGCGTGCAGTCAATTGTTAGCTGCGGTCGTCTTCTTCTTTTGATCCAGGCCGCTCAAGACATGAAGTAGTACCCCAGTGGCGATACAGTAGGTGCCCCAGTGACTTAATGGCGTGTGCAGATTTCCCAACCGGGGCTCGTAAAAGAACGCCACGAGGAAGAGAAACGAGCTCAGGAATGTAAGACCAGAACCAATCATCTGGAAGGTCCTGGGCCAAAACCGATCCCGATAGGTGAAATACGCCGCGATGCCAAGATTTGTCAAACCAGACAGCAGGATAAAGATGTGCCTGGTACGATACAACAATCGTATCCCGTCCGGGACACCAACCATGTGGTTGTAATACTTGTCCATGTACTGGCCTGTTAACAGGAAAATAATCAGAACCAGGATTCCAAAAATGAGATGGACTTTTCTCAAGCTGGGTTTTGCTCTTCGATGAGATCGGAATCAATGTTCGATTCAATCAATCTGGTTGAGAAAGAGGCTACCCGCGCTCGGGTCTAACGATTTGTTCGGCATCACCCGCGGTTTCACGGACAGCGCTATCATCCTGCATGCCTTCCGCATCTGGATAGGCAAACCTGACGATCGGAGATGCGCCGCGCAGCAAATAGAGACCGACACAGAGATAAGCGACTCCGATTATCAAATAATAGGCATAAGCAGTCCGTTGAAGGCTGAAGTAGCCCAGGAGTCCCAGACCAAAATCAGTCACGTAGCGAATCCCATACGCAACTATCAATAGGCCAACGATTCGGACCGCGAGTGCAAAGGCTTCTTTTGGTTTCATCTCAATTAACTCTCGTTGAGAGTAGATGCCCAACATTTGAGTTGACCGAGCGCGGCTACATCCCACCGTCGCCGCACCAAACAAGTTGAGAGAAAGGTTATTCGCGCTCCGGTCCAACGGGGAGTTTCACTCTCATTGTAAACGCGGCCATCCGGTGCATCCATTCTAGAACAAACTTCCTCAACTTGCCCTCGACGATTCGGCTGAGAACGTCCCGTTGACCGAGCGCGGCCTCTAGCAACAACTTGGAAAGCAAGAACAAGTTAAATAACAAGCTGTCCGCGCTCCGATTCAACGAGGTGTCATGCGAATTCACCATTGAGCACCCTCCTCAGCCGGATGCGGCTCCCTTCGTACGCTCTCCGATGGAGTCAAGCCCGAATCCATTTCACCATATGCGGAAAAGGCTTTACACCGCGTAAGCGTGCATTCCATTCGTCAAACGCCATCTCCCAGGCCTGCAATAACGGGAACCCAATGTAAATTCCGCGCCGCGCGTGATCGATGATCATTGCGGAGTCGCCGCGCTTGTAGGCAGTGTCGTGGAAGACATCCTCCGGCCTTAGGTCGAGCTTGAGCAGCGCGGCCCAGCACCAGGAGATTACCGTTAATTCCTCGCCACCCATTTCGCCTTCGATGAACGCAAAGTCGTCTGACCGGCGCTCCGGCGGCGAGAGCGCGATGTGTGCGGCTTCGTGCAGCGCGTCGCCCGGAGCGATTAGCACAGACTCGTCAATTACAAGCGACCCGTGGGAGATGAGACTGCCCGGGAAGAGCGTTTTCACATCAATCGTCCCCGGTCGCATTTCGATACCGATTGACCCGAGGAACGCGGCCATCCGCGTCAGGCGCGAATCGCGAAACAGGGGTTTAGTAAGCATAACGTCTGAATTGACCGGGCGCGGCGTCTACATCCAACCTTCGATTCAATCAATCAAGTTACGAAACCCGCTCCCCGCGCTCCGGTCCAGCGATTTGTTATTTGGCGCCGTTGTTTTGAGAGCGTTTCGACAACAGTTTCCCGAGCGCTTCGGTTAGATACGCGGTAGCAATAAGCATCACTGACATCAGCGCCATGATGAGCCAATTATTCAGCAGGCGTCCAGAGAAAAGATAGAAGCCCAGCAGCCCCGTGACGAGAAACAAAAAGTCGCGAATTAGATTTTTCGTTCGCATGAGAGAATGACGACGTTTAGGTCGCACAAGCCAGATAATCGCCCACAGCACCGGAAAGAATATGGTGCTGATGATGAGCGCGTACAAGTAGATTCGAACGACTACGTCTGGCATAGCTTACTTCAGTAGGAGAGAGAGCCGCCCAACGCTCGAAAACCGGGCGCGGGTGAGAAGCATTCAAGCGCGCCGCAATAGAATCCATGAAAGAGATGCTATCCCGCGCTCCGGTTGAATGAGTTGTTAGACCGCGCCGATACCAACACCATTCAGTTTAGACAACGGTACGTTACGGCTGGACAACCATATTCGCATGGCGGGCAACCTCCTGCCATCGCCCACCCTGTTTAATCCAAATGCCTGTGAAGCGAAGGTGCGAGGTTTGCCCGGCGGTCGGTAGCTTTCCAGCCCAGACGACCGTCTCACTCCCAGCTACCACCGCGGTATCTCCATAAACGCGGACGTAGTCAACTTGTCTGTCGTAAGAGGTAAAGGCGAGTGTGCCTGACTCAGTCATGCCTACAACCTGCTGCTTGTTAATGAATTTATTAAAGGGATTTGTCACGACGAAGTCATCTGACCAGAGGCGCTTCAACGTCGCCACATCACTACGTAGCAGTGCCTCAACTTCTTCGGCATTCAGCCGTCTGATTTCTTCTTCGACACGACGGTCTTTGCCGGTCTGACCTAAGGCGAGAAGTGTGGCCACAGCTATTAACGCTACCAGGATGACAATCTTTTTCATCTCATGATTCCTTTTGGTAATAAGTTAGGGAAAACTCTCCGCAACGTCATAGGGTTTCTTTACCAGAGACTGTCTGATGCAATTAACAGCAGTCTAACGGCGGAGTTGACGCGGCGGCGCGAATTCATTCAAGCACCATTCGCCGCACCGAGCTAGTTGCGAGAAGGGCTCCCGCCGCTCGCGTCCAACGATTTGTTATAGGTCAGCAAGTTCCAGAATCCGCTGCTCAGCATGACAGCAGGAAGAATGCGACTTAGGCTGAGGAGCGGCAGGAACATGCACGCGGGGGTGACGAATATCCAACGATTA
>JAWVEB010000008.1:0-131952 GCA_033856915.1 Blastocatellia bacterium | reverse complement strand
GAGCGCGATAGCTTTGTCCTGGGAAAAGACCACCGTGCTCCTGATCGGATTAATGATCGTGATGGGCTTTGGTCTACGCCTGTCCGGACTTGGGCGGATAGGGTTCGCGGAAGACGAGATCAATAAGGTCGAGGCTGTGCGCGCTTACGACCGAGGTGATTTTACCTCTAACGCCGAACATCCAATGCTGATGAAGGCGCTCATCGACGTTTCGATGCGCGCCGCCCACGCCTGGAAATCGATGACCGGGCAGGCCATCAGCGACGAAGCCGCTTTGAGATTTCCCAACGCGCTGTTCGGGGCGCTGACGGCAATTCCGCTTTTTCTTTTGACCGCGGCGTTGTTCGATCGCGCCACTGCTCTGTGGGCCGCGGCGTTCTGGTCGTTCGGCGTTAACGCAATTACCTACAACCGCATCGGCAAGGAAGACACTCTAATGGTCTTCTTTATGCTGTTTGCTTTCTATCTTTTCATTCGGAGCAAGCTGGTAACGGATCAGAAGTGGTTTCATCGCCTGCGAAACCTGAGCGCGGTCAGTTTTGGTTTGATGATGGCGTCAAAATATTTTCCCCACTATCTGGGACTGAACATGCTCTATCATCACTTCGTTCGGGTGCGGACGCAGTCTGCCGATGAACCTCGCTGGCGGACTCCCTTCAGCTTCTTTCTGATCATTGGCGTGGTCCTCGTGCTGGCAAATCCAGTGGTCCTGCTCCCGAGTGTTTGGAACTATCTGGACGCATATTCAGGAGAAAAACTACTGACCCACACGGGATACATAATGGGGAACCACATTTATTCAAACCGAATGTCGGCCTCTCCGTTCTGGGGCTTGCCGGTGCATTTCTATTTGCTGTTTCTGGCCATCAAAGTTCCCCTCGCGATCACCGTCGCGTTTCTTGCTGGACTATCCGTGAGTCTACGCCGTTGGCGGCATCCGGGTCATGCGTTCGTTCTGTTCATGCTTTTTTTCTGGCTGGTTCCCTATTCGCTGGTGGGGGCGAAATGGTTGCGCTACACCCTTTCGTTGATGCCGTTCGTTTACATGAGCGCGGCAGTGGGAACGATGATGTTGATTCGCTGGTTTGGTCGGCTACTGGAAAAGGTTAAGACCGGCCCCGCGATCTTACGGGCCGCGACCACGATTTTAGCCCTGATCCTGGTGGCCGTGCCGGCGTGGACCGCATATGCGAGCGCGCCGCATTACGCGATGTACACTAACGTGCTGGGCTGGAGATACGCGGCGTATTTCTTTCCCCACGATGAGTTCTATGACGACGGATTGAACGACGCGATCCGTTTCGTTTGTGAGCGTGCGCCGCGCCAGGCGACAATTGTCACCGAGACACCCGGCGTCGTTAGATACTACACTGAACAACTTGGCCGCACGGATTTGCAGTCGCGAGTGCTCTCGGATCCCAAGTACACCGTGTCCGAAACAGGGCCGGCCTACATCATCCTGCAAAGGGGCCGCACGTATTTCGAAAATCAGAACAAGATGAAGGAGGTGCGCGATCGCTTTACACTGGTTTACGCCGGGTGTGTCGAAGGCCATACGGCCGCGGAAGTTTATGCCGTGCCGGCCAATCCGAGCGCGGCAGTAAAACCATGCGGCGATCTGCGACCATAGACTCCTTCGTTAGCGGTCATGAAATCATGCTGAGACTCTCTGATAGGCCTGTGCTAGACTTTATGCTCTTGAGCGTTTCGTTAAGGAAGAGACTATGGCCGATCTTTTGACTCCACAAAAAACTGAACGCGGCTGGATAATCCCGATGACTCCAGAGATGGCTCACGAAGCCGAGGTCCCTGAGGGTTCATTGCTTGTAATCTACCTGGGCCAGGAGGGAGTGTCAGCGGAAATCCTCCCACCCGCAACAGAAGAAGTTAAGGACAGCGTTCGGAGAAGTATTGAAAAGTTTGGGCCCGCTTTCGCGGAGATGAAGCGACTTGGCGATTGAACCCATTAGGTACCTGACCTATGCAGAAGCAGTGGTTCATCATATCGAGTTGATGCGAGCGCTGGGCGAAGTCCGTTTTGGAATCTTCGAGCGCGCCCTGATTGAATCAGCATTGGCGCGCCCGAGGCATGCGGCGGTCTACGATCAGGCTGATTTGGCCGCCCAGGCAGCTAGTTTGTGTTTCGGCCTTATTAAGAACCATCCGTGGGTTGGCGGCAACAAAAGAACCGCGACACACTTAACTGATCATTTCCTCAAAATAAATGGGTTTGAGATTCGCGCCGCGCCGGCGGCCATCGTTGAAATGGTTGAGGGCGTTGAAGCTGACCGGCTGGACATAACGACGGTCTCGCGATGGATGTCAGAGCACGTTCATCCTCTGCTCTGAGTTGGAAATTTCTGAGGCGTCGGATCTGGAGATCAAGTAATGAAGAAGAGATGTATTAGGCTTTTGGTTCCGGCTTTCACAATCGCATTCGCGATTTTTTTCTCGTTCCCGAGCAGGGCTGATGGACCCCAGCGCGCGCACGTCGTCATCCTGGGCACGACCGATATGCACGGCCGCGTGTTCCCCATCGACTACTACACGAACAAGTACGACAACGTGGGCATCGCGAAAGTCGCCACCCTGGTGAAGGAAGCGCGCAAGACGGATCCCGATCTGCTATTGGTCGACTCTGGCGATACGATTCAGGGGACGCCGCTGGAGTATTTTCACAATAAGCGTAATAACACGCCGCCCGATCCGATGATGCTGGCGATGAATGCTTTGCACTACGACTCGATGACCGTCGGCAATCATGAATACAACTTTGGTTTGAAGGTCCTGGAGAAGGCGCGCAGCGAAGCGAAGTTTCCCTGGCTGTCGGCCAACACTTACAACAAAGGAACGCCGGCGACTCACTATCAGCCGTACATTGTTAAGGAAGTCGGCGGCGTGCGGATCGGCGTGTTGGGGTTGACGACGCCCGGCATTCCCAACTGGGAAAATATGCCGAACTATGCCGGGCTCGAATTTATGGAGACAGTCAGCGAAGCAAAGAAGTGGGTCGCGATGCTGCGCGACAAAGAGAAGGTGGATATTGTGGCGATCGCGATGCACATGGGCATCGAGGAAGACCTGCGCACCGGGACACTAAATCCTTCGCAGGTGCCGAATGAGAACGCGGCGATTGCCATTGCTCGGCAAGTGCCCGGAATCGACGTGATCCTGTTGGGCCACACGCATCGAGATGTACCGTCGCTCGTGGTCAACGGTGTGCTGTTGACGCAAGCCAATCGTTGGGCCAGTCATGTGGCCCGCGTCGATCTCTACCTGGAAAAGAACAGCAGTGATGGCCGCTGGCACGTCGTCGCCAAGTCCGCGCGCACAATTCCAGTCACGGAAAAGACTGCAATCGATCCGGAAATCGCCCAAATCGGTCAACCTTACGATAAGGAAACTCAGGAATGGTTAGGCCGCACGATCGGCGAATCGCCGGAAGAAATAACTTCGCCGGATTGTCGCTTTCGCGACACGGCGATCATCGATCTGATTCAGCGCGTGCAGTTGGAAGCAGGCAAAGCCGACGTGTCTATGGCCGCGTGTTTCAATCCACAGGCGCGCATTCCGAAAGGTCCCGTCACGGTCCGCGACATCGCCGGTCTCTACGAGTACGAAAACACCCTCGTGACTATTGAGCTTACCGGACAGCAGTTGAAAGATGCTTTAGAGCATTCGGCGCGTTACTTTCGTGAGTACCAACAGGGAAAGAGCCTCGCCGATCTCGTCGATCAAAGAATTCCCGGCTACAACTTTGATATGGCTGAGGGGGTCACCTACGAACTCGATATCACCAAACCGTTCGGTCAGCGGATTCAGAATCTGAAGTTCAAGGGACAATCCATCAGTCCCACCCAAAAACTCCGGGTCGTCACCAACAACTATCGCGTTAACGGCGGCGGCGGCTTCACAATGTACAAGGACGCCCCAGTCGTCTATCGATCAAGCGAAGAAGTCCGCGAGCTGATCATCGATTGGGTCGAGCGAAACAAGACAATTCCTACTCAGGCAAACAACAATTGGCGGATTGTGGGAGCGAAGTAAGAATTGCTCCTTCAAAGACGTGTGTAAATACCATCGCTACCGCACTTCGCAAAGGGTGGGCTATGGCGGTCAAGATAACTGCAAGTGGGAGCTATGAAATGGATGGGATGGCAGAATCAGGCAGGGAGACCGTTGTGCTGAAGTGCTTCCAGCAGCTTCTCGTGAATCCCGCCAAAGGCCCCGTTGGACATAATGGCGACGACGTCTCCTGAGCGCAGTTCCGCAGTCAGGCTGCGCACAATCTCATCGACATCGGTGATTCCGAAAGCAGGCTTGGGTTGTGCGGCTATGTCGGCGATCAATTTGGTGGTGTCGAGCACGCCACCCATCTCAGCGGCGCGTTGCGCGTCAAATACCCGAGAGATGATTACATAATCGGCGGGCCGGAACGCCGTGACGTAATCATCCTGAAAGGTTGCATGACAAGAAGTGCGAGAGCGTGGCTCAAAGACTGCGATCAGACGCCGCTCTTTGTACTTTAAGCGCAGCGCCGTGAGGGTTTCGCGCACGGCCGTCGGGTGGTGGGCAAAGTCATCAATCACGGTAACGCCGTTAACTTCACCGCGAACTTCGCAACGGCGGCGGACGCTCTTGAAACTTGCCAGCGCCGCGGCCATGACTTCGCGTTCGACTCCCCACGCGTCAGCGGCAATGATCACTGCCAGGCAGTTCCGCACGTTGAAGTCACCGATCAGCGGCGTTTGAAACTCGCCCCATTCCCGGCCTTCACGAAAAATCCGAAAGTGCGTCATCCCTTCCGCATAGGCGATGTCGCGTGCCTGCCAGGTTGCGTCTGCGCAGGTTCCGAAGGTTTCCAGTTGCGTGAACAATTTCGCGCCCATCGAAGCGACCACGTCGCGCACGTGCGGGCTGTCCCAACCGGCAATCAACTTTCCTTTGCCGGGCGCAAGGTTCATCAAGCGTCGAAACGCCAACTTCACCGCGTCCAGATCGTCGTAAATGTCCCCGTGATCGAATTCGATATTGTTGACGATCGCCAGTTCCGGCAGGTAGTGCATGAACTTTGGCCCTTTATCGAAATAGGCCGTGTCGTATTCGTCACCTTCGATAATGAAGTAATCACTGTCAGTGACTTGAAAGCTGGAGCCGAAGTTTTGCACCACGCCGCCCACCAGAAACGACGGATTAAGTCCAGCCTGATCGATCACCCAGGCGGCCAGACTGGTCGTAGTGGTCTTGCCATGGGTCCCGGCAACGACCAGCGACCGTCGGCCGCGAATGAATTCCTCCTTAAGAACTTCGGGCAGCGAGCGATAAAGAAGGCTGCAATTGAGAGTGTGTTCCACCTCCGGATTTCCGCGCGGGATCGCGTTGCCAATCACTACACAATCCGGCTGCGGTTCCAGATGTGGGGCTTCGTAACCCTGCATCACCCGGATGCCCAGACCCTCGAGCATGGTAGACATCGGCGGGTAAACGTTTTCGTCAGAGCCCGTGACCTGGTGTCCGCGCGCTTGCAGCATGCCCGCCAGCGAGGCCATCGCGGTGCCGCAGATTCCGATTAGGTGATAGTGCATACTAATCATGGATAACAAAGAAAGGCATGCCTGCGCTAGCTCGGTGGAATGGTGCCGGGTTTGAGATCGCCATAGCCTTTCGGATGGGCAAGACGCCACTGCCATGCCGATTCAAGGATGTTGTGGAGATCGGATTGATCAGGTCGCCATCCCAAAAGTGAACGTGCTTTGGCAGCGTCCGCGATCAGTTGCGCCGGATCGCCCTCACGACGAGGTTCCAACTTCGACTCAATCCGGCAATTTGTCACCTGACGCGCAGCTTCGATCACCTCCAGAACCGAGAAGCCTACACCGTTACCGAGATTCAAAGAGATCGATGCTCCGTCATTACGCAAGTAATCGAGTGCGAGAACGTGGGCCATCGCAAGATCGGCAACGTGAATGTAATCGCGCACCGCGGTCCCATCCGGCGTGGGATAGTCCGAGCCAAACACTCGAACATAAGGGGAAAGTCCGAGAGCCGCGGCGAGCACGTTAGGAATGAGATGAGGTTCCGGATCGTGATCTTCGCCGAGGATGTTGGTCGCTCCCGCAGCGTTGAAATACCGCAAGGCAACAAATTTCATCGCGTAGGCATGATCATAAGTCTGGAGCAAACGTTCGATAATCAGTTTGGTGTGTCCGTACGGGTTAGTCGGATGCTGCGGATGATCTTCGGTAATCGGCACGCGGTCAGGCTCGCCATATGTCGTGCAACTTGACGAGAACACTATGCGACTAACACCGGCCCGGCGTAGTTCATCGATCAGGCCGATGCCTTGCTGCACGTTGTTTTCAAAGTAACGCGCGGGCTCAGACACCGACTCGCCCACGTATGCGAATGCGGCGAAGTGAAGGCAGGCTTCGAGATCATAATCTCGCGCCAGCGTGGCGACCGTCCGGCGATCGCCGATATCTCCGGCATGGAAGGCGACCCCTGGCGGGACGGCGTTGCGGTGACCGCGCGACAAATTGTCGAGGACCACCACCTGCTCGCCACGCTCATGAAGCAATTCAGCTACTACGCTTCCGATATAGCCTGCGCCGCCAGTTACCAGTATCGCCATTCAGTTTTGCTTTGCGAAAAAATTAAATGTCTCAGATTGCCCCTCAGGATATGGCCAGGCAGTAGTCGCTAATCATATCTTCCCGAAGTGCTGCTTTCCGGTTGAAGAAGTTGACACCCTGACGGCGGCTAGCTCCTAGCCCGACTGCGCGAGATCTCCCTTGCTTACTTTCAATTGCTTCGCAAAATAAGCGATTGTGGGCTTGAGACCTTCGCGCAGAGAAATTTTCGGCGACCAGCCGAGGAGTTGCTGGGCGCGCGTAATATCCGGCCGGCGCTGCTGTGGATCGTCCTCTGGAAGCGGCAAATATCTGGTGCGGACTGGCACCCCACAGCCGAGCGCAACCTCGTCCGCCAACTCTTTCATAGTAAATTCACCAGGGTTGCCGAGGTTAATCGGATCGTGCACACCAGCGACGTTCATCAAGCGAATCAGCGCCTCGACCAGATCATCAACATAGCAAAACGAGCGCGTCTGCTCGCCGGTCCCGTAGATGGTAATCTCTTCGCCACGAAGCGACTGAACCACAAAATTTGAGACCACGCGCCCGTCGTTCTCGAGCATCCGCGGTCCGTAAGTATTAAAGATCCGCGCGATGCGAGTGTCGACCTTATTCTGCCGGTGATAGTCCATCATCAAGGTTTCAGCGATGCGCTTGCCCTCGTCATAGCAGGAGCGAATCCCAACCGTATTCACGTTGCCCCAATACTCTTCCGGTTGCGGATGCACTTGAGGATTGCCGTACACTTCGGAAGTCGAGGCCTGGAGGATGCGGGCGCGGACGCGCTTCGCCAGACCGAGCATATTGATCATGCCCATGACGCTGGTCTTGACGGTTTTTACCGGATTGTACTGGTAATGAATTGGGGAGGCCGGACAGGCAAGATTATATATCTGGTCAACCTCCAGCAAAATCGGTTCGGTCACATCATGCCGCAGAAGTTCAAAGCGCCGGTTGTTCAGCAGGTGAGAAACATTTTCGCGCCGTCCGGTGAAAAAGTTATCCAGGCAAATGACGTCGTTTTCTTCCGCGAGCAAACGTTCACAGAGGTGTGATCCCAGAAAGCCCGCGCCTCCCGTCACGAGTATTCTCAGCTTGTTATGTGACAAAGTCGTCATTGGCTTTCCTTGTTACTCCAGAGCGTAATCACAAACGGCCCGCTCAGTATTTTCGGAGGACTGCACAATCGAGTTCCGTTTATGCACCACTCAGTCGGCTGTCGAAGTGGGTTTGCCGGCCCTTACCTGCCTGAGATTCGAAATATAATTCCGTCGATGCTTTAACAACTCAAGCAGTCGCCCCCAAAGGTTTTCTATGTCGAGCACGTCGGCGTCTCCTTCCATTGACGAAAGCGGGGCCCGTAATAGTTTTAGGGGTTTTCGTAATAGGTACTTGATCGTCGCCAGAGTTTGCCAACTCCAAGTTCGGCGCGCGTTCCGGATCGAACCGGGTGGGCCATTCCTGGCGCCCATCTCGTATGCATCGATGCCCGCAGTTGCGGTCCCAAATCCACGGCTGACTCGTCGCAGATAATCCCACCGTAACCGCGAGTCCGGTAAAAAATGCTGCATCCTTAACCGCGGTTCGTACCAAAGACGCCAGCCCGCTAATCGCAGGGCGTAGCAAAGTTCGGCGTCGCCGCCCGCGCTAAGCGCCTGGCCCTTTCGATCCGACAACAGGAAGCTGAATTGATTTTCGGCTAACATTTGCCAGGCACGCTTGCGCAGGCAAAGACCAGCTCCCCATAAGTAGCCGCGACTATCGGTGACATCTCCGGCTTTATCGCCCTGTTGACCGACAGCGTAATAATTCTGAAACCGGTCGAACCACGCCGGGAGAGTACTCTCCGCAATGGCTTCAATTTGTCCACCAAACGCACCCACATCATCATGCTCGGAAACCAGATTAGAAACAGTCTCGAGCCAGTCAGAGCTGACGCGGTTGTCATCATCAACAAAACAAACGAACTCGTATTTGGCTTCGACGATGCCGCGAAGCCGTGCGGAAGTCAAACCGAGTTGTGGTTCGGGGACGACTCGCAGCGGAATAGGACAGTCCGGCGGCCAACTCTCGCGCGCAACCGTGGACGTTTGATCCGTTGAAGCGTTATCGACAACTAACACTTCGCACGACGGGAGCGGCCCGGTTAAGTGTTGCGCTGCCAATCGGCCGAGAGTCTCGGGCAAAAGCCGCGCGCTGTTATGGCAGCAAACAACAATGCTTACTCCTTCGCTCATTGAAAAATCGTCTCTCTTGCCTGAAAGATCTCGAACCCAGTCGCCGCGCAAACTATTTGCTTTCTTTGACCGCCTCGAGATAGAGACTTTCGAATTCGCGATCCGCGAAATCGATGTCATTCATACGGGAATGCAGTGAAATGCCAAAGCGCTGTCTAACGATCGAGTCAAAGCCGGCGCGCCTCAGCATCAGCGTCAATAGTTCCTCATCGTAAGACCACAGATGTAATCCATACTCGCGCATCATGTAGTTGACGCGATCCACCGGCGTATCAATCGCCTGAGAAAAGGATGGGTGCGCCAGAAACTCCCGGTCGCCTGCGTACGAGCGGAGAAACAACTCGGCATCCGGAGTAGAAACGCGCAGGACCCCTCCCGGTTTCAAAATGCGATAGCATTCGCTCAAGAGCCGCGCCGCATCTGGCTTCGTAATGTGTTCTATAAAGTGCTCGGAAAAAACCGCCGCGCAACTTGAATCCGGGAAGGGCAATCCCTTCGACAGGTCCCAGACCACCTGTACTTCCGGGCCACGTGCGCGATCTACGTTGACCCATCGCTTCATAGGCCGGTATCCGCAGCCCAGGTTCACGCACAAATCATCCTGTGGCAGATTAGCGAGAAACGCCATAGTGCGGCGTCGCGCCTGCCGGTCGTGATAGGGATCGGTAAGGCTGTTTGCGCGCTCGCGACCAATAACTCCTACAACCGCGCGCTTCAAACGCTGCGAAAAAGTCTGATGGTTGCTGTTCATTACTCAGAAGGAGAGGCGCTGGCGGCGCTGTCATTCTGGCCCAGGTATTTGCGGGCGTCGGATATCACGTTGGCGATACCTTCTGAAAGCGACACCTGCGGCTGCCAATTCGGAAGCAGTTCAGTTGGGTCAATCGGTACTTCCGAGCCTTTCGTCTTGCCCAGCTCTATATCGACATTGAGTTGCCGGGCAATCTCTTCTGCGACTTCCCGAATCCTCAACCAACCCGGGCCGGCAATCTCGGCGGTCTGCAGCGGCGAATCGAAGAGCGCCGCCAGCGCGGCCACACAATCGCTCTTGTACAAGAACAGCCGCTTCTCTTCGCCGTTCGTCATGCACTTTACTCGTCCGCGCAACCCCGAAAGCACTAAATCGGTAATGACGTGACTCCGGGCGTCAGGATGTTCCCAGCCATAAACGTTCCAGAGTCGCGCGACTTTCCCGCCGAGGTGCGAAGCCCAGTGCCAGGCCATCAGCTTGGTCGTGCCATACGCATTAGGAAGTCCGGCAAGTTGCGAAGTAATAAATAAGAAAGGCTTCCTGGTGCGCGCGAGAGCATCAAAGATCCGCAGTGACAATTCGCAATTATTTCGGTACTGCTCGTGCTGGCGATCTTCTGCTTCCAAAAATTTGGCGCCTCCAGTGTCCCAAGCCAGAAACCACACCCGATCGCACTGATCGAATGCTTTCAGATCGATAGGCTGCCTTAGATCGCACCCGCTCTTGAGGTCTAGCGAGACTACCCGATGTCCTTGGACGCTGAGCGTCCTTACCAACTCAGAACCGATCAGTCCTTCACCGCCCAAAACCAGCTCGTTTATTTGAGAACCCATACTCTTTCCGCGATTTCCGTCTCATGAAGCTCAGCCAGGCCCCAGTTCGGATCATTTTCGTAAGGGACATCTTCCCAGGATGCCCACTCGCCTTGATGCTTGGTCTCGACTTCAGTGCAGGACGTGGGATGCGCCATGTGGAATACCAAGCCTGCTCGTTCAGTCCTTGCGCCATGGGAAATCATTTGCGCAACGCCGCGTTTGTCAACTCCGATCCGATGGCGGGCGAGGGATTCGTCGTACCCGCGGGCGCGTTCCCAAAGCTTCCTGCCGGCAAAAGCGAACTCGCCCGTTCCCAAAGGGTGGTAGGGAATTATCCGCTTGTAGCGCATGAGATCAAATAGCCCGACCGGAGTCTCGCGCCCCTCGCGCCAGTTAATGTCGATGCGCTGGGCCGACCATACTACGTCATCCGATAATTCCGTCTGCAGAATCTTCCGCATTATATCGGGACCAAACACTGCGTCGGCGTTGGTGGCGACGATCCAATCCGTGCCGGCACGGCGTATCCCAACGTTCTTGGCGTGGAATTCAAGCAAAGGGATGTGGCGATTTTTCGAGATCGCCTGATGAATTTCTGGAGCTACTACGTAAGCTCGCAACTTCGCAAACTCCTTAGCCAGTGCTGGACTCAGCAGCTCGCGATCGGCGGGTGGGTTCCATTCCACGAAAATGATCTCATCCACGAGATAGCGCGAATTCCAGGCGATCGTTGCGTGAAGACGGTGAATAAAGTCCGACATGTAGTCGTCATTTCGGCCCACCACTACGGCGGTTACTGACGGTTTGCGCCCATTAGTCTCGCGCTGCAGCGCGGCAAAGTTAGCCGCCGCGCGCATCGCGAAAGCCGTTTGGCCCGCGCGATAAATCGCTCCCCTGACGCCCTTGATCTCTTTCAGATTTCCCAGACCTGCCATTGTAATAACTCAACTCCGCGTTTCTTCCGAGCGCGGACTGTACCGTTCAACCCTGCGCCGAACCCGAAAGCACGGCGAAATCATTCCCCAACATCGCGCTCAAAGACTTCGCAAAATCATCAACTGGCACATGAACGTCTTGATGCCCGCTGGCATTGTGAGAAGAGCGAGCGTGCCCTGAGGGTTCGCCGAGCAGATACCAATAGTTATGTCCCATTATGTCTGCCAGAGCATAGTAGTGAACGTAGACGTGATTGGGATCGAAAATCTCGAGGACTTTGCAGCCGCCATCAGCGAAGATCGTATTCGTCAGACCAGCTCCGTGAAGTCCCACGACCGCCTCAGCTTCGCTGAATAAGTTAATCTGTTCTCTAAAACTTAGCTTCTCTGCTTCAACCACTTCAAACCCGTATTCTCGCAATATTGGTTCGATTTCGGCTTCATTAGCCACCCTCCTCCGGGCTGCCAGGCGACGCGTGATGTACAGTCGACGAGTTTTCTCCCGACTCCTCGGTTCCGGCAAGAGTTTTTCCCTTAGCCAATGAATTGCCCTGGCGTGAGGATTACCCGGCTCACCAACGTAGCTAGGAAAATAAAGAATGTCCAGTTGGAGGTATTCGCGATCAAGGCTTAAGAGTTGATCGGATTCTATTCCCAGCATTGCAAGGCTTTCGGTCTGCCATGCCGAAAGATTGGACTGCACAATCACTTTCGTTTCTATGGTCAAACCATCTAGAGCGATCAGTCGCGGCAGAACTTCGGATAGCCAATGGTAATAGCCCGTATACGAATCACTGCAAATCGTGTAGAACGCCCCGGACTTCGGCTGACACCTGGGTAATCTCCAAGCCGTAAGCGCCCGATCATACTTGAGCCATTTCTCTCCCCAGGTTGATTCCTCTACTACTCGACCGTCGGGTGTAATAACCACACCCGTTTGACCCAGGATTCGCGCGTTCGGAATTCGCGCCAGATAAGCTTCGTTATGAACCCGATCCAGCTCCACGTTTAGCAATGGATGAATCTCGTTCGCCGTTATGCAATGGGGCCTGATACGCATAACCCGCTTCGACGGAAGCAGCATCTCGTAATATGGGCCCAGAGGAATATCCCACCAATCCAACTCTTTGCGACGATCCTCAATCCACGTCTTGAGAGAGCGCAGTCTTCGGTTTGGCAGCCTTAAAATTGTCCAGGCCCCCGGCAAGAGCCTGATGGCCCGGCCGATTGCTCTCCGCAGCTCTCGAATTGATCTGTGGGCCAGAATCTTAACGGCGAGCCAGCTATCCGCGCGCGGGACGGTGGCAGGCACTTTCGTGGTCACCGCATGCTCGGCCTGTGGTGTATTTGTGTTACCCAATTTCAAACGGGGCACGACGGCTTGCAGCACTCCGGCGCTTTGGGCTACTGAGTGTGGAATTGGGTCGAGCACCTTCAAACTGCGGTGGTTCGCTCGAACAAGCAAATTCAGCACGGATCCCGAGCCGGCCAAATATATCAAACTTCAGCATTGCTGATGCTACGGTCACGTTGATGAACCCTCAAACATCCCTTTCAGGAAAACGTCGAGTCCGTGGCTGGGCGCCCACCGCAATCCTTTTGCGCCCGGCTGGGATCAACCCGAATAACTAATGGCTCAGCCGTGCCCAAGAACTAGAAAGGCTTTTCTTAAGAGCGCGCAGTGGCCGGTGTAGCGCTGGTTTTCGAATCAGCCACTCGTAAGAAAGCCACGACAGGTGCCGGAGGAAAATCGGATAGAAGATTTTCCGGTATTCACGCGATGGTAGGTGACGCTTCAGTAGCCGGCGCAGCGTCGGCATATTCATCGCCGAACGTCTATCGGTCAGAAACCATTTCAGCCAACTCAGCGAAAAATCACGTTTGACTTCCTGTCTTGGCTGGTTGGGCACGTTCCAAACCACAGCCTCTGTCGCAATGAAATATTCGTAGCCTGCACGCATCGCGCGATAATGGAAATCATGATCCGCCCAATAATGTGGAAAATTACGGGCATCTATCAGGCCCACATCGCGAAAGCAGCGTGCGGGAATGATCACGCCCTGTCCTCCAGGCGGGTGCTCGATCGGCACGTCTCCGTGCTCTGGCAGTGCACTTAACGGACTCAATTGAAATTCAGGGTGCCAGGGAGGCGGTTCTCCTCTCCATTCCGGAGCGCTTGAATCCGTCAATTTGATCCGAGCGCAGGCAATGCTCTTGGGCCCGTTCCGTTCAACAGTCGCAACTAAATGCGCGATGGTTTCCGGTTCGACGCGCACGTCGTCATTGATCCACATCACAAGTTCGGCTCCCTGATCGAGAGCGTGTTGGGTGCCGATGTTTATCGCGCCGCTCCACCACAGTTCACCGTCGCCGTGCAGAATCTCAACCTCGGGAAAGTCGGCGCGACATCGTTCCACCGTTCCGTCCGTGCACGCATCTTCCACTAGCACGATCTTGAAATCCCTATAAGTGCTCCCGAGGATGCACTCCAGGGAAACTCGCGCCTCATCCCACCGGTTGTAGGTCGGGATCACAATGAACAAGCGTGGATCGAATTCATCCACGTTTATGGCTGCGTCTTTCATTTGCTAGTTGAGCAATTTCAAGCGGCTGGTTCACAGTCGACCGCTTCCGTCATTTTGAAATCTTTGGCCCATCAAGTAGTAATTACCCGGAATATGATCGATGGACCATTGATGCCATTGGGTATCTGCTTTGGTCATTTTCCAATCAGTGAAGAACCGATCGTTATCAACCTCGCCGAATCTATCCTGATAAGCAAAGAGAAAAGCGTCGAACGATGACGCTAAATCCAAAACCTTCCGACGAAGTTCTAACGACGTTTCACTGAGCGACCAGGTTGCGATGAAAAGTGATCTCTGCGAAGTCGGGAGGAGCTCGGTCGTTAATCCTTCGAGTTGGGCGATGTCCGAGCCAGTCACGACGCCATGACCCGTTTGGTGAAAGCTCTCAATTGAATGCAATGGCATATCCAGCGACTTCAGGAAGAACTGCTGCAAGGATGAAAACTCTGCGAAATCAAAGATAGCGTATCGACCCTGAAATCCCAGCCGATGGAAGAGCCTGCACATACTCCCGTAGCCGCCCCCGAATTCCACGACAAAGTCGAACGACTCTACGAGTTTACCTGTCATTTCTTCGAATCGGCAAAGGTGGTAGGCGTGATGGATAAGGTTCCCGCTACTCTGGGGATAAGCCGGAAAGGCGCGCGGTTGTCCCACGCTCGATTCCTCAATCGCCTCGCTCCACCTCTGGGACCAATCTTTTCTTTGTCTCAGATAGCCTAATTCCTCATCGACGTAACCGGCATTTCCCACAACCATTGTTTGCAAGTGGTCCCACGTCAGAAACTTTCTCGGATCCTGGGTGGCGATGAGGTAACGAAAATAGTTCAGGACCTGCGCCCACGTGTTCTCCGCTTGGGAATTGCCAGAGACATCACGGTCGGGTAGCCGGCGACATTGTGCCCTGAGTTCTTTGATTAGTGCAATTTCACGCGGCGTAGCGGGACCCAGGGGTGGGCGCCGCATCCAGATGGAAAGAGACTGTAAAAAACCCTTCGTTCTTCTCAGCATCAAAATCCTCGCGCCTTCAAATTTCCTACGTGAGCGGGAGTCGTCGCGGCGGCTTTGAGTGGTTCTAAATGCCAAAGCCGGCACCTGCTTACGCTCTCACTTCACCATACCTCGCGTCGCAGTCGCTAACCTTCAGCCGACTTTCCCCGCACGTCTTCAATTATCTCCATCAGACGTTGGCCGTAGGCGCGCGCGCGCCGCTCGCTTTCTTTAACAAGTTCTGCCGGTTCGCTCGTGGTTCGAGGATAGCTGCGCTGGAGCAATTCCGCCAATCGCTCATAATCATCGACGCCGAAAAAGATCGCATCCACTAAATCGAGTTCTCGATGGACGGGCAGGTTAGAGCACAGTAGCTGAGTGCCAAGAAGAGATGTTTCTTCCGTAATAGCTCCACGACCTTCAAATCGCGATGGCTGAATTACAGCTTCCGCACTGCGGATCAACGCCAGTTGCTCGTCACGAGGGAGCACGCCAAAGAAACGGCAGTACATATGCAGGTCGTGCTCTTGGACAAATCTTAACAGGTCGCTAAAGGCGTTCGGGCGTCGGCTATCGTAGGGTCGTCCGGTGAACGCCACAACCGGAGGAGTCATTCCCTGCTGCTTTAAGCGAAAGAGCGCGTGCAAGACGAGCAGGTGATTTTTGTGCTCCCAGAATTGATTGCAAACCAGAAAAAAGCGTTGCGGCAGTGAGAATCGACGCCTGATCTCCACCGGGTTCAAACGAAGATCGGCTTCCTGGAAGAGGGGCGGGAACCCACAGACATACAGCTTCTTGCTGATTTGCGGATGGAGTTTCACAGCGTCGGCGGCAGTTGCCTGGCTGATGGCGAAGATTCCCTGCGCGTGCTTCGTGATCTTTTCCCACCGCTCCTCGCGCGCGCGGATATCCTCCGAACTAAAGAGCTCCGCTAGCTCCCTGAACTGAAAGTCAGGATAACATATGAGCATTGGACGGTGCGGCGCAAGACCGTGAAACCAATCGAATGACACCCACAAATCGATCTTGTAATTCGCAGCCAGACGTGTAAGCCCCGGTTGTTCCCAGGGTTTGGGCTTGATCCGACACAACAGGCTTTGAGTAAGTCGTTTAGTAAGGGAGTTTTCGGAACTGTTGAACTGTACTGCTTGAACATGTGCCGATTGACGCAGGCTCTCTGGAAGGGTTTCGGAAGATGTGTTTACAACAAGACACATCGGCGGGTCCGGCAGCATCCCCAAACTGCGTAATGTCACTTCCAGCCAATTGGCTCCTCCTTCGTATTGACCGCCGAATTCGTTCTGGAAAGCGAGAATCATCGAAACCTGGATCAGAGCACCCTTGACGTCCTAACTCTTTTCAAGCTGGTCCGTTGAGTGACCGAGAGGGACACCTCAAGGCATACTTCCGCCTTTATACCGTTGCGCCTCTTGAATCCCTCTGCTGCGTTAGAGCGTCAAGATCCGCTTCAACCATTTCCTTAACGAGCTCTTGAAAAGTGTAAGTCGGACGCCAGCCCAGAACTCGGCGGGCCTTGCTTGAGTCTCCCACGAGTTCGTCGACTTCGGTTGGTCGATAGAAACGCTCGTCAATCTTGACGAAATCAAGATAGTCTAACCGCAATTCCGCGAAGGCGAGCTGGCAAAACTCCCGAACGGTGTGTGACTCGCCGCTGGCGACCACATAGTCGTCGGGCTCCGATTGCTGGAGCATGAGATGCATCGCTCGAACATAGTCAGCGGCGTGGCCCCAGTCGCGCTTGGCATCCAGATTTCCCAGTCGCAGCTCGCTGGCTAAGCCCAGCTTAATTCGCACAGCCCCATTCGTAATCTTTCTCGTCACGAATTCGAATCCCCGTCTTGGTCCTTCGTGGTTGAAAAGCAATCCGCTGACGCAGAACAGGTTGTAAGCCTCGCGGTAGTTTCTGGTTAACTCGAACCCGGCAACCTTGCTGATGCCATAAGGGCTGCGTGGATAGAACGGCGTGGTTTCTCGCTGCGGCGTCTCGCGGGCCTTTCCGAACATCTCCGATGAACCGGCGAAATAAAAACGGCAACGAGGCTGCAATTCCTTCAGCGCGGCCAGAACATAATGAGTGCCGTTGATATTGGCGTTCATCGTCGAAAAACCATCTTGAAAGCTCTCCGCCACAAAGCTTTGCGCCGCCAAGTGATAGCACTCGTCAAAGGCACATCCGCTGAAAACGTTGAAGATGCTCGGATAGCTTTCCAGGCTTGCAGCCTGAAGGGTAATCTTATCCAGGAGATGAGAGATACGGGTAAAACGTCGCTCCGGATCCTCAAGGGCGACGCGCCGCACAATACCATGCACTTCATATCCCTGCGAGAGTAAGTGCTCTGCTAGGTAGCTACCATCCTGTCCCGTGATGCCCGTGATCAAGGCTTTCTTCATAAGCTTTTTCAGCAATCGACCTCGTGACCAGTGAAGAGTTGCTCGAAAGATTTGTAACTACCGCCGGCCCCTTCGCCACTCTTGCGTAAATACAATACTACGTTAGCATGCGGCTTTCACGTCATGAAGGTAGTGAGAACTCAGAGTCCGGTGGCAGTCGGTTTAAGTTAGACTTCTAAATTTTCCCAAAATATGTCGCGATACCTCGGTTGCCTGCGGACCCTACTTATTGCCACCGTAATGGACCGCATTCTTCATCCTTGCCCCAACCATCGAATAGACGCCGCGTCCGCTCGACCATTGCAAAGATCGCTTTCAACTGCGCGACTAAGGCCTCTTCAGTTATCCATTAAGCCGTTAATGGCTTAGCGCAGTTCGGTACGCCGCGATCGTCTCCCGCGTGCACTTCTCCCAACTGAACTTTCGGGCCTGGTCCAGAGATCTTTGTGACATTTCCGAACGCAGGGTTTTATCCTGGTAGAGTTTCAGCATGTTTTGGCATATTCCGTCGGTGTCCATCGGATCGAGCATGATCGCCGCTTTTCCCACGACCTCGGGGAGTGAGGACGTGTTGGATGTAATCACCGGCGTGCCGCACTGCATTGCTTCCAGCGGTGGTAATCCGAAGCCTTCGTAAAGAGAAACGTAGATAAACGCGAGGGCGCCGCTGTAAAGAGGTGACAAGTCATCATCATCCACGTACCCGGTGAGGATGATGCGAGTCTTTAAGCATTCGTAATCCGAGATCGCCTTGTAGATATTTCCGTATTCCCATCCTTTTGTCCCCACTAGGACAAGATGCAAGTCCTCGAGATTCTGTTCTTGAGCCACTTTGGCAAAACTGCGAATTACCTGGTCCATATTTTTCCGGGGCTCCAGAGTGCCGAGGCTCAACAGGTAACGACCGTGTTGCGGAATGCCATATTTGCGTCTGACTGCTGCAATTCTCTCCAGGTCGGTGCACGGACGAAATAATTCGGATGCCGCCAAGTGTGTGACGAAAACCTTGGCCGGATCGATGTTTTTCGCATAGTTGCAAAGGTCTTTCTTGGTTGCTTCGGAAATGCAAAGGAGAAAGTCTCGACGGTCGAGGCTCGCGAGAGCCTCTTCGATAAGCCGCTTTATAGATGCGTTCGCTTCAAAGAAGTTCGGATACAAAATCGGGATCAAGTCATAAATCGTGAGAAACTTTTTGACGCTGGCCGCACGTTTGACAGCGGGCGGGAATGGGAAAAAAGTCGAATGGAAAATATCTGCATCGGCGAAATATGGGTCGACATCGCGCGCGTGCGTTCGCATAGATCTACTCGCGTACGCGAGGAACCGCCCTAACGATCTGGTATGTAGTTGTTCTAATCGCGGTGAGCTGTTCAAACTGTCGGTTAAACCGTCAGCTAATCTCGATGATGTGCGGGCCCGAAGCGGCACGCGAGACAAGCGAGGGTTACTCTTCAAGTAGTCGAATAGCCCCGCTTCGGCTTCCTTTCGTGCGGCACAAAGAACCAGATCACATTCTTTCGACGCCGCCAACCCGTAAGCGAGGTGCTCGGTTACCCTGAAGACTCCGGTTCGCGCGGCAGGTATATGGTAACCCAGCCCAAGCACTGAAGCGTCGTAAAGGATTCTCATAGAATTCGTTTTCCGAAAACATGTCTCCCATCACAGCAAGCGGCCCAGTCAGATAGCCACCATCTCGTTCTGCGATACCCCTGACCGTGCTTTCCTGGTGTCATTCGCCTCCATGGGCTAATTCAATCAGTTTGTCGCAAACATAGGCCACATCATCCTCCTTCAGAGTCGCCGAGGAAGGGACATTAAAGCCTCTTTCAGCAAGGCTCTGAGCGACGGTAAGAGATTGTTCCTTCCCTGCTTTTCTATACATCGGCAGCGTATGCATTGGATAGAAGAAAGGGCGCGTCTCAATGCCGGCCTTTGCCAAATGCTTCATAACCTCATTACGGCTCTCTGGGAAATCCTGACTGAGTAGCACACAGTTAATCCAGTAAGCATTGCGCGCCCACGGCGCTTCCGGGGAAAGAACAAACTGAGGAAAGTCGCCAAGGTATTTTCGATACCAACCAGCAATCTCGCGCCGGCGAGACGTATGCCAGTCTATTTGCTCCATCTGCGCCAAACCGATCGCTGCCTGGATATTTGTCATTCGATAGTTATAGCCGAGCATGGGAAACCAATAGCGGCGTTCAGGATCTTGCCCTTGACCCTTGAGTTGGCGCACCCGCATCGCCAGTCGCTCATCATTCGTTGTGACCATCCCACCTTCACCGGTCGTTATAATTTTGTTCCCATAGAAGCTGAAGGTCGCGATATCACCGAACACCCCAACTCGTTTTCCTTTATACTCGGCACCGTGTGCTTCCGCCGCGTCCTCCACCACAAATAAGGCGTGTTTTCGCGCCAAAGCGAGAACCGGATCCATATCCGTAGGATGGCCGTATAGATGGACCACGATGATTCCTTTCGTCCGCGACGTAATAAGTTGCTCGATTCGCCGTACATCCATATTCCAGGTTTCCGCTTCCGCATCCACGAAAATTGGTCGAGCGCCACAATAGGCGACGGCGTTGGCGGTGGCGACAAAGGTCAAAGTGGGAACTATGACTTCATCGTCCGCTCCCAGCCCCAAAGCCAGCAACGCCAGGTGCAGAGCCGCCGTGCCATTGCAGCACGACATTGCGTGCTTGACGCCGCAGAACTCTGCGAAAGCCTTCTCAAACCTATCAATGTACTTGCCACTTGAAGAGATCCACGTGGAGTCCAGGCAATCCAGCACGTAATCTTTCTCGTTTCCGACCAACGCGGGGGCCGCGACTGGGATGAGTCGATCCATTCACTCTCCTTTCCGAACGTACGGCCTTCACCTTAAGGCTCGAAACATAATAATCTTCTCGTCTGGAACACCCGCCAGAAGCACAGCTTCGCGGTGACTCTCCACGAAGCCTTTGGCGGCGTAAACACGAATTGCGGCGAGATTGCTGGCAAAAACGGAAAGGCGCACGCGGTCGCAACCCAACCTTCGTGCTTCGCCGATCGTAAACTCCGTCAATTGAGCACCAATACCCCGGTTATGCAATCGACGTTCAATCACAATGCCGAAACTGGGTACAGAATACCCTTCATCCCACCCACGAAGCATCGAGAGACCAACCACATCGCCATTCAGAAACGCTCCGTAGTAATGGTCTTCGTGCGAACCCAGGGCGATCCTTATTGCCGTCTCGTCGGTCATAGGAAATGGATTGAAGGTTCTGAGTACTGAGGGCAAGTTGTTATCTCTCAAGAATGAAGCCAGCGCCTGGTAGTGCATTGGCCCGATTTCCTGAAAAACAACCGTGCCATCCGTCGAATCGTTGCTCGTGCTCATACTGGGTTTCTTGCTTGGTCAATAGCTGACTGAAAAACTCCGACGTACTGGGCTGCAATATCTTCCCAAGTATACCGAGGGTCTCGGATTGCGTTCAAAGCAGTTCGCTTGTAGTCGTCGTAGTTATCAAACAGGTCGTTGATTGCGCGCAGAATCGACTCAGGAGATTCAGGATCGAACCAGCCGATCTTCGCGCTTCGTCCCGCCAGATGCTCGCGCATCACCGGGATATCGGAACAAAGGACCGGGACGCCTAGACTAAGCGCTTCTTCAACAGGATAGCTGCCTCCGCCCTCAGCGAGGCTCGGCATGATTAGCGCAGTAGCTCGCTCGATCAATGGCAATACGTAAGCATCCGCCAAATACCCCAACGCATAAAAGTCTTCATCTTGCTGAAGCTGCTTTCGCCTAATAAGACCCACCACTCTCGCCGCCTGAGAATCGAGCGGCGGGCTGGTCTCATTCAAGATCTCTGTGTCGCTACCAAATAGGACGAGAGGGTACTGTTTGCGGCCCAAAAACCGCGCCCATGCCGCGAGCAACGTGTAATGATTCTTGTGCGCAGTGATGTTGCCCGGGAAGACGATATATCTTTCCGGCAGTTTTCTGAGCAGAGAAAGATCTAAAGATACGGTCGGGTTCGCGTCGCTTGGCAAAATAGCATGGGGAATTACCACGGCTGATTTACAGTGGTCACCAAAGAGTCTAACCAGATTATTCTTTGTACACTGGGATGAAACGATGATTCGTTGCGCCCCACTCAGCCATTGTGCGGCGCGTGCGTATTCGTCCCTGGTTTGCTTCCAGCCGAGAATTTCAGGAAAGTCCAGATTGGTTGTATCCTGAGGCGAGCAGACGAGTGGCTTATCTATCTGATGAAACCTTTGAAGCTGCGGCCAGAACGCATAGACTACATCGCAGTCTCGAGCCGCTTGCCGGAGCTGCTCTGCCTCCCATTTCAAGCTTTCTACAGTAGGATCCTCAATTAGACGGTTCCGCAGTGCCATCTTCACGCGCCCTGTGCCCCTGACACCCAGAACTTGACCCTCGGTTTTCAACCAGCGGTAAACTGTTCCCATTTTTTTCTCAGGGGTTAGACCGAAAAAGCTGATGGGCGCCCTTTTCAAAGAGTCAAGATCCCCAGCCTCCATAGCCTCAGCGGGCACCGCCAACTTAACAAGATCAACTTCTGCCTGTTGCGCCAGCGCGGGCGCTAACTGGGAAAGTAACCGCCCGCCGCCCCCCATGTTGAGATGGGGACACCAAACAAGAATTTTCATATTAACCAAACTTTTCCGCTAACCTGAGAATCATGAGCAGGGCTCCACGCATTCAGAGACGACTAAAATTCCAAGAACTTATAGGTCTTAACTGCTGACTATTAAGCTTTGGTAGTAATCGAGTACCTGCTCACGAATAATGTCGCGATCTGCGCGGCGACCGACAAGGTCCCAATTGATTCGCTGCGCTCGCTCAAGCAATTCATCATCTCGAAGAGCACGCAGCAGCGCTTCCGCAATGCGATCTGCACGCAATGCCGGTGCAAGCAATCCGTTGCGCCCGTCCTCAATCCACTCCTTGATCGAATCAATAGGTGACATTAATGGAAGCGCGCCGGAAGCCATGGCCTCCAGCATAACGTTGGGAGTGCCGTCCGCAAGAGAGGGGGCAACTAGTACTCTCGAGCGCTTTACCAGCTTGAGAGACTCCTCATGAGGAAGTGTGGGGTGCGGATGCAAAAGGCGCCTGAGAGCTTCTGGCATCCGATTTAGCCACATTCGAACCTCATGGTCACACATTAGAAGATGGACTTCGTATCCCTCGAGGGCATTCCCGACCAAACCCAGAGCCTCCAGAATCAAGACAGTCTTGTTAAAAGGAGCCTCATACGCTTTGGGTAGCAGGATCAGATTACGATTGCGATGGTTCGATCTCGCGTCTTGGAAGTCGTCCAGACAGAGTCCTCCGGTTACAGGAACCGGGTCTTTCAGGGCTACCTTTGACTCTGACAGACCAGCGGCCAGCGCCTTATTTATGTCGCGTCGACAATCCGCAAGAAACCCATCACAGTCGCGCATCATCATCTCTAGCTGAGTTCGACGCTCTGGTTCATCGGCAAACACATCTATGTCGCTTCCCCATGACGAAACGATCCATTTCGGACGTCGATTTCTGGGAACATACTGAAGTACCTGGCAGCTCATCCACGCTTCCGGATACAACCGCAGGCTGTGGATCACGTCGGGTTTCCATTTAAGTATGATCCATCGCAGATAGCGTGCGGTAAGATAAAACCTCCGGTCCAGCCATTGCGCAATAGACAATACGGGCGCAGGCCGATTCGGCAGCAGCGATATGATTTTTTCCGGGCCTCGCTCTTTGTCGGGCCGAACTGTGGAATACGTTGGAAACTTCCAGACCACCGGCGGGTATTGCGCGGAAGAAGGCGCCGGACTGGCAAACGCCCTGACGTCAAACTCTGTCTTATCCAGGAGACTCATCCACGACTGTGAATGTGTACTGTCTGCGAAGCAAACAAAAAGAATTCGAGGACGCTTCTTTTGAGATTTGCGAAGCTCGGAGTATATCTGCATACCTATCATGATGCTCGCAGAGACCTTAACGGGTTCCTGAAAAAGGCGAAATCAACCAAGGAGTTAAGGAGTCACATAGAGAGGGCCGACTCACGCTTTCTTCAGCCATTGGATGACGCGTTCGACACCTTCCTCAAGTGGAACTCGCGGTTCCCAACCCACCTCGGCCCGCAGCAATGATGCGTCAAGGACGTTTGCCGGCACATCAAACCCGCGCGCCGGTTTGTACCTAATATCAGGAAGCCCACCCAGTTGGTGTCGAAGGATTTGGAGAATGTCTTTCAGCGAGTGTCCCTTGCCTCCAGACACATTGAAGATGCGATGCGATCCGGTATAAGTCAACAGGGCGCGTACAGCGCCGATAAAGTCGGCGATATATATATAGTCGCGCAGGCTGTCGCCCGTACCCCATACCTCCAGTTCTTGTCCGCGCAGAGCGCGGTCAACGAGCACCCCAATCACGCCCTGTCCGATTTGTAACCTCTGACCCTCGCCGTAAACATTCGACGGTCGCAGAATAAGATATTCGATGCCCGCCGCCGTCGCGTACATGGCCACGTATTTTTCAATCGCGAGCTTGGTGATTCCGTAAGAACTTATCGGGTCGGTCGGATGCTGCTCGTCGATTGGATTCCGCTGAGGTATGCCGTACACAGTGCCCCCCGACGATACGAAAACTATCTTGCGCACACTTGTCTGTTCGAGCCGCGACAGCCAGCGCACCGATGCCGCGACATTGCTCTCCACATCGTAGGACGGATCAGCCATTGAAGATCCTGGTACGGTAGTATGCACCAGATAAATCGCGGTTTCCGCGCCGTCCAGCGCCGCCATCACATCGTCGGGGCGAACTGCATCGCCTTCAACAACCTCAATCTTGCTCATGATGTCGCGAATGAGATTGCGCTCGGCATCGGTTTTGTCAAAGACGCGCACCCGATGACCGTCCTGCACCAGAGAGCGACAGAGGTGACTACCGATGAAGCCGCAACCGCCCAGCACCACGGTGAGTCCCTGCCCTGCGGGAACAATTTTATTGACCCGACCACCAATCATGAATCCAGCTTCTTTGCCATCAGAGGAGTTACGATATTTGCATCCGGCCCAGATTCCGGCTTCGACAATGCTTATCGCCATGCGCCAATCATTGGCCACGCGAAATCTTGATCTGACGGTAGACGTAGTAAAGAGACTGCAACAGTCTTGACTTCATCCTATCGCACTCTGAGCGTATCCAGAGCTGAGCATACTCAAAATCATCGTTAAAATAGCGGCGATACGGCCTTCGAAGTGCCTTCGCCAGGCGTCGCGTTAACCTCGCTCGGCGGATGGGATCCAGCTTGAGTGAGGGATTAACCAATTCGACAAAACCTTCATAGGATATTTCAAGCCCGGTCTGCCTGCAAAGAGTCTCATAAGCCGAGCGAGCTTGGCCGTTCGAGTTCATCTTAGACATGGACTCGTCATGTACGCGGTAAAGTAGTAAGTATTCCGCCAGATTGTCGAGTTTGTACTTCTTCGAAAGACTAAGCCACAGATCAAAATCTTCGGCGTAGAGTACTTTAGGGTCGTAACGAAGTTCTCCCAAATGTGCTACGCGAATCATCGCCGAAGGATGAATAAGGGGAGATGGCCGCCACAAGTCATCCAACATGTGCTCACCCACGGGCACGTGCGGACGACGGCCAATAATTTTCCCCGTATTGTCGATGTCCCTGGCCCAGGTTCCGCTTGCGGCAACGTCTGGAGCCGACTCCATGAACGCTAATTGTTTAGCCAGTCGTTCAGGAAGACTCACATCATCCTGGTCCATGCGGGCAAGATACTCGCCGGACGCCACGTCTATTCCCTTGTTAAGGGTAGCAACTAATCCAAGGTTCGAACTGTTACGTATGAAATGTATCCGCGGGTCGTCATAAGACTTGACTATATCGGCACTTCCGTCAGCCGAGCCGTCGTCAATGATGATGAATTCGAAGTCGGTTAGGGTTTGCGCCAGGATGCTATCCACAGCTTCGCGCAAATACTTTTCGCCGTTGTAAACAGGCATCAATACGGATACCCTGGGCTGCACTTGCATAACCTCCCGCACACGACCTTTTTTCACCTCATGGACGCCATCACCATCAACCATTCATCATTTAACACTTGGACAAACCCATTTTTTCAAAAGCCTTTCGGAACCGTTTCTGCCACGTATGGTCGCGTAAGCAACGCTCATGGCCCGCCAATCGAATGGCATCACGTTCAGCGTCGTGCCGCAAATAGTACTTTATTTTGTCAGCAAGGTCATGAACGTCTGTATAGCACACGATCTCTTTACCAATCTCATAAAACTCTTGCAACTCTTCCATGTATTCGACCATATAGAAGCCACCGCTCATCGGGACCTCGAAATCACGTAGACGGACCTGTAAAACACGCTCCTCCGTTTTGTGTGTTTCTCCGCACGAAGAAAATCCAAGGTTTATTCGGGAGCGGCTGTACATCTGGATCATCTCTAGATCAGATAACACTCCATTAAGAACTTCCGGGGGAAAAGCAATCTTTGTTGATTGATTTGGCAATACTGGGTCGGCGCCCCCAGCGTCGTATCCGCCAGTCAAGCGATTCAGGAGGGCATGCCAGCCCTCCAGGGTTGTTAACCTCCGCCCAATGTACAACGCACGTTTAAGTGGGTAGGGTTTCTGACTCAACCCTTCCGGCTTCGCCGGTTCCATGAAGTGTTCCCGCCATCCGTATCCCCACAACCGCACGTCAATGCCCCGGTCCCTCAAGTACTTTATGTGGGCTGGACGATCGCCATAAGCCTGACCAACGAAGGTAACATCGAACTCGACCGCTAGATCATACGGTTTGTAGATGTTTGGATTAGCCGCCTCCTGGCTGTAAATGGGGTGCGCACCCATTGCCACGTAATCTTTAAGGCGGAACTGTTCAGGCGCCAGACACCAATCAAAGTGTGGTGCAATCTTCGACACTAGATGGAGTTGGTAGGATCCATTACAGTACCAATTGACCGTTTTGATTCCCATCGCCTTAATTTCATCGATTGTTTCGGGAGTTACACATGCATCGTTGAAATAGCTAAAGAAGAGCTGAATGGGCTTGGCGATATGAGCGATCTCGATCTGACGCAGTAGTTCCGCAGATATAACCGGCCTGTTTTTCTCAATAAACGCCTTCTGCTGTGGATCTTCCGGCGACAGATTTTGAAAAGTCTCCCGCAGGTCATAGTCGAACTCAACCACATCGTGGCCCAGGTCTACTAGCGGCAAGTACAGATTGTTACGCCAAAGATCGGATTGAAAGAAAGGGTTAGGCGTCGAGTCCGACGCATAGAAAATACGCATGCAAAAAGACTCCCCACGTTATCTTAAGGTCTTGAACTCATTCAACGATTCTCTTTAGCAAGGTCCAACTGCCTGTTGATGTTGGGAATGCCTCACGGCCTCTTACAAGATGATAACGGGGAACACGCGCCGGGTAAATGAGGGTCGTTGCAAGAAGGGTGAGGAGTTACTACTTGGAATTAGTTGATCTGTGTACGCCTCCTGCCAGACCCTTTTTCAATGCACGGAGCGGCGTGTACAGCAAAGGTTGTCGAGTCACCCAACTGTAACAGAGCCAAACCAGTTGTCTGAGGTGGGCGCTAATCCGATTGCAGCAAGGCCCTATATAAGCTTTCCGCGCATAGTTCCAGCAAAACCAGCTTAGACGGCGCCACGCGATCATTCGCAATCTCATCTTTTCGACGGCGGTTAGTGATTCAAGGGCAGGAATAATATCCGTGTAACCGGCGAAGTAACGACATTGTCCGGATATGGTTAGAAAGCCTGCTTGCCCAAGTACGGTGGCTAGTACGAGTCTTTTGTGGAATAACATTTCTTTAGAAAGAACGAGTTCGCCGAGAGACAGAAGCCGGAACACAAGGTGGTAATCGGCTCCCCAGTATTCGCCTTTCCCCCACAATGCATATCCGCCGATCTCAAGCGCCTGACGGCGAATCACTCCATAGAGCGGGTTGGCTTTTCCGAGGTACTCATCTTGCTCAATATAGTTATTTAGGCGCTGGAACAGATTGTTCGATGGCAGGTCAAATATGTGAGGAAATTGTCTAAGCTCTTCACCCTGCTCGTTGATGTTATTGAAAGCTGAAAAGGCTAAAACCGCATTGGCATTGTCGTCAAGGAGTCGCACCATAGCACTAAAGTACGTCGGCTCCCACAAATCGTCGGCAGCGGCCCAAGCAAAGTATTCTCCTTTAGCCAGAGCAAATACGCGATTGAAGTTCTCAATGCTTCCAAGGTTTTCACTATTACGGTAATACCTTACGCGACTGTCTCTACTAGCGTAATCGAGGCAAAGTTCCCGGGTTCGATCAGTGGATGCATTGTCCGATATGATAAGTTCGAAATTCGGATAATCCTGCGCGAGTAAAGAATCCAGCGCCTCCTTAACAAACGGTTCACCGTTGTACACCGGCATCCCAATACTTACTAAGGGTTCATCTGTTGTCATTTGCGCTCCGTCTTCCTTTTCAAAGCATAGAGTCATTGCCTCTAATACAAGACGGTAAGGCTACCGCATGAGCGAGCTCGAAATAGTCAGACAAGGCTTTCTCAAAGCGTTCGTGGTACACATTCACTTTACCATACGAGGCGTTAGTCACGGCGTCGGTGACACATAGCTACAGGGCTGCCGGTTGCGGCATTCTCTCAGCAAGAAGCTTTCCTAATCCCTCTTTAAGGGCAACTGCCGGCTGCCAATCCAAAGCTGCACTTGCACGGCTACAATCCATCACGATGTTTGGCGCATACTCCTCGACGTCGCGATGTCTAATCGCGCTGTTTGATCCTATCATCTCAACAATGAGGCGGGCGACTTCCGCTGTTGACACGGCATTACCAGAACCCACATTCAGCGCACCCCTAACATTCCGCTCGATCATGGACATCAGGGCCGCGACCAAATCGTCGATAAACAGCAAATCCATCTTAGGGAGCCCATTCAAATACCGATGCGTGATTATGTCCTCGTCGCAAAGCGCTTTGTTTATGAAGTTGAAAATAAACTTCGGCTTATCGCTGTCAACGCCATAGACCGGGCTCGACCGCAGTAAAGCGTATTCAAGATCGTATTGAAGATGATGCTGCTCGATCAGGAGTTCGCACAGGTATTTAGTCTCGCCATAGACTCCTTTCGGAAGACGCGGTAAAGCCACGCCTGCCGATAAAGAGTTGGCGCGATAACCTGAAAAGACTTCCCAGCTGGATAGATAGATCAACTTGATTTTGTTTTGCCGGCAGGCGATCAATACGTTCTCCAACAGAACGAGACTGTCCCCCATCGCCCTGCTTGAAGTGTATACGCGAGGATTAGCCAGATGCACGAGGTGACTAATGTTGCGCTCTTTAATGCAAAGATCCAATTCAACCGCACCGTTGACGAGGTCAATCTCATCGCGTTTCGGAGCGTAAACTTCCTGCTTAGTCAGTCTTCCGACCAGTGCTTTGCCTATGAAGCCTGAGCCCCCGGTGATAAGAATGCGTTTTTCACTTGGCTCGTGGTTTCTTTTTTTGCGATCTTCGCCGAGAGCATCCCGGACGGCCGCGAGCACTTCGATCTTGATTTCTTTCTGACCCGCTGCCTCCATAACCTTGCGTACGGCTTCGTTAAAAGCGACTCCTTCGTACCGCGACACAATGCCCGCCGCGATCGCATTGCTTCGCGAGATGCCGTAGTCGCAACATACAACCACCCGCTCTCCTAGTTTGAGACAAGCCACAGCTTCATTAATTTTCTCAAGCGCTGTGGCTGGCAGATTGCCTGGTTTATCAACCATGTCACGCACATCTATGATCCGCACGTTCTGCTCTTCAGCAATTTGACCGTGCGACGCGGTTCCCAGATAATCGGAAATCCACTTGATCATGAGATTAGCTTATCTGCGCTTACAAAAACCTCGTCGAGACTCCTTAAGTAATAGCCTGACCGCAGCGCGGCCGGTTCAGATAAGATACCGTTGATAACATATTGCAGGAAAATATCGACTTCGTTAAAGCCGGCCATGGCCCGCAGGTATGTGGAAGCGGAGAAACGGGGATTGATTTCGAAAGGAACCAGCGTGCCGTTTCTCACCCGACCCTGAATATTGAGCGGTCCTTCACTATTGATCGCAATGGCTATCCGTTCAGCGTCCGCCCTCAGGGCGGGAAAATCATCAATCAATCCCTGGCTGTAACCGCTGGAGATGACTTCCGCTTTGGTCTTTAAGAGTACCGACAACTTTGAGCCGAAGGTTCTTTTTAGAGCGATTGATCCAACAACCTGGCGGTCAGGCAACGAAAGCACTCCGATTGTAAACTCTCCTTCGTCCGCTGAGATATATTCCTGAACAATAGGAGCCTTGCCATTCTTGACCAGATAGCTGACGTAGAGCAACGCTTCGTCCCTACCTTCAGCAAGAAAAACGAAACTGCTGCCTCCGCTTCCCGTTGACGGCTTCACAATGCAAGGGTAGATCATGTCATCCAGATCATCGGGCTTGTTTGCGGTGACCGTTAAAGGGGTCTGGAATCCGAGTTCGGCAAGGATTTTGAATGTGACTTGCTTGTCAGAGAAGCGGTTGACAACCAGCGGCGAGTTTCCGGCCAAACGAAATCCGGCTGCCGCCACTCGTTCGCTGGCTCCAGTTAGCAGGACCAGTGGTTCTTCACCGCCCGGGATAATCAAATCAATGGCGGCTTCCCGGCACACTTCAAGGACAGACTCAACATAGCCGAACCGCTCAACGAGGAAAGTGCGCTCGAATCCTTCCTGATAGTGACCGTAGGCAAAACTGGAAATGTCGCATCCAAAAACTCTATAGCGGCCGGCGAGCGTGAGGCATTTCAATATCTCCGTGCCTAGTGAGGCGCCGCCGACGCCGGCAATTAGAATTCTAGGTTTCTCTTTCACGTGTAAAATTGATTACTCACCTCGCCGGACTAATTTTTTTACATTTGGTCGAAATCACACAGAGCTTCAATCACGTAGTCCACTTCCTCGTCCGTAAGGTCCGCGAACAGGGGCAGAGTGATAAACGTTTGCCATACCCGGCGCGCTACGGGAATGACATCGTTGTAGCTGCGAAATAAAGGATGCAGGGGAAGCGGCATGAAGTGAACTCCACTGGCAATACCACGCTGTTTGAGGTGGATGATGAGCTCGTCTCGCCGTTCGCAACGCACGCCAAAGAGCCAGTATGATGCGCCCTCGGTAACTTCGTAGGGAAGCAGCGGCTTTATCTGTTCACAATCCTTGATGCCGCGTAGGTACCGACCGATAATCTGGAGACGGCGTTCATTCATCCGGTCGAGCTTCTTGAGCTGCGCTAAACCAATAGCCGCCATCAGGTCGTTCATATTGTACTTATAGCCAAGGACGGCGACCTCGTAGTGCCAGTGGCGCGCGTCTGTGTTTCCTGTGTCGGTATATCCGGCGGCCCGCCTCCAGGTGTCTTTGTCAATGCCTATCCATCGATTAGCCCGAAGCGGTTCGATCAGGTCAAGGCGGTCAGACGAGATCATCCCTCCGTCGCCCGTTGTCATGCACTTCTTTTCCTCAAAGCTGAAGCAGCCGATATCGCCCCATGTACCGAGCTTCCGGCCCTTGTAATGGCCGCCCGCCGCATGGGCGCAGTCCTCAATCACAGCGAGACCGTGGCGGGCCGCCAATTCCATTAGCGTGTCCATCGCCACGGGTTGGCCGCCGAAATGCACCGGCAAAACTGCTACACAATCCCTGGTGATCTTCCGCTCAATATCTTCCAGGCTCAGAGTGAGCGTCTCCGGGTCAGTATCTATAAACACAGGTTCGAGATTGTTGTAGAGAACTGCAGTAGCCGTGGCCACGAAGGTCAGTGCCGGCACCAGCACTTTGGCTCCAGCAGGGAAGTTAAAAGCCGTGAGCGCAAGGTGCAACGCGGCGGTGCCAGAGTTGACACCAATTGATCCAGCCGAGCCGATGTACTCGCTCCATTCCTTCTCAAACTCAGCGACAAGCGGACCGAGACCAAGCCACGCGCGCTCGAAAACGCCGCGAATGTTGTCCAGTTCCTCCTGTCCAACGCTCGGCTTGAATAGTCTAACCTGCATAATTAACCCTTAGTCTCCTCTCACTGTAGCATCCGCAGTATTTAAGCGAAGCGGGCGTGTGCACGCGGCACTAAGTCCCTCACAACGCTGGAAGGCTCATCGTCAACAAGCCAGTAAGCTAGAAGGGCGATTCGAACTTGTCAAACGCCGGTAGCGACTTGTCCCGCGGTGACAGTACCAGGTCGTCGACCGGCCAGCGAATGGCAAGCGTCGGATCATTCCACCTGATCCCGCCCTGGAAATCCGGCGCGTAGTCCTCGTCCACCTTGTAAATTACGACGGCGTTGTCGGTGAGCGTGCAGTATCCGTGGGCGAATCCTTTGGGGATGTAAATCATTTTGGCGTTGTGCGCGGAAAGCTCCACCGCGTCCCACTTTCCATAGGCCTCGGAGTCCTTGCGCAGATCAACGAAGACGTCGAAGACCGCACCGGCTGAGACACGCACGAGTTTCGTTTCCGCGTACGGAGGCACCTGGAAATGCAAGCCCCGCAGCGTCCCGCGTCGGTGATTGAACGACTCGTTTTCCTGCATCCAAGCGGTCGTCAGCCCCCGCTCTTCGGTGAGACGGCGATCCCAGTAGCGCATAAAGTAGCCACGCTCGTCGGAAATCGCCGACGGCGTAATCAGATAAGTTCCTTTGAGTCGTAGGGGCGTTATCTCCACCGCGTTTCACATTCGTCCTTATCAATTGCGCGTGTCCGCCCCTGCGAACATTCCTGTAAGTTAAGCGCCCCGACCTACGGGCTCGCCGACAGCATCCAGCGCAGGCCCTTCAGGGCTCGCTCCGAAAAAATTCTTGTACCACTCAATTGTCCGATTCAGCCCCTCATCAAGGGTAAATAGCGGTCGCCAGCCAAACGCGCGGCGCGCCTTCTCAGCGCTAAGGTACTGATGTCGTATCTCGTTCGTGGCCCCGTTACGCACGTCAGGTCGCAGGTCTGAGTTCATCAGGCGCAGGATGCGCTCGACGAGTTCGAGTACGGTAACCTGCGCCTCGTTCGAAAAGTTGAAGGCCTGGCCGGGCAGCGATCGATCCTTTGCGAGTTGCTCAGCGAGCATGGCGTAGACTACGGCGCCATCCTCGACGTAAAAGTAATCGCGTACGTACTGTCCATCAGAGCGGATGACAGGCGCGTGCCCGCGCAGCACTGATCGGATCGTGCCAGGCACGATGCGATTCCAATTCAGATCGCCCCCACCATAAAAGTTTCCGCATCGCGTGGTTACTACAGGCAAGTTGTAGGTGACTGCGTACGAACGTGCAATCAGGTCCGCGCAGGACTTGCTCACGTCATAAGGATGTTCACCTTTAAGCGCAGTATTTTCATCGTAAGGAAGATCCTCGTGATCTCCGTAAGCCTTGTCTGAAGAGGCCAAAACAATCTGTTTTACCGTCGGACTGCGGCGGCAAGCTTCCAGCAGCGACCAGGTACCACCAACATTCGCCTCGAATGTGGATACGGGATTGCGATTGGCAATCCCGACAATTGTTTGCGCGGCCAAATGAAAGACTGTGTCGACTTCGTACTCACCCAGGATCCGTTCGAGCAATTCCTGCTCGCGCACGTCCCCCCGTACAACTTTGACTCGATCAATCAGTCGCTTATCGATTAGTTGACTCTGCGGCACCCAATCCCGTACCAGACAAACCAGATCAGTGCCGGCGTCAAGCAGAAGACGAACGAGCCAGCCACCTAGCAGCCCCGTGCCTCCTGTCACAAGAGTAGGACGATCTCTCCAGAATTCCAGATTTGGCTGCATCGCTATTCCCATACTTTCCAGGGCGCGTTACCACTTTGCCAAAGACCCTTAAGTAGATGCATGTCTCGCGTCGTGTCCATGCATTGCCAGAAACGCTCGTGTCGATACGCGACAAGTTGGTTATCAGCCGCCAGGCGTTCCATCGCGTCCGCCTCGAGACTGCTGGGATCGCCCTTCAGATATTCGAACACGGTGGGCTCGAGCACCAGGAAGCCTCCATTGATCCATCCTTCGCCAATTTGCGGCTTCTCAGTAAAATTCGCTACTGCATCGCCATCGAAGACCAATCCGCCGAAACGCGCCGGCGGACGAACGGCAGTAAGCGTGGCGATTCGACCATGTGAGCGATGAAATTTCAGCAGGTCATCAAGGTCAAGGTCGCTGACTCCATCGCCGTAGGTAACCATGAATGTCGCATCCTTGAGCCAAGCCTCCAGGCGCTTTACCCGTCCCCCGGTCTGCGTCCCCATGCCGGTGTCCATCAAATGGATTATCCAGTCCTCACATTCGCGCGAATAGGTCTCGACCTTCCCACTGGCTAGATTCAACGTCATGCTGCCGCTCAAACTGTAGTAGTCCAGGAAGTAACGCTTTATCATTTCGCCTTTGTAGCCGAGCGCGATGAAGAACTCCTTAAAACCATGATGAGCATAGTGCTTCATGATGTGCCACAGAATGGGGCGGCCGCCAATCTCCACCATTGGCTTAGGCTTAATTTCGGTCTCCTCGGCTAAGCGCGAGCCGAGTCCACCTGCGAGAATTACGACTTTCATGCGGCCATACCTTCTTCAACTACACCCGCTTCCGGTGTGAACGTGTTCTGAATTGTGTAGTCCAGCGCAACCCGAGTCTTACCGGGCCGGGTAGTGGATCTTTGTAATCTCCGCGCGCAGGATTAGTTCTTAAACTGTTGACCGCTTAACGGCAGCAACCGAATCCATTTAGCAACTCACCGCTAAGAGTTGAAATTTCTGAGACAAGGCTCGTATTTCTCGGGCAAGCGGAGATAGTCTAATGTCCCCGGCTTTGAGAGGCAACTCCGTAAGTCTCTGAGATTTATCTTTCGAAAACAAATCAAATCTACAGACAACAGCCCAGTTTGCTGCATACCGGAAGAACTATTGTCGATCATGAATATGATTTCTCAATCTGTAATTGATCGCCGCAAGAATGCGTGATGGGTGCCAACCTGGAGTGCAATGATGGAGCGCGTAGATTTCGTTCCAACAATCTCTTTCTATCTTGCGACGAGCTCTTTCTATCTTGCGACGGAGAATGGCGCGAGCTCTTCTGCCCACTTCCGGTAGGTGTGATACGAACCACTCATCGAACCCAGAATTGGCCATGGCCGTAAGCCAGTCCAAAACAAAATCCGGCTCCACCTTCGGATTTTCTCGAAAAGCCTTCTTCAAAGCGATCAAGGCAGCTTTCTCACGCTTCGCCCGATAATTGTGTTCTGCGATTTGCAATTGCAGCAGGACGCGCACGCGAGCCTTGTTAAAGCCGCCGCCGATCTCTTTCCGGTGCGCATCAATAGACTCCAACACAGGTAATCCTCTGAGTACATTCTCGGTTGGGTCAACGCCGACACTAGTGTTGTAAGAGTGCACGCGGAACTTGACCAAAGGCCGCTCTGCTATGTAGCCAGGACGAAAATGCGCCGTCAAACGAAGCCAAAACTCCCAATCAGAATACAGCAGATCCTCCTGGAGCCGAAGCTTCATTCGCTCGAGCGTCTCGCGCCTTATTAGAACCGTCATAGCCGGAATCCGGTTAGCGCAGAGCAGGCGTTCAAGTGGATCATCGTCTTGTGAGATGTCGATTTCGAGGCACTTTCCCCATTCAGGGAAAGGTTTTCCCTCCGAGTCAATCACATCAGCATAGCCATAGCACCATGCTAAATCCCGGTGAGTGTCGAGAAAATTTACCTGGGTCTCGAATCCCCATGGATAGAGGACATCGTCGGAAGGAAAGGGTGTCCAGAATTCACCGCGGACGTTCTCTAAACCAAGGTTGACGGTGGCAGAGATACCTTTATTTGCCCGTTCTGGATGAGTAAGAACCCTTATCTTCTCGGGATATTTAGCGGCATAACCGTACGCTATCTCGAGGCTGTCGTCAGTCGAGCCGTCGTCGACAATGATTAGCTCGAAATCCTGAAAGCTTTGGCTAAGTATGCTATCGATTGTCTCAGGTAGATAGCGCGCATGGTTATAGCTCGGGATTGTGACCGAGACTCTCGGCAAGCTCATCAACTACTCCCTGGATAAAATCGTTATGGATAAAATATCATCGCACAGTTTCGTTTTGATAATCAAAATCGCCTCTTGAACTTGGGTAAGAACTGATTGTAATTGCTCCTAGTATCCTTGCTTGTAATTCTTTACTGCCAAGCACAGGATGAGATCTTTGAAATAACGTAAGTCACCTCATCGTCAGACAAGTGCGGCCCCATCGGTAGGCTGAGAACCTCGTTCGCTAGTCTCTCTGTAATTGGAAGAGCCACTCCGTCGAAATCCATTTCTGCATACGCACCTTGTAGGTGAGGCGGTACGGGGTAGTGAATCAGAGTCCCGATTCCACTAGCCGCCAGATACTCTTGCAAGTGGTCACGCTTCGCGTGGCGCACGGCAAAGAGATGCCAAACAGGCTCGGAATGGGCGAGGACGTAAGGCAAAGTCAGGTCAGTCACACCTTCTAGCGCTTTCAGATAACGGGCCGCTATGCGCTTACGCCGCTCGTTCCATTCGTCAAGCTTCCGTAATTTCACTCTCAGCAGCGCTGCCTGCAACTCGTCAAGGCGGGAATTGAAGCCTTTGGCCTCGTTGTGATACTTCTCTCTCGATCCGTAGTTGCGCAGGATCTGGATGCGATCAGCGAGTTCGCGATCGTTTGTCGATACAGCGCCACAATCGCCGAGCGCGCCCAAATTTTTCCCAGGGTAGAAACTAAACGCTGCGGCATCGGCCAGACTCCCGGCTCGCCTTCCCTTGTAACGCGCGCCGTGAGCCTGAGCTGCGTCTTCAATCACTTTAATACCATATGGCGAAGCAATCGCCCTGATTGCGTCCATGTCAGCCGGCTGGCCATAGAGATGTACAGCGATAATGGCTTTGGTTCTTGATGTAATTGCGGCATCGAGACGCGTTGGGTCAAGGTTGTATGTTCGTTCGTCGGGTTCGACTGGGACGGGCGTAGCGCCCGCATAGGAAACGGCCAGCCAAGTGGCGATGTAGGTGTTGGCTGGAACGATTACTTCGTCGCCGGCGCCAATGTCCAGCGAGCGTAGAATCAAATGGAGCGCGTCGAGTCCGTTTGCTACGCCAATGCAGTACTGCGCTTCGCACGCGACTGCAAACTCTGCCTCAAAGGCTTCGAGCTCCGGGCCGAGAATGAACCGGCCCGATTCCACCGCCCGGCGGTAAGCAGCGTCCATCTCCGTCTTCAGCTCTCGATAAGGAGCTCTCAAATCAAGAAAGGGAACGTTCATCCCGATGCCTTCAGGGCCTTCGCGGCTCGCAGAAAATCTTCATAACTGCGGTAGTAGTCGTCTTCGTCGTAATGATCCGATGCGAGCACGACGCACACTGAGCCAGAGGAGAAGTTGTCAATCTCCCGCCAGATCATCGGCGGAAGATAAAGCCCATTATGGCAACGATTCAAATGGTACTTCTTCTTACTGAAGCCGTCGTCGAGGTCCACATCAAAACTGCCTGACATGGCGATCAATAATTGCTTGAGGGTCTTATGACTGTGACCGGCCCGCGTCGCGCCGCCTGGCACATCATAGAGATAGTAAACCCGTCTGATCTCAAATGGAACGTGTCTTTCCGCTTCGATGAATGTCAGGTTGCCGCGCGGATCTCCTATTTTCGGCAGGTCAATGATATGGCATTGCTCAACACCCATTAGAACACCTCAGATCAACAGTAGTTAGATCCTGGCTTAAGAAATCTGGCGACAGCGACGCAAGATAAGACTTTGAGCGTAGTCCGCATGCAACCGCCCAAACCGGACATCCAAATGAACGAGCCGCCTCAATATCCACCTCTGTGTCTCCAACCCAAAGACAGTCTGCTGGAGATATATCTGCGACTTCAGTCTTCAATTGATGGCTCTTGCCAATACCACCTCGGCCAGGATCGGACACTACAACGTGATTCAGGAGACTATCCAGTTTAAGACGGCCCAGCTGATCGTAAAGGTCGTCCCGATGGCGCCGCTGAGTCACAAGTGCCAGCCGTATTCCCTGGACGCGCCATTCACGCAGCTTCTCTAAAGCCCCTGGTTGGATACGATCCAAAGCGAGCATGTCTGGCATTTCAATCGACGCTAACCAGGACTCTTTGAAGTCGGCATAGATTGTTTCCGCTCGGCTAGCTTCGAGTTGTCGTCTCTGATCCATGCGATCTCTCTTCATCTGCCAATAATTCTCTAAGCTGACTGGCTTGTAGCCGTGCTCAACGAGAATCTTCCGATAACAGGCATAGTGTCGAAATTGCCCGTCCAAAATAGGCCCATCCAGGTCCAGAACGACAGTTTTGATCATGGCAACTCGCAGACGGCATAGAGCTCTGCTGCATGTTCCGGGAAATCCTTCCCCAGCTCATAAAATCCCAAGATCATCTCCTCCGTCCAATGGTCCTGGATCTGCTGATTGGAGAGGGGTTTGAAAAATACCCCGCCTATCCTGGCGATGTGAACTCCAGCCATTTCCAGATCGCCTCTAAAGGTTGCGGCATTGTATACCCGGCGATGTCCTAACGCATGGTCCCTTGCGTTACGCTCGCAGGGTTCTTTCAGCAGACCCATTTTGACAGCAGCGAGGCGATGAATGGAATCGCCATTCGGAACACCTACCAGGAGTTTTCCTTCGTGTGCCAGCCACTGCTTCACCCTCTGCAATAACGCAACCGGTTGTTCCACATGCTCGAGTATATGCTCCATGATGATAGTGTTAAATTGCTGATCAGGCTCAAACTCTTCGAACAGTCGTTGTACTTTCACCAAATTCGGCGTATCGGGAATTAGGGCCAAGAGAGCGCCCGATCCATCCACCACCGTCAAGCGTGTGAAGTGCTTTAGCAGGAGCCGAGTCATTTGCCCTTCAGCAGGACCTAGTTCCAATCCTTCCGGTCCCTGTAAGTGCGGTTTGAGGGTCTGATAGCGGAAGCGAATTAAACTCTTATCGAAGTCGAGTTGATCCTTCGCATACCAATCTGAGAGCCGCCCGATCCGTATTTCTTCTTCACTCATTTGCACATATCCTGAAAGTATTTAACCTCGCGTTCGAGCCCTTCCGCCAGGGGAACAAAGTTCCAAACCCCAAGACTCTCCTGCATCCGCGCGTTATCAAAGCGAAAAGAATGCCCCCCCGGCCTATTAGTCACATATCGCGTACTTCCTTGAAACTTCGTGACGGCCGTCAGCATTTCAACAATCTGGGAAACTGGAGTTGAAGCTCCACGCACAATGTTAACAGGATCGAGATCGTCTACCTGGGTTAGGGCAGCCTGTAAAGTTGCTTCGACAGCGTCGTCGACGTACAAGAAATCCCGCTCCACACTACCATCCCCATAGAGTACTGGTGACTCGCCCTGAACCAATTGCCTAATGGTCCGTGGAATCAGCTTCTCATATGCTTCTTCACCCGGGCCGAAGATGTGGCCGTAACGCAGGACGGCGTAACGGCTCCCATGTTTGTGCGCATACGTTCGTATTAGTTGTTCACAAAACAATTTAGCGGCTCCATACAAGCTCGTAGGCTGTACGGGCGAAGACTCGCTCAAGATGCCACCATCAGGCATTGGCGCATAAACATCAATCGTGCTTGCAAAAACGATCCGTTCAGGAGGTGAGGGGAGGCTCTCCAATAGCGAACGGGTTCCTATTAGGTTGTCACGGTATATAGCTTCCACCAGATCCGCGGTGTCGTGAGTCTTAGGAGTGAACGCCCCTAAATGAAACACTACATCTATTCGCTCAAGGCCTGAGACCAACCATGTCTCTCGTGATAGTTGTTCGAGAGCTGACACTACCCAGGTTGAATTTTCATGGTCTCTCTTAACGGATTTTCTGGAAAGAAGTACCAGAGAGATATCCGAATCCTTGCGCAGGCGATTGACGAGATGCGTGCCAATAAACCCATTGACGCCTGTCACTAGAACTGTCTTTCCCTTTAGTGAGTCCAATGTGCGCACTGCTCAAGCCTTTCAAGTTCTCCCAGAGTTGTAAGGACCGGCTCTACATCCATTCCTCTGATCCAAACCAAGTCATTGGGTAACGGATTGATCTTACGTTCCAGCTTGGGGAATCTGCCTTCCAGGGCGATGTTGCAATAGATCTCAGGCATGTTCAAACCAGCCTTTGTAAAAAAGTAATGCGTGGTGAAGAAACGCCCGATATTAATCTCGGTGGGATTAGGATACCCGTCGTGGTCATAAGTTAGGTCTACCCCAAATATACCGTGTGGCTTTGCATCTATAGCGAAGATGGAATCCTGGGCTATCTGATCGACCTGAGGGATAGCGCAGGTTTGGGCCACCCCAGTGATACCGGTCACTCCAGACAACGTTCTGTCACCAAAGTTCCAGCTCCGGCGCTGCCTTGTCTGGGCTACGACCAACTCGCCGTGGTACCAGATGGAAAGCCACGTGATCGTCCGAGGGGTCAAGCACTGTGCGGCGGTGAATTCACCCCACCCATTGAAACGATCAATCCAAAGCTTCGCAAAATTGAGATCATCGGTGGGGAGTGCGCCATGCCCGGCTGCACCCTCGATTGCCCTGATCCATAGCTTTGGACCAAACTTCGAGAATGCCAGTCTAAGGTCTTCGGGAGAACGGAGGAGCATCGTTTCAGGCACTCTGATTCCTGCTTTCCTCCAAATCTCGTACGACTTTTTCTTGTTTATGCAGTTCTCAATGGTGGCCGGCGCGGGCATGAATAGTCTAACCCCAAGCGCCTGCACCTGATCTCGAAGACGAGAAATTGCCAGTACCTCGTGATCGTTTTGCACATGCATGAAATCGGGCTGAAGGTTTTGCAAGAGCTGAAGAATACTCTGCGGATATTCAGGAGATGTTGCATAGGGGACAACGTGTTTTTCGTTTGTGTCCGCTAAGAATAAATCCGAGGGTGTGCATGATGCTCCGATTAGATAATCCTTACGCTGTGATTCCCGCAATGAGCGGATAAAGTTGTTGGATGGTGCACCGCCAGCACCACCGACGTATATCTTAGCCACTTACCTTTGTCCTCATTACGGGTCCCTGTGAGGGTCGTTTCAGCTCAAGAGGGTTAACATTAAATGCCGTTGAAATCACGCCTATTTCTAATCGGCGTCTGGCCTGCCTGGGCGACGACATATCCGTTGAGAGCAGCGTTCCTGGCGCGCATGATTAGTGACGCAACACTAAAGAACACCTACGAAGTAACTGCTCGTTGAGATCCCTCCGCGAGCTGCGCCGTTTCCCCGAACGCCCTTATCAGACTGTCGGCGTCGATGTCGCTATGCTCAATGCGATGGCTACCGCGGGTGAACACCCATCTGCGCGCCGGTTCCTGAAAGACACCATCCGCTTCGGAAAGCGAGGGCCCTTCGATAGCGAATTCGCCCAACTGGGTCGCCGCCAGTGGCTGTAGTTTGCTGAGGTCTTCCTGGGCGTAGCCGGCGCCACTCTGCCAAACCAGGACGTGAATTCCATAGCGAAACGGAATCAGACGGAAGGGCGGCAACCAACCCTCTAACGAGCAGTCACCTTCGATGTAATCAATCTTAAAATTATCGTACCAATTATTGAAGTTACAAATAACAACTCCATCACTGCGACTGACGCCGAAGTTGATGAGTGGAAAGTCAATGCGTCGCGAAGCGTGCAACTTGATCCGGACGCGCACGCTTTCCCCAAACTGGAACTTGCGACCGCTCTGTCCGTCAGCGCCAAACATTTCAAATTCGCCAATTGTGATTCCGGTATATGAAGCTGTCGCAACAGGCAGTGTTTGCTGGGACAGGCGCATGTAATCGCGAAACTGCGGTATTACTAGTGAGGTTTCGCCGATCGCGGCAATGCGTCCATCTTTTAGAAAAATAGAACGCCCGCAGGCCCTTTGAATTGCCGGCAAACTGTGGGAAACCAGCAAGATCGTCGTGCCGCGCTCCTTCATACGTTTCATTCGCTCAAAACATTTTTGCTGGAAAGACATATCACCGACGGCCAATACTTCATCCAGGAGCAGGATCTCGGGCTCGAGGTGTGCGGAAACCGCAAAAGCGAGGCGCAGAAACATTCCACTTGAGTACCACTTGACCGGTGTGTCGATGAATTTTTCGATTTCAGAGAAAGCAACGATTTCGTCGAACTTGCGGCGGACTTCAGCCTTGCTCATTCCTAGAATGGCGCCAGTCAGAAAAACATTCTCTCGACCCGTCAACTCCGCGTGAAATCCGGTGCCGACTTCGAGAAGACTTCCCAGGCGTCCGTAAAGTTCGATTCGTCCCGTAGTAGGTTCTGTCACGCGCGAGAGGATCTTAAGCAGCGTTGACTTTCCGGCCCCGTTTTTTCCCATGATGCCGACAACTTCACCCGGTTGGACCTCAAAATTCACATTCTTCAAAGCCCAGATCGTTTCGTGGGCAGGCAAACCATTGCGGCCCCACTTAAAGGGTTTGGCAACGGTATCAGTAAAGATCTCTCGCAAGGTCCGTTGGGATGGCGGACTCGTGCCAATCCGATATTCCTTTGACACATTTTCAACTCTGAGGATTGGTTTCATCGCAGCGGGTTTCAAATGACGTCAGCAAAACCTTTTTCTGTTCGCCGAAAGACATAAGCGGCGCAAACGAGCGCGATAATAGTAAAGGATGCAGAGAAAGTGATGGCTAAGATGGGTAATTCTGTGCCAAGTAGCGCTGCGCGGAAGCCTTCGATCAGGCCCACGATTGGATTCAGGCTGTAAAGCGTTCGCCACTTTTCAGGCACATAACTCGGAGGGTAGACTATTGGCGACGTGAACATCCAGAGTTGAATCAGTACCGGCAGCGCCACTCCGACGTCGCGGTATTTCACATTTAGGCTTGAAACAAAAGTGCCAACACTAAGCGTAAACAGTGTCATCAATGCAAGCACAAATGGCAGCGCCGCAAGCCTCCATGTCGGCGCCACCTGATAGTGAAATACAACGCGGTAGATGACTATCAGTCCTACGAGAATTACCAGCGAGATAGCGAAATCTAGCAGCCGTGTTCCGAGATTTGCCGCCGGCAGGAGCACTCTCGGGAAATAAACTTTGGTAAGCAAATTCGCATTCCCGATAAGGCTCGCGCTGCACCCCAGAATGCCGCCCGAAATGAACATCCAGGGAAGGAGGCCGCTGTAAACAAATACGGGATAGGGTAAGCCGGAAGGAGGGCGGACACGCGCTAACATTCCCAGGAACACGGTGAAAACCAGCGTCATTAGTAGAGGTTGAAGGACTACCCACAAGGCACCGAGAAGTGTCTGTTTGTAACGCGCCTTCAGGTCTCGCAAGGTGAGAAAATAGAGCAACTCGCGGTGGGCCCACAACTCACGGGCATCAAACGCACTCCAGGATCTGTTAGGCTGAATAACTACCAAAGGCCTATCAAACAAATTAACGTCTGCCGTGGAAAGATTACTCAAAGCCTCTGTCCCGGGGTCATGTGCATCGTCGGCCTGCCTTAACGAGCCGGCATCTTCTCTAATAGTTAAAGCCATTTAATATGGTTAATGGGATTTCCGGCGAATCGCGAAGTAAGAAACTGAACTACAGCCAATTCCCCGTCTCAGGAGTAATCTTGTGCCACATCAGGTATCAATCGCAGTTTAGCGATTCGGTGCAGGCCGGTCAAGGAGGTGAGAGAAGGGGTAATGCTCCGCCAGAACTATGTTGCAACATTTATCTAACGGAGCATTACCAGAGAAGGCTTTGGGATCCTTTGTTCTTTGAGAGTCCGCACATAGCCAGCCCACCGTGAACTGAAAGCTGTCTAATCAATTGCTCTCTCAAAAAAAGACCGCCCACCGCCGCCCGCTTATGTGCGAGCGGCGATGAGCGACTGAAAAGAGCCGTGAAATCAGCTCTTACTGTTGCGCGATTGGCGTTCCATTCGGCGTATTGCCTGCGGCCCCACCACCATTCGCGGTGATACTGCAGTTGCCGAACGTAACCACAGTCCCACCGCCACTGAAGTCCACCCCCAGCGTCGGGTTATTGGTGATTATAGTGTTTGACATGCGCGTAGTGGCCCCGCCGTTAGCGGCGACCCCGGTTGCATTATGCGAAGACACGCAGTTGTTCAGGTTCAATTCCGCTGAAGCAGCACCCTCGGCGACAAACCCTTTCCCGCCGTTGTTGACGGCCACACAGTTGTTCGCAGTCACCTTGGTATTTGGCTCTGCGCCGAGGCCGGCGCTGCCGTTGGTCTCAAATCGGACGTTTGTGAACACGGCATTCACAGTGGCGCCGCCGCCGGGAATGACAACCGCAGCAGAAGCACTGTTGTTCTTGATGAGCGTGTCCTCGACATACAGTTTGCCGCTCGCAGTCCGCTCATCGCTGATACCACGACCGTTTCCTGCGCGAAAACTGAAGATTACACAGTTCTCTATGTTAACGGTCAAACCAGCGACGCCGTTTACAATCCTGACGCCGTTTTGACCAAATGGATTTCCTGACCCATTGATCGACAAATTTCGCAGTTGCACGAAGTTGCTTCCTGAGTTGGCCGTAATACTTACGGTAACTCCCGCGGAAACCCCCGATGCGAGAATACTCGCTTCGCCCGTCGGGCCGCCATCGAGAGTGATGGATTTGGTAATCGTGACCGTGCCAAAACCGCCCGGATCGAGAGCATCAATTTCGCCGTCAACGGCCGTCTTTGAGATAGCGCCGGCAAAAGTTTTACATGGGGCTGTGCGACTGCACGGATTGACGTCGTCGCCGACGCCGGATACCCAGGTGCGCGTTGCTTGCGCCTGGGTCATGGTCGCAAAAGCGAGCGTGAAGATCGCGATTGCCAATACTTTAATAGTGAACCGAAACTTGTTCATTTGGAGTCTCCTTTTTTCTTTCTGTTGAAGTTGGGGATGGCCGCCAGTAGAACACGGATCTGTTCCGGCCACTGTTGCGCCGAGTCTTCCCATTGTTAATGAGCGATATATTCTCGTCAAGAGTCTTGCCCCTGTCGAATGTAAATTTGCGAAGAGCTAGTTGCCACCGCAGTCTCTGGCCGTATCGTTCGTAACCGTCCAAGTGGCACTATCGCCACAATTGACCACGGTCGAAAGAAAACAGCCGTCCTGATCCTCAGCAATGACTTTGACTTGCTGCTGATCGCACGCGACGTTGCTGAGATTATATGACTGGCCGGGAGCAATGGCTGCGCCGTTGCTCAGTTGGTTGCCAGTCCAATCGTCAGCGTTGACGTGCGAAAGATACACATTGCGAATTTCCCTGTTCGAGTTATTCACAATATTAGCCGAGGTTGTCGTTGGCGTCCTTGCGCTGGAAAGAACCGCCAAAGCGAACAGAGAAAGAGAAAGAATAGCCAGCCGATAAAGACTGCGTTTGCTGCGTGAGTTTTTCATATTGCCTCCCTCTGAAAGAATTATTCAGGTTAGGCGGGCGACCGACGCGCCCGCCTACTTATGAGCGACGAACTCGCGTTCACGGACAACTACTCGTAACAGTGTAGTGCGGCCCGTCATCCCCAGGTGTTTCGCCCTGGTTCTTCGGCGAGTAAACCTTGGCTGTGCCGGTGGTGACGTTACCCGACGAATCCACGAGCTTGAAGTAAATCGTGTAGACGCGGCCGTTACCACTGTTGATGCGTTCGGCGCGCAACTGTACGGACTTGCAGTTGGCTGCGATGACGATGTCATTCAGCGTACTGCCAGAGCCGGCCGCATTCTCTGTCTCGTCACTAGTCACCTTCGTGATGTACACGTCGTTAACGCTGACCGAGTCACAGTTGTCACTTACGCTCGAAATAAAGTTCGAGGCAGTGAACGTGTGATAGCTGTGGTTCGGCGGCCACATCGACGGCGTCTGTCCATTGAAGGTAATTGTCGGGGCCTGGGTGTCACTTACCGTGATCGTTTGAGCACACGACGATTGATTACCAGAACTGTCAGTCGCGCTCCAAGTGATAGTCGTAGTGCCACGTGGATAAGTATCAGTCAGCGGTTGTCCGTCACTTCTCGTGCCCGTTACGGTCGTGCTGCCGCAGTTGTCGGTAGCGGTTGCCGTGCCTGGAGCAACATGCGCGGAACAGGTACCGGGTTCGGTACTGGTCGTGATGTTCGCCGGACAAGTGATAGCCGGTGGCTCAGTGTCATTCACCGTGACCGTCTGATCGCAGGACGCGGTGTTGCCTGATCCATCAGTGGCCGTCCAGTGGATCGTAGTCGTGCCCTTCGGATAAGGCGCATTCAACGGCTGTGCGTCACTTCGAGTACCGCTGACGCTGGCAGCGCCGCAGTTATCCGTAGCCGTCGCAGTTCCGGGATCGACATTTGCCGCACACGTCCCGGAATCAGTGCTCCTGGTGATATTTGCCGGACAACTAATCGCCGGAGCCTCGGTGTCGTTGACGGTGACAGTCTGGTCACAGGACGAACTGTTGCCAGAGCTATCAGTAGCCGTCCAGTGGATAGTCGTTGTGCCCTTCGGATAAGGATCCGACAATGCTTGGCCGTCACTGCGAGTACCTTCTACGGTCGGATTGCTGTCGCAGTTATCGGTCGCAGTCGCCGTTCCCACATTGATCGCGGCCGAGCACTGACCCGAATCGTTGCTTCGGGTTATGTTGGCCGGACAAGTGATGACCGGAGCGGTCGTATCCTCAGTTGCGTTGTTGACAGTGATTGTCTGCGTACAGGATGAGTTGCCTGTCTCCTCTCCGGCTGCGTTGTGTGACGTCGCCGTCCAGGTGATAGTCGTGGTACCACCACCGAAAGGATAATCTGGACTCTGGCGAACACAGTTTTGACCATTCGAGTCGCAATTGTACATCGGCTTGCCGTCGCTACGAGTGGCGAAAATTGTTACGTTCTCACCTCCGGTTGCGGTTGCGGTGCCAACATTTACTACAACAGAGCAAGCGCCGTTAGCGTCGACTTCTTTATTGGAGGGACAACTAATCGTGGGCGCGTTTGAAGTAGCGCTTACCGTGACATTAAATTGGCAGCTTTCTCCAGTTGTCTCCGATACTGACACCACCGTAACGCCTTGCGGGAAGAAACAATCGTTGCAATGACTGAATGTAATCGTTCCGCAGGTACCCTCGGTGGTTGGAGCGTCGTAGTGAACAACGGCGCCAGGCTGGTTCGGGTTATTGGGGTCGGTAGTATTGGATTGCACGTTGACATCTAACGGACAAGTAAGCGTGCAAGTGGGGCTGCCGCCACCGCTGGCAACGACAGTGGACGAGGCAGTCGCGCTGTTGTTACCACTTTCCGGATCCTCCGCGCCAGTGGCGATGCTTGTGTCACTTGAAACTGTGGCCGTGTTAGTGATTGTTGTGCCGACTGGTGCTGCGGGGTTTACCCCATATGCAAAGTCAAAGTCCGCCGAGGCGCCGGCCGCCAAAGTGGAGATCGTACAAGTTATAGTTCCCGTGCCGTTCGTCGCGGGCACGGTGCAAGTAAAAGTCGGGCCGGACCTTTGAACCATCGCATTAAATGTCGTGTTGGCGGGAACTACATCTGTGAGAATGACGTCCTTGGCGTCGTTCGGGCCGTTGTTCCTGACTTCAATCTGAAAAGTGCTGCTTGAGCCCGCGGTGACTGTTGCATTGGCTTCGGTCACCGATTTGCTCACCGAAACATCAGCCTCGGCGCGGGCCGGATCAGTAACGACAAATGTCGTCCTGGTCACCAATGTGCCCCTGCTGGAAACCATGTTGACTCTCCACGTCCCTCGGTTATCCACCGTGGTATTTCCAACCAACGAGGTCTGTGTTGCCGGGATATCAAATGTAATGTCCTGAGGATCACTGGTAATGTTTGTGGTCTGCCTGACAAAGCCGCTTGGATCAACGAATTGAAGACGCCGGGGAAGAGCTGTCCCTCCGGTCACGTGCGCGCAAACAGTTTGACCCAGGACGAAATCGCTCTGCGGAGTCGTACAACCGGCCCCCAAAAATGTCACGATACTGGGCGAAGCTGCCTGGGGGACCATTGCCGCCCAAAGCGCGACAGCTCGCTGGGAACTGCCAGACGACGTCTTCACCGGGCTCACGGGACTCGCGCCCGCGCCAACTCCACCGCCATGGTACGCGCCTGCGGTCGACGCGGTATAGAGCGAAACCGCTAAGAGCGCAGCAATGCTGAGAAATACAGTGAGCCGAAGTGCCGGCTTCACGAAACTATTATGACGGGATTTGGGGACGCTTCCGGTTCTCATTGGCTTTCTCCTTAGGGCAGTAATTCCTATTAAGATGATGGCGGTTTCCGTTTTTGAATATAATCAGGACATCATGACTCAAGCCGTCTGGCCTACCGACTCGGCTCTTAGTTCTGCATCGACATATCGCCTAACAATTGCTTTCCGAACATTGTTTGTCGTGGGTTTTTGGCCAACTCCGGGAATTTACCGGCCTCTTCGAGACGGTCTTGGCAACGGGACAAGTAGTCAACATCAAAAAGAGGTGAGCTTGATACCCTATTTCTAATACTCTGTCAATACATTTTGCTAGGGCTTGCCAATGGAATTGCTTATGCCTGCTATAGATTTGGGATCGACTGGGTTGACACTTCCACTATTTATGCTATTACTTTTCTTTTCTACGCTCACTCGTACATGTCCACTTGCAGGCCAACTAGATGCCCGAAAAATCTTTTAAGTTCTTTGTAACTGGGGGCGCCGGGTTCATAGGCTCGGCTTTTGTTCGCCACCTGGGAGTTCGTTTTCCGGCTTCTCAGGTAGTCAACTTCGACGACCTCACCTACGCCGGAAACCTCGACAACCTTCAGGGCCTCGATGAAGAAACGCATCATTTCATCCGAGGTGATATCGCCAATCGCGACGCGGTCCTGGACGCACTCACTGAGGGGACGGATGCTGTAATTAATTTTGCGGCCGAATCGCATGTTGACCGAAGCATTACTTCCGCCGCTGAGTTCGTTACAACCAACGTACTAGGCACCCAGGTGTTGCTGGATTGTGCAAGAGAACGCGGCGTCAAACGTTTCGTTCAAATTTCGACCGACGAAGTAATGGGGAGTCTCCCTGAGGACGAAGATGCATTCTTCACGGAAGACTCGCCCTTCCAGCCAAATAGTCCGTACGCAGCGTCAAAGGCGGCGGCCGAACATTTGGTGCGGGCGGCAAATCATACCTTTGGGTTCGACACCGTGATTACGCGGTGTGGCAATAATTATGGTCCGCGACAGTTCCCCGAAAAATTTCTGCCGCTGATGCTGGCCAACGCGATGGATGATCAGCCGATTCCGGTCTATGGCGACGGGCTGAATGTCCGCGATTGGATCTATGTCGAAGACCATTGCCTGGCAATCTTACAAGTCCTGGAGAAAGGCCGCTCCGGCGCAGTCTATAACATCGGGGCGCGCAACCAACGCCGAAATATCGACGTGGCAAAGAGTGTGTTGGACGTTCTGGGAAAGCCCCATTCTCTGCTTCGCTTTGTGAAAGATCGTCTCGGGCATGATCGCCGGTACGCGATTGATCCAACTCTGATAGAAAGCGAACTCGGTTGGCGTCCGAGCGAAACATGGGAAAGCGGACTGCGCAAAACAATCGAGTGGTATCAAACGAATACCGACTGGGTGATGCGCGCGCGTAGCGGAGCGTATCGCGAGTTCTACGCTCAGCAATACGGGATCGAGGTTGGTGCGCATTGAGAGTCCTGGTCACCGGCGCTGCCGGAATGGTTGGGCGGGCGGTCGCCGCCCACGGCACGGCCCGGGGCGAGACCGTTGTCGCTTTCAATCATCACACCCTCGACATTACCGACGAATCAAAGCTGAACGAAAGTTTTGATCGAGTGCGTCCGGACGTGGTGATCAACTGCGCTGCCTGGACAGATGTTGATGGATGCGAGAGCGATCCGGTCCGGGCGCAAAGAGTAAACGGCCACGGCCCGGGATTACTCGCGGACGCTGCCCGCAAGATTGGCGCGCAACTCATAACGATCTCCACGGATTATGTATTCGATGGCGAGCACGATGGGTTTTACACTCAACGAGATCAGCCAAATCCGCAGAGCGTTTACGGCGCTTCCAAGCTCGAAGGTGAGCGCCGGGCACTGACTGCCTGTGCCAATACAATTGTCGTGCGCAGCGGATATATCTTCGGTGCAGGTGGCACGAACTTCTTAAGCACGCTGGTCGCCAGAGCGCGCCGCGGCGAAGACCTCAAGGTAATAAGTGATTCCTTCGGAACGCCAACCTACGCGACTCATCTCGCCCAAAGGATTTACCAACTTTCTAAAATCGACCTGCCCGGGATTTATCACGTCGTAAATAGCGGAGACGGAACAAGCTTCGAAGGTTTTGCCCGACAAGCGCTGAGAGCCGCGGGCCTGACGGATAGTTGCCTGGAAACTGTCAGCCTTAGCGACCTCAAAAGACCTGCTCCCCGCCCGCGTAACTCGCGACTGCGATGCTTGCTTTCGAACGCTCTGGGTTTAGAGCCGTTGCCCTTATGGAAAGACGCGGTCCAGGATTTCATAAACGCTGATTCGCTCAGACAGTTGGACGATTCCGGCGCCGTTTGACTTGCCTGACGCCGTGCGTCTGCTATTATGGTCAATCCTCGACTGCCTGTGGCGGAGATAATCTCTAAGGATAAGGTTTTAAAGATATGACTCAAGATGAACGCCTCGTTCCAACACGCGCCGGCCGTGATCTGGACAGCACACTTGCCGAGCTCACTCAGGGTAAGCCTTATGGCCGCTATGGCTCTGCCCCGGCCGAGACGAGTCTCCGCGAATATCTCTTCGTCATTCTCAAGCGCAAATGGCTCATCATGAGCATGATCCTGGTCATTACTTCGCTGGCGACAATCCAGGCATACCGCGACCCCTCGATCTACGAAGGCGCCACCATCATTCGAATTGAGCCCAAGGGGAACGTTCTGACATCCGGCAACATTACGATCAACACGCCGGCGGATCCCAATTTTTGGGGCACGCAACTCAAACTGCTGCAAAACCCGGAACTGGCGCGGCAGGTAATCCTGACCTTGAACCTGCAGAACAATCCCGCCTTCCTTGGTGGCGGTGGGGGCAGCGGCGTTTTCGATTCTTTGAAACGAATTTTCTCGCGTGAGAAACCAATAACGGCGCCGTCGAGCTTAAAACCTATCGAGCCGGTGGGTGAGGACGAGTTAAAAAACAGGCAGTTCACTCCGGAAGAGTTGGCACAGCTTGAGCCCTATGAAGACAGCATCGCCGCGAACTTAACTGTCGAGCCCACGATCAATACTAATCTGGTCACTATTCGTTATCGCCACACCGATCCCGTCCTGGCAAAGAAGATCGCCGACACCCTGGCCGACGTCTTCATCGGTAATAACAACTTTCGGATTACTTCCGGCCGCAGCGACGCGGAAACGAAATTACTCAAGACTGTCGCTGAAACCCAGACCAAGATCGGCGAGCAGGAAAGAGGGCGCTTTGCTTTTGCCAAAGCACACAATCTACCGCTCGACAATAAGCCAGGCAGTGATCTCGAGGCGATGCGTCTGGCTACTTACAGTGGACAACTTCTGGATGCCGAGAACAAACGCCGGGGTCTCGAAGCGGCTTACAAAGCGGCTCAGGACGCTCCCGATCCGTTCTCTGCCCCCGAAATCCAAAAGGATGAACGCATCACAAGGCTCCGCGACAAGCTCGGCGAGTTGAACGAAAAGCGCAAGGGCATGCTTGAGATCTACACTAAAGAATGGCCGGCCGTGAAGCAAATCGATGCGCAGATCAAGCGTGTCCAGGAGGACCTTGATCGGGCGCCGAAAGAGGTCTTTGCCTCGATGCAGGCTAGCTATAAGGCCGCCGTCACTCATGAAAACAGTCTCAAAGCTTCTTATGCTCGCCAGCACGGGACGACGACGCAGCAGACCAAAGACCAGATCGAAATGGCCGTCCTAACTCAGGAGCTCGAGTACAACAAGCAACTGCTGAACACTCTCACTGCGAGACTGCGTGAGTTGGGCCTGGCTGCCGGCGGCGGCACTCCCACCGATGTGACTGTTTCCACTTACAGTCGCGTTCCCCACGAACCGGTTGGACCCTATCGCCTGCGAACTATCATCCTGGCCTTCATACTTTCGTTGGTCGCCGGCATTGGACTCGCCTTCCTGCTCGACTTCCTCGATGACACGCTCAAATCCGTCGATGATGTCGATCGGTATATTCATCTGCCAACCCTGGGGTTGATCCCTGCGGCTCGCGACGACAAGCCTCGACTTCGAGGTGCGGACACGGTGCCCAAACCCGGCGAGTCGACGGCGCTCGCACTGGTTAATGACGTGCGTTCCCCGGTTTCGGAAGCGTATCGCCACTTGCGCACTTCACTCCTGCTTTCTTCAGCCGGTACGCAGCCAAAGACGATTCTGGTTACGTCCAGCCAGCCTTCGGAAGGCAAGACCACGACTGCAATCAACACCGCCTTCATGTTGGCCCAAACCGGCGCGCACGTGCTAATAATCGATTGCGACTTGCGCCGTCCCCGACTACACGCGCACTTTAATCTGTCGAACGCTCGTGGTCTTACTAACTGCCTCTCCGGCGAGTCCGACGACATCGAGTCGCTAATCCAAACTTATGATAAACAGCCCAACCTGAAGCTATTGACTTCTGGCCCGATCCCGCCGAACCCAGCCGAACTGCTTGGCTCGGAGGATATGCGCCGCTTGCTGGTAACTCTGGGCGAGAAATTTACGCACATTATCGTCGACTCTCCGCCTGCCGTTTCCTTTACGGACGCTTCGATACTGTCGACCTTCGTCGATGGAGTCATTCTGGTGATCCATGGTGGCCGCAGCTCACGCGCAGTCGTCCGTCGCGCTAAGCAACAGTTGCTTGATGTGGGCGCTCACATCTTTGGGGTGGTGCTCAACAACGTCAAGATCGAATCGCACGACTACTACTACGCAGGCTATGCGGAATACTACAAATCAGACTACTCCGACGACGATGATGGAGTAGAGACGACATCCCGGGCACCGTTGAGTTGATGGGCCGGCAACCTGAGACCGCTCATCGCCCGGGCTCGCTCAATTTGCCGCGTGCTCGTTAGGCGTCCACATCTTCATTTGTAGCTTTGACAAAGGCTACCTGCATTCCTGACTTGCGATTTTCATGGTGGGACAATTCTGCTCAATCGCTCCTGACGTCAAGCTCGGCCGCGACGTTGTTATCTATAACTTCGTCAATCTGTATGGGTGTGAAATTGGCGATGGAACCAAAATCGGATCCTTCGTCGAGATCCAAAAAGGCGCTTCCGTCGGACGCAACTGCAAAGTTTCAAGCCACACCTTCATCTGTGAAGGCGTCACGATCGCCGACGAAGTTTTCATCGGGCATGGCGTTACCTTCATCAACGACAAGTATCCGCGCGCAACGGCCGCGGACGGCTCGTTACAGTCTGAAGCTGATTGGCAGGTTGTGAAAACGAGGGTCGAGCGCGGCGCCAGCCTGGGCAGTGGGGCAACGATTCTGTGCGGCGTAACCATCGGCGAGTACGCCATCGTCGGCGCCGGCGCGGTGGTAACCAGGGACGTGCCGGCGGCAACAAGTGTGGCAGGAAATCCAGCGCGCGCGTTAGTCAAACAAGTCGAATAGTTCTCTCACGTCTTGCTTGTCGCTCCCGGCAAACCAATGCCGTAACTCTCTATTAACTGAGCCACGTTCGTTCGCAGGTTGAATTTTTCGGCAACGACTACGCGTCCGGCTTCACCCATTCGCTCCCTCAGCCCGGGATCGCCGAGCAGCTTCAGGATCCGATCGCTCATCGCCGGCGCATCGCCACGGCCCACCAGATAACCGTTCACTCCGTCATCGATTAATTCAGGTATGCCACCCACCCGCGTGGCCACGACAGGTTTTCCATGGGCCATTGCTTCCGCGATCATCCACCCGAACACTTCTTCCCAACGCGAAAATTGGCATACAACATCGGCCGCCTGAAACACGCCTTCAGCGAATGGATCGTCAATCATTCCCGTCCAGGTAATTCGATCGCCGAGTCCCATCGCCGCTGCGTCGCGGGCGTACTGTTCGCGCTTCACCCCCTCACCCACGAGCACAAACTGCACGTTGGGGTTTTGTCGCAGCACCAGCCGGGCTGTCTCGACAAAATCAGCGATTCCCTTTTCCGGAATTATCCAACTGACTTGAGTAACAATCGCTCGCTCGGACGGAATTGAATATCGTTCCCGGAATTCGGTCGCGAGCCGAGGATCGCTCTTCACCCGCGTCAGGTCGACGCCGTTATAGATCATCTGAAAACGGTTGCGGGGCAGCAGGTCAATCGATGTCATGCATTCGTAGCCGTAGTTGCTTACACACACCACTCGGTCGAGCGGCTGGTTGATTAGACGCGCTGCCGTACGTTTCCAAAAGGGCGCGCGAGCCTGAACATGACCCGCCGGTCGCGAATGGTGATCGGTAAAGAACACTTGCTTTGCAGAATGAAACCGCGCGCCCCACGAATAGAGATTCAAGAAACTGACGTAGTGAAGGTGCAAAATTTCCGGCCGATGTTTCCGCATGAGCCGGGTCAGATTCCGGCGGGCGTCGCGCGCGCCGTTCGTCGAATCGGCCAGCACTTCGAATGAAACATTTGGCAGCTCGAGAAACTTTCTGACTTCTGCCGTGGGCTCGGAGAGAAAGCATAGCGCACTCTTCCATCCTCGCTCGCCCAACTGCATTGACAGCTCACGCGCGAAGGTCTCAGTGCCGCCGATGCGTAGCGGCTTAACGCCAAACACCGAGAGCAGCGTTGGCGCATGACCAGAATGATGATCGTTGGTGTTCATTGATTGAGACGGAGCGCGCCGGCGACCTAGCTGAGTCTAATTAGGCGTTTTAGTTTCGAGACGAGCCTCGATTGCGTATGTTGAACGCGTAGACCGACCGCATGCGAAGCGGCGAACAGTTCACACATCAGCGGAGGCCGCTCCCGCCTTTGAAAGGCCGGCTGAAAGTTGGTCTTGTTACCAAAACCCAGAATGCGCTGATCCTCGGGCGAAAGGCCGCCGAGAAATGCCGCATTCAGCAGCAAAGGGTGATAACGATAATAAGCGATGTCGTCGGGCTGCAGCGGAACGTTCGGATTGTGATAACCGAAAAAGACGGCCTGGCGCGGCGCCAGGATCGGAATGCTCTGGCGATGAATTGCGGACGTGTCGAACATGAACGCGGTTCCGGCAACGCCTGACAATTCGACGATGTCAGCAACCGGCAATGCCGCGGCTTCGGCTTTGTTCAGATTTCGCGGGTGTTGTCTTCGATGACTTCCTTTGACGAACTTGAACGCCCCGCTCTTAACATCGGTTAGATAAATGCCGAGCTTGATCTCTCTATGGATGGTCTGCTCGATCGCTTGATCGTACCAGGTGTCACCATGCCAACCATGAAAGTCGTATTTGGTCGGCAGCGATTTCCAGCCCTTCGCTTCGGCTAGTTCGTATTCTGTACCCAGATATCGCGTGAGAATTCCTTTGACCAGGGGATGCAAAGCCAGATCGACAAAGCCCTGATCGAGCAGCAGCACATCTTCGACCATCTGCCGATAGACTTCAGTCCTTTGATAGCCGTCAAAGTTGTTCCAGCGCACTCGCCGCAGCCGGCTCTCAAACGCCGCCTGCATTCCGCGCAGTTCCTCCGGGCTGACGATGGACGGCAAAACAATTATGCCGTTGGTATCCAACTCCGCCGCCAGCTGATCAGCCTGCGATTGAGTCGACGCGGGAGCGCGACGCACAGGCGAGTTCGGCGAAATTTCTTTGACGTTTCTCATGCGTTTCTTCCTTGAACGAAGTTACTCGGCAACTGAACTCTTACTCCGCCGAAGATAGAGCGATCGAAATAAGCCCGGCGCGATCTTTGTTAGCCATAATGCCAGACGCGGCTTCCAGCTTCGCTGTAGCCTGTTTGCGTGCGCGAACGATTCGCGGGCGCGCAGGAAATCACGGGGCGCCAAATACAGCTTGCCCAACTCATATTCCAACAGCGCCCGGCGGCTTCTAATGACCGCGGTAACTTCCAGACGTTCTGCCGGCGTGAAGTCATAGGACTGCTCGATCTTGTCAAAGACCCGCAGCTCCCTCTGGTGCGAATTGATCGCGTCGCCAGTCAGACTGTTCGGGCGGGATCGGTAGCTCAACAGGACTTTCCGTTGATAGGCGAGCCGCGCCCCATGTCTGGCCAGGCGTAGCCACAGATCAAAATCCTGCGCGTTACGAAGCGCTTCATCAAACAGTCCGACTTCCAAAACCAGTTCGCGACGGACAACGACGCCGGAAGTAATTAAGCTGCGGTCCGCATTAACGAGTTCGAGAAAAGTTACCCGGCCGGCGGGTGGCGCTGCTTCCATGAGAGAGTCCATGTAACTTCGTCCCGCATCCGTGGAAACGCCGAAGATCATTGCATCCGCGCAGGCGAGGTCGCAGCCATATTCGCGGATGAACTTGAGCTGCTCCGCCAGATAATCCGGCGACCACAGATCGTCGGCATCGAGAAAGGCGATTAGCTCCCCGCGCGCCGCACGCACGCCAGTATTTCGGGCCGCACTCGCGCCGCGGTTCTCCTGCTTGAGATAAGAGATGCGATCGATGTATGGCTGAAGTGCGCGCTCAAAGTCTTCAGTGTCCGGCGAGCCGTCGTTAACGATGATTACTTCAAAGTCCGTGAAAGTTTGGGCAAAGACAGTGGTGAGTGTCTCGCCGATGAAAGGAGCAACGTTATAAGCCGGAATGACTATGCTGACAAACGGCACGGGAGTCTCGATCGACACAGCAGCGCGGGCCCGCGCAATTTCGGGGCTGACATCCTGCATTATCGATTTGGTCAAAGGACTTTCCATCTTCAATCTCTATCTGGAGGACAAAACAAATTCGCCCCCGCATTTCCGGGCGTATAGATGATAGGTTTGCGCCGCCTCGATCGCGTACCTGTAATCGCGCCAACCGATCGAGTGGATCCACTTAACCAGACGCAGATTTCTCCTACTCAGAATCTGGTCCGGGAAATCCACCGAGCGCAGCAGCTCAGACGCTTGCTCGATCACCTTTTGCTTTTGCGATGCGTCTTCCTCGGCCCGGTAGGAATCATCCCATTGGTAAGCGAGTTCCGCAGGAACCGGGAGCGGGCATGGTTCATGACCAGGGTAAGCCTGCCAGGGCACTGACGTGACTGGCGTCGGCAAAAGCGATAACCATTTGATGTAGAACCTGTGTTTCAAACACCAGTCGAGTGGCGTGGCAATGACAGATGTCAAAAACCCGCCATCAAAAAATGGCATCTGAAATTCCAGCCGATGCAAATCGATGTTCTCAAAATGGCGCATCAGGTTGCGCCGCTGGTCCGTATGCATCAGGAACAAATAGAAATTCCTGGCTGGATCCTCTGCTTGCCATTCGTTTAGTCCTTCGCTTATTCCCTGCTTGATAACCGCGCGGACACTCTCCAGAATCTCCGGCCGCAAGAGCTTCAGCGGGACGTTTCTCTGCCCGAGCTGCAAATACTCTGCGACGGCGCTATCAACCTGACCGGCGCGCATCAAGGCGACGATGGATTCGGGGAGGCCGACCGCTCCGAGCAAACCACTTCCGCTTTCGCCTGACCAAGCCACTTGCGGGCGCTCCGCGGGCCATTGACCGTAACTGGATCCTCCCAAAACCCTGGATCCTCCCAAAACCTTAGCCATGAGCGACGAATAATCAGGAATGTTGTCGCCTTTTTCTTTGGGAATAGCCTCGTGGACAGATCCGATCTTCTCGGCAAAATCATTTCCAAAGTGGTAATCCTGCGTCCCCGGTCTGGCGAAATTCACGGTGCGCACTCGCACTCCGTTGTGACAAAGGGCCGCAACGATGCAACGCGAATCAAGACCACCGCTGAGATACGCAGCCGTCGCTTTATCATTTCCGTTTCTGCGTTTTATCGCCGATTGAAAAGCATCATAGACAGTCGCAAGACGAGTTGGTTCAGAATCACTCTCCGTTTTGATTTCGTCCCAGCGCCAGTAGCTACTCCGCGACGTGCCTTCATTTGTTATCTGTACGATCTCGGCCGGCCTAAGTAAGAATATGCCGGCATAGGGCGTTCGGCCGGCCAGCGGTGTTCCCAGCGCCACGACCTCGGTCACCGCCCGCAGGTCCATCCTCTTCGGCACGAACGAAAGCTCTTCCAGGATGCGTAGCGCGCTCGCAAAAACAACCAACTCGTCGTCAAGCCAATAATAAAGTGGCCTGACGCCCACCTTGTCAGCGACAAGAGAGAGCGTCCCCGTTTGTGGTTGGTAGTGCACCATGCAAAAGGTTCCGTCAGCTTCGCGCAGCCCACTCCAATTACCCTTGAGCGCCTGCTCGTGAATGGCAGTCAGGTCCTGTAGCCGGTTCGAAGAGATGTCGCGGTTGCTGAGTAAAGGCTCGCCTGCAAGCAGAGACAACGCGCCACTCGCGTCCTGGAAAAAGCCCAGGTCACGAAATGCTCCGATGTCCACCTTGGCGAAACAGCTTCGCTGATCTCTGAAAATTTGAACCGCTTCGGCCGGATTGCGTGAGATCGTTTGCCGCAGTCCAGCGCACGCTGAATCTGTCAACGGTTGATTGTTGCGAGAGAAGATGCCGGCGATTAGCGTCATGATATCCCTCCCGCGACTGCCCGCAGGCCCACGCGGCGTTGCGGCAGAGCAGCCGAGATCCCCGTCAACCAACTTTCAAATTCAATGGGCGACAAGGTGGCGTTGTCCAGAAATCTTGGCAGCAACAACTGGTTGGAACTTCGCGAAGCAAACCCTGATTCGCAGGTAGTCGCGGAAACGACCCCGGCTTCGCGCAACCAGGGCAGAAACCTTTGATCATAGACTCCGCTGGGATAACAGAAATGTGTTGGGTTCTTACCCGTCATCTCTCGGATGCTCTGGCGATTGTCTTCGATCTCGCGCAGGAAGAGTTGGCGATCCAGTGGTGTCCGATGACGGTGCGTGTGCAGCTGAACATCGATTCCGCCGGCACTCAGTCTTCCAACTTCGTCCGGGGTCAGGTTATGCATCCGCCTTTGCTCGAGCAGCGCGTTGTAATCAACATTCAAATGCGCGGCCAACGAAGCCGCGAACGCATCCTTCTCGTCAGCCGATAATTTCTGTCCGCGGGCGAAGGCATGAATTTGGCCGAGCGCGTTTTCACGCGCGTCGAGTTCCTGCAGGTTTGTCTGGATGTCCTGTCCGGTCAGCTCCTTCAAATCGAGTGCGTTGCTTCGCCCTTTCCAAAGCAGGTACGAGCACATCAGATCGAAAACAGGCCGCTGATAATGAGAGTAGAACGTCGTCAAATAGAGCGTCACCGGAACTTCGAATTCCTGGATTAGCGGAAAGGCCCGGCGGTAGAAATCTGAAAGACCGTCGTCGAAAGTTATCGTGACGGCGCGGTCGGGCAAGTCGTTCCGGTAAAGCCTCTCAACTGCTTCACCCAGAGGTAACACAGCGCACTTTGATCTTCTCAGTAACTCCAACCGATCGCGGAAGAGATCCGCGGAAATGAATTGCGAGCCGTTGAAGAGATGTTCGTCGGACAGAGCAACGCCATGATAGGCGAGAATCAAAAGTCGCTGACGGCGCCAACGACTGTTGTGCACGAGCGTCGAGACTCCGGCTGTCTTAAGAGACTTGAGGGCGGCTTGCTTTAACTTTTTCAGCATTTCGATTCAGGTACTGCAAGAATGTTTGAGAAGCTCGGATTAACATTTTGCATCGCTACCAACCTGCCACCTTCGTGTATCTCGTGAAAGCGATAATGGGGCCCTTTCAGAGAGGCCAGGAAATCCTTAGCCGCGGATACCCCGACATTGAAACCGCGCGACGCGCATTCGTTGGCTTCAAACAAAATGATTGGCGCATCGACTCTACTCAGTGTTCTGGCGCCCCCTTCAAATACTCGAAGCTCTGCGCCTTCCACATCGCATTTTATGAAATCCGGTTGAGGCAACTGGCCAGCGTCGATCAGATCATCCAGGCGACGCTCACTACAAGTAATCACATGCGACGGGCCATCCTGGTTAAAGTTCGGCGCCGCGATCGTCCAGTCGGCGAGACTTGCAACCGTGTTATCGGGCGGAATGAAAAGTTGGGATTCGGCATCCTTATTCGATAGCGCGACGGAATACAAGGTCGCATTGCCTAATTGCTCGATCGTAAACTTGAGCGCGTGAAGCAACTCAGCATTCGGTTCAAAGGCGCAAAGCTTACCCTTAGGACCGACGAGTTGTGAAAGCAAGATCGAATGGAGACCCACGTTCGCGCCAATGTCGAAAGCTACATCCCCGGCGCGAACGAACCGATGCATGATCTCCACCTCGTCCAGTTCGCGCCATAGTCCTTTGTAAGGCGACTCCATTAGCATGTAGTGAGCGTTGGCAAGCCGCAAATCTACATAAACCGGCGCCCAGCCTGGAATATCCAGTGGTACATGCTGCAATGAGCCGAAGCGTTGCGCCAAGGCGTAGGTCAAGCGCGTGGATCCGCGGAGGCGACTGCGCGCATAGAGCCGTACTGATCTGGCCAGCAGGTTCAGCTTCGCGGGACTTGACGTCTTAAACATGCGGTTTGAAGTCATCGCTATCACACCAGAGACTCACGCTCCCTTTTCACCAGCAGCAATAAAGTGTCTTTGAAATTGCGCATCGCCAGTCTTCCCGCCGGTAACGCGGCCAGCACCAGCACCGAGGCCCCTATCGTGATTACCAAAGCGATACTCAAGCGCGTGGCGAGATGCGAAAACGTTTCCAGCCATTGCCGACAACCGAACAACACCACCAACGCAAAAATCGACGCGCCAGCCGCCGGAGCGATCGTGCGATAGAAATCCGCGGCACGAACCGGGCCCTTGCGACCGACATACCAAAACAGCAGCGGAGTCGCGACGCAGAGATCGGTTATTGCATACGACGCTGCGACTCCGGTTGCGCCCCAGGGCAGGCCGGCGACGATCGAAACTACGGCAATCGCAGCGCTCATCACGCCCCATTTGAATATTTCGCGCGAGCGTCCCTGCGTCGTGAACAACCACAAAACGGTTCGGGTAACCGGCTGGATGATTGCCGCCACGCCAAGCAACATGAAAATGCGTCCCGCCTCGCGCCACTGCGGACCGAGCACAAACAAGACTAACCAGTCCGAAGTTGCAATCATGAAGACCACGCCAGGCATCGTGATCATCGCGATCTTTTCCAGAATTTTTAAATAGGCGGTGCGATAGCGCTCAGGAGAATCAGCCAGGCGACTCAATGCCGGGACAGCGACGGCCGCGAGTGGCGCGTTGATCTGCTGCATCGGCATCAGCAACATCTGGTAGGCTCGCGAATACATGCCCAGTTGATAAGGGCCCCAGAATTTTCCGATCAACAGGTTATCCAGGTTCCGCGAAAAAAAAGTCATGATGTGGAAGCCGGTTATATTTCCTCCGTATGACAACATCGAACGGATCCCCACTCGCCGCCCCGGCATTCCCGGACGCCAGCGGCAAGCCGCCCACACGCCAATCACCGTCACCAGCGTCATCACCAGTTGATTCAGCACCAGCGACCAATAACCCGCGCCGTATGAAGCAGCCACAACGGCGGAAACAAATCCGATCAGTAAAGCTACAACCTCGACCACGACGATCGCGGTAAAACGCATCTGTCTTGTTAGAATCGCTTCGTGTTGAATGGCGAGACCGGCAAACAGAATCGTCACTCCGTAGCCGGCAGTGATTCCAATCAGACGAGGCTCATGGTAGAACCAGGCGAGCAGCGGACCGCTAGCGACAGTTACCAGCATGATCACAACGCTCAGCAGCATGTTCACCCAGAAGAGAGTGCTGACCTGTTGATGATTCAACTCGGACCATTTCACCGTAGCCGTCGACAAGCCCAGGTACTGAAACATGCCCACGAAATTGATCAGGATCGCGACCATGCCAATCAGGCCGTAGTCTGACGGCGTCAGCAAACGCGCGAGCACAATCGTCGCCACCATGCTGAAGACAAACTTGAAGCCCTGCGCCGTCATGGTCACCGCTCCGCCGCGGGCCGAACGGCCAGCCAGGTCGCCTTGCAAGTGATCGGTTCGAAAGTGACGATTTTCGTCAGCGAGCACAGGCCGCAGTTGTTTTGAAGACTCAGGATTCATTTCGGAAAGCGTATCTCTGAAGTTGGCTCGAGTGGTGGGCCACAGTCAGGAAGGGCGGCAGATTTGCCACGATCAGTATACAGGATCAAGCTGGCCCTGAATCCAGCTAATTTTGGCCAAAGACCGGAAATTTTCAGGATAGGGGTGCATTTAATTGTGGCACGCGCATCTTGTGCGTGATTCTCGGGCGGGGACGCCCGCGCCACTTCTCAAACGACCTTACCGGAAATTTTTCTCCGAATGCATCCATTTACCCGTTAGAATCAAGAGCCGAGCGCGGCAACTGCCTCGGCAATTGGAGATTCGTCCTGAAACCATCTGATTCGCACATGCGCGTGTTGCAGTTCGCGCCCAGAGTTTGTTGGCCGCTCGACACCGGGGCGAAGTTGCGGAACTATCACCTCGCGCGGGTCCTCGCGGAACGAGCGAGCGTTTCGCTCCTCGCCTTTACCGACCACCAACAGCCGTCGGACAACCTGGAAAAGTTTTACGATCAGGTCATCGCCGTCGAACGGGATTCGGCCTACACCTTAGCCAAGGTTGTGCGCGGTGCCTTGGGACAGACACCTCTGCCGGTGCTCAACTACACAACCGATTCGATGAAGCAGGCACTGCAGCATCTTCTGAGCGAGCAGGATTTTGAGATCATCCAGATCGAAAGTATTCATCTGATGTCTTACCTGGAGATAATTCGGAAAGCCCGCAAACGACCCGTCGTGGTTTGTGATTGGCACAACGTCGAATCCGAATTGATGCGACGATACAGCGAGCGCGAGCCGCGGCGCCTGCGCAGGGTTTACGCGGGACGAACTGCCCGGCTGATGAGCGAGTTTGAGCGGCGCGCGCTGCGCGAGTTTGACGCGCACGTCGTAGTCAGCCAAAGAGACGCCGAGCGGCTCCGCAGTGTCAATCCTGACGCGCGCATCTTTGTGATCGAGAATGGCGTTGATACTGCCTTCTATTCTGAAGTCGGAGCGAAGGATGAATCACTCGCGCGCCGGATCGTCTTTGTCGGTTCGATGGATTACCACGCCAATGTCGATGGCGCGGTAAACTTTGGGCGTGAGGTCTGGCCGCGCGTGCGCGAACACCAACCGGATTTGATTTTTACTATCGTGGGTAAAGATCCGGCGCCGGAGGTTCGCGAACTTACTCGACTCCCCGGCATCGAAGTCACCGGAACAGTCGATGATGTGCGTCCGTTCTATCGCGAGGCAATCGCAGCCATCGTTCCGCTGAACGTCGGCGGTGGTAGTCGTCTCAAGATACTGGAAGCGATGGCGGCCGGAGTCCCGGTCGTATCGACAACACTTGGCGCCGAAGGTTTGGCAGTGAAGCATGGCGAAAATATTTTGATCGCCGATGGTAACGAACACCTTGTGGCAGCAATTACGAGCGTGGTCGAGAACGAAGCTCGGCGCAATGAACTTAGCGCCGCCGGAAGAGCCCTGGTCTCTAGCCGCTATGACTGGTCGAGCTTAGGGGCATCGCTCTTTGGTGTATATGAAAAGCTACTAGGGTGGTAATGACGCCGATCAAACTTCTGACCATCGTTGAAGCGACCTCGATCAATGCCGTCGCCAAAATCGTGCTGGAGTTTCATCGCGCCGCGCGTGAACTTTCTCAAACTCAGCCTGACTTCCCCTTGATTGAGGGCTGCCTGGTGACCTTCGACCGGCAACGCGCCGGCGCGCCGCCAAACGATTTTGTCAGGGCAGCACGTGAGTTGGGATTGGAGGTTGAGGTTATTCCTGAACGCCGCCGTTTCGATCTCAGCGTCATACCTGCTCTGAGCCGCATCGTCGAGGCTCGCGCGCCCGGCCTCCTTGTGACTAACTCAATAAAGTCGCATTTCCTGATGTGGCGTTCGCGTCTCTGGCGGAAGCATCCCTGGGTCGCTTTTCATCACGGCTATACCGACACAGATCGCAAGATGCGCCTATACAACCGCCTCGATCGATGGTCGTTGCCGCACGTCGATCGAGTGGTTACGGTCTGTCATGCTTTCGCAAAAGAACTAACAGCCACTACCGGTGTTCCACTCGAAAAGATTTCTGTCCAGCACAATTCGATTCGACGTCCGCCACAGGTAAGCGCGGCGGACATCGACGCTGTGAGAAAACGTTTTGGGATTGACGAGAGGGAACGTGTGGTGCTCGCGGTTGGCCGTCTGTCCCGTGAAAAAGCGCACCTCGATCTGATCCAGGCATTCAAACGTTTGCGTGAAACCAACGCGGACATCTCGCTCAAGCTGGTTGTTGTCGGCGATGGCCCTGAACGCGCGCGATTGGAAGCCGCCGCCGAATCATTCAAAGAGCGCGTGGTCTTCACCGGTCAGTTGAGCGACGTTCAGCCTTTCTATGCGTTGGCCGATGTATTTGTTCTGCCGTCACACAGCGAAGGCTCGCCGAACGTCCTGCTGGAAGCAATGGCGGAAAACCTGCCGATCGTCGCAACCGCTGTGGGCGGTGTAGCCGAGATGGTTACCAACAACGAAAGCGCTCTGCTGGTTCAGCCAAGCGATCCTCCGTCACTCGCCGCAGCAATCTCAAGTCTGTTAACGGACAAAGACCTGGCCCAACGGTTGGCAGGGAAGGCAGCCAATCTGGTGGACACGCAATTCGATCCGGAACACTATGTTCGATCGTTGGTTAAGATTTATCGTGAGGTTATCGAAGGGCGACGACCGCATTAGTGGCACAGACTTCAGTCTGTGATTCAGTCCTGGGCTGACTCGGATCACAGACTAGAGTCTGTGCACTTCAATACCGTATCCAGTAATAGATCAATTTCACATACTCGCCCGCGACGACTTTCCATCCCCAGCGACGCCACCACCAACGCGAAGGCGCGGGCGTCTGCCAACCGGGCGGCGGGCTATCGATGCCGATTTCAATGCCGCTCCCTGCGCTGGCGTGGCGCAGAGACCAGAGCGTGCGCCGCGTGTGATACGCGGAAGTGACTACGAGGAGCCGCCTTAATTGATGCGCGGTGGCGTAGTCCCTGACACCCAGACTCTCTTCGTAGGTACCTAAAGCGATATCGGAAACAACTTGTATCTTTGATTCGGGAACACCGCGCTGCTGCAAAGCCCTCGCGGCCAATTCATAAAAGTACGGGTTGCGCTCTTCCTGCTTGTCCCATCCACTGATCAGGCTGTCGTTGGTGAGGATGACTATCGGCGCGCGTCCTTCGCGATATAACTTCGCCGCCCAATCTGCTCGCTCGAGGTAAGTCGAAGAACCGCTCATCACGACGATAGCGTCAGCCGAACCCAATTCCGATTTAACGATTAGCAGGTGCGCGCCGAGCCAGGCGAGTAACGGCCACAGCACGACCGCGCTGAGCAAAGCGATCAGCAGAACGAGCCGTCTTCGTTTCGCCTTTCCTCTAGCTCGTGCTTTCACGACTCCGGGCCACAAAGCCGGCGGCGCCGTCAAATCTCCTATTCGTTCAGTCGCCATTCGTGGCCAATCCCTGTCGGAGCTGACTTTGGTTTTGACAGCAGCTCGTCATACAACTCAAGCGTATTCTTGAGATGCCGGTCGCAAGAAAATTTTTCCGCGGCGATCAACTTGCCGCGCTCGCCCATGGCGCGGGCGCGTTTGGGCTCATTGAGAAGTTCGATGATGCGCGCGGCCATCAGTTCATCATTACCTGAGGCCACTGTGTAACCCGTCTCGCCTTCAGCGATCGCTTCACGCGCGCCGCCCACGTCGGTTGCTACGACGGGCAACCCCGCGGCCATGTATTCCAGGATCGCATTGGCGAAGCCTTCGGCCTTTGAACTGAGCACGCCTATATCAGAAGCGAACAAAAGATCGGCCACGTTGTCACACCGGCCGAGGAAGAACACGTCTTCTTCGATTCCGAGTTGGCCGGCGAGTTCACGCAGACCCTCCATCAATTCACCTTCGCCGGCGATCGCAAATCCTACGTCCGGAATCGCGGCTCGCACGCGGGCGGCGGCTCGCAAAAACATCGGATGATCCTTCACGGGATTGCGCAGGTTAGCCACGATACTCATGTAACGCCGTCCGGACGGCAGGCCGAATGCGGCTAACGCTTCTTCGCGCCGCAACCCCGACCGAACTTTCAAACGTTCGAGATTGAGACCGTTGTAGTGCTGAATGATCTTTGCCGGACTGACGCCTTCACGGATCAATTGATTCTGCACGACGAGGCAGTTGGCAATTACTCGGTGAGATAGTCGGAAGGACGTCCGCTCAACACGTTTCTGCATCGGGCTCCTAAAGCCGTCGGTCTCGCCTTTCGAAGTAACCCGAGCGCGCACGCCGGCGAGAAACGCTCCCGTCATGCCGAAGATATTCGTATAAAAGCAGTGCGTGTGCACGACGTCGATCTCGTTCTCTTTGATGAACCGGACCAAACGGCGAAGCTGTTTGGCAAAATTAAGATCGTAGAAACTGTTGAGCGCGTATTCGTGGATTTCTCCGATGCCGAGTTGATCGGCTTCGGCGCGCAGCGAACCGCGATTCTGCAAACAGGCGAGATGAACGCGACACTGTCCGCTCGCGTGCAACTGAGTGAGGAGTTGCATGGCCTGACGCTCGCTTCCGCCCTGCTCGAAGCTATCGATGATGAATAAGACGTTTGGCTTCATTTGCGAAAGGTCTTCAACGAATCGGTTCCCAGCTCGCATAGCGCTCGCCCCGCACAAATTGATAGCAGGCAATCAGTGACGCCAGATTTGCGAGCAGGAAATATTGAGGCAGCGCCAGCAGACGGCTCTGGATGCCGACGCGATCAAGCATCCACGCAAATGCCGGGCACGCATAACACGCTACCTGCGCCGCCAATATTAGTCGGAAGAAAAAAGAGCCGGACGCCAGGACTGCGGACGAGGCGAACAGGCCCATCAAAAAGAACGGGACGAGGTAACGCATGACTTTATGTGAAAGAAGTTGGACGCCGTAGAAGCCACTGCGAACCGGATTGAGCAGCGAACGATGCCGCCAAAGGTCGGTGAAAGTCTGTGCGATGATCCGGACGCGCATCTTCAGTTCTTTGTCGCTCTGCCGATTGGTCTCTTCAAAGCAAACCGCGTTTGGTTCATAAACAGCGCGCAGACCTTGCTCGACCATTTTGGTGGCAATGATGAAGTCGCTGCACGCTTCGTGATAGAGCGGAACGTAAGCAGAACGCCGGACCGAGTAGAGACAGCCGGATGCGCCAATCAACGAACCTACGCGACTCTCGTGACGCTTCAGAAATGTTTCATAGCTCCAGTACGAACGCGCGCCACGTCCCACGCGCGACCCTGAGCCGTCCACATATTCGAGACGCCCGGCCACGCAACCGACTGTGGCGTCGGCAAAACTCGGCATCATCGCGCGTACGGCGTCCGACTGATAAAGACTGGTAGCGTCGGAAAAAAGAACGATCTCGCCTCGAGCTTGCTCAACCGCGGCATTCTGCGCGGCGGTCTTTCCTAATCGCTGAGATTGGCGATAGAGTCGAACGCCGCGCTGGGCGAATTCTCGCGCAATCTCATCAGTGCGATCGTTCGAACAGTCGGAGGCGACAATTATTTCCAGAAGCTCGCGCGGATAGTCCAGAGCCAAAGTGTTCTCGAGTTTCGCCGCCAGGCCGCGCTCTTCATTGTAAGCCGTGATTATGATACTAACGGTCGGCTCGAACTCTCCGCGACGCACTGTTCGAGGTCGCAACGCGCTGACTATGGCGAGCAGTAGAGGATAGCCGGCATAAGTGTAGAAGAGCGCCGCAGCGCTCAAGCCAAAACCTATCTCTGCGAACAATCTCAGCATCATGTCACGAGCGCTTCAGCCTCAGTTTTGAAAGAAGCGTCGGCTCTCTTTCTTTCCTTGCGAGTCAATGGAACCACAACTTTGCCGGTTTCCGATTCGTACAGGCGTCGCAGGCACACCGCGTAAGCCACCAGATAATAGACGTACCAGACATAGGCCACCGACAGGAAAAAGCTGGAAATCAGATAAGCAATCAGCGATGCCTGCAGTCCGAGAGCTAAGTAATAGAAACGCGAATCACGGCGGGCATCGAAAGTTTCGCGTGCTATCTGGCCCACTTTCTTTAGCGGCGTGACGATGAACATGACATAGCACGCGAACGCCATCATCCCCATTTCCGCGGCCACCTGAGTATAGGAATTGTGTGTCACCAGTCCGCGATAGGACATTTCCGGCTGATAGTTTCCCATCCCGATTCCCAGCAAAGGATGGCGGAGCGCGACGTAAATCGATCGAAAAAGCTCACCGCGCCGAGCGTCAGCCGATCCTTCCGCGTCGAGACTCGGAACAAAAATTGAGAGTAAGCGGCTGCCGTACTTGTCTGGCGCCAGCAGGACTACAACCCCGGCAAATCCCAGGACTGCGAAGACAATTTCGAGACGGCGGCGGCGGCCAAGCTTCCACGCAATGAACAGAAAAGCTATCAGCATGCCGATGAAAGCTCCACGCGAATACGAGAGGACAATCGCCGAAATCATCACTGCCGAGCATGTGCCATAGAGAAGTTTCCGGATCGCACCTTTCGCGCCGAGCATAAGCGCTACCGATATCGGAAGTATTGTGACTAGGTGGAGCGCCATATCGTTCGTGTTACCGAAGATGCCCGTGCCTCTACCGGCCGCGCGATATCCCTCGACCGTCATCAAACCCAATCGATACTCGTTTACGGCTTCGATGCTTAACCAGATGCCCGCCGCCATCGCCAGAAAGATCAGGCCCTTCAACCTGGTTTCGGTTCGCACTACGTTAACAATGACGACAAAGATGACGATGCAGCGAATGAAGGTGCCGCTGAACTCAACCCAGGCTTCTGCGCGGTTAATTGCGAACGGAACTGAAAGCAATCCGATCAGACAAAAAAGCAGAACCAGGTTTACTTCACGTGGCCGCGCGGTCAACGTGCCTTCCAGTGAAAGCTGAGTGGGTATGAAAAAGCCCAGGGTGGCGAGAGCGACCAGGAGAGCTATCGACGAAGTCAAAGCTGACGGATAGAACTCGGCGGGACGCGCATAAAGAATTAGCGTGAAGAGAAACAGCGCGGCGTATGAGAAAGCATGGCCGTGCTTCAGCAACGTGGGGCTGCGATAGTTTGGCTGTGTCTGTGCGACTGACTGAGCTGCCGGCGCCGGTTGTTCCAATCTTCGCGGACCGTTGGCAAAGCGATTCTCGGGCTTTGCCGCCCGCACATCTATCAGGGAACTCGTCCCTGATGATCCTGAACGGGTCACCGGCTGGTAATCATTCTGTGGTTGTCGCCTTAGCATTTCTGACACTCGACCCCAACCATTAAGAAAAAGAAAAAGCGCAGGCTACCTGCGCTTCTTCGGTATTTGTATCGCTATCCGCAAGGTCAGACGAATCGCGCGAAGCTAAACGACAGCGACTTCTTCTTCATCATCGATTGCCATCAGAGTGCGGATACGCTCACGCAGGGCCAACTCGAACATGCGCGCTTCTTCTACTTCGACAAATGAAAGGGCGCGCAGCTCCTGTTCAATGCGGCGCCGATAGTCGGACACCAGGGAGTCAGAAACGCCTAATGTAGAGGCCACTTCCAATTGCGTCGCATGGTCCGGGCTCAAGTAACAATGCCACAGCACGCCCAGCATTCGGTTGTATTGCTTAACTTTGCCACGAACGTTGCCGCGTAGGTTCTTTAGAAAATCGTCGACACAACCTGCCGCCTCTTGCTCGGATTCGTGACGCAGAAGGCTCTCTTCCGGATTTTCCCGCAGGTCGGCCGGGTCATAATGCGGGCCATCGGAGTCAGGATCATCTCCGCCCAGAGGCACCAGATAAATATCCATGACCGGCAGGCGCGACATGACCAGACTGCGCAAGCTGCGAACGTCGGCCGGCCCATCGATCGCGTCAAGCACTGAAACAATCAGGTCTTCCAGATCCGAATTACTGATAACGATCTGCGCGTCACCGGTGCAGCCAACCATGCGCGTATCGCGCTGGCGGACCGGAATCATATGCGCGCGTTGCTCCATCTCGTGCGATCCGCGGTTGGGTTTGTTGTCCGGCCACTCGCTCAAACCATAAACCCGATCGGCCAAACGGCGGTGCTGCTCGTCACCAATCCCGCTGCTGTCAAAGCGGCGAAAGTTGGCGCTCGACTGGATCAAGGTAGAGATGCGGCGCGCCAGGCGGTAACTCTCGGGATGCCGCTTGCGCAATTCCGCTGTCAAAAGATTTGTTAATTCTATCTGGCCAATCTCACATTCGATCTCGGCATTAGTCATTGCCGTGTCCAGGTAATGCTGGAAGCGCGACTTGGTCAGCAACTGCACAAACAGTTCCTGAGTTAGATCTGTATAGGCGCTTGACGCTCCCTCTTCAATCAACAGGCCGGCGCTGCGAGAAGCGCGTACCAGCGGGTGATTGCTGACGATGCGGTGTAGCTCCGCCCACAGACGATTGACGTCAGAGTTGCGCAAGCTCTCAACCCAATGGCCTGCTCTGGCGCTGCGTTCGGCAGAGCGACTCGTGCGCGGCACTTCACGAGGCACACTGACGGTGGAATCTGGGGTCGTTTTTTGAGTAATTGATTTCACGAGTTTTCCCGATAAGATGAGCGTGGATATCTGGTTGGTAACTGGAGCGTGATCGGTGGATCACTGACATCCGTGGTTGGCTGTATACCTGGCTTTTAGGTAGTTCGATTGACCGCTGGAAGGTTTTGGGAGGCTCGCTTTTGATAGAGCTAACCTGGTTGAAGATGGAGCTTGAGCGGCTTTATCGAGACGCGTACAGCTATTCTTTTTACCTTTTCAATCCCGGAAAGATGATGCTTGTTCCCCGGCTCTTCTCAGCCGGACAAAAGCGGCAACTGCGGTTCGATGAGCGCCCTAACCTCTCGGCGTCCATCGAGAAGGACATCAAGGAGTGAAGCACCCCTCGATCAACCTGCGGCTATCTTAACAACAAATTCAAGAATGAGCAACATTTTTTTACACAGGCTGCAAACTATTGATTCGGTTGGGGAAGAATGGCATCCGTCACGGACCGAACTCTGGAAATATTAGCCTATTGAAGCTTTTGTGCTGATAGCTCAACGGTGGGCCCGCAGGAATTCATCCATGTCTTCATCAATCGTAAACCTGTTTTGCAAGACCGCCGAGTGCCCCGCCTCGCAGGCGTTGCTCGCTTACTGTGGCTCATCGCTACACGCAAAGAACTGGACTTACATTCAGGATCATTTGGCGTTCTGCGACTTCTGTGGCGCCGAACTTCAACTACTCGCGCGCTATCGCTGCGATGTGGAAGAGTATTGTTTTGTGGAGATGCCCGCGCAACTGCGGCGGCTGGCCGAAGACTTGCTGAAACGAACCACAGTACCTTTCATAGGTTATCCCGAACTAGCAGAGAACCGCCAGGTCTTCCACTAAGCTAACACCAAGCGTTAGTCGTTGGTCTTTGCCGCCACTTGATCCTGGTCCATATGATCCGTCTGAGACGGAAGCTCGATCGTAAATTGGGTTCCCTCGCCGAAACGCGACTCGACAGTAACTTCACCCCCATGGGCTTTCACCAGGTGTTTGACTATGGCCAGTCCCAAACCGGTGCCGCCAAGTTCGCGCGAACGCGCCCGGTCCACTCGATAAAATCTTTCGAACAATCGATCAAGATGGTGCGCCGGGATCCCCTCCCCGGTGTCCTCGACCGTAATTCGATCATCGCCACAGCTTTCGTATTTCACTAACACGCTGCCGCCTTCCCGGTTGAACTTGATCGCGTTATCGATCAAATTGGTCAGCATCTGCACCAGTCGATGAGGATCAGCTAACACTTTCACATCAGGCCTGACCAGATTCTGCACAGTGATCGACCTCGCTGCGGCCAGCGCCGATAGGCTTCCGATTACATCATCCAGCAGCGCGTGTAATTGCACAGTCTCGGCTTGAACTTTTACGTTGCCGGCTTCGATGGCGCTCAATTCAAGGATGTCATCGATAAGCCGGTGCATTCGAGCTGCATTTTTCTGAATGATCGAGAGAAATCGTCGATTGTGCTCTGCGTCGTCAAGGGCGCCGGCTTCGAGAGTTTCGGCCAGCGCGATGATCGAAGTTAAGGGAGTTCGTAACTCGTGCGAGACATTTGAGAGAAACTCCTGCCTCACAAGCTCCAAACGCTCAAGCCTGGTGACGTCAAAAAACACTCCGACGGCGCCGTTCACACCGCCTCCGTTGCCCGCGCGCAAAGGCACGACTCGCAGATCGAAGATTCTCTTCGCTTGGCCGTAGGTTTCCACCTTTACGCCAGCCCGCTCTGTGCCGCGGATTGCGTCAAGAAACGCGTCATAAATGGCAGGATTACGAGTCAGTTCAGTCAGGCGACGCGAGTTGATCCGTTCGTCCATGTGCGAGAAAAGACTGCGCGCGGCCCGGTTCGAAGCTACGACGCGCATCTCACCATCGATAACCAGCAAACCTTCGCGCATCTCGTTGAGGGTCGCGTCAAGCAGTTCGGAAGAAAAGTCGATTGCGGCCAAACGTCCTGTAGGATTTTCCTGATAGGCTTTGCGCGGTTCCGGGGTTCCACCCGTCTTGCTTCTCAACAGCAGGACCATGCACAAGCCCAGAAAAAGATTGATCGCCGAGAGGATAACCCAGTGGGGAAAGCCCAAAGAATAGTTAATCAGAACGACTAGCGCGGCGAGCGCTACAACCAACGAGGCAAAGAGAAAACGGGAGTTACTCATCCGCTTTGGCAGCCTCTGCTTCCGCCGTGGCGCAGCCTGTAAAGCGGTAACCAACGGCGACCACGGTTTCAATGCAGTCGCCGCACCCGCCCAACTTTTGCCGCAGGCGACGAATATGAACGTCCAGAGTTCGCGCGTCGCCGTAATAACTATAGCCCCACACCTGATCGAGAAGCTGCTGCCGAGTAACCACCCGGCCACGGTTCTTTACGAGGGCCGAGAGCAACTGAAACTCTTTGTTGGTGAGCTTCACATTCACGCCGTCGCAGGCCGCGCGCACATCGGCAAAGTCTATCGTGAGACGGCCGTCGTCATAGAGCTCGCCGGATTCGTCTTCGACCCGGCGCAGCACCGCGCGCACGCGCGCCAATAGTTCACGCACTGAAAACGGCTTGGCAATGTAATCATCGGCCCCGAGGTCTAACCCCGCGATGCGATCGGATTCAGATGTTTTTGCCGTCAGCATGATGATCGGTGTACGCCGAGTTTGGCTTTCGCGTCGCAGCCGGCGACACAATTCCATTCCATTCATACCGGGTAGCATTAGATCGAGCACTATTAGCAAGGGCGGGTTTTGTGTATCGAGCGCGAGTTTCAGTCCCTGCTCGCCGGTCGCCGCGACGGTCGCCGAGAAGCCAGCCGACTCGAGGTTGTACCTTACGCTCTCAGCGATATCCGGATCGTCTTCGATGATTAGAGCGGGTTTCGGCATGACCCTTAAAGACTAAGCAGTTGTTGCGGGCGAGCAAGAATCGGGACGCTGCGAATGGTTCTCAACCTATCCGGCTGACGACCACAGCAATCAAACGGATAATGAAGAAGGACAACGCAGCAAATACAGCCGCTGCCGGAATGGTTAGCACCCAGGCCCAAACGATTCTTCCGGCGACGCGCCACTTGACTGCCGACAGTCGAGTGGTCGATCCGACTCCGGCAATTGCGCCCGTGATGGTATGCGTTGTCGAGACGGGAATGCCTGCTGCAGTGGCGCCAAACAACGTAATCGCGCCCGCCGTCTCTGCACAGAAGCCGCCCACCGGCCGCAACTTGGTAATCTTGGAACCCATCGTATGAACGATCCGCCAGCCGCCCGACAGTGTCCCCAGGGCAATTGCCGCATGCGCCAACAGCACTACGTAGAGTGGAATTGCCGGCAGGGATCCTTTGTCCCCCATGCGCAAGCCGAACATGCCTCCGGTGGCCAAAACTGCGGTGATGATTCCCATAGTCTTTTGCGCGTCGTTGCCGCCATGGCCCAGCGAATAGGCCGCCGCTGAAATCAATTGCCCGCGGCGGAATGTCTTGTCCACCTGGGCCGGCGTCCAGCGGTGAAAGATCCAATAGACCGCTACCATGATCGCAAACCCCATGACGAACCCGATCACGGGAGAAGCTACGATGAATATGAGCGTCTTGATCCATCCTTCAGGCTTTAGCAAACCGCTGACGCCCTGGTAAGCGGCGATGGCCGCGCCCGCATACCCACCCACCAGCGCGTGCGAACTGGACGTCGGCAATCCCAAATACCAGGTGATCAAGTTCCAAATAATCGCCCCCAAAAGAGCTGCGCACAGCACAAACAAACGCTGATCCTGCTGAATCAGATCGATCCGCACCAGATCGCCGCCGATTGTTTTTGCGACGCGGGTGCCGAAGACGGCAAAGGCGACAAAGTTGAAAGTCGCCGCCCACATCACGGCGTAGCGCGGCGACAACACTCGCGTGGAAACTACTGTGGCAATCGAATTGGCCGCGTCGTGAAAACCATTGGTGAAATCAAACACCAGCGCGACGAAGACAATGAAAAGAGTCAGGGCTACAGTTGTAGTCATTCCCACCCGTAATGTGCTTTGAGATTGAGTGAAACGCTGGACATTCAATCACACTTTTGAAGTCGCTGGCTAGTAACTCAGCGTCAGAATGTCGTAGCGATCCAACATCTTGAAGCTCCAGGCGGATCAGTGGGAATGTTTTATGAACGCAGCCTCAGCCACATAAACGGTCAACTCACACAGATCGGTCACATAGTCGCCGATACGCTCGAGGTGTTTGGCAACAAACAGCAACCGCGCGTTACGGGTGGCGGTAGCGGGCTCTTCAGTCATCATTTCGATCAGCTCATGAAAGATTTGGTTGTAGAGATCGTTGATTTCAGCGTCGCGTTCGATGACTGCGCGGGCCGCGTCGGCATCGTTCCTGGTAAAAGCGTCGAGGGCTTCACCTAACATTGACGAGGCAATCTCGCCCATCTTACGTAACCCCGAATAATCTTTCGGCTCCGGCTCTTTGTTGAGGTCGAGAGCCCCGCGAGCTATGTTGCTGGCATGGTCGGCTATTCGTTCCAGCACTGGCGCCATCTTGGCTACGGCCATCACGAAGCGCAGGTCGCGGGCCGCCGGCTGACGCAGCGCAAAGATTTCTATGCACTGCCGATCAACCTCGACTTCCAATTGATCGATTTCGTCGTCATGGTCCAATACTTCTCGCGCGAGGACGCTGTCTCGCTCCGTGAGGGCGCGCATGGTTCGAACCAGCGCGGCTTCGGCTTCGCCGCCCAGGCGCAAAACGCTAACCCGCAACGCGTCTAGTTCTTCGTCAAGATGCCGGTGCACTTCCATTACTTTTTGATTCCTAATCAGCCAAAACGGCCGGTGATGTAATCTTCAGTCACCTTCTCATCCGGCGCGGTGAACATTTTTTCAGTGGTACTTACTTCAATCAGTTTGCCGAGCAGAAAGAACGCGGTCAAGTCTGACACTCGCGCGGCCTGTTGCATGTTGTGCGTGACGATGACGATCGTGTATTGCTTTTTCAGATCCACGATCAGCTCTTCGATCTTGGAAGTGGCAATCGGATCCAGTGCGGAGGCCGGCTCGTCCATCAAGATCACTTCCGGACGAATGGCCAGCGCGCGCGCGATGCAGAGTCGCTGTTGCTGTCCCCCGGAAAGACCGAGCGCGGACGATTTCAAACGATCCTTCACTTCCGTCCAGAGGGCCGCATCCTGCAGTGCTTGTTCGACCCGGCCCTCCAGTTCAGCTTTGCTCGAAGTGAGCCGATTGATCCTGAGGCCATAAGCGACGTTATCAAAAATCGATTTCGGAAAAGGGTTCGACTTTTGAAAGACCATTCCGACTTTGCGTCGCAAATCGACCACATCGGCCCCGCCATCGTAGATGTCCTGGCCATCGATCAAGACGCTGCCTTCAACGCGTGTGCCCGGGATCACATCATTCATGCGATTAAGCGTGCGCAGAAAAGTCGTCTTGCCGCAGCCGGATGGTCCGATAAAAGCCATCACCATTTGGGACGGGATGTTAAGAGAAATATCATGCAGGGCCTGCGTCCGGCCATAATAAAAGTTCAGGCCGTCAACGGCTATCTTGGTCTCGCGCGCAGCCAGGGCCGCGCGGCTGGGGACCGCAAGCTTCTGAGTCAAGAGTGGCGTGGATGTAGACATTTCGGTTAACAAAATCTGCTCTGCTCCCTCTCCTTTGGGAGAGGGCTGGGGTGAGGGTTTGTCGGTGCCAGGCTTAAGACCCTCCTCTCATGGCTATCAAGGGAAGAAGAAGAAACGCCACACGTTTTACCCAACTGTTCAGACGTTTCTAAAATTTCCGGCGAGTCAGAAACCTCACCCCCACATTTATGCTGAGAATAAGCGTCATCAGAACCAGCGTCGCCGCCCATGCCTGCGCGTGCCATTCGTCATATGGAGAAATCGCATAGTTATAAATTTGCACAGTCAGCGACGCGATCGGCTCGTTCAGATTCCGGGGAAAGAAGCGGCTGCCGAAAGCGGTGAACAGTAACGGCGCCGTCTCTCCCGAGACGCGCGCCACCGCCAGCATTACACCCGTTGCGATTCCTGACGCTGCCGCCGGAATTACCACGCCCAGCGTCACTCTCCATTGCGGCGCTCCTAACGCCAGGGCGCCTTCACGCAGGCTATGCGGTACCAAGCGGATCATCTCTTCAGTAGTCCGCGCCACGATCGGGATCATGATCAGCGCCAGCGCGACCCCTCCAGCCAGCGCCGAAAAATGTTTCATCTGCAGCACAAAGACGGCATAGACAAATACTCCCGTGACGATCGAAGGAATCCCCGTCAGGGTATCAACCAGGAACCGGACGACACTTCCGAAAAGTCCGCCACCGAACTCGGACAAATAGACTCCGGTGCCAATGCCCGCGGGTATACCTACTACACAAGAGAGAAGGAGCAGAACGGCTGAACCGACAATAGCGTTACCGATACCGCCGCCCTCGCCCACGGGCCGAGGAGTATCAATCAAGAAGCGAAAGCTAAGCGCGCCCACGCCGCGCATCGCGATGTACGAAAGGATGATCGCCAGCGTACCGATCGCCAATAACGTGCAGAGCGCGGTCAACGTGGTCAGTGACGCACTGATGGCGCGCCTTGATCGATCTGTTCGTGAAAGAGTCCTCATAACTGTGACGCAAGTTGTTAACTTGCGCACGCAAATCAGGGATTTGCGCTATACCGCCATTCCCACGCCCGTAGTCCGGCGCGTCACTCGCCAAACCAGAACGCGGGCGATCGCGTTGACGACAAAGGTGACGAGAAAAAGAATCAGGCCCAGCTCGACCAAAGAACTCAAATAAATGTCAGCCGTTGCTTCGGTGAATTCGTTGGCAATCACTGAAGCCAGCGTGTAGGACGGCTGAAACAACGAGGCACTTATCTGCGGCCGGTTGCCGATTACCATCGTGACGGCCATCGTTTCACCGATCGCGCGCCCCAGGCCCAGGATCACCGCGCCGGCGATTCCCGGCGCGCCGTTTACCAAAACCACGACGGTGGTTTCCCACTTTGTCGCCCCCAAAGCGAGCGCGGCTTCGCGTTGCGTATTTGGCACGGCGGATAAAACGTCACGCACCACTGCGGAAATAATCGGGGTCACCATGATGGCCAGAATTACGCCGCCGGTCAGCAAACCGATTCCGGTGATTGGGCCCTGGAACAACGGCATCCAGCCGAACCAGCGAGCCAGCAAGGGCTCGACATGCTCGCGCAGGAATGGCGCCAGAACAAAGATCCCCCATAGTCCATAAACCACCGAAGGGATCGCGGCGAGCAGTTCCACCAGGAAAGTAATCGGTCGTGAAATCGACCGGGGCGCCTGCTCCACCAGAAAGATCGCAATGCCCAGCGACAGCGGCACGCTGATCACAAGCGCGATCAATGAAGAGACGATCGTCCCATAGATAAAAGCGAGCGACCCGAATTGTTCCTTGATGGGATCCCACCCGCGGCCGGCGAGAAAGCTGAAGCCAAATCGGCGAATCGAAGGCATCGAGTGTGACGCCAGCGCCAGGATCATCGCCCCGACGATCAGCACCAGCAGCAGAGCCACGGCAAAAATCAGTGCGCGAAAAATCGCGTCACCCGTATTCCCCGTAGGTGAAAGCCTTCGGCGCCACTGCGATAGAAGCCTTGGTTTGTCGCTCGCTTTCGTCATCAATCTACTTAAACACCGGCGTTTAGAAGGCGGACTTGTCCGCCCTCTTCGAATTGAAGAGCGGGACGAGTCCCGCTGCTAAACAGCGCCTTTATTAATCTATCGCAAGGGCTTGCCGCCGGCGGTTATCGAATTAATCTTCGCTTCAGCGCGCTTGATGATCTCGTCGGGTAGGGGCGCGTACAACAAATCCTTCGCGAACTTTTCGCCGTCATGGATTCCCCACCAGAGAAAATCAACCAGGACCTTTCCCTTCACCGCATCCTGCTGTTCCTTGTAAACCAGAATGTAGGTGTAGCTGGAAATCGGATACGCGGTCGGACCGGGCGCGTCAGTTATTGAGACGCGCAGATCTTCCGGTGTCGCGGCCACTGCTCCAGCGGCTGCTGTGGTTACCGCATCGATTGATGGCTCGACGAAGTTGCCGGCCTTGTTCTTGACGAGCCCCACCGGAAGCTTGTTCTGCACAGCGTAAGCCAACTCGACATAGCCAATCGTGTTCGGCGTCTGCTTGACCTGGCCGGTCACGCCCTCATTACCTTTGCCTCCGAGACCGACAGGCCAATTGGGCGATGTGCCTGAACCGACTTTTTCTTTCCATTCGGGACTTACCTTTGAGAGGTAGTCGGTGAAGACGGCGCTGGTTCCGCTGCCATCGGAGCGATGTACCACCGTGATATCGGCGTCGGGAAAATTCACCGCGGAGTTCTCTGTCTTGATTCGCGGGTCGTTCCACTTCTTGAGTTTACCGAGAAAGATGTCGGCAATAACGTCCGGAGTGAACCGCAGCGGTTGCGCCACGCCGGCGAGATTGTAAGTGATCACGACTGCGCCAAGTACCGTCGGGACGTGCAGGATTTCACCGGGCGCGGCTTTCAGATCGGCGTCCTTCATCGGCGAATCCGAGGCGCCGAAATCAACCGTGCGCGCCTGAATCTGCTTGATGCCGCCACCCGAGCCAATCGATTGATAGTCAATCTTGACGTTTGGATTCAGCTTGCCATACTCGCTCAGCCATTTCTGATAGAGCGGATTTGGAAAGGTGGCCCCGGCGCCCTGCAGCCTGACTTCACTCCCGGTCTTGCCGCCGCAAGCCGCGAACACGAGGGCAAGTATCCCAAGGAAAACAATCGCGACCTTAGCGCGCATGGTCTTTTTTAGAATCAACATCGAGGTCCTCCGATTAAGTTATTTGGAGCGCTGCGACTTGTCGCAGCTTTCAAGACAGCGTTTAGAAAAGCGCCGGCAAGTCACCGCACTCCAAATCAAAAGTTGAATACGATTTGCTCCTGCAGACGATACTGTCTGGGCGTGAACGCGTTCAGCGGCACAAAGAAGCTAGGGAAGTCTCCGCTGTTACGCAGTTCAGTTTGGATGTAGAGCAAGCTTTGCAGCGATACCTTTTTCGCAAGTCCATAGTCGAAGCGGAAGTGGCTGGTGCGAATATTCACCCCACTGCCCGTTCCCAAATCGTCGTCGGTAACCTGCGAGATAAGCGAGTTCGCGCCCTTAGTTGAGAACACATAAAGGAACGCCATATCGCCGCGCCCGGCGACCTTGCCGACTTGCAGCGCGGCCAAAAAGGCATCCCGTTCATTGATACCGACACCCACGTTGCGCGCGGCCTGGACATTGAAACTGACCGGGTACGTACGACCGCCCGCTTTGAATCCAGACCAGTTCAATCGATAAGTAAGCCGCGCAATTTGAAAATTCCTGGCCGTATAGATCGCTCCGCCCGAAGTGGTAGTCGCATTACCCGTGCCGGCTAGAGGTCCTGATAGTGCCAGGCCCAGCCCGTTCTGAACGATCAAGGCGACGCCATTAGCAGTCGAAGCCAGTTGTATCTGATTTGGATTGCGATAGAGCTGAAGGTCGCCGCCGAACTGGCTGCTCCAACGATCATTGTATTTCTGATTCAGCATCAAACCCTGATGGAACAGATTGGAACTGCGGCCGGTCGATCCGATAACGGCTCCAGCCTGGGCCAGCGGACTGCCCGCCGTCACGATCGCCACATTGGGATTACTGAGAATGTATTGCCCGGCGCGCAATTCAAGGCTGGAAACTTTCAATCCGTTCGGCTTGAAACCCAGCGTGTATTTCTCGTTGAATCCATTGAAGCGGATGTCATCGTCAAAAAGAAACCGCGAGTTGTCGGCAAAAATCTCCTGCACGCGGCCCGCCTGAAGCTGAACCGATTTGTTCGGATGAAAATCCGCCCAGGCCTCGCTGATGAAGAACGGATGGCGCGCACTGGTTTCGCCAAAGTCCTGATCCATCGTCAGCGGATTATTGATTGGACCCGTCGCCAGTTGTCCATGAATGCTGAGTTTCGAATTGATATCCGTGTCGAGATTCAAACGCAGGCGATAACGCATTCGCGCGTTTTGCTGATGGGTGAGCGCCGCGAAACCAGCAGGAGGCGCCGGGTCAGCCTTCCGGAAGATACCGTCGAAGCGCAAACGAAAATCTCCGCTGAAACGTAACCCGCCGATCGCGAGCATCTTGTTCTCGACTTTTTTAAGGCGCTCCTCCAAAGCAGGCGTTTGGGCTTGTGTCGCAGATGACGGTTTATCTGAAGCAGTAGATACGGGCGCGACAAGCTTTTGATCGCTGCCAGCGGCTTTGGCCGAAAGAGTTTCAATCAGGCGTTGCTGCTCAGCGATAAGGGCCTGCATTTCGGCAAGTGTCTTGCTCTGCCGCCGCAAGTCATCTTCGAGGGCCTTCAATCGATCGTCTACGTTAGTCGCCGGCGTTTCGGCTGGCGCGACCGCGGCAGAGGCAGACTTCAATGCGCTTGTGGGCTGCGCCGAATCGATCGTGGAGGTCGACTGAGCAACTGCGACTCCTGACAGAGTCAAGAAGGTCAGCACCACGAATACCTGTCTGAACGAAGCGTGCCGAAAGATGCTTTGACGCTGAGCCATGGTGTCCTCCTCTGACTGTGGCGGAAGTTCTTGAACTCAGTAGCGAAGCCTTGGACGCGCGATGTGCCGGCGGCGCTCGCGATCGCAAAGTCTCGAGTTCAAGAAAGCGGAAGGCTCAGCCTAGACGAAGGAGGTTAAATCGATCTTACCGTGATCTTAAATCGATGTTAACAAAGGCACACCACCAGCACAGGCCGCCATTTGGTGCGGCCTGTGCCCGTTCACGAATCGGACGCGCTGATTTTCTGATCAGCTCAGAAATTCAGGCGCAAAGCGAACTGAAGTTGGCGGCTCGTGCCCAAACCAACATCGCGCACTACAGTCTGCCGCAGTAACCCAAAGGTTCCGCCAGCGGCTGTCTGCGTGTAGGCCTGGCCCGGTTGCGTGACATTGCTCGTCGAAAAAGCATAGACGCCACCGGTTTGACTCACGCCAGGCAAAGCGAGATTCAAGCGCGAACCCGGAATATCAAAGTTCGCATGGTTGAAGACATTGAAAACTTCCGTTCGGAATTCCACGTTCGCTCTCTCGGAAAACTTAAAGCGCTTACTGAAGACGAGATCGAACTGAGTAAAGTTAGGCCCGCGCAAAGCATTGCGCGGCACATTGCCAAACGTTCCCGGCTGCGGCGTGGTGAACGCGGCCGGATTTAAAATCAGCCGATCGCTCGTCAGGTAAGGGTTAACGCCGGGAACGAAATCCGGCCGCCGAACATTGCGTGACGCGCCGCCACCGGGCGTGTTTACTACCGCGATAAATCCCGGCGGCAGTGGATTGGCAGCATTGATCGTTCCGGGCAACTGCGCGACGAATCCATTCGCAAACGTAGACGTGGCGCCACCGGATCCGGTGGGCACTATGCAACCCGTCGAGTTGCGGCATTGAATGACGACGTCTGGCCGGACAATGCCGATTTCCAGTGGCAGACCTGACCGCGCATTTACGATTGTGCCAATTTCCCAGTTGCCAAACACTGTATTGCCGAGGCTGCCCAGGTCATGCTTTGTGCCCTTACCAAAAGGCAGATCGTATAGGGCGCTCAGGTTGAACGTATGGCGCACGTCAAAGTTGTTATAGCCATTGTCATAGTCAAATTCGCCGAGCGCTCGCGCGTTATTAGCCGCCGTGCGCGCTTCGTTGGAACCTGATGTATTCCCGAACGAACGCGAGAAGGTGTATTGCGAATTCAAAGTCAGCCCAGTGCTGAAGCGACGGCCCAGTGACATCTGCAAAGCGCGATAGCTGTCATGGCCTCCGCTCGTCTTATCGTCAATCTCTGCGTAAGGGTTCTGCACCGACGATGTTCCCGAGACAATCGAAAATTCGCGCACCGTGTTAACCGCGATCACCTGGCCGCCAGCATTGGTGCGATTGATAATTCCGAACCCGGAGGGAAGCGTCGCGCCATCCGCGATTACGGTTTGGCCGGGAAGAATGCGGTTAGCGACACTGCGCAGAAACAGGTTCCGGCCCTGCGAGCCGACAAAAGCGGCGCTCAGCAAGATCTTGTAAGGCAACTGCTGCTGGACTGAAAAGCTGTACTGATAGACCCTCTCAGGGATTGTGTAATCCGGTGCATAGGCGCGCGGTTGGTACTGACGATTATTGGGATTACTGAGGAAGTTGGCCGCGATTACATTTGGATCCTGCGGGAAACTACCTCCGCTGAGAGTCGAGCTGATGCGGTTAGATTCAATCGGCTGGATCTGGTCTTCCGTCTGCCCGGGACCGTAGTAGATGCCGAACCCTCCACGCAGCACAGTTTTTCCCCCGCTAAAGAAACCGTTGCCATTCGGACTCGGCGACCAGGTCAATGCGACCCGCGGGCCGAAGTTGTTTTTCGACGAACGAAGCGGATCCTGTGTCGAGTCGCGCAACTGCCCCGTAATGATGTCAAAGAGAATCTGGCGATTGTTCGCCTCGCGCAGAGGGGTGTAGTACTCGTAGCGCAAGCCAATGTTCATCGTCAGGTTGGGCTTCAGCTTCCACTCGTCCTGGGCATAGCCGATGTAATAGGTCTGCTTTCCCAAAGCTTGTCCGGTTGAGTTATTGAAGAAGGGCGAGGGCGCGGACAAATCACCGAGAAACTGTACCGACTGTAGAGAGTTCGCCAGAAAACTATTGACGCTGGCATACGTGTAGGTAATGCCGCCTTGTCGGTCGGTGTAGATCCGCAGCGGCCGCACTTCAACACCAAACTTCAGAGCGTGATTACCATGCGTCCAGTTCACATTGTCGACAAACGAGAGCGAGTAAGGCGTGTACGGCTGGCCGCGTCCGTTCTGCGCACTATTAGCGCGAATCAAACCACCGGGCACGGCCACACCCGCATTCGATCCCTGTCCTGGTAGCGCGAACCCGGCGACGCTACCCGAAATATTGAGGGAGATATTCGACAGGTCGATGCCGTTAACAGTGGGCGCGCTGCCGACAATCCGCGAGTAGGCGCCGTTGTAACCGAACTTGAATTCGTTAAGCAGGTTTGAGCGCAGCACCGACTGGAACGCGATCACTCCGTTCTGCGGAATCTGGTTGATCAGAATGCTACGTCCGGTTACGCCGTCAGGCTGACTGTTAAATGCTTGGTCGCGGAAGAAGCGAAAATAAGCCGAATGCTTCTGATTGAATTTGTAGTCCAGCCGCACAGCGGCTGAGGTCTCGTTGACAATGTTATTCGCCTGGAGTTGGACGGTATCAAACAAATCGGGCCCCGTGCGCAGGGTCACGGCGCCGGGAGCGCGGAACGCGGGGATCAACGCGGCTGTCGCCGGATTGCAGGCAACAGTGCCCGCTCCGAGTGGAGCGCTGCAGATGCGCGATGCTAATCCGGGAACAGCTTCTATCGCGTTGATACCACCGCGCAGACGATAGCCTTCATATGAGAAAAAGAAGAAGGCCTTGTCCTGCTTAATTGGCCCGCCGAGGGAGCCGCCGAATTGATTCAACCTCAGCTTGCTCTTTTGGCCGATGACATTGTCAAAGAAGTTCGCTGCATCCAGTTTGTCGTTTCTTAGATACTCAAACAGAGAGCCATGAAATTTGTTGCCGCCTGACTTGGTCACTACATTGATCTGGCCGCCAGTGCCGGTGCCATACTCGGCTGGGAAATTATTCGATTCGACGCGAAACTCCTGCACGTTTTCCAAGGAAGATTGCAGACGGAACGGCGTCGGTATCTCGCCGTTCAAATTTCCCGGCGAGCTATCGATGATTGCGGTGCCTTCGATGCCGTCATAACGAATGACGTTCTGTTCCACGGCGCGACCGGAAAAGCGTATGTCGCCGTAGGTCCCCGATCCACTATTCACCGAACCCGGCGCTTGCAGATAGAGTTGTGAAAGTTGGCGGCCATTGAGCGGCAGCCCGCCCACCTCGCGCGCGTTGACGTTTGCACCCATGCTGGCCGAGCCGGTATTTGCCAGCATCTCTTCACTGGCCACGACATTGATGGAAGCAGTTAGATCCATCACTTTCATAATGAGATTGAGCGATACTTCCTGCCCCACGTTTACGACCACGCCCGTAACTTTGGCGCCCAGGCCGGGTGCGGTCACCGTCACCGTGTACGTCGCCGCCTTGAGCGCTGCCACGGAAAAGTTTCCCTGCGCGTTAGTGTTCGCGGTTCGCTCTTCGGAAGTGCGATCGTTGGTTATGGTGACTGTCGCGCCGGGCACGAGGGCGCCGTTTTGATCTTTGATCGATCCGCCGATGCTGCCGGAATCAGACTGTGCCGGTGCGCTTGCCGCGCACAGGAAGAAGATTAGTGCGAGACCGAGAAGATATAGTCTCGAATACATCTGGGGCATAGAAAAGTCTCCTTATGAACTCGATTAGAAATAGGGGCGCGTGGTCAAGAGACAAACTACCCTGAACGCATTACAGCGAAGTGAATGCGAACTTAATTCGGCGTGAATAGAGAGTTAACTTTGAGTTACGTACGCTGACGGGTGATGAGGTCACTAGCTGGAGGTGGGTGATGACGCCGGCACCCGGACTGACTATTTGGAGTCCGTGTCAGAAGCCCGGCCGTAAGGGAGGGCAACTTTCGCCACCGCTCTTGATGAAGAAATCGAGAAGCTGGATAGAATGATTCGGCGGATTCTCTTCTAAGTAATAACCCTACTTGACGCACCTGTTAAGATTGTCTTCATGAAAGACCCATACAACCGGCGCAGCCGTATTTACCAATTACCAGACGGCCAGAAAGTAAGAATCGAATCCCGCGAAGGCGATCGAGTCACCGTTAGACGCGTCGGCGGCCCCCGTCGCCAAACGCTGGCCGTATGTCGGATCGACCAGCTCAAGCCAGCTTAGAAGCTAATGCGACATGGTTGACCCCACGTCGCCCAGAAATTTACGAGTACGACTTTGCCCTTGTAGTCCGCCAGCTTGAACTCGCGCCCATGAATATCCTGAGAGACAGGTTCCACCCGCGTCGAAGGCTGCGCTAGTGTCGCCTTGACAACGATTCTAGCGCTCCATAGAGTTACAAGTGCGATGCGCCTTCGCTTAATATCACTGACGCTGATTCTGTTCGTATGTGCTGGTCTATCGGCAGGTATGCCTCTGCATTCTAACGAACAGGAATGCACTGTGCCCGAAATGGCGGGTATGGATTGCTGCAAGAAGGCCCAGGCGGAAAGCCTTACTCCAGAGGTTTCAACGGCGCGGTTATGCTGCGCGCTCATTTGTTCGCAGAGTGGAACCACAGGTTCGACGGGCACTAAACTTCCGCGCCCGTCTACGAGCCAATCTTTTTCGATTCGTCAGTCATCTGCCCACCTTCCACTTGTATCACTGCAATTATCTCTTTCTTCAAAATGGGTAGATAGCCCTCCTCCGTATTCCAATCCCGCTTACATTCGACATCTCGCTCTTCTGATCTAGAGACTCCAGGGCCGTAGCGCGTCTTGTTGTCGCTGTTTCTTTCGAGGAACAGCGCAGTTGCGCGTCTTTGTGAGACGCGTTGATCTCTATTTCATAAGAAGGTCGAAAATCATGTCCAAATACATTCTCGCGTTTACTCTTCTGGCACTTCTGTTGGTCGTCGCGGCCTGTGGTTCCAAGACGTCATCGGTTGACACTGGCAAGGTCATAAAGACTGCGCCAATCGGAAATCTAACCGTCACCTTGTCGAGTTCTTCCGGCCAGATCAAACATGGCGGGGATGAGTTCTTCATCACCTTCAAAGACTCGTCAGGCAAGCCGGTGGACGTTGGCGCTGCGGCACTGACGTTTCACATGCCGCAGATGGCTTCGATGGCGGCAATGAACGATCCCGCCACGCTTACGACCACGGATACGCCGGGAGTCTATCGGGCCAAGGCCAACATTGAAACGGCTGGCGAGTGGCAAACGCAAGTGTCTTACGAAGGGCCGGCAGGAAAAGGGCAGACCTCTTTCTCAGCAACAGCACAGTAGTTTCTGAGTAATAGACCGCAGGACAACGGCGGTCTGAGGGGAATACTGCCATGATCCACCGGCTCATCGAGCTGAGCCTGCGTAATCGCGGGCTCGTCATCGCGCTTTACCTTGGCCTTGCGCTCTGGGGCTATTGGGCACTAACGCGGACGCCAATCGACGCGATACCCGATCTCTCAGAGAACCAGGTCATTGTCTTCACCGACTGGACAGGTCGCTCGCCGCAGGAGGTCGAGGATCAAGTCACCTATCCTCTCGTCACTAACTTGCAAGGCCTGGCTGGTGTGCGCGTGGTGCGCGCAAGTTCGGCATTTGGGTTTTCGATGATCAACGTGATCTTCGAAGACAACATCGATCTCTACTTCGCTCGAACTCGCGTCCTCGAACGCCTCAATCTTGTTACAAAGCAACTGCCTGAAGGTGTCGTGCCGACGCTTGGCCCTGACGCAACGGGCGTCGGACAAGTCTTTTGGTACACCCTCGAATCAGATCAGATGAACCCGCGCGACCTGCGCACTTTGCAGGACTGGTTTGTTCGTTACCAGTTGAACTCCGTTCCGGGCGTAGCAGAGGTAGCTTCGGTCGGCGGCTATGTGCAGCAGTACCAAATTGATGTCGATCCCAACAAGCTCCGCGCTTACAACATCCCTCTTTCCACAATCGTTCAATCAGTTCAACGCTCGAATAACAACGTCGGCGGAAATGTCGTTGAGCAAGCAGGCCAGTGGGCCGTGGTTCGTGGGATTGGATTAATTCAGTCAACTGATGATGTTGCAAACATTGTCATCGGCTCAGCCAACGGCACTGCCATCTACATACGCAATGTCGCGGAGGTAAAGCTTGGCAATGCGTTTCGCACGGGTGTGCTCGACAAGAACGGAAAAGAAGCCGTGGGCGGTGTCGTTATCGCGCGTTACGGCGTCAACACGCTCGATGTAATCCAAAGCGTGAAGCAAAGAATTGAGGCTATTAAATCTGGCTTGCCCAAAGGGGTGCAGATCGTTCCTTTCTATGATCGTACTCAACTCATCGAACGCGCGACGCACACTCTAAAACGTGCGCTGATCGAAGAACTAATTCTGGTAACACTGGCGCACATCCTGTTTCTCGCGCACTTCCGCTCCATTCTCATCGTGACTCTCCCGTTGCCGCTCGCCGTGCTGACGTCATTCCTTTTCATGTACTACATGGGGATCAGTTCGAACCTGATGTCGCTTGCCGGGATCGCAATTGCCATCGGAGTTTTGGTAGACGCCGGAATTGTGGTTACCGAGAACGCCTTTCGCTTTCTCGAGAAGCGAAAGGTCGATCCCAAAGACCGGAAGAAAGTCTGGGAGACGGTCCGCGATTCGACCAAGCTGGTAGGGCGCCCAGTCTTCTTTTCAATGGCAATTATTATCCTGGCCTTCGTTCCGGTTTTTTCGCTCACGGGCCAGGAAGGGAAATTGTTCCACCCGCTCGCCTTCACGAAGACGTTCGCGATGTTTGGCGCAACTATCATGGCTCTCACACTGGTGCCCGTCCTCTGCACCTATCTCCTGGGAGGGAAGTTTCACTCCGAGCAGTCAAATCCAGTAATGCGTTTTCTGCAAGCCATCTATCGGCCGGCGCTGCGGTTCGCTTTAGGTCATCGCCTCATTACGGTCTCAATCGCTTTGGTGTTGTTCACTGGCGCGATCATCCTGGCAACCGGAATTGGGAAGGAGTTCATGCCGCCGCTTAACGAGGGCGACATCATGTACATGCCGATAACCGACCCGGCCATTTCCGTCGATGAGGCTCTTCGAATCTTGAGTAAGCAAGACGAGATCTTGAAGAGCTTTCCCGAAATCGAATCGGCCGTGGGCAAGGCCGGACGCGCAGACACCTCGACCGATCCATCTCCCGTAAACATGAACGAAACGATCGTTCATTTGAAGCCTGCCGAACAATGGCGAGCCGGGATGACGCGCGAGAAGCTCATCTCTGAGATGAATGAAAAGCTGACCATGCCCGGTGTTACGAACATCTGGACCCAGCCGATTCAGAACCGCATCGACATGCTATCGACCGGCGTACGCTCTCAAGTCGGCATCAAGATCTTCGGCAACGATATTAAGACCTTGGAAGATCTCTCGCGCAAGACTGCTGAGGTCGTACTCCAGGTGCCTGGGGCAAAGGACGTGTATTCGGAACAGATCAGCGGTGCCCCCTACATCGACATCCATATCAACCGACCGGCTGCGGCACGGTATGGAATTGATGTTGGCGCCATAGAGGATGTTATCGAGAAAGGAATTGGCGAGACGAACCTCACCGTCACCATCGAAGGGCGCAGACGTTTTCCGGTCCGCGTCCGCTACGCACCGCAGTATCGCAGCAGTGCTGCAGCCCTGGGTGAGATTCCAATCGCTTCACCATCGGGCGCATCCATTCCCTTGGCTCAGTTGGCTGAGATCCGCACTGTCGAAGGTCCAACAATGATCTCCAGCGAGAACGGGTTGCTCAGGGGAACAGTATTACTAAATGTGCGCGGTCGCGATGTAGGCAGCTTTGTTGACGAAGCCAAGCCGAAGCTTGCGAACCAGGTGCAACTTCCTCCTGGTTACTACATGGACTGGAGCGGTCAATATGAAAACCAGCAGCGCGCCCGGCAGCGCCTGATGATTGTGATTCCCATCGTACTGGTCATCATCTTTGGCCTGCTCTACCTGACCTATAACTCCGTTTTGGAAGCAGCGCATGTCTTGCTCGCTGTGCCTTTCGCGTTAACGGGCGGTGTCTATTTGCTTTGGGCGCTTGGCTACAACTTCTCAGTCGCGGTCTGGGTGGGATTCATCGCATTGTTCGGCACAGCGGTGCAGACGGGGGTGGTGATGGTCATCTATCTCGAGGAGGCAGTCGAACGGAAACGGCAAGAGGTCGGTGTACTAACCCGCAAGACTCTGATGGAAGCTGTGACCGAAGGTGCGTTACTTCGTTTGCGCCCAAAGGTCATGACAGTTTCGACCGTTGTGGCTGGACTGCTGCCAATCATGTGGAGCACTAGTGCGGGTTCGGAAGTAATGAAGCCGCTCGCCACACCGGTTCTCGGTGGGATGGTCTCAAGTCTCTTGCATGTGTTGATTGTGACGCCGGTGATCTTTTTCTGGCTGCGTGAACGGCAACTGAAGAAACACAGTGACGACATGGGCGATGAGTTCAGCAACAAGACAATTGGAAGAGCATCGGACGAAGGTCGTTCGTTGCAGTCAGTGCATGAGAAAGAGAGTGGTACAGATGAATAAGCATCACAGTGGCCGAGGGTTCATAATCGCAATCGTGTTCGCCGTCGCACAGATTCTGTCTGGTGCTTCCGCAGCGCTGGCTCAATCAAGTTCGGGGGATTTTGAAAAACGATTGGTTGTAATGAACGCGAGCCTGTCCTTGCCTCCCCACTCATCGCTTACGAAATACTCTGATCCGCAGACAGGCATGACGGTTGATCAGGCAGTCGCGTATGCGCTTGAACACAACGGAGAATTGCTAGCGGCACACAAAGAGATCGACGCCGCCAGCGCGCTCGTCAAGCAATCGACATTACGAGCTAACCCAAAACTAGACGCCAGTGTGGCGAAGACAATTATGGGTAGAGACAACAACGTTACTGTTAACGGCATGTTGCCGTTGGAACTCGGCGGACGTCGCCCCGCGCGCATCAAGGTCGCAGAACGCGAACTCGACATGCGGCGTCAAGACGTGGCCAATCGAGAGCGGATGCTCGCTGCCGATGTTCGGGCCAAGTTTGGCGAAGCTCTTGCCGCCATTCTCAAACTTGGCTTCGATGAAGATCTGATCGCTACGAGCCAGCGGGGATATAACCTGGTCGCCGCGCGAGTCACAGAAGGAGGTACAGCCCCGCTCGAACAAAACATGGTGTTGGTGGAACTCAATCGTCTGCGCTCGATGCGAGAAACGGCTGAAGGCAAAGCTCAAATAGAAATGCTGGAGTTGCGCAATCTACTTGGTATGACGCCGGACGAACCGCTTAGGCTGCGCGGGGACTTCAACGATGTGATTGCCCCACTGCCTCTGCTCGCGGAGGCCACCGAGCGAGCCCTCTCCGAGCGACCCGATCTGAAACTAGCGAAAGCAGCCGAGAGTTTTGCGGAGGCTCGCATCGAACAGGCGCGCGCGGAGGGAAGGTTGGATGCAGGCCTAACTGCGGGCTACCAGCGAATGGATTCCAGCTATTCGCTGAATGGCATCAACGATGCTGGCCAGCTAAGACCAATCCAGGGGACCTTTAATTACTTCACCGTCGGCGTCTCTCTCGAGTTGCCCGTGCGGAACAAGAACCAGGGAACAATTGAGGCCGCAGTAGCGCAAGCTGAAGCTGCGAAGCGCCGCCGCGAGTTTCTCGAACTTACGGTGCGGCGGGAAGTGGCTTCGGCTTATGCACAGTACAACAGCACGTCACGAGCGGCAGAGATCTTCCGCGTCGGAGTAAAGGATCAGGCCAACGCGAATCTCGACGTGGTTCGCCAGACGTACGAACTTGGTTCAAAGACGCTGATTGACTATCTCGGCGAGCAGCGACGTTTTATCGACTTGCAGAATGGCTACATCGACGCGTTGCTCGACACATATAAAGCGCGCGTGGAAGTTGAACGTGCAACTGCCTCGTCAACGGCAACCATACGACAGGTGACACACTGATGAATGAACAACCGGAAAATGAAAAGCAAACTACGAAGGGTGTTAGCGGCCGTAATGAGAACCGTAGGGCAAAGACCGCGATAGTCGCCGTTGTTGCGGTCTTAGCGGTGGCAGCTATTGCCTTGCTTCTGTGGCGATTTATCCCGCGCGACAGTGGCGGCCGGCCGGTACCTGCGCCGCGCAGTCTTGGCCCAGACCAAACGTCCAATCGAGGGAACAACCCCACGTCTGGAGAGTCGACACTTACACTTGGTCCCGGGCAAGCCCAACGAGCCGGCATCAAGATCGAAACGGTTGGCGAGCAGATCTCGACTGAAGCAACCGGCCAACAAACCACCGGTGTGGTCCAGCCCAACTCTTATCGCGAAACTCCAGTAATGTCCCTGGTCGGAGGAATTGTGCGGAGTGTTGGCCCGGAACTCGGACAGAGTGTGCGTAAAGGTCAAACAATCGCCGTAGTGTCCAGCAATGATCTTGCGGACGCGCAAACGAAATACCTCACCGTCCTGGCAGAGTTGGATGAGCACCACAAACACCATGCTCGCACCGAGAAGCTGGTTGAGATCGGCGCCGCCAGCCGCGAAGAATTGGAGATAGCAAGCAGCAAGTTGAAAGCGGCGGAGTCGGAACTCGCCAATCAACGTCAACGCCTTTTGCTTCTGGGTCTGAGTTCTCAACGTGTCAGTGCGCTGCGTTCCACGTCACAGGTCAGCTCGGAAGTAAGCTTGCCGGCACCCGCATCCGGCACTGTGACGAGTCGCAGCGTCAATTCCGGTGAAGTCATCCAGGCTAGCAAAGAACTGTTGCGTGTAACTGACTTGTCCAGTGTGTGGGTGGTGGGCCAAGTTTATGAAAAGGATCTCGGCAAGGTTCATATCGGCAGCGGCGCCACCATCACCGCTGACGCTTATCCGGGTCGCGTCTTTCGTGGCCAGGTATCTTACGTCGATCCTAAAGTTGATCCTCAAACACGGACAGCGCAAGCACGCATTGAATTAGCCAACCCCGGTCAGCAACTCAAGATCGGCATGTACGTGAACGTGGCTTTCGCTGCTCTTGGTGGTGGGGGATCGACTGTCGCAACAGTACCTGTCGCTGCCGTGCAGAACATGGGGAATCAACAGGTGGTCTTCGTGGCTACGAGCGATCCTAATGTCTTTGCGATGCGGCCCGTGCGCCTTGGCCCTGAGAGCAATGGCTTTTATCCGGTGCTGGAAGGTTTAAGCGTTGGGGATCGAATTGTCACCGAGGGCAGTTTCATGCTGCGGGCTGAATGGTTGAAGTCACACCCAAGCGGATAGTCATCATTTTCTTGAAAGACTTTTTTCCGGAAAAGAAGGACGAATGTTTTCTCGGAGGATTTGTAAGTTGTCCCCGAAATAGAGAGCGCTTTCAGGCATGAGGAATCATACATATCTTAGGAAGCTCTGAACAAGTTGAAAGTCTTAAAAGGGGATCAGCCACAGCCGCGGAGCGGCAAAAGATCTGTAGCCCACGGCGTGAGCCGTGGGTAGGGTGGGGTCCGTGAGATAGCCGCAGAGCGGCGCAACTCAGAGATGAAATAACCGGTGTTTCGCCCCCTGCCGGGGCTGGTTTGCATTGGCGTTCTTGTCCCCATGGCTCACGCCATGGGCTACAGATCTGTCGCCGCTCTGCGGCTGATCTCGGGCCAATTCATGGGCGCTTAATCCATTACCGTTCAGAACGGTGTAATCATGCTTGTTCAGAGCAGCCCTTAGTTTGAATATGAGCGCAACCGATTTCGGCAAAAGGTAGCGGCTCAGTTTGAACGCGATGGCCCCAACACCCGCAAGGCTATCTTCCTAAACCACCCCCGGTCAGCTTGAGGGGTCAGTACCACCTGCGTCGGTGGGATCATTGATCAACCTAGTGAATCCTTTTCCATCCGCTCACGCGGATGGTATTGAGCCATTCTTGACGCCGTCCCTCACGGCCCAATCCCAGCCCAGGCTGGCTCACCTGGAATCGCTGTCCGGCATTGACGCGAGATCTTACCCGAAAACAACGCCCTCCCTCACGGACGGGCTACTACTCCGAACCGCACTCTTATTTAAAACCGCAGGCGCGCTCGCCCGGCCGAGGCAACTACTCGGCACGCCCGCCGAGCAGTCGTCGTGCAACACGACAGGTTATAGCCTGGGCCAGGTTAACCGAAATCCTCATCCACTGTTTGTAATAGAGGGGGGGCATATTTTTGATCAGATCGCTTCGCATGTTTGCAAAAGCCCGCATCGCGGGCGGCATATCAGTAGCCCACAGCGCAAGCTGTGGGTCCACGTCGTAAATTGAAACCAAGCTCGCGAAGCGAGCGACATAATTCGGATGCTCGACCGGATCAACGCGGCCAGATCTTATGTCGCCCCGCTGGGGCTCCGGTGCTGAGGGTCGCACTCTTACCCACAGCTGGCGCTGTGGGCTACTAATATTTCGTTGGCTGCGCGCCAACTTGTTGACGTCCATCCGTAGGCCCTCACCCCAACCACTCCCAGAGGGTGAGGGAGATGAGAGTCTTTTCTCCCTCTATAAGCGACGACTTATCAAGTGATAGAGTTGCGTACGGACTCGAACAGTCATGGGGATACGGCTAGCTAAACTCAGAAAGAGGTTTTCATCTGGCGCTCACAATTGAACGAGTCGAAATTCTGCTCCTAATCGCAGCCATCGTTGCAATGCTGGCACGGCGAGGACGCGTGCCCTATAGCATCGGGCTGATCGTTGCCGGCTTTGGAATGGCGCTACTGCCTTTCGCTCCGCACGTCCAGCTAACCAGGGAGCTTATCTTTACCGCTTTCCTCCCGCCGCTAATCTTTGAAGCAGCCCTCGATCTTCATTGGCGCGAGCTGCGAAAAGATTTCCCAGTGATTCTTGTCCTCGCGACACTAGGAGTGTTGCTGTCTGCGGCAGCCACGGCGGTGGGAATGCGATATCTCGCTCATTGGGAGTGGACCGGGGCGTTGGTGTTCGGGGTTTTGATTGCCGCTACCGATCCAGTTTCAGTTATCGCCACGTTCAAGGAAGCCGGAGCGAAAGGCCGTATTCGGTTGCTGGTGGAAGCTGAGAGTCTTTTCAACGATTGCACGGCGGCTGTCGCCTTCACAATCGCCTTGCTCTTCGCTGCTGGGCAAAACCTGGGTGTAGGGGACGGATTGAAGACACTTGGAATCACCGTTATCGGTGGTTTGTTATGCGGAGCTTTGGTGGCGGGAATAGCTCTGCTCCTCGCCGGCGGAACGGACGATCACCTGGTCGAGATTACCTTCACTGTGGTGGCAGCGTACGGCTCTTTTCTGCTCGCGGAACACTTTCACGCGTCAGGTGTTTTAGCGACAGTGACGGCCGGAATCATTGTCGGTAATATTGGCCACCTGAGTATTTCAGCGAAAGCTCGCCAGGCAGTTGACGGATTTTGGGAGTATGCAGCTTTCGCCGCTAACTCGCTGATTTTTTTGTTAATCGGCATGCGCGTCGCGCAACAGAATTTCAGATCTGTTTTGCTGCCGGCCTTACTCGCGATTGTGTTGGTTACTTTGTCGCGCGCGTTTGCAGTGTACCCTTCGTGCTTGCTGTGGTCGCGGTCCGCGCTCAGGATTAAGCTCAAGCATCAACACATTCTGTTTTGGGGCGGGTTGCGCGGAGCTTTGGCGCTGGCGTTGGCTTTGGGACTTCCCATGGGTATGCCTCGCCGCGACGAGATAGTTACGGTAGCGTTCGCGGTGGTCACCTTTTCGATTTTGGTGCAGGGGTTAACTATCAAACCATTCATGCGAAAGATGGGAGAGATTCCTACCGAAAGATGATCGCCCAGTTCTCCCCTGAGAACTTGTCGAAAAAGCGAAAGCGGCGACGTCCTCACCCCGTCGCCGCTCTCCTACGCAGCCACTTAAGGCGCGCGGGGCGAAGTGTCCAGCCTCGCCCTGTTGGTTTAATCCTACACCCAAAGTCAACCCCGCAGTTTCTTCTTCTGCATTTGGTTTTCGACAGAGGGCACAATCTTTCAAGACCCTATTGTGGCATTTCGAGAGCCCCACTCAGGATCCGACAGCCGCGGAGCGGCAAAAGATCTGTAGCCCATGGCGTGAGCCATGGGCATGGGTCGTCACCCCTGAGCTAGCCGCAGAGCGAAAGGTTCCGCCCCTGCCGGGGCTGGTTTGCTTTGGCGTTTCTCATCCCATGGCTCACGCCATGGGCTACAGATCTTTTGCCGCTCCGCGGCTTCTTCACATGTTGTTAACTTCGGCGTGCTAAGATTCGCGGCGAAATGAATCTCGTCCGGCGGGTCACAGCGGAATTGATTGGAACGGCTATGTTGCTGGCCGCTGTTATTGGTTCGGGCATTATGGGTGAGCGCCTGGCGGGCGGGAATGTGGCAATCGCTCTGCTCGCCAACACGCTCGCGACCGGCGCGGCCCTGGCCGCGTTGATCCTGACGTTTGGTCCTATCTCAGGAGCACATTTCAATCCGGCGGTTACGCTCGCAGATGCTTCGCAAGGCGGTTTGGCCTGGCGCGAAGTGCCGGCGTACGTCGCGGCGCAAGTATTCGGCGCGTTTCTCGGGGTCGCGATTGCGCACGTGATGTTTGGATTGCCTCTGTTCTTTGCGTCGCGCCACGCGCGCGCCGGCATGCGGCAAATGTTTAGTGAGTTCGTCGCTACGTTTGGACTGGTCGCGGTCATCTGGGGATGTGTGCGGTTTCGTTCGGCGATGGTTCCGTTCGCGGTGGCCGCTTACATTATGGCGGCGTACTGGTTTACTTCATCGACCTCCTTTGCCAATCCGGCGGTCACGCTGGCGCGGGCGGCGAGCGACACCTTCGCGGGCATTCGACCTGTCGATGCGCCGGGATTCATCATCGCGCAACTTCTTGGCGCCGCGGCGGCCACTTTATTATTTCGCTGGTTCACACCTTCTCTGCCCGGCAATGCTGAAGCAGTGATGTTGCCGCACGAGACGAGGAAAGAATCATGAGTGATTCATCCAGTTCCGATTCATCAACTCGAAAGCATTTTCTGTTTGTCTGTGTCGAGAATTCAAACCGCAGCCAGATGGCCGAGGCGTTTGCGCGCATTCACGGCGGTGAAGAAGTTGAAGCTTATAGCGCGGGCTCTCGCCCATCAGGCAGGATTAATCCAAAAGCGATCGAGTCAATGCGCGAAGTTGGCTACGATCTTTCACTGCATCAATCCAAGTCTCTCTCTGAGATTCCCGACATCGAGTACGATTTCGTGGCGACGATGGGATGCGGCGATGCCTGCCCGTTCGTGCGCGCAAAGCAACGCGCGGATTGGAACATCCTCGATCCGAAAGATCTTCCTCCAAACAAGTTCAGGACCGTGCGCGACTTGATCGAAGAAAGAATCTTGTCGCTGCTGGCGGGGCTCTGAGATCCGGCCATTTAGATTGCGAAGACACTGAGCAGGTGAGAATTAGGGTAAATGCTCATCCAGCTTTTTCGCTAACTTGTGCACGTCGGTCTCCTCCGCGAGTTCATCTGCGGTTTGATCTTTATCTTCCTCGATCCCAAGATGCTGGCCGATCTTTCGCACCAATTTTAAGAGCACCGTCGATTCCTGTTCAGCGAGCATGTTCAATTGCAAATCCAGATGCGTCCGCTTGTCCGCTTCTTTCATCATGCGGTTTTGACTCATCAGCACCAGCAGCGTGAGAAAAATCGCTTCCAACGAAACGACCAGGGTCAGAAAACTGAACGGAAAAGGATCGAAGGGGCTCAGCCCTGGAATCAAACCCACGTTTGCCAGCACCCAGGTAACAAACCAAACGAGGTGAAAAGTGAGGAAAGGCGTGCTGCCGGCAAAGTTGGTTATCTTATCCGCGACGTGCTCGGCCGTGGATCGGCTAAGTCTGGCATTCCTTTCCAACTCCATGATCGACTCGACATTTTTCTGAGCCTGAGCGTCACCGGTTTTGGAAGAGGTGGTCACGCGATCAGTTTTCTCGCCGGCCTTGTTCTCACTAGACATTTTTCTCTCGCCTTCCCAGGTTATGAATTCGTACTGCGATAGCCAACAGCTTACTCTCTCCCTCACGGTCGGGCGTCGTTATCGCGTCCGGGACTCAGCCCGGCAGGAGTTGCCGGATCTCAGGCGGTTCTTCTCCCAGCCAATCAGGGTTCTGCGCGGTGCCGTCAAAGATTGAAGTTGTTTTGAAAGGCTCGAACTGCCCCGTCAAGGCTGCGGCTGAGGTCTTCGCCAGCAACGCATCGAGGGCTTCCTGCTGGAGCGGTTGAAATGTGCGAACAGCTTCGAATGCCTGATCGAGGATCTCCATGCTGTCCATACCGGTGATTACGACAGACGTGGGCAGATTCAGCGCGTAGTGCAGGCACTCAATGGGAGTCACGGTATGCGACTTCAGCAGAATGCCGTTGGCCATACTCTTCATTCCCAGAATTCCAATCTGTTGCCTGACCAGCTCCGGCACCACCTCTTTCGAAAAGCTGCGGTAGTGCGCGTCCATTAGGTTGAGCGGCATCTGAACCGCGTCGAATTTGAATCCATGCTGCTCGGCAATCTCGAGCATGTACAAGTGCACCCGCGGATCCTTATGACCGGTGAAGCCGATATAGCGCAGCTTGCCGGCCTGCCGGGCCTCGACGAGCGCGGCGTTGGCTCCGTCGTCAGCAAAGACTCGATGCGGATCTTCGAAGCGAATAATCTCGTGATGCTGGACAAGATCGATGCAGCCGACTTCCAGACGATCGAGCGATTCGTCCAGTTGTTTCGTCGCTTCCTTCTTCGTCCGGCCATCGATCTTGGTCATGACAAATGCCTTCTCACGATAGCCGTCGCGCAGCGCTTTGCCCATGCGAGTCTCGCTGGCGCCTTCGTTGTAGTCCCAGCAATTGTCGAGAAAGTTTATGCCGCGATCGATGGCCGAGCGCACGATCCGAATCGCCAGTTGCTCGTCAACCTGTTTCAATCCAAGATGCCAGCCGCCCACACCAATCGCTGAAACTTTCTCACCGGTGCTGCCCAGAGTTCGATAGATCATTGGTAACGCTCCTTCGCCTTCAGTTGTTTAGGAACGAGGTCATAGTACGCTTGGTTTAGAGAAGCGAACAAGCGTTTGACTGTGAAGTGATTTGGAGTAGGCAGTGTCAGAAGCCCGCGCGTGAGCAAGGGTTCGGGGCTCTCCCTCACGATCGGGCTTTTGACACCGTCGCTGAAGAGGTAATTGGCTTGCCCGGATCACGCCCTCCCTCACGATCGGGCTACTGCCCGAATGGTGTCGGGCTCAGTACGACGGACGGGCCTACTCTATTCATGTCGGTAAGCGGCAACGATATTGTTGGCGCCGTCAAACGCCTGGACCAGCAGATTATTCTTGTCCCGGCGGCGTTTCAGGGTGAGCCGCTTGGAATCTATCGAACCGTTTCGCGCGTCGAAAGTTCGGTACGGACGGCCGCCCAGGTAAACGTCCAGGCGCGCGATGTTCTGTACTTTCTTCCCCGATTGGACCTTCGATCGCGCGCGTACCAACACATCTCTGAAACCGTTTTTCCAAGGGGCCGCCTTTACTGAAAGGGAATAGATTGGCTTCCTGGCCAGGATACGCGCGGCATGCTTGATCAGATCGTCATTCGCCTCCATCAGATCGCGTCGGGTCATATAGTGGCGGTGGTCGGGAGCGATCCCCAATTCTTCGAGGGGTCTCCCGGCCTGCCGGCCCACCCGAATGCTGCGGCGGACGGCGACCAGGAGATCAGCGCTCTTAGGCAGGGGTTTGAATGGCGAGTTGGGCGCTTTGCGGACGGCGTTCATTAAATCCTCGTACCACCAGACATTGGCGCCGCCGGCGCCCGTGTTGTCGCTGGTGCCGAGGACCTCGCCAACGCCGTTGTCCTGGAAACCGGCGGCGAAAATATCCGTGGTGCTATAAGAAAGCGCGTCGGTGATTAGAATCACCGGCCCGTGATACACCTGGCCGATATCGTTGCAGGATTCGTCCGAGTTAAGCGGAAAGCCGGTGGAGAAAGTCGCGCCGGTCACTACGGATTCAGCGATCGAAGCAGCCCAGCGGGCGAGATTCCATTGCTTTGGGGCCAGCCGGCAAATCTCGAGATTAAGCGGCGTGTTGATGAACTCGAAAAGCTCGGGTTGAATCCGGTGAGGAGTAAACAATTGCAGCAGTCGCTCGCCGGCTCTGATCTTACCGCCACCGTTGCCTCGTACGTCTACGATCAGTCCTTCCTGCGGAAAGTCCGTTGACCTGATTACGCGACAAACCTCGCTGACGAATTTTTCGGGGTCCTCGACGTCGAAACTAAACACGCGCAGATAGCCGATGTCTTTTCCATCTACTTGTTTGACCTCGGCATAGAATATATCTACAAAATCCTTGCGCACACTCACGTGGCGGTCAGGATACAGCTTCCTCTTTAGTTGATTGATCTTGGTTTTCTTAATGTCGATCGCCGCGCGCTTCTTGATGGTGGATCTGGTGGCCAACGCGGTATCGCCCAGGGCATAGACCGACCACTCCTGTTTCAGCGTCAGGACTTCTCCCTTCTTCGATCTATAGGTAAGGGCCACCCAGGATTCATCCGGCGGCATCGACATATCGAGCGGTCTTATCGTCAGGTTGTCGAGGCCGCGCGCAAACCTTGCTTCGAGATTGCTGCCGGCCTGCGCATCACCGTTGATGGCGATGGCCCGGCGGATGGGCACGCCGTTCCAATAAAGGACCTCGACGCCTGGTTCGAAGAGATCGAGTTCGCGTTCAGCACCGGGACTGCGCTGCAGGAATTCGTCGACTACACGCGAGATCATGAACTTCTCGACCTTGCCTCCTTTTTCAAAGTACTGTTCGACCAGGAAGGGAAGAAAAGCGATCTGATCGCGAAAGGGCTCCGGCAGTAAATACATTGTGTGAAGATCGCGAGTGGAAGCGAAAATTTCCAGCATCCGCCGGTGGAACTGCATTCCACTTTGGAGCTCTGATTCCTTCGCTTCCATGAGGCGGAACCTGAGCAGTCTGAGCCGCTGGATCGGATCGATGGCATGCATCGCGCGCTTGAGCGGCAGGTGCACATAATTCATTTCGAGCAGGAGAAGCGCCTGTTGCACGATTCGCAGGCGATCCCTTTTCGATAATTTGCTTTTTCGATCAAAGGTCTTGAGGAACTTCGACAGCAGCATTGTGGCAGCCGAACTTTCGACTTCCTGCAGCCGAGCTCGGGCGCCGGTTTCTCTTTCAGCCATAATCGTCTCCTACAAATCGCAATGTGAGATGCTCATCGCGGCCGCCAGGCAGACGAAGCCTTCGCAGTCAGATCGATTGGGTTAGGGCAAGAGGCGTGAGGCTTGCGCGCGCCACAAGTGATTTCAATAAACGGCGAAATCACAACTTCTTTTCGACGACGAATAGTTCAGGCCCGGCATGATTCGGCGAACCATGCCGGTCCTGGCGTCGCTATTGCGGTTAAAAGCCTGGACCGCTGATAGACTCTAACGCTAACGTTTTTTCTTGCTTTTGGGGGCCGCTTTCTTGGCAGCTTTTTTGCCGCTCTTCCTCTTACCGCCGCCCGCACTGCCGCCGCCCGGGTCGCCTCCGGCCGTGCCAAAGTAAAGGCTCGGAGGTAATTCGTTACCGCCGTAGTTCGAAATCTGAGTGTAGGGTGTCATGCTTGTTTTCTCCTTTGTGAATTGGTCTTACATCATTTGCCGAGCTTCAGGATCTGATCGAGCTGACTGCGATAGTTTTGAATGTCGGGCCGCCGCAAATAGCCTGCGTAAGGTTCCTTGCCCCATTTCTCCTCCAGACCAGCACACAGCTTATCAGCTTGTGCAGCATAGCCTTGTGCCGCCGATTTGTCTCCAACTAATTCCTGTGCGCGCGCCGCGAAAAGCTGGGCGCGCCATTCTAAATCCTGTTGTCCGGCCTTTGCGAAAATCTTTTGCGCCTCAAGTGAATTCTGCAGAGCGCCTTTTGCGTCATGCCCGATCAGCATCACCTCGGCAAGCGCCAACAGGGCACCGGAGATAAGTTGCGGCGAGTTCACTTTCTTCGCCAGGGCCACGGCTTCTTCGCACGACTTTCTACCGGCGTCGACCGCGCCCGTGAAGGCCTGCGCACGTCCCATGCAGTACTTCGCCTCCAGCGTCACATCCGGAAATTGCGAAGCTGAGGTATCGAGAGCAAGTTGACTCTCCTTTTTGGCGTCGTCATAGCGCCGCTCGCTCAAAGCCATCTGGGCATTCGTCAGGGGCACCCAAGCCAGCACGGTCTTGTAGTTTCCCTCGGGCCGGTTGGCAATCTTAAAAGCCGCATCGAGGGCCGCCCGCGCTTCGGGATATCGTCCGAGCTGCCAGAGAAAGGCGCCGCGATTCATCTGATCGAAACCCATTCCGCCCTGCGCGCCTCGCGCTTCATCAATCTTGTACTTCTCGTCCAGATGGGAAAGTGCCTCAGGGTACAAACCCTGGTTGAGGCCGCGCAGGAGCGCCAGGTTCATATGCGAATCCGCCACCCCCGACTGATCGTTCGCGTCCCGGGAAAGTTGAAGTTGTTGTTCGAATATCTTGAGCGCAACATCCTCTTCGCCTTTGTCCTGATGCGCCCGGCCCAGCACAGTCAGGGAAATCGACGTCTCCCTGACGTAGCCGCTGTCTTTGTAGAAAGTCAGCGCTTCCTGGGCCCCGGAAATGGCCTCGTCGTTATTGCCCAACTGTTGATTCACTCTGGCGAGGGCCAGAATCGCCCGCACCTTGCTGCTCCGTGCTCCGTCCCGCTCCGCCAGGTCGAGCGCCTGTCTGAAATACTTACCTGCTTCGCCGAACTCCCCGCGGCTGACTAGCGCCAAGCCGAGATCGATCAAGCCGTTCGCCGCCAGGTTCTTCAGATTGTTGTTTTGCGCCAGTTGAACTGCTTCGGCGGCCAGCGCCTTGGCTAGCTCCAAATTTCCTTGATCGCGCGCGACCAGGCTCAATTGCAACTGGGTCCTCACCAACTGGTACTTGTTGTCGACTTGGTGATTGTCGTCGGCGTTTTTCAAGATCTCAAGGACTTTTTCCAACTGCGTCCTGGCTCCTTCAGGTGATTTCCCGGTGCGGGCGAGGAGCGCCCCACGCTGATAGAGCACCTCGACCTGCCCCTCGGCATTGGACATAGCCTGATAGAGGTTCTCCGCTTGTTTGAAATTTTCCTCAGCGTGCTGAGAATCCTGTCGGCGACTGTAGAGGGCTGCCAGGCGCAGGAATCCGGCCGGAGAATTCGGGTCGAGCTTAACGGCCTGCATGTAGGACTCGGCCGCCTTGTCCAGCTTCTCGTCCTTCTCATAGGCGCGCCCGAGATCCACATACGCGTTCGCCTTGTCCGCTGCCGGGACCTGATCGAGAAGCTTGCGATAGGCATCAATCGCGGCCGGGAATTCTCGTCTTACTATTGCTCCGACCGCGTCCAGGTACAAGGCATCCGCAGTCGCCAGACTCGATCGATTGGGCGCCAGAGAGATGGCGCGCAGCAACTCCTGCATCGCCCTTTCCGAGTCGTTTATTTCCAAATAGGTTTCGGCCAGACGCGCGTGCGAGAGTGCGTATCCGTCGTCCAAGCGGATCGATTGCTCCAGTCTTTTGCTGGCCTGGTAGTAAGTTCCCTGCCGCATTGCGACCAGTCCCTGATCGTACCAATTCTTAGCGTCAGGCGACGGTTGATGCAAAGCCGGATGCCAGAGACGCAGCCCTAACAGGATCGCGACCAGTAGCACTGGCGCCAGAAACGCAGCGACCTTGATTGGTTTTCGTTGCCAGGCTCGCGACACCATAGTGGACACGGACGCCGGGCGTTGATCGAGCGTCAACGGTCGAGTCAACATCTCACTGCTTCCCGAGATCGATCCGCGAAGCCGGTAAAGATCTTCCAGCATGATGTTGGCCGACTGATAACGCTCCTCGATCTCCTTAGCCATCGCTTTGAGGATCACGCGTTCCAGTGCGGGCGGAATCCCCGGCTTAACCCTGGAAGGCTTGGGAGGATCGACGTGGAGAATCTGCGACGAAATCTCAATCGCACTGTTTCCGGTGAAAGCGGGCGAGCCGGTGGCGCATTCATACAGCGTTACGCCGAGCGAAAACACGTCGCTGCGAGCGTCCATTTCATATCCCCGCAACTGCTCGGGAGACATATAACCAACCGTGCCGACGATTTGCCCTTCCTCAGTAAGTCGAGTTTCCGTCTGCGCCTGTGAGTCCACATCCGGCTGACTTAAAATCTGCCGGGCCAAACCGAAATCGAGAATTTTGAGCTGCCCGCGAGCAGTAATCATCATGTTCTGGGGCTTGATGTCCCGGTGAACGACGCCGCGAGAGTGCGCTTCAGCGAGGGCTTCCGCCGCTTGAATTCCAATATTGACTACCTCCGCCGGAGCGAGCGGATTGTTCCTGACCTTGTTTGCGAGAGTCACGCCGTCAATGTACTGCATGACGATGAATGGTGAATCAGCCTCTTCGTTGACTTCGTGAATAGTACAGATGTTTGGGTGGTCGAGAGTAGCAGCAGCTTTTGCTTCTCGGAGCAACCTCTTCTTAGCCTGTTCATTTTCGATCGATTTGGCAGGCAGTATCTTGATAGCCACTCGGCGATCGAGGGTGAGGTCATGCGCGAGGAACACTTCTCCCATACCGCCGGCGCCGAGCTTTTCAATAATTCGGTAATGAGAGAGTTGTTGTGAAACCAAACCAGGATACCTCGCAACAAATTAGGCGATAAGGAGAGGAGCGATCACGTCAGCGGATTATGGTCATTAGATTTTTTGAGGGCTCGTCACCATATCGATCGCGTCACTTTGCGAGTGTTCTACTCTGAAGCATAACAATTGTCAATGAGGTTCTTTGCAGAGTGTTCGCAGGCTAAGCCGAGCCGTACAGCTCGTCGATCACATCGCCGTATCTCGCATCGATCACGTTGCGCTTTACTTTCAAGGTGGGCGTGAGTTCGCCGCTATCGATGGAAAATTCTTCCGGTAACAAAGCCACGCGGCGGACGCGTTCATGATCGGCCAGGTGCGCAGCGATCGTGGTCACGTCTTTCTGGACCATCTTAATCGCGCTGGGTTGCGCGCTTAACTCGGCGTGACTACCGGCGGCTGATTCACCGGCAGATCGTAGAGAGCTTTTCAGCGCTTCCCAATCGGGCACAATCAGGGCCACCGGATATTTGCGGCTGGCGCCGACGACGACGACCTGGCTAATGAACTCGCTCTGCTTCAAAAGACTCTCGAGCTGTTGCGGCGCGATGTACTTGCCGTTCGAGAGCTTGAAAAGATCTTTTTTGCGATCGGTCAGAAACAGGTGGCCCGCTTCATCTATGTGGCCGACGTCACCCGTGGCGAACCAACCGTCATTCATCGCGGCCAGCGTTGAGTCAGGATGGCCATAGTAACCGCGCATCACGTTGGGCCCGCGGATCAGCATCTCGCCGTCTTCGGCGATCACAACTTCGATTCCGTCGAAGGGTTTGCCAATCGAGCCCACTCGATTATCGTCGGGACGATTGGCCGAAACAACGCAGGTCTCGGTCATGCCATAGCCCTGCAAAATATTTATGCCCGCGCCCAGAAACGAATACGAAAGCGTCGGCGAAAGCGGCGCGCCGCCCGAAACAAAGTAACGCAAGCGCCCCCCGATGGCGTCGCGCCATTTGGTAAACACCAGGCGATCGGCGATCGCGTGACGCAACTGAAGGGAAAGCGGCACGCGCTGTCCCTTGTCTTTCAATTCAGCGTACGCCTGCCCGATCACTAAAGAGCGCGCGAAGATTTTGCTTTGCAAACCACCGGCCGACAGGCCCTTCTTAAGAATCCGATGATAGACCTTTTCGAATAGTCGCGGCACCGCCGTCATGATCGTCGGGCGCACCTCGCGCAGATATTCGCCCACCTGTTCGATCGACGCTGCGTAATTAACTGAGACGCCCATATAGCAGAAGACATAAAACACCGTGCGCTCGAAAATGTGCGACAGCGGCAACACTGAAAGTGAAACATCCGTCGGTTCGATCGGCAGCCCACGGGTGATCGAAAGCACGTTGGAAATGAAGTTGTCGTGGGTGAGCATGACGCCCTTGGGCTCGCCGGTCGTGCCCGAGGTATAGATGATCGTCGCCAGCTCGTCACCGCGGCCTCGAGCGAGCAACCTATCAAAAGCCGCGGCGTCCTCGCGCTCGATCGCGGCGCCCCGCACTTCAACACTTTCGAGGGTGGTGGCCCGATCAACTGCGCCGGCGGCTTGAGGATCGAATACGACTACGTGCTCGATCTGCTGCAGTCCGGCAAATCCCTTGCGCGCATGCTTGAGCACCCGGCCGCCCGAAACCAAAAGGGCCCGCGTCCCTGAGTCTTCCAGAATAAATTGAATCTGATCGATCGATTGGGTTGTGTAAATGGGAACGGTAACAGCGCCGAGGCTGAGGATGGCAAGATCCGCGATAGACCATTCGGGTCGATTCTCAGAGATTAGCGCGACGCGATCTTTGGCTTCGATACCCAGGTCGGCCAGGCCGAGCGCGACGTGGCGCACCCGCCGCCCAAATTCCGAGGCCGAGATGCGCACCCACTGGCCGTCGCGCTTCTCATTCACTGCATCGGGCTTGTCATGACGCGCAATCGCCCGCAGGCACAGTTCGGCCAGGGTTGACGGCTTGCTTGATTCTTCCTGGCCGGGCGAGACCTTGGCGGCTGCTGCCGAAGACACTGGAAAAGGATCTCCTTCGATGAGCTAGGGGCATGGACTTAAGTCAACAGATCGGGAAAGAGCAGTCCACAGACTACATCCTCCGACTGAAAAGATACAAACCAACCCAGCGCTGCTTTCAGACTGTATTTACCGCTTCGAGCGCCGGGACTTTGGCCTGCTCCGGCTCCAATTGAGGATCGCGCGACCGGCGCCGGCGGCGCGTGCCTCGCCCTGCCGAGCCTTGGACCACGCGGCTGTCCTGGGTGGCCAATGCCGCCAGAATCAAAAACAGTAATGCGTTCGAGGTCGTGTGCAGAGTGAAGTCGAAAAAGCTGTGGACTAGCACGGCAAAGCAACCAGCCAGAGCCCCCGTCGCCACACCACGTCTGAACTTATCCTCAGTTTCGCGGCGCGCGAACCCGCGACCAAAAAGAATTATCAGAAACGCGAGTCCGAGGATGCCGCCGATGATGCCGCCGTCAGCCAGCGTCTGCAAATAGTCGTTATGTGCCTGCTCTAAACGATACATACCGTCGCGCGAGTCGTAGCGCGTGTAGATCACACTGAATGAGCCGAGACCGGATCCAACAATCGGATAGGCTTTGATTACGTCGAGGGTCACGCTCCAAAAATGCGAACGACCGGTGGTTGGATCGGCGGAGTTAGCCGTGCCCAGCAAACGAGTGAAGGAGTCCGAGCCGCCAACTGCGATCGCGCCTCCGATCAGAACCACGATCAGTCCAAAAGCCAAACCGGCGCGCAGTAACGCCGAACGGATGCGTTGGGCCCGCGGCCGGCGTTCCCCGCGCCGCAAACCGGGACCGGCGACGACCACCAGAAACAAGATCTCGGCTGCCAGACTGATCATTCCGCCTCGCGAATTTGTCATGATCAGCGCCACCCCCATCATCATGGCGACGAATGCGTAAATCGGGCGCTTGTAGCTCTCGATAGATCCTGAGAAGAGCAGGCCGAGCGGCAGTGCGATTGTCAGTTCCATGTAGCCGGCAAAGTGATGGCGATTGATGAATGGGCCAAAAGCCTGACTCTGGGTCAACTGGCGAAACCAGTAAACTCTGGTGCCGTCACTGGTAAAAGCCTGGGTAAGACCAAACATCGCGAGGAGAAATCCGAATATTATGATCGTTCGGACGATCGTCCGCAGCCGGCGTGGTGTGTCTGTGAAAACTAGCGTGGCGAAAAAGTAGACAGCCAGGGAGATCACCTGCACCAGGAACAGCCGCGTCGAATAAGGATCCAGAGACAATGCGCGTACCGGCGATAGTGCCAGCCCAGCATTTTCCGCCGCGCGCAGCGGCAACAATTGAATCAGGCCGAGTGCGATCAATCCCAGCAGCGGCCACTGCAAGGCGTTGCGACTTAACTGGACCGAACGAAGCATCACGCGATCAACGCACCAAAGACAGACGATGCCCGCGGCGCTCAAGGCGAAAACCGCCAGCGCCCAGTAATGCACCGTGCCATACGCCAGCGCCGTCAACACGATCGCCACGCAAATCGTCAGAAAAGCGAGGCGACCGGCTAGCGTGTGCCGTGTCAGGCTGTGTTCGGTCGTCGCCGGCCTAGCGCTTGGCGCCAGCTCCGTTTCCTCCCGGAGAGCCGGGACTTCCGACGCGTTGGATATTGAAGTCGTCATACCAAACAGTTCCCAGGATCGGACAAATCTGCGCGTCCCCGGTACACGGGGGCCGACTGAAGCCGACGATTATGCCATCGTGCTTGGGCTTCGTTGTGAAATCGAAACTGACGCGCTGCCAGCCGTTCGTTCCCGTAGGGATCGAACTTGATGCTGCCAGCGTGGCGCTGTCAACTGCATCGAGAACCACCAGAACGGGCGTGCTGGAACTGATCAGATCGTCGGTCCGCACATAACATTCCAGGCGATATTGAGTGCCCGGCTCAACTACGACTGTCTGCGATACCGGGATTTTGTCGAGGCTCCTGGGCGCTCTGAATACAATGCGTAGACTTTTTTGGCCACTGTGGCCATGGGAATCAACCGCAGTCTGCACCGCCCCGCGGGATTCGATCGTCCAGTTAAAAATGTTCGTGCCCGCGAGCGCAGGATCGTTTTCGAATCCTCCATTCCAAAGCTGCCCCGGCACCGGCAGGTCCGTGTTCGGCTGGTCCTCGCGCATCATGCCGAGCACCGCGCGAAATTGCTTCGCCCTAATCAGCGATTCCTGCAACTCGCTATTGAGCTCGGTGTGCGCCCTGCGCTCTGCGGAACTAATGGTGCTCAATATTCGCCTCGCCTCATCGAATTTCTCAATAGTCACGAGGTAGATGACAAACTGTAGGCGGGTGGCGGGCAAGGTGCACGCTTCTTTGACGATTTCGTTTACGTCTGTGTCAAAGAACTGCATGGCGAGGTCAAATACCGGCCGGCGCATTTCCTTGTCCGCTTCGGCCGCGTGGCCCAGTTGATCGAACGCTTCAGTAAACTTCCCCTCGCGCAGGAGCACATTACCAAAATGCCAACGTGGGTGAGAGTAAGCGGGTGCCAATTCAACCGCGCGTCGCAGCGCCTTCTCACTGCTTTCTCTGTCACCACTGGCTTCCAGCGCGCGCCCGAATTCCATCCAGTAACGATAATCGTTGGGAGAGAGTCTGACTGCCGTCTCGTATTCGCTGACCGCGGCAGCCATATTCTCCGCACTGAAAACTTTTTCCTCGAGCGAGCCGAGCCTCCAGTGGACGAGCGGATCTCCGGGGGCCCATCGCACCGCCATCCGCGCCATGTCGAGCCCGCCCTCAGTAACGTCGGGCGCATATTCGGCTATGGTGTTGCCGACGTACCAACGTACCGTAAACCACGCGCCCAGGATCGCCAGCATCGCCGGCAGTAAGAGCAACCAGCGCATACCTGACCCCAAACGGATCGTAACCACAGATGGAGATTTCGAAGTCGTCATTAGCCTATCGGTCGACCTCGGTCTCCGAGCTTGTCATCCCCATTAGCGGGCCCTCGGAAATACTCTCTAATCTGATTGATAGGCGTTTCAGTTCAATATTGCGAGCTTCACATTCGCGGGCAATCTCCGCGAGTCGAGCTTCTGAAATCCGAGGCGTCGAGATTAGCAACTGCTCGATCTGATGATCGACGATGATCTTGCCCAGCATTCCGTTTCCCCCGAAAACACGAAAGCCGTGGATTACCTTCCCCAGCTTCTTCGGATCGTCGTCAATGAACCCAACCGGAGCATAGCTTAGCTCGCGATTGTTGAGCAGTTCCCGCAACAGCAACTCGCCCGCGTCGCCGGCGCCATAGATCAAAACGCGCTGTCCATGATCACCTTTGCCCGCCGGCAGGACCTGACGGAAGAATCGAAAAGCGACGCGGCTTCCCGCTAGTAGCATCAGCATTACCAGCGCGTCAATCACGAAAATAGCTCGCGAGAAACCCTGGAAGCGAAACTTGAACAACACGATCACCAGACTTACGAGCGAGCCGGCTGCCACGGCTTTCGCAAACGCCATCAGATCGTCAATGCTCGTGTACCGCCAGATACCGCGATAGACACCAAACAACAAAAACGCTCCCAACCGCACGACGACGAGCACCGGCAAAGTTCGTAGAAAAAGTTTCCAAGCCGGGCTGTCCGAAAAAGGCTCGAACTTAACCGCGTATGCCGACCAGTAGGCGAGCACGATTAGAACCACGTCGAGCAGTACTTCGAAGATCCGGCGCTTGTAGGAAAAGTCCACCAGAAAAGCGAACGGTGGCTTATCACGCGCCGCGCGCAGATCGTCTTCTTCGTCGTACCCCTTAACTCCGGCGAGATAAACGCCGAGCAGTGTCAGTACCAGAATGAACGCGGCCAGCAGGGCAAGGCTCACATCCGGTTTCACCTGACGGACCATGATTGCCAGAAATCCCGAAAGCCCGGCCAGTCCATAAAGCATCCAGACCGCGCGGCGTTCCGACATGCCGAGGGCCACCAGACGATGCGAGGTATGATCGCGACCGCCCTGCGACGCCGCGCGCCCGGCGAGCTTCCGCAAGATCGTCACAAACGTGGTGTCGAAAATTGGAATGAACAAAACCAGGATAGGCACCGCGAGAACGGGCACGAAGCTTCGCGATCGTCCTCCTGAGACATTGACCAACGCCGCCCCCGCCAGAAAGAAACCGATGAACATCGATCCGCTGTCACCCATAAAGATGGTCGCCGGATTCGAGTTGTAAACCAGGAAACCCAGCAACGCCGCCGCGAACACTGACATCATCACTGCCTCGGTGATCTGATTGCCGCTTAAAAAGTTGTACGTGAGAAAGCACGACGCGATGGCCGCGATGCCGGTGGCCAGGCCGTCCATATTGTCGAGCAGGTTGATGGCGTTAGTGATGCCGATCAACCAGAAGATCGTGATCAGCATATTGATCGGCAGCGAACGGGTCCACGGCAGTACCAGACCGTAATTGACTACGATAGCTGCGCCGATCACCTGGCCGATCAGTTTTTGGTATGGCTTAACCGGGAGCCAGTCATCAATCAATCCGACCAGGAAAAGAAACGAGGCCGCGCCTACTACCACCCAACCTTGCTGGGTGTGCGGGACGAGCGCCAAATAAGTGCCCACCACGGCGAGCCAGATTCCGACTCCACCCATCATGGCTGTGGGGTTCTTGTGCCAGCGATCGATTTTCGGTTTAGCGACAAAACCCCAACGCCGCGCCAGCGCGCGCACGACCGGCGTCAAGGCCAGCGCCAGCACAAACGCCACGGCAGGCGGAATCAGGTTAGGGGCGCTGAAAGCAATCATGTCTAAGGATTTAAGACGACGAAATAAAAGCTATTCGATTAGAGCTGCAAAGGCAAGCGAGACGGAGTTCGAGTGACGGGACCTTTAGAGTTCAAGCTTCAGCTTGCCCGTCCCAGTGCGGGCAAGGATGCCCGCCCTCCATTCAGTTTGAGTCAAGCAGCCGTCGTGGTTTTTAAAGGAGCCTGCCGGCCACTCTGGAATTCGATCACGGTTTTGAGAATACCGTCGAGATCAAGCTGCGGCTTAAAGCCAATCTGCGCGCCTACTTTTGAGATATCGGGAACGCGCCGCGGCATGTCTTCAAAGCCTTCCTCGTAAGCTTCGTCGTAAGGAACCAAAACAATTTCGGAATCAGAGTCCGTCAGATCTTTTACCTTTTCGGCGAGACCAGAGATGGTGATCTCCTGATTCGATCCGACGTTGAAAACTTCGCCGACGGCGCTTTCATCGTCCATTAATTTCATCAGCGCGCCTACGACATCGCCGACGTAACAGAAGCAACGCGTTTGCTCACCACTGCCGTACACGGTGATGGGCCGGCCGGCCAGCGCCTGCTTTACGAACGTCGGGATCACCATGCCGTATTGTCCCGTCTGGCGCGGACCGACTGTGTTGAAAAGTCGCACCACCACGGTGGGCAATTTTTTCTCGCGCCAGTAGGCGAGCGCGAGAAACTCATCGATGGCTTTTGAGCAAGCGTAACTCCAGCGCCCCTTAGTCGTCGCACCCATTACCAGGTTGCCGTCTTCGCGAAACGGAACTTCGGCGCTTAAACCGTAGACCTCTGAAGTCGAGACGATCAGCACCTTCTTCTTCTTCTTGTTGGCCAGCGCGAGAATTGTCTCCGTGCCGCGCACGTTTGTCTCGATCGTGCGCACCGGGCTTTCCACGATCAGCTTCACCCCGACGGCCGCCGCCAGATGAAAGATGACGTCGCATTGATCGACTAACTCCGCCGTCACCGGCTGGTTGTGGACGCTTTCAATCGTGTAATGAAACTGGGGGTGCTCTTTCAAGTGGCGGATGTTTTCAATGCTGCCAGTGGAAAGATCGTCGATGATAAATACTTCGTCGCCGCGTTGCAGGCACGCGTCGGAAAGATGAGAGCCGATAAAACCTGCCCCGCCGGTAATCAGAACTCGCAAATGAAAATCCCTCTCAAAAAGTATTGTAAATTTCGATTGCTGAGTTTAACACACACAGAGCCCGGGACACCGAAGTCGTCGCAGATCGGCCCCCTGATGCGCGGAAGGTCTATGGCCTGTGAAAAGTTTCGATTGTGTTTGGGCCGTCCCATGAATCTCAGGGAAGATCGGGGTTGAAATGGCATGGGCCGAGCGGAGCCCAGCCCATTCTTGATGTTAACGGAAGGTCAGAGACCTTCCGCACATCAAGCGGCGGAGCCGCTAATCACAGTCGCGATCACAGGCTTTCCTTTGCCGGCTCAGCCGGCCGCCCAGCCGTTTCAACCTTAAGCAGATCTCGATATAACTCGGCCATATCTCGCATCAAACGCTCTTTGCCATAGTTCTGGGTGACGAACTCAAGACCAATTCGACCCAGATCATCGCGGAGAGCCGGGTCATCAATCAACCGCGCCAAAGCGCGGGCAAAACCCTGAGCATCACCGCTGGCAACCGAAACACCACGCGCGCAAAGCTGGTAACCCGGGGTCTCTTGCGGTTGCGCCGCCAGCCCGACCGGCGCACCAAGTAGATCGACTACGCCGCCCACCGCGGTCGCGACTACTGGACGGGCATTCGCCATTGCTTCTATCAAAGTCAGCGGCGTGCCTTCATTCAAACTGGTCAACGCCACGATGTCGAGCGCCGGATAAAAATTTTCCGGGTCATTGCGCGTCCCCAGAAACGAAACATCATTTTCCAGCCCGAGCGTTTGCGCCTGCTGTTCGAGGTCGCGGCGAAGATTGCCGTCTCCAATAACTACAAAGCGGGCTTTCGGTCCCACCCTCTTCTTTAACAACGCCGCTGCCTCGAGGAACAGACAGTGGTTCTTAATTTCAGTCACCCTGCCCACGATGCCAATCAGGATTTCGTCGTCATTGACTTTCAACTCCGCGCGCAAGCGTGGCCGTCGATCCCGCCACGCAGCATAGGTATTCAGGTCGAGGCCGAGCGGGATCACCGCGAATTGCTCGCGCCGGCCAACCTGAAACACTTCGTTTATCTCCGACTGTTGTTGTTCGCTAATAACGACGATGCGATCGGTGGCAAAGCGAGCCAAGAACTTTTCGATAGCGAGAAACAGACTCGTCTTAAACTTTCCGTAATAACTGTGAAAGACATGTCCGTGATAGGTGTGCACAAAGTAACAGCGGCGAGTTTTTCCGGCCGCGAGAGGGAGCCGGCTGTACATCATGCCGGCCAGACGTCCGACGGTGCCGGCCTTGGCGGTGTGGGTGTGCACGATGTCGGGCCGCTCTCGCTGCATCAGACGGAACAGCTTCCAGATCGTCAGCGCATCCTTAACCGAGATTTCGCGACTCATCTCGGGCAAGGTGAGCGGCTGCACTCCGCACGCGGCGGCCACATAACTCATATCGTCCTCGCCCGGCGGCACCACGCCTGCCACCAGTAAGGTTTCATAGCCGTCAGCTTTTAGCCCTTCCGTAAGCCAGACCACGTGGCGGGCCGGGCCACCAACGTTTAGCCGGGCGATGATGCGGAGGACTTTCATTGCCGATTGCCCATTTCCAATTGCCGATTGCAAAAGCGGTAGGCGCTGTTCTAACTTCACAAATCCCGTCCTGTCGATCCGAAATTGGAAGTCGGCAATTGGAAATCGGCAATCGCTCAGTCGTCCATGCGGAAGATCGTATCGGGATCGTCTTCGTGGCGAATCTCGTCGATTTGCTCGCGGCGTCCTTCGCCCATGTATAGCCGGTTCGGGCAATTGATCACGATGCCGTCGGTCTCACCAACATTTTGATAGGCATGCACGACGCCCTTCGGGACAACCACGGCCTTCGGATCGTCGGCGCCGACGATCATCGTCATCATGTTTCTGAAAGTTTCAGATTCGGGGCGATTGTCCCACATCCGCAATTTGAAGTTCGACGGCCCCAGGAAACAAAAGAGGTCGGCTTGATCTACATGCTCGTGCGGCCCGCGGGCTACGCCCGGGTTTGTAGACGAGATGTACGCCATGGTGGGAAAGAACTCATTGGCCAGTTCGTCGTGCCGAAATAGCTCGACCAACCACCCGCGCCGATCATTGAACTTGCGGAGGTCGCGCACCACCACATCGTTGATTTCGCCTAACTGAAAGGACTCAGCGGTTGGCGCCGGCTTCTGCAGCATGTTTTGGCTCCTGATTGTTTGCGCCGGTTTCGGCGACCAGATTTGAAGCGTGAAGCAAACTCTCGAACGTGCCGGCATCGCTCCACCAGCCCTCGAGTTCATCCCAGGTCATCTCGCCGCGATCGATATACGCATTGTTAACGTCGGTGATCTCCAGTTCGCCGCGGCCCGATGGTTTGAGAGTGCTAATGATTTGAAACACGCGCGCGTCGTACATATAGATACCGATCACTGCGTAATCAGACTTCGGATCCTGGGGCTTTTCTTCGATCCGCAGCACCCGTTTGCCGTCGAGCTCGGGAACACCGAAGCGCTGGGGGTCCGGCACCTTCCGGAGAAGAATCTTTGCGCCATGATCCTGTTCGCGATACGCATCGGCAGCCGCGCGAATGTTTCCCTGAATTATGTTGTCGCCGAGCACGACACAGATCGATTCGCTTCCGGCGAAATGCTCGACCAGGGACAACGCCGCCGCGATGCCCCCCTCGCCTTCCTGATAGGTGTAGTTCAGATGTTTTAGTCCAAATGCTTTGCCGTTGCCGAGCAGTTTCAAGAAATCGCCCGCGGAGTTCCCGCCCGTAACGATCATGATGTCGGTGATGCCCGCATTCACCAGCGTCTGAATCGGGTAATAGATCATTGGCTGATCATAGACGGGCAGCAGATGCTTATTCGTCACGGCGGTCAAAGGCCTCAACCGCGAGCCCAACCCACCGGCAAGAACGACACCTTTCAAATTGATACCCTCCTTTACTTATTCTGTCTTATCTTAACCAGTTTTGGTTGCCCAGGTTTCAATGTATGTGCCCAAACTACCGAATCGGCTCAGGGCTGTGACGGCCTGGGCCGCCACTTGCTCGATTCTGCCGATCAAATTATTGCCCGAAGGCACGAGAGCCTGTCCACCGTATATGCGCCAACGCGTCGGCACCAGACCGTGTTTCCCAAGCAGCCTGCGCAACGAGTGAGGCGTGAAACCAAAAACATGAAACGGCGGAAAGGTTGGCGCCAGGTTTACCACCCAATCCCGACCGCGGATGCGCTCGTAAAGGTTGCCGAGACGAAAATAGAGCCCGGCTTCGTTGGGAACGTCCACGAACAGAACGCCACCTGGCCGAAGGATGCGGGCTATCTCGCGAATAATTTCGTCTGGATTGTAGAGATGCTCGAGGACCGCACCCAACACAACCACATCAAATGACGCGCTTTCGAAAGTAGAATCCTCGATCCTCTTCGCAATTACTTTCGCGCCCGAATATTCAGTCGCGTACCTGGCAAACTCGGCCGACGGTTCAATCCCAACAGCTTCCCAACCGTCCTCGACCGCAGCGCGCAACAACTCGCCTCGGCCGGCTCCAATGTCCAGTATTCGACCTTTCCTGCCGCAAAGCTCAGCAGCTTGAGTCAAAAACATGTGTCCACTTGCGCTTTTTGCGTCCCGATCGTGATGTTGAAAATAGTCGTCCGCGTCGACCTCGTAGTGTTGCGCCAGGCCGCCCGTAGGAACGGGCATTGGATTTGGAAATACCAGACCGCATCGACCGCAGCGCCAAATCTCACATTCCACTCCCAAGCCGGCACGATGCGAGAGGCCGCCACGTTTGCCCAACCGTCGCGTCGGCGCGATCTCGCAGATCGGGCAAACTTGAGGTCTCCACTCATAATCTTCGGCGACGAGCTTTCGTTGACTTTGTTCGGTTGCTTGAGACATCGGAGAGCTAATCAATAAACCTCTGGTACCATAATTCGAGCATCAGCAGCGACCACAAACGATGCGAGTGGTCGGCCTTGCGCTCGACGTGCTGATCGATGATGCCGCGTACCACCTCCGGCCTGAACAGACCACGCGCCAGCGCTTTATCAGACAGAAGAGTCTCGCGCAGAAACGGCTGCATCGCCCCGCGGAACCAGTGACCGATGGGCACTCCAAACCCCATCTTACTGCGGTTCAGATTCTCTGCGGGCACAAGTTTCTTCAGCTCACGCTTGAGCAGATACTTTGTCGTCAGGCGCCGCAGCTTTAGCTTTTCCGGCAAGCTGGCGGCAAATTCCATCAGGTGATGATCGAGAAAAGGCGACCGCGCTTCCAGCGACACGGTCATGCTCGCAATGTCCATCTTCACCAGCAAATCATTGGGGAGATAAGTCATGGTATCGGTTAGCAGCGAAGCATCCACGATGCCCGCGCCATTCGCCTTGGCGAACCACGGTTCCAGGATCGAAGCAGCACGGAACTTCGCGGTGTCGTGACGGAAACCTTCGGAATACAGGTCCTGTTTTGCTGCGTCATCGAAGGCGCTGACCCAACGCAGATAACGTTCAACTGGCGGCAAAGACGCGGCCGCTACAAACCGCTTGGCCTTCCGCAACGGATTCTGCCGCGCGTCAAATCCCGGCAGCGCCCGAACGACATTGGCAATTACTCCGTCGCGCAAAGCACCCGGCAGATTGGCATACTTCTGCGCCAGGCTCATCGCGGCATAGCGTTGGTAACCGGCAAAGCATTCGTCGCCGCCATCGCCGTTGAGCGCCACCGTCACGTAGGCTCGCGTTTCTTTGGAAACGTAGTAACTGGGAATCGCCGATGAATCGGCGAAAGGCTCGCCATAATGTTCGACCAGGGTAGGCAGAATCTCCATGGCGTCCGGGCGGACGATGAACTCATGATGATCGGCGCCCACGTGTTCGGCCACGCGCCGCGCGTGATGCAGTTCGCTGAAATCCTGCTCGTCAAAGCCAATCGAAAAAGTCTTGATCTTTTCCGACGACTCCTGGGCCATCAAAGCCACGACGGCGCTTGAATCGATGCCGCCGGAAAGAAACGCACCGAGCGGGACTTCCGACATCAAACGCACGCGCACGGCCTCCCGCAGCAAATCAACCACACGCTCGCCGGCTTCTTCCTCACCGATGTCGAGTTTCTTTGAAAAGTCGAGCTGCCAGTAACGCTCGGTTTTGATTTCACCGGCATGCCACAGCAGCCAATGACCCGGCTCGAGCTTGCGAATAGCCCGATAGGCAGTTAGCGGCGCGGGCACGCAGATAAATGAGAGGTAGTAATGAATCGCTTCGAAATCGACGTCGCGGCTGATGCGCGGGTGCTCGAGCAAAGCAGTGAACTCAGAGCCGAAAACCAATTCACCGTCGAGTTGTGCGTATAGCAGCGGTTTCTTCCCGACGCGATCGCGCGCCAGGAAAAGCGATTTCGTCCGTTCGTCCCAAATCGCAAACGCGAACATGCCGCGCAGGTAGTTAGGACAGTCTGTGCCGTATTGGTCGTAGGCGTGAACGATAGCTTCGGTATCGCTGTCCGTGTAGAAAGTATGCCCGAGTTTTTCGAGTTGCTCGCGCAGCTCGCGATAGTTGTAGATCTCGCCGTTGAAAACGATCCAAGCGGTACGGTCGTGATTGTGAATCGGCTGCTGCCCGCTTTTCAGATCGATGATCGCAAGTCGGCGCATTGCCAGACCCACGCCGTCACTGAAATAGAAGCCGTCCTCATCGGGGCCCCGATGACGAATCGCTTCATTCATGCGCGCGACCAGCTCGCGGTCTACCGGAGCGCCGTCACTGCGAACAATGCCTGCTATGCCACACACTTTGTTAAGCGGATTATGAACGGAGAACCCGGAGGAGTTCGGAGAACAGAACCGGTTACCTTCTCTGTACTGTCTTTCTCAGAATGACTTTCGACCGCGCCGGTCTGAATATTAGCGGACGCTCGCACCCATGTCCAAAAGCAGTTGGGGTCGCAGCTTATTATTAAGATCACACCAATTCGCGGGAATTCTTCTTTGCCGGCTGGGCCGTCACCTGATTCTCACGCGCGAACCTGACCACCGCATGACTTGCCGCCTTCGATGCTTCCTTTCTCTTTCGCGCCCTCTCTTCTCTCTTTTCCTGAATAAGCACGAAACCAATCGCAATGAAGACAAAATAAAACACCAAAAGCTGGGCTCGTTGGCGATATGCCGTACCGACGTTCCCCTGCAAGATTGAATAACAGAGGGTCAGCAGACTTGTGAAGATAAGGATCGGGGTGATTTCCCTCAAACGATGCTTCAGTGTGAACCATAACCCGAGCGCCAGCAGCGGGATTGAAGCCCACCAGACGATCATTTCCGGCAAAGTGATCATTTGCCGGAGTGAGGTGAGTTGCCAGGGAAACGGAGCCAAGATTAGGTAAGCTAATCCCAGCGGTATAGCGGCCAAAAAACCGGTGGGCGTGGAAACATCAGTGTCCTGTCCAAACCCTGATTGAGCAGATTGGGCGGCGTCCGAACGCATAGCCTGCAACTGTTGCAGGTTCCCATAGGATTCAAACTGCCGGCTCGCAAGCCGGCTGACTCCGAACATAGCAAGCGCACCGCCGATCACGCACATCACAATGAGCTGGCGCGCGAAGGACTGCGCCGTCAGACGGCGCCGTCCCATAACAAAGGCGGCAGCTATCGAAAGGAGGATGATATAGAAAACATAAAAACGCAGCGTGATCAGGCCGACCAGTGACAGCGCCAACGCAGCCAGGTACTTGGCACTAAACTTGGTCCCCAGCTTGAGCGTGGCGAGCATTGATAAGATAAGGAGAAAGATTATCGGTCCGTCCTTTAAACCCTGGGAAGTCCAGAGCACCATCGACGGAAAGAATGCCGTCAACAGGGCGCAGACGCGGGCCACTCTTTTGTTGGGGAATATCTCCAAAGCGATCATATAAGCCAGCGGCGCCGTCGCCGCGCCGAAAACGGAGTTCACATACTGCGTGGCGAGGAGATTTCGGCCGACTAGTTTGTAAATCACCGCAACCATATACAGCATGCCCCAGCCGCTGGACGCGCCGCCACCCGAAAACGCATCCACATACGTTTGAAGGTACTTGTCGCCCTCCCAGGTTTTCATCAAGGCGTTTCCAAAGAAATCGTAAGTGAAGGCATCGCCGCCAAAGAAAGTCTGTTGCTGAAATACGAAGATCATTGTGCCAACAACGATCCGCGCCAAAAGCCCCGCAATGAACAGCCGAATCAGGAACTTATGATCAATCTTCGCCCAATAGATTAAACCTCCCGCGATCGCCGCCAAGGGCAGCGCCACCAGGGTGGCGGGAGCGCCGTCCGTCGGCGTGATTATCAAAATCCCCGCGAACATCACCAGCGCAACTATTAGTAATAAACCGTTCATTTTATTCTGCCGACAGGGGCCGGATGACTGTGAGGCCGCTAGATATCGTCCGGTAGATCCGGGCGCGTTTTACGTTCGATTAGGAATCTATCTTCAGCGCGCAACTCTCTGATTGGCTTCGCCGGAACGCCGGCAATCAGCCAACCCTCGCCTTCGATCCTTTTCGTAATGACTGAGCCAATTCCCACTATGCATCGTGAAGGAAGCGAAGCGCCCGGCGCCATGCGGATCTCAGATCCGATATACGTAAGCTCGCCGATCCAGAGCGGCAGAGTACGTTGTCGATTGTGAGTCCACAGCGAAGAGTTGCGGCCGCCGATTATTGTTCGCCGGCCAATTTCAACGCGATCAGTAAAGTCAATCTTATGTCCCGCGGTGACGATGCTGCCGGCGCCCAGGGAAAATCTAGGATCGACCGGATTTACTACCTCCGGATCTGGAATCGAATTTATTTCATTCATTCGAATGAGTTCAGAGTAACGCCCAAGAGTCACTTCGTCGCCGCCACGAACCACGTTCAAAAAGCCAATCCGCACGTGATCCCCGAGACTCAAGCGATTTACCCCAATGAAGATATTCAAATGACCAATTCTTGAGTCGTCGCCGATCTCACAACTGACCGCGTCGATAATACTTAGTCCCACGCGCACGCGTCGGCCCACCTGATAACCAAAAAATATCCGATAGCAGGGCCGCTTAAGACAGGACGGCAATACCGCCACACAGGCCAGCAACAGCAACCTGAATCGACTTGTTCGGGGCCTTCGCTTCACATCCATTTATGATCCCGCAGCCGCTTCGCGCAAAGCGTCGGCCAGCTTATCGGCCTGGTCCTCCAGTCCGTAATGTTCGATTACGTGACGCCGCCCGGCCGATCCCATTTCCGATCTTCGCTCCGCATTCGTGATCAGCCCTGCCAGCGCGCTCTGCCATTCGTCATCGGTCCGCGCTACCATGTGCGTTCGGCCGGGTTCACCGATCTCAGCGGAAGCGCCCACGGGCGTAGCCACATAGGGAACACCCACGGCCATGTACTGAATGGCCTTGAACCCTGACTTTCCCGAAGCCCACTTGGCGGAATACAAACTGGCATCGATTGGATAGAGGCCGATATCAATCGACTGAAAATCTTCAACCTCGCGCGCCAGGCTCCACGGCAAATTCTCAACTTCCACGCCGGGGATACTAACGTCACTCTTCCCCGCTCCCACCACCCTTAGTCGAAAGGGATATTTTCCGGCCAGCGCGCGCAACGCGGGAAAAATTGATTCCAGATAAGGATAAGTCGAATGCGTTCCAATCCATCCCAACACGACCGGGCCGCCTGTGGCTAATCGGGGAGCTGGGGTAAACACGTCTGTGTCGACGACCGTGGGAACCAGCCTGGCACGCGCACCCTTGCTGGAAACGTACTGCGCGATCGAGTTGTTTCCGCAAGTCACGACGACGGCCCATTTGATTAAGTCATCGGTCTTACTGAACCACTTCAAAGCTTTTCCCAGGCCGCCGTAGGTCGGGCTAGTATATGAGACGTAGGTTGCGTCGTCCAAATCAAGCACCATTGGCCGCTTCATCATTCTCGTGGTCAGCCACTCAATCACGGGTGGCCCAAACATCATCGCTTCGCGCTGAATCAGAATCACATCGGCCTTTTGCGCCGAGATGACGTCACCAAAGCGCAAGAAGGCAGACTTGACCAGCCCCAGCGCAGTACGCGGGAATGATTTCCTTCGATAAAGATGTTTGAAGAGTTCTGAATCGAGAAAAGGATGGATCGTCAACGCGATGTCGCGGGCAGCCAGAGGCCCGACAAACTGCTGGAGTCGAAACCGGGTGGCTGCGGCGTCGACCGGATAAGAGGCTAAGGCCAGGACTTTCATTACTACTCACAACGTCAAATAGTTTGGCAATTCCTCACAGGACAAAGGGACCGCCGCTTTAGTTCGGGCGGTTGAGGACTATCTCATACAGACGGGCATAACCCTCCACGCCTTTACGCCGGACATCAAAAAAATCCTCAGCCGTCTGACGGGCTCGAGCGCGCGTTGCCTCAGATCTCAGGGTCTCCAACTCCAGCAGAGCTCGGCTATATTCACGATCATTGAAATCTATAACGACGGCGCCAAGTTTTTGCGCGCTGATAAAGTCATCCGAATCCCCTACACCGGCGTTTATGATCACGGGCAGCCCGCACGCCAGGTATTCGGCAAGTTTCACGGGCGAGGTAGCCAGCCTGGAAAATGTCGGTTTGTAGAACGCAATCCCCGCATCAGCGGCACACAAATACCGCGGCACGCCGGCAGGCTTCACGGTCAGAACGCTAAATTGACTCGCGTTCATTCCGCGGTCGGACATCAGTTGTTCGACAAAGTCCCTGGGACCTCCGGTCAGCCAAAGAAAATAGCTGTCAGATTTCATCTTGATTAGTTCGGCAAAGAGGTCGGCCATCTTATCAGCCAGATACCAACCGCCCACTGATCCGGAATAGACAAGCACAAATCGATTTTGCAGACCCAGCTCTGTCCTCACCCGAGCGCGCTCTGACTCGTCACAACGAAACAAATCCAGGTTCACGCAGCATGGGATCACTTCATGATTCACATCGCGATTACTCAGTCCATTCCAATCTTTGATTGCCGGCCAAATCTTTTCAGTCAGTGTGACGATACCATCTGAGGCCGCTAATGCTCGTCTTTCCATCGCCTTGGTCAAGCGGTATGGCAGGCCTCCTTCGCGCCAGTGCTCGGCGTCTACATACTCCTCGGCCATCAACCCTCTGATATCGAAAATCATTTTGAGGTCAAAACTCTTTTTTAGCGCCAAAGCGATCGTGGCCGCGATGTGACTGCGCGCATGGACCAGCTCAATCTTGTTTTGTCGAACCAGCGCTCGGGCGCAGCGGATGCCGTTGAGGACATCGTAAACCGTAGCGGGCAGGGACGGCCGGCTGTGATAACGAAGCCATTTCCATTCAATGCCGTCCGCGGCGAGATCGCGCCTTAACGCCTCACAATTTTTCGGGCCGTCGCCGGCAAAGGCCGCAGCGCGTTCAAAACTCAGCAAGGTGAATCGCACACCGCACTTACTCAGCTCGCGCAAGTAAGGGAGCACCTGGCTTTGTCCAAGCGGATCAAGCATCCCGTTATACGAGATATAAAGGACCCGTCTATTCGCGAGAGTCATCTTGTCCTCTCGATTTCTGCGGACGAAGGTAGTCGCTCATAAGCCAGTTGATCGATCCAATAATGGCCGCGAAGTCCACCACGGCGATGATCGGGACCAACACACACAACCGCGCAAAATTACGCGCATAACCTGCCGGATAGCATTTTCGATTGCGGTACAGGGCCTTCGTCGCGCGCACGCTCAGGAGCAGCAACCAAAGGATTGGCGGAATGATGAGCGAACGCAAACCAAAGGTAAGCGCCTTGACCGTCGAAGCCCCGAGCAATGCATAGTAAATAAATATCTGTCCTTGCCATTCCGCAAACAGACCGGCGCGAATGTTGTTGCGCGAGTACTCGACGAAGCGCTTGTAAGTACGCCAAATATTCGGTTGGATGTCCCAGTAAACAACCGCATCCGCGGTGCGCACAATATTGAACTTGGCTTGCTCAACCCGGCGCATGAAGAGTAAGTCTTCCGCCGAGCGCAGGTCTTCGGGAAAGCCGCCGACTGTCTCCCAGACTTTGCGCCGCATCAACGCCGACACGATCGAACGTGGACGAACAAGTCCGCCATCGCTCTCAAACGGCGGCGGCACGTAAGCGATCGCCGCACACTCTTTGAAAAAACTGTCCACGACCGGCTCGTAAGTTCCGTACACCACATCAACCGTCGAACCGTCGCCAACCTTTTCGGCGAGTGCAGCGAGCCAATCCGAATCCTGACGATTGCCCGCGTCCGTGAAAGCAATCCAATCGCAGCGCGAGTTGGCCACCGCCAAATTACGACCGCGCCCCGGCATTCCCTCTCGCTCGCGAATCAGCTTCACATGGTCGCCTCGGCGAATGAACTCCTCGATAATCTCTCTGGTGGCGTCGGTTGAACCGGTATCAGTCAGGACGATCTCGGCTGGCGGCAGGCTTTGACTGAGGAGGCCTTCAAGTAAAACTCGGACAGAATCCTCTTCGTTCCGCACCGGGACGACGATGCTGATTTCAAGGCCCTTTAGGGGAGTCGGCGTGTCAAAGTGTTTCACTGCTCGTGATGCTGGTGTCATTTCAACGGGGGCTAATGCCCCCAGATCGATTCGATTTAGCAAATCGTAGAGACACTATCCCAGCAGAGTTCTACCACGGAAAATATAAAGAACGCAGAGTAATCGTGTTTGAGTACTCTGCGTTCGGAAATAGCCCGCAAACCATCGTTGGCGAAAACGCCGCAGCGTCAAACAGCCGACATGACAGCCGGCACCGTTTGCTTCTTCAGCTCTCCCGCGATCCAGTGATAGGTCTTTGCCAGGCCGTCCTCGAGAGAGATTTGCGGTTCCCATTTCAGGACTTCCCGCAGACGCGAGTTGTCGCTGTTGCGGCCGCGCACGCCCTGGGGCTTGGTGATGTCATAGCGCTTACCGATCCGTTTGCCGGCGATCTTCGCCACGATGTCAACCAATTCATTGATCGAGATCATTCTGTCCTGTCCCAGGTTGATTGGCTCGCGATGATCGCTCTGCATCAGCCGGTAAATACCTTCGACACAGTCGTCGATGTAGCAATACGAGCGTGTTTGTTCGCCGTCTCCCCAAACTTCAATGTCATCCCCATCGTTGGCCAGGGCGATCTTGCGACAAATCGCCGCGGGCGATTTCTCTCGGCCGCCATCGTACGTCCCCAGAGGACCAAAGATATTGTGGAAACGCACCACCCGCGTGTCCAATCCGAAATCCTCGGTGTAGTGGCGGCAGACACGCTCCATGTAAAGCTTCTCCCAACCGTAGCCGTCTTCGGCGTCGGCCGGGTAGGCGTCTTCTTCTTTCAAAGGAGTGACGTCGGCGTCCTTCTGTTTGAAGCCGGGATAGATGCAGGCGCTAGAGGTGTAAAAGTAGCGCTTCACGCCGTTCTCACGAGCAGCTTCGATCGAGTGCAGATTAATCAGCGAGCTATCGCGCACGATCTCGGCTTTGTGAGTTTCGATAAAGCCGATGCCGCCCATGTTCGCAGCCAAACCATAAACCTGATCGATTCCGCGCGTGGCCTCGAGGCAGTTCTCGCGCCTGGTCAAATCGAGCAATTCAAATTCATGCGCGCAGGTCGGCTCGTATTCAGGCTCTTTGATGTCCACGCCGCGCACCCAATAGCCGCGATTAATTAGGTATTTTGTTAAGTGATGGCCGATAAAACCACCGGCACCCGTAACCAGAACCTTAACTTGATCAGACATTTTCTAATGCTCTTTCTGTTAAAAGGATTAAGAGTGACCGCTACATTTAAGCTTGAGGAGCCGCGAAAAATCAAATTGGGAATGTTCGATCAGGGCAGTAAGCAGTGGAACCCTTCTTGGGTGAAGTGGTGATCATGGGTGAGAACGTCGCCAATGTTGCGGTCGAGCATTTCAATCATCGAGATACAGTCCGTCAGGCTATAGCCCTTGTCTGGCCGCTCTTTATACAATTCGAGGCCGCGGGTGAACACTTCTCGCGTGTGCGGAAGAACAACCGTATTCGCGTGCTGCATTGCATGATTGCATATTGCTGCAGCGGCCTGACGCATCATGACGCCAGCCTCTGAAAAGTAATTAAGAACCTCGGTCAATACAGGCTCTGTCGTCACTATAGAGGCCTGCGCGTTGGCCTGACTAAAGGCCTTCGCAGCTTGATGCCATTGGTCGGCCGGATTGATGAGAGCGATCCAGTAGAAGGTGTCGGCAAAGACTTCGGGCACTGCGATCCTCAGTCGTTATTTTTCTTCGGCGACCCGTACAGATAATGGTCATGCTGCTCTGCGCCATCACCAGGCAACTTAGCCCACTCTTCAAGCGGAACCTGCGAGCTGATTTCTTCGGCTATCTCCCAAAGCGGTCGCGCAACAACGCGGCCTTGCGTCACCTCGGTTTCTGAGAGCAACTCCTCAACCATAGACAACACGCGCTGCTGCTTCTCTGGCGGCAGGGTCTTTACCTTTTCTTGAATTGTGTTTTCCAGATTCGCAGCCACAGCCGTTTCTCCTCGGAGGTGTTTAGCTTACACGCGCTTAACTCACCGGAGCAAGCGGCTCTCAAATGCGCCGGCAACGCCTTACGCACAGCCGTCGTGGAAGGTGAGCGTCAATGAGGAACTTCATGCCGATACAGGCTCGATGCGCTTAACCTGGCTCAGTCGCCGGGCAAAATCCAGCGCGGCAAGAATGTCTTCCCGCTCTAAATCTTCATAGTCGGCGAGTATCTCGTCATTGCTCATTCCTGAACTGAGCAATTCCAGGATCGTCTCGACTGGATATCGGAGGCCGCGAATGGTTGGCTTGCCGTGGCAAATCTCGGGGTCAATCGTTATTCGGTCGGCTAGATTCGTGTATCACCCTTTGAGTCGAATTCTATCACATCAGGTCGCGCGATCAATCCAACCTAAACTCTTTCTGCCAATCCTTTTTCTCCACAAATTCCGGCTGCTCCTTCTTATCGAGCACGCACGTTTCCAGCACCAGATAATCCATCTCCGTCCGCATAAAACAACGATAGCTGTCTTCCGGCGTGCAGACGATCGGTTCGCCGCGCACGTTGAAACTCGTGTTGACGATGACGGGGCAGCCCGTCTTCTGGCGAAAGGCTTCGATAATTTCCCAGTAGAGCGGATTCGTCTCGTGTCTCACCGTTTGAATCCGCGCGGAATAATCCACGTGCGTGACCGCGGGAATCTCAGAGCGTTTGATGTTTAGTTTGCTGATCCCGAAAAGTGCTTTCTCTTCATCACTCATTTCTCGGCGACGATTCGAGGCTACATCTGCAACCAGCATCATGTAAGGACTGTCGTAGTCGAGTTCGAACCATTCGGCCACGTACTCGCGCAAGACGCTGGGCGCAAAAGGCCGAAAGCTTTCGCGATACTTGATCTTCAAGTTCATCAACGCCTGCATCTCTGTTGAGCGCGGGTCGCCGATGATGCTGCGCGCTCCCAGCGCACGCGGGCCAAACTCCATCCGGCCCTGATGCAGGCCAATGATCTTTCCCTCTGACAAAAGTTGCGCCACCACCTGCGGCAGTTGTTCGCGCGCGTGCTTCTGGTAAGGCAGATTATTTGTGGTAAGAAAATCTTCCATCTCGGCAACCGAGCTTTGCGGTCCGAGGTACGAGCCCTTCATCCCATCAAAATAACTCGGCAAAGGCGTCGCACTCGGCGGGACGCTTGTGCTACTCCGCCAGGTGCCGGCTTTCTCAGCACTCACTCGCGGCTTGCCTAAGTACCGGTGCCAAATCGCCAGCGCAATTCCGAGGGCCCCGCCTGCATCGCCCGCCGCCGGTTGAATCCAGATGTCATCGAACGGGCCTTCGCGTAAAACCCGGCCATTGGCTACGCAATTCAAAGCCACACCGCCGGCCATGCACAAGTTTTTCATCCCAGTTTCTTTGTGAGCATAGGCAGCCATCTTCAGCATCGCTTCTTCGGTGATGACCTGAATACTGCGAGCGAGATCCATCTCGCGCTGCGTGATCTGCGACTCCGCCTGGCGGGGTCGCCCTTCAAAGATCCGATCAAACGCGCGGTTCGTCATCCGCAGCCCCTGCGAATAACTGAAGTACTCGTGATGCATGCGAATGCTGCCGTCATCCCGGACTTCAGCAAGCTTGTCTTTAATCAGATCGACGTACTTTGGTTCGCCGTACGGCGCCAGGCCCATGACTTTGTATTCGCCGCTGTTGACTTTGAAACCGGTGTAGTAAGTAAACGCGCTGTAGAGCAGTCCCAGACTGTCGGGAAAACGCAGTTCCTTTAACAGGGTAATCTCGTTTCCTTTACCAACACCGATCGAACTGGTGGCCCACTCGCCTACTCCGTCAATGGTGAGAATGGCCGCTTCTTCAAAAGGCGATGGATAGAAAGCGCTGGCGGCATGGCTTTCGTGGTGATCGCCGAACAGGAGTTTCCACTCAAACTTCTTGCCAGCTTTCTTTGCCGCTCTCTCGTCTTCGATGCCGTTGGCTTTGGCCATCTCAGTACGGATCAGATCGGGCATCCATAGCTTCTCTTTCATCCAGAGCGGCATGGACTTGAGAAACGATCGAAATCCTGAGGGCGCGTAATCCAGGTAGGTTTCCAGCAGGCGATCGAATTTCAGCAGCGGCTTATCATAGAAGGCTACAAAGTCGAGTTGCTCAGCCTTGATCCCGGCTTCTTTAAGACAATACCGGGCCGCATGAACGGGAAAATTGTGGTCGTGCTTGATGCGCGTGAAGCGTTCTTCCTGCGCGGCTGCGATAATCTCGCCGTCGCTGACGAGACAAGCGGCTGAGTCATGATAGAACGCAGAGATGCCGAGGATTGTTGACACTTAGTATGTGCGAAAAAGGGATCAGTTTTGGAGGTCCGCCGTCAGGCGGCTGGCGTGTCGGAGCGTTCCGCCTCAAAGGCGGGACTCCAAACAGGCGACCTCTCGACCTTAGAAAAGGGTGTAAATGAATGGCGCAATCGCGGAACCTTTGGCCAACACCAGTAACACTCCAAACAAGACCAGAGTGATCACGATTGGCGCCAGCCAATACTTCTTATTTTGCCTCATGAACTGCCAGAGTTCGCTGACCACCTGTGCCTTTGACATCGACTCTCCTTAGAACATCTTTTCATAGTGGCGCGGGTCTCTCTGGCGCTCGGCATAAGGCTTCCAGTAAGAGTCGGCAGCCACCGCGCGACGCTGCAGCGGATCCCAGCCAAACCAGCGTTTGACTATACCTATGGGCGTAACGATTCCGAAAAAGACAAACGCGAGGATGATTCGAGTGGTCACAAACGCCAGCACTTCTGCTAAAGCCATCCATGCTTTGTTGGGCCAAACGAGGGCCCGTGGCAACACGAGAGCGAGCAGGACCAGCGCGGCGCCGAAGGTCAAGGTGAAGGGGGAAACGCGGGGAAATTTTCCGCGGTAAAGCCACCACAGGCTAAGAAGAGTGAACACTCCTCCTACGATTAGCCCGAATTCTCGCTCGACTCGGAAGGATCGTTTCTTAATGACTTCGCCCATCGCTCTCAATCGGATTAGGCTGAGCACTGCGCGCCAGTTTTCGCAGACAGCCCCAGAAGTTTCTCTGCAACAGTCCCTCGGGATAAGTCGCCAGCGCCCTCATTAACCAACGGGCGCCTCCTTTTTTATCGCCGGCCTGGCTCGCCGCATACGAGCGGCGCAGGAATCGGGTCGAACGGCACCAGCGCCGATCGCCGCCCACCAGACTGCTTTCGTATTCTTCCGCGCTGCGGTCAAACTCAGCGATCTGATAATGACCCTCAGCTACGGTCTTGCTGACTGAGTGAAGACGATAGGCGGCGAACGGCAGGGGTATATGTTCACAAGTGTGGCCGGCCAGTAACAGTCGCACGTACAGATCGTGATCGAAATCGTAAGGCCAGCTTTCGTCAAAACCGCCTTCGACCAATTCGCGCTTCCAAAAATGCCCGGGCTGCGCCGCCGTATACGCCCATGACAAACAGTGGGCGGCCGATCTTGGCACCACTGATTGAATCAGCTCAGTCGAGTGTCCCTCGCCGAACATTATGGTATCGCCGCAAACCCATTCACTTTGCGGGTAGGCTTCGAAGTGCTCCGCCACGGCCGCAAAAGCCCCCGGCACATAGACGTCGTCGCTGTTGATGAAAGCGAAAATGTCGCCCGTCGTTCGTTCGAGACCTTTGTTGATTGCATGGACCTGGCCACGATCTTTTTCGCTGATCCAATACGCGAGCCGGTCTTCGTAGCGGCGAATGACCTCGACCGTTTCGTCGGTGCTGCCGCCGTCAATAATGATGTATTCGAGATTGGGATAGTTCTGATTGAGAACCGACAGAATCGTCTCTTCCAGGAACTGCCCCTGATTGAACGATGGCGTGACAATGCTGATCCTTGGCGGCATCACGGAAATCATCAAGCCCCTCGCGCCATAAAAGTCATTTCGTACCAGTCGATCGTCTGCCGCAGTCCCTGTTCAAGCGAGGTCTGCGCCCGGAAGCCAAACTTTTCGAACGCTCGACTCGTGTCGAGCTGACGCCGCGGCTGGCCATCCGGCTTGTCTGATTGCCATGTGATTTCGCCCTCGAACTCGGTTAAGCGCACGATCGTTTCCACCAGATCTTTGATAACTACTTCGCGGCCGTTCCCGAGATTAACAGGATCGCCCTCGTTATAAAGCGCGGCCGCCTTAACGATTCCTTCCGCGCAATCTTCCCCGTAAAGGAACTCGCGCGAAGCGGTGCCTGAGCCCCACACTTCTATGAACTCGGCGCCACTGTGACGCGCCTCGACGCATTTTCGAATCAAAGCCGGGATCACATGCGATGTTTCCAGATCGAAGTTGTCACCGGGACCATAGAGATTCGCCGGCAAAAGGAAGATCGAGTTGAACCCATACTGTTCGCGATACGCTTGAGACTGGACCAGCATCATCTTCTTGGCCAATCCGTAAGGAGCGTTCGTCTCTTCAGGATAGCCATTCCAGAGATCGTCCTCTTTGAAGGGAACGGGCGTGAACTTTGGATACGCGCAAACCGTGCCGGTGGCCAGAAACTTTTTTACTCCGTACAGCCGCGACTGTTCGATCAACTGCACGCCCATCATCAGGTTGTCGTAAAAAAACTTTCCCGGATTCTTTTGATTATGGCCGATGCCTCCCACGACTGCCGCCAGATGGATCACCAAATCCGGTCGCGAGTCAGCCAGCATCCGGATGATGTCGTCCTTTTCAATCAGATCGTAGTCGCGGCTGCGCGGGACAAAGACTTCGACGCCGCGGACCTCGAGCTTCTCGGTCACAAAACGTCCCAGAAAGCCGGCGCCGCCGGTGACGGTTACTCGTTTATAAGGGAATGTATCGCTCAATATTGAAAACTTGGCCGGTGATTAGAGTAACCGCTTCAATCGGGATCGTATCGATCGTAAAAGCCGACTGAAGTTGGCGCTCCGAAACACCGGCTATCCAAACTAGCCGTTAGGGCGGCTGGCGGCTTGCCCAAATGCCTGAGGTTGGCTATGTTATCAAAAACTGATTGTCCAACAAACTTCAGTTTGCACAAAGGTCGCCAAGCTAAAGCTTACCGGACACCACACGCATCTCGGCATGGCCGACAATCAATCAATCAGGACTCATAATGACTAAGACCGCTTTAATCTCAGGCATCACCGGCCAGGACGGCTCCTTTCTAGCCGAGCTGCTGCTCGAAAAAGGTTACGACGTTTACGGAATCATTCGTCGCTCGTCCTCCTTCAACACGGATCGTATCGACCATCTCTATCAGGATCCGCATGAGAAGGGGACGCGGCTGCGGCTGGTGTACGGTGATCTCAATGACTCGAGTTCGCTCAACACCATTCTGCGCCAGGTACAACCTGACGAAATTTACAACCTCGGCGCTCAATCGCACGTGCGCGTGAGTTTCGACATTCCCGAGTATACGGGTGAAGTCACGGGGCTCGGCGCCGTTCGCTTTCTTGAAGCTATTCGCGAGCTCGGCATGACCCCGAAGTTTTACCAGGCGTCGTCGTCGGAACTTTATGGGAAAGTGTTTGAGACACCCCAAACCGAAACGACCCCATTTTATCCTCGCTCACCCTACGCCTGTGCCAAGGCCTACGCCTATTACATTACGGTGAACTACCGTGAATCGTATGGGCTGTTCGCCAGCAATGGAATTCTTTTCAATCACGAGTCCGAGCGGCGCGGGGAGACTTTTGTATCGCGAAAAATTACCCGCGCGGCGACCCGCATCAAATTAGGTTTGCAGGACAAACTCTACATGGGCAACCTCGACGCGCGACGCGACTGGGGTTACGCACGCGACTATGTCGAAGCGATGTGGATGATCATGAACGCCGAAGAGCCGGATGACTATGTGGTCGCGACCGGCGAGACGCATTCAGTTCGTGAATTTCTCGAAAAGACGTTTGGCTATTTGGATCTCGATTGGGAAAAGTACGTCGAGATCGATCCGCGTTACTTCCGTCCGGCTGAAGTTGATTTGTTATTGGGAGACGCGAGTAAAGTCCGTGAGAAGCTCGGCTGGGAGCCGAAGGTCACCTTCGATGATCTGGTGAAGCTGATGACTGACCACGATCTGCAACTGGCCAGGCAGGAAGCTGAAGCTCGGGAATTGAAACATAGCTCAGCCAGTAACAAGGCGCGCTGGGGATCATTGTAGTCGCGAGCGCGCCCGTTAATGCTCCCCCGCCTTACTTAGGCAACTGGCTGCACGGGACCGGATGGTAGCCGCTGAACTGGAAATTTGAGCTAACTACGATTGGCTTGTCGGACGTGACCCGGACGGAAGCCGATACGTGAGTAATGCCGTCGAGTCCAGGTCCGCTCGTTACCGGCAACAGAAAACTTACGTCCCTTGTGTGAGCCGCCGCGAGAGGCGACGTGCTCGCGCCCGTTTCACCCGGATAAGTAGCGGCCGGAACTGAACCTGGAACGGTCACCCCCGAGAGGTTGTTCCCATCCCTATCCAGGATGTTCACCGCCACGTTGGCAGTCGCTGAACTGCCATTAAAAACGTATATGTTGCCGCCCGTCGTACTGCCTCCATTGCCGTATTGCGCGGGTGTGCAAACCCAGATGTAGGGCGGCCCACCTCCGGAACCCGACGGGCCCGGTGGGCCTTGAGGTCCCTGTGGACCCACGCACGCAATCGGCGCCATCAACAGAACCAGAGCGAAGCAGGCAATGCCGGCACGGCGTGCAGAGTTGATGCTCATACCAGTCTCCCTTTTAAGGCGTTGAAGTCGCCTCTTCGAATTGAATAGTGAGTGCGCGCGCAATCTAGCTGCCTGTGACTGAGTTGTCAAGACTTGGCCTGGGCGGGTGTGGTAACTATATAAAACTGACCTCTGGAAAACTGAATAGAAATGTCCACTAGGATGCTTTACCCGAAAGGGTGGGCAAATGGAAGGACATTTGTTGATGAGTCAGAGAGAGCGAGAGCGGCTGAA